>CAZNVH010000049.1:0-51368 GCA_964576525.1 uncultured Enterobacteriaceae bacterium
GATCGATGCCGCGGCGGAGGAATTCCTGCGCTACGACGCGCCCACCCAGCGCGGCATACGCACCGCGCGCGAGGACTTCGAGATCGGCGGCCGAGCGATCCGCAAGGGCCAGATCCTGCACATCATGATCGGCGCGGCGAATCGCGACCCGGCGCAGTTCCCGGACCCGGACCGGCTGGACGTGGCGCGCAGCCCCAACCGCCACGTCACGCTCGGGCACGGCGTGCATTACTGCCTGGGCGCAGCGCTCGCGCGCATGGAGCTGCGCGAGGCGATCGCGGGTTTCCTCGCGCGCTATCCGGACTATGAGATCGCCGCACCGGAGGTGGTGTTCATGGACCGCACCGCCAGCCGCCGCCTGACCGGTCTTCCCGTGGAGGTTGCACGATGATTCGGCTCTACCACAATGACATGTCGGTGTGCGCCGCCAAGGTGCGCACCGTGCTCGCCGAGAAGAAGCTGGAGTGGAGCGGCGTGCACATGGACCTGCGCGCCGGTGATACGCAGAAGCCCGAGTACCTGAAGATGAACCCGAACGCAGTGGTGCCGACTCTGGTGCACGACAGCCGCGTGGTGATCGAATCGACGGTGATCTGCGAGTACCTCGATGACGCTTTTCCGGGCAATCCTCTCAAGGGAGATCCTCTTGAAAGGGCAAAAATGCGGCTCTGGACAAAGCAGCTCGACGAAGGCCTGCACATCGCCGTCGGTAACCTGAGCATGTGCATCGCTTTTCGCCATCAGCACCTGAAGAAGACGCCGGAGCAGCTCAAGGCCTACATGGACGGCATCCCGAGCGCCGAGACGCGCGAGCGGCGCAGGAAGTCGATCGAGATGGGCATGGAGTCGCCGACCTTCACGCCCTCTTTGGTGCAATGGGGCAATTTCATTGCAAAAGCAGAGACTCAGTTGCAGGAAAGCACCTGGCTGGCGGGGAGTTCATTCTCGCTGGCGGACATCGGCTATATCCCCTACATGATCCGGCTCGAGCACCTCGGTCTGGAGCATCTGTGGCGCGAGCGCCCCCGCGTGGCGGCATGGAGGCGGCGCCTGTTCGAGCGGCCAAGCTACAAGGAGGCAGTGGAAAAATGGTTCAACCCGAAGTATCTGGAGCTGTTCGAGGCGCAAAGGCCGGCGGTGCGGCAGCGCACGTCGACCATGTAGGCAGCCTGGTGCGGCCGCCCGAGCTGATGCAGGCCTGGGTGGAGCACGAGCAGGGCAGGCTTGCCGAGGGTTTGTTTGTTGAAACTCTTGAAAGGTCCATTCGCGAGGCAGTGCGGATGCAGGAAGACCTCGGCCTCGAATACGTCACCGACGGCGAGTTCCGGCGCGGCGGCTGGTCGCGCGGCTTTCTCTCGGCCGTGGACGGATTCACCTTCAAGGCGTCGTACCTGACGTTCCACAACGACGAGGGCGTCTCGACCGCGGCGCCGGCGCCGGTGGCAACCAAGGGGCTCAGGCGCACCAAGGGCATCGTCACGGATGATTTTGCTTTTCTGAAAGCCAATGCAAAGCGCATTCCGAAGGTCACCATGCCCACGCCTTCGCACATGCATTTCGGGCACTTCAGCGAGGCGATGGACCGCGCGATCTATCCCGACCCGGCGAAATACTGGGACGACCTGGTGCGCATCTACCAGGAGGAGATCGACGCGCTGGCGAAGCTCGGTTGCCGCTTCCTGCAACTCGACGAGGTCCCGCTTACGTTGTGCTGTGACGACACCAACCGCGGCGTGGCCAAGCGCCAGGGCGAGGATCCCGAGAAGCTGATCGACACCTACATCGACGTCATCAACCGCGCGATTGCGAAGAAGCCGAAGGACATGCGCGTGGCGCTGCACATGTGCCGCGGCAACATGCAGGGGCTGTGGATGGGGGACGGCGGCTACGCGCCGGTGGCCGAGCGCCTGTTCGGCCGACTGGAGGTCGATGCCTACCTGCTCGAGTACGACTCGCCGCGCGCCGGCGACTTCGCGCCTCTCAAGTACCTGCGCAAGGGCAAGATGGCTTTTCTCGGCCTGGTGAGCACCAAGAAACCTGCCGTTGAATCAAGCGAAGACATTCAGAGAAGGATCGAGGAAGCGGCCCGCTACGTTCCGCTCGAGCAGCTCGGCATCTGCCCGCAGTGCGGCTTCGGCAGCTCGGCGATGTCGAAATTCAACGTGCTGCCGAACCCGATGACCGAGGACCTGCAGAAGCGTAAGCTCGGCCTGCTGCTCGAGACCGCGGCAAAAATCTGGAGGTGACCGTGAAACGACTGCTGGCGGCGCTGCTGTTTTCTCCCTGCCTGGCGCTCGCGCAGGCCTATCCCGCGAAGCCGGTGCGCATGATCGTGCCGTTCCCGCCGGGCGGCACCACCGACCTGATCGCCCGCGTGGTGCAGCCGAAGCTCCAGGAGTTCCTCGGCCAGAGCCTGATCATCGAGAACAAGAGCGGCGCCGGCGGCTCGGTCGGCGCGGCCGAGGCCGCCGCGGCGGCGCCCGACGGCTACACCCTGCTCCTGGTGTTCGACACGCATGCGGTCAACCACCACATCTACAAGATGGCGCCCGATCCGTTCGTGCGCCTCGAGCACCTGATGCTGATGGTGACCTCGCCGAGCACGCTGGTGGCGACCAGCAACTTCGCGCCGACCGACCTGCGCGGCCTGGTGGCGAGCGCCAGGGCGGAAAGCGGCAGAGTGACCTACGCGACCGCGGGGGCCGCCAGCTCCAACCACCTCGGCGCGCTGCTGCTCGAGCAGCAGGCCGGAATCAAGATGACCCACGTGCACTACAAGGGCGGCGGGCCGATGATCCAGGCGCTGCTCGGCAACCAGATCGACATTGCCTTCATCTCGACGCCGCTGATCCTGCCGCACATCAAGGCGGGCAAGGTCAAGGCGCTCGCCGTCGGCGGCAGGAGCCGCATCGCGCTGCTGCCCGACGTGCCGACGCTCTCCGAGACCTATCCCGGCTTCGAGCAGGTCTCATGGTTCGGCATGCTCGTTCCCGTCGGAGTTCCAAAAAATATTTCCTCGAGACTGAGGAACGACATGCGGCGCGCGCTCGAGGCGCCCGAGGTCAGGCAGCGGCTCGAGGAGCGCGGCTTTGACGTAGTCGCAAGCTCGCCCGAGGAGTTCCTGCGTTTTGTGCGCGCCGAGTCCGACAAGCTCGGCAAGTTGATCCGCGATAGCGGCATCCAGCCGGAATGAAGCCGGCCGAGACGGCGCTGATCGTCGGCGCCGGCAGCGGCTTGAGCGCGTCGCTCGCGCGGCAGCTGGAGGCTGAAGGCCTGAACGTCGCCCTTGCCGCCCGCAATACCGAAAAGCTGCAGACCAAGGGGCTTGCGATTCGCTGCGACGCGGTCGACGCCGCCCAGGTCGACGCGGCGTTCCAGGCCGTGGAGAAGAAGTGGGGCGTTCCCGACCTCGTGGTCTACAACGCGAGCTACCGGACGCGCGGGCCGTTCGTCGATCTCGATGCCAAGGAAGTGGAGAAGACCCTGTCGGTCTCGGCGTTTGGGGGATTCCTTGTCGCGCAGGCCGCGGCAAAGCGCATGCTGCCGCGCGGCTCCGGCGCGATCTTTTTCACCGGCGCCTCGGCGAGCGTCAAGGGCTATGCCCAGTCGGCGCCGTTCGCCATGGGCAAGT
This sequence comes from uncultured Enterobacteriaceae bacterium, assembly GCA_964576525.1. Classification (GTDB taxonomy): domain Bacteria; phylum Pseudomonadota; class Gammaproteobacteria; order Burkholderiales; family SG8-39; genus SCGC-AG-212-J23. The sequence goes on from CAZNVH010000049.1 coordinate 3,632, forward strand.
TCGCGCTGCGCGGCCTGGCGCAGAGCATGGCGCGCGAGCTCGCGCCGAAGGGCATCCACGTCGCTCATTTCGTGATCGACGGGGGAATCGGAAAGGATTCTGAAAACACCAAACTCGATCCTGACCAGATCGCGCGCAACTACCTGCACGTGTATCGCCAGCACCGCAGCGCCTGGACCTGGGAGATCGAGCTGCGCCCCTGGCTGGAGAAGTTCTGAAGCCCTTCGTCTACAACGGCCTGCCCTCGCGGGTGGTGTTCGGCGCGGGCTCGCTCGCGCAGCTGCCCGCGGAGCTCGACCGCCTCGGGGTGAAGCGCGCGCTGCTGCTGTCCACTCCGGAACAGTCGGACACGGTGAGGCGCGTCGCGGAAATCCTCGGCGCCCGCGCCGCGGGCGTCTACGACAAGGCGGTCATGCACGTGCCGGTCGAGGTCGCCGAGGAGGCGCGCCGCGTGGCGCGCGAGCTGGGCGCCGACTGCTGCGTAACGGTCGGCGGCGGCTCGACCACCGGCCTGGGCAAGGCGATCGCGCTCGTCTCGCCGCTGCCGATCCTCGCCGTCCCGACCACCTACGCCGGCTCCGAGATGACGCCGATCTACGGCCTGACCGAGGGCGGAGCGAAGAAAACCGGCCGCGACGTGAAGGTGCTGCCGAAAGCGGTGATCTACGACCCCGAGCTGACCCTCAGCCTGCCGGCGCGCCTTTCGGCCGCGAGCGGCATGAACGCGATCGCGCATTCGGTCGAGGCGCTGTACGCGCACGATGCGAACCCGATCATTTCGCTGATGGCGGAGGAGGGGATACGCGCTCTCGCCGGGGCTTTGCCTTTGATACTTCAAAATCCCAAAAACCTGGAAGCAAGAAGCGCTGCCCTGTACGGCGCCTGGCTCTGCGGCGTGGCGCTGGGCTCGGCCGGCATGGCGCTGCACCACAAGCTGTGCCACGTGCTGGGCGGCAGCTTCAACCTGCCGCACGCAGAAACCCATTCGATCGTGCTGCCGCATGCCATGCGCTACAACTACAGCGCAGCGCGCGATGCCATGCAGCGGATCGAGCGAGCCATGGAAAGCAGGAATGCACCGGATGGGATCTTCGATCTCGAGCAAAAGCTCGGTTTGCCGATGCGCCTGTCGGACATCGGCATGAAGGAAGCCGACCTGGAGCGCGCGGCGCGCATCGCGACCGAGGCGCCTTATCCCAACCCCAGGAAGGTGGAGTACGCGCCGGTGCTGGACCTGCTGCGCGACGCGTACGCGGGCCGCGCGCCGGGGGCTTGAAAGGCGCGGTGAAGACGCAGGTCGCGATCATCGGCGCGGGTCCGGCCGGCCTGCTGCTGGGCGAGCTGCTGCACCGCCGCGGGGTGGAGAGCGTGGTGGTGGAGAAGCAGCCCCGCAGCTACGTGCTGTCGCGCATCCGCGCGGGCGTGCTCGAGCCGACCACGGTCGACGTGCTGAGAGCAAGCGGCCTCGGCGAGCGGATGGACCGCGAGGGCCATCCCCATGACGGCATGAAGATCGTCTGGGCGGGGCGCGAAACCTACCTCATCGACGTGCGCCGGCACGTCGGCAAGCGCTTCATGGCTTATGGCCAGACCAGCCTGCAGGAAGACCTGTTCGCCGCCGCCGACCGGCGCGGCGCCGTGGTCGTGGATGAAGCGCACGACGTGCGCCTGCTCGAGCTCACCGGCGCGCGCGCGCTCGTCGCTTTCACGGCACAGGGCGAGGAGCGCCGGCTGGAATGCGACTTCGTCGCCGGCTGCGACGGCTTCCACGGCGTGTCGCGCAGGAGCATTCCGCCGTCGCAGCTGCGCGAGTACGAAAAGCTCTACCCGTTCGGCTGGCTCGGCATCCTGTCGGAGACGCCGCCGCTGCCGGACATCATCTACTGCAACCACCCGCGCGGCTTTGCGCTCGCCTCGATGCGCGGCCCGCGCCTGAGCCGCTACTACGTGCAGGTGCCGCTCGACACGCGGCTCGAGGACTGGCCCGACGAGCGCTTCTGGAGCGAGCTCAAGGCGCGTTTTCCGCGCGCCCTCGCCGAGGTGATCGTCACCGGGCCGTCGATCGAGAAGTCCATCGCGCCGCTGCGCAGCTACGTCGTCGAACCGATGCGATACGGGCGCGTGTTCCTCGCCGGGGACGCCGCGCACATCGTGCCGCCGACCGGCGCGAAGGGCCTGAACCTCGCCGTGTCGGACGTCTTCTACCTGTCGCGGGCCCTCGCCGCGTACTACGAAAGCGGCAACAGCCGCCTGCTGGACGAATACAGCGATACCGCGCTGCGCCGCGTATGGAGCTCGGTGCGACTTTCCTGGTACCTCACCAACCTGCTGCATCGCTTTCCGGACGCGAGCGATTTCGACCAGCGCGCGCAGGAGCACGAGCTCGACTACCTGCGCTCCTCCTACCACGCGCAGGTCGCCTTGGCCGAGCAATACGCCGGCCTGCCCCTCGAATGGGAAATGTAGGGCATGATTTCACTGACCGGGAGAGACGGGGAGGCAGCATGATCGCGGTGATCTTCGAGTTCAGCGCGGCCGAGGGCCGCTTCGCCGACTACAAGCACCTCGCCGAGGGGCTGGGCGACGAGCTGAAGGGCTTCGACGGCTTCATCTCGATCGAGCGCTTTCAGAGCATCGCCGACAGCTCCAGGTTCGTGTCGCTCTCCTTCTGGCGCGACGAGGAGGCGGTGCGCCGCTGGCGCAACGTGCAGAAACACCGCGAGGCGCAGAAGGAAGGGCGCGCCGGAGTATTCAGCGCCTACCGCCTGCGGATTTGCAATGTCCTGAGGGACTATGGAATGCAGGAGCGCGCGCAAGCGCCGGCCGACAGCGTCAAGGCGCACGGCTAGTGCCGCACAGCTTTCTTTTCGAGGAAGGCACCTGGCGCGTCGAGGGCGAGCACCGCGACGCCTCGGGTAGCGTGTCGCCGGTGGCCGGCGAGAACACCATCCGGCACGAGCCCGGGCGCTGGCAGTTCGAGGCGGTGCTGCGGCTGCGCGGCGAGCCGCTGCGCGTCACGCACAACCGCTACCAGATCGAGCCGTTCTCGCCGGGCGCGGCCTCGACCCACTGGAGCTCGAACAACCCGGTGCTCGGCGCGCTGCGCGGGCGCTTCGTGGTCACGGGGGACGCGATCCTCTCGTCCTACGCCAGCCCGACCGCGCGCTACCGCGGCTTCGAGTGCATCCAGCAGCGCGACGCCCGCCGCTATAGCGTGCGCGGCGCCATGCTGGAGGAGGACAAGCTGATTTCAACCTGGGCGCTGGAACTGACAAGGCTATGACATGAAAAAACTCGTGTGGGCAATGGCGGGGCTGATGCTGTCGCTGCAGGTGGCGGCGCAGGACGCGGAGCTGGCGGGCGCCGCCGCGGCGGGCGAGACGATCGCCAAGGCGCTCAACCAGCGCAAGGCCGAGGAAATGGTCGGGCTCCTCGACCTCGACGCGATCTCGGCGCTCACGGTCAAGGACCTCGGCCTGAGTCCGGCCGACCGCGAAGGCGTGCGCAAGGGCCAGCCGACGGCGCTGCGCGCGAACATCGACCTGAGCCTGCGCACGCTGGAGAGCAGCCAGGGCTCGGTGAAGTACATGCGCGCCGCGCGCCGCGCCGGCAAGCTCTACGCGCTGCTGCGCTACGACCTCGGCGACCAGGGCATCGACTACATCGAGTACTACCTCACGCCCGGCGGCAGGATCGAGGACTGGTACATGCACAGCGTGGCGACGCTCTACACCGCCTCCGCGCGCTTCGACCTCGCCACCATCCTGAAGACCGATTCGATGCTGTTCGGCCTGTTCGGCACCAAGCTGATGGGCAAGGCCGACCTCAAGCCGTTCAACGATCTGCGCGCCGCGCTGACGGCGCAGGATTTCGCGGGCGCCTACCGCGTGATGGAGGAGTTCCCGGAGGGCTACCGCAAGTCGCGCCAGTGGGCGCTGATGCGCGTCGCCTACGGCGGCCGCATCGACGAGAAGACGCACCGCACTGCACTGCGCCATCTCGCCGCGAACTTCGGCGGCGACGCCGACCTGCAGTTCATGCTGGTGGACCATTACTTCTTCGAGCAGCAGTTCGACCGCGGGCTCACCGCGATCGGCGCGCTGGAGCGCAACATCGGCGGCGCGGACGCCGCGACCACCAACCTGCGCGGCAACCTGCTGATCGCGGCGAAGCGCTTCGACGAGGCGGCACAGACCTGCCGGCGCGCCATGGCGCTCGAGCCCGACCACAAGCCGGCCTACTGGTGCCTGGTGACCGTCGGCCTCACGCGCAAGGACGGCAAGATCGCGCTCGAGGGCCTGCTCGCCTACGAAAAGGCGTTCCAGGTTGAGTTCCACCCGGAGAAGCTCGCCCAGCAGGAAGCGTACAAGGAGATCTTCCGCACGCCCGAGTTCATCGCCTGGGCGAAAAGCCGGCGCAAGTAAACCCCCCGCTCGCTACGCTCGCGACCCCCTTGTCAGGGGGTCAGAGCTTCGGCAGGGCAATCGGGCGCGCGGTCTCGAAGGCGCGTGCGGCACGCAGCACAAGGGCGTCTGCGTAGCGCGGGCCGACGAGGTGCAGGCCGACCGGCAGGCCGGCCTTGGTGAAGCCGCAGGGAATCGACGCCGCGGGCTGCTGGGTCAGGTTGAACGGGTAGGTGAACGGCGTCCAGTCGGTCCAGCGCTTGCCGTCCCTCTCGGGGAACTCCTGGCCGGCGTCGAACGCGGTGGTGGCGAGCGTCGGCGTGACCAGCAGGTCGTAGTCGCGGTGGAACAGGTTCATGTGCATGCCGAGCGCGCCGCGCTTCATCTGCGCGTCGAGAACCTGGTCGGCGGTGATCTTCTCGCCCAGCGCAGCCACTTCCCGCAGGCCCGGATCGACGAGCTCCCGGTTCTTCACTGATTTCAGGAGAAAAGCGGCACCTGAAAACCAGTGGGTCAGGAACACCGGCGTCGGGTCCTCGAAGCCGGGATTCTTTTCCTCGACCTTCGCGCCGAGCTCCTCGAACACCGAAACCGCCTGCTTCACGATCGCGGCGACTTCCGCATCGACCTTCGCGTAGCCGAGGTCGGGCGAGTACGCGATGCGCAGGCCGGCGACGCCGCGCTCCAGGCCCGTGCGCCAGTCGCGCGGGTCGTAGGGCAGGGCGTGCCAGTCGCGCGCGTCGGGCTGCGCGAGGACGTTGAGCATCAGCGCGGCGTCGGCGACGCTGCGCGCGATCGGCCCGACGTGCGCCACGGTGCCGAAGGGCGACAGCGGCCACGCCGGCACGCGGCCGAACGACGCCTTGATGCCGAACAGGCCGGTGAAGCTGCACGGGATGCGGATCGAGCCGCCGCCGTCGGTGCCGACCGCCAGCGGCCCCATGCCCGAGGCGACCGCCGCCGCGGCACCGCCTGACGATCCGCCCGGCGTCTTCGCCTTGTTCCAGGGGTTGCGCGTGATGCCGGTGAGCGGGCTGTCGGTAACGCCTTTCCAGCCGAACTCCGGCGTGGTCGTCTTGCCGAGCAGCACCGCGCCATGCTCGCGCAGCCGCGCGGTGGCCGGCGCGTCGTCGTTCCAGGGGCCCTTGGGATCGATGGTCTTGGAGCCGCGCAGCGTTGGCCAGCCCTTGGTCAGCACCAGATCCTTGATCGACACCGGCACGCCGTCGAGAAGGCCCCTGGGCTGGCCGGCGACCCAGCGCGCTTCGGACCCTTTGGCGTCTTCCAGTATTTTTTCCGAAACAAGGCACAAGGCGTTGAGGCGCGGATTGAACTGTTCGATGCGCTTGAGGACCGCCTGTGCAACCTCGACGGGCGAAACCTCGCGCTTGCGGTAGCCGTCGAGGAGCTGGACCGCGCTCAGGGAGCAAAGATCGGCGCTCATCGGCCGATTCTATTTGATAAGCTGAAGCTGCCAATGCAGCCGCAGACGAAGTACGCGAAGAGCGGCGCCGTCAACATCGCTTACCAGGTGGTCGGCAAGGGTCCGCCCGACCTGGTGTTCGTCATGGGCTGGGTCTCGAATATCGACGAGTTCTGGACCGAGCCCTCGTTCGCGCATTTCCTGGAGCGCCTCGCCTCGTTTTCGCGGCTGATCGTGTTCGACAAGCGCGGCACGGGACTCTCGGACCGGGTGCACGAGTCGCGGCTGCCGACGCTGGAAGAGCGCATGGACGACGTGCGCGCGGTGATGGACGCGGCCGGCGCGCAGAAAGCCGCGCTCCTCGGCATTTCGGAGGGCGGGCCGCTGTGCGCGCTGTTCGCGGCGAGCTATCCGCAGCGCACCAACGCGCTGCTCATGTTCGGCTCGTTTGCGCGCCGCTTGCGAGCCGACGACTATCCCTGGGCGCCGGGGCCGGAGGAGCGCGAGCGGGAGATCGAGGCCATCATTGCAGGCTGGGGTGGGCCGATGGGGCTCGAGCAGCGCGTCCCGAGCATGGCTCGCGACGAGCGCTTCCGCAGCTGGTGGACGCAGTATTTGGTGCGCAGCGCGAGCCCCGGTGCTCTGGCGGCGCTGATGCGGATGAACGACCAGATCGACATGCGCCATGTACTGCCGGCGATACGCGTCCCGACGCTGATCATGCATCGCACCGGCGACCGAGCCGTAGCCGTTGGCGCAAGCCGCTTCATGGCGGAGCGGATCCCCGGTGCGAAGCTGGTCGAGTATCCAGGCGACGACCACATTCCCTGGACCAGCGATGCCGAAGCGGTGCTCGGCGACATCGAGGAGTTCGTCACGGGCGCGCGCCATGCGCCGGAACCCGACCGCGTGCTCGCCACCGTGATGTTCGTCGACATCGTCAAATCCACCGAGCGGGCAGCGGCGATCGGCGACCGCAAGTGGCGCGAGCTGCTCGGGGATTTCTACGGCACCGTGCGGCGCAATCTCGAACGCTACCGCGGCCGCGAGGTCGATACGGCGGGCGACGGCTTCTTCGGCACCTTCGATGGCCCGGCGCGCGCAGTGCGCTGCGCGCAAGGAATCAGCAACGACGTGTCCTCGCTCGGCATCGCGGTGCGCGCCGGCGTGCATACCGGTGAGGTCGAAGTGATCGGCGGCAAAGTCGGCGGCATCGCCGTCCACATCGGCGCGCGGGTGGCGGGAGAGGCGGGGCCGGGGGAGGTGATCGTCTCGAACACCGTCAAGGACCTGGTGGCCGGCTCGGGCCTGCAATTCGAGGACCGCGGCCTGCACTCGCTGAAGGGCGTGCCGGGGGAGTGGCGCCTGTACCGCGCCGCCGCCTAGCGCTCGGCCTTCGCCTTGGCCAGCGCCTTCTCGCGCCACAGCGGCCAGGCGCGCTTGTAGTCCTGGACCGGGTTCGACGCTTTCACTTCGGCGGCGTCCAGGTAGGTGATCTTTTTCGAAAGCGATAGCGCTTCGCGCTGCAGGCGCGCGTTGATCTCGAGGTAGATGCTGCGGCCGACGGCGCGCGGCAGGTTCTCGCCCACCACGACCGCGCCGTGGCCGCGCATCAGGGCGGCGGGCTTCCTGCCGAGGACTTTGGCGAGCGCCCGCCCGAGCTGGGGCGTTTTCACCAGGAGGTCGGTGCCTTTCTGCACGTCGCGGATCTCGAAGTTGGGCAGGCCTTCGCCGACGAAGGCCGCCATGTGATAGACCGGCCGCAGCGCCACGCCGCTCACGCCGAAGGGAATCACCGACGGCGAGTGGTTGTGCACCACCGCCATCACGTCGGGGCGGGTCTTGTAGATCTCGCCGTGGATGTAGCGCTCGCGCACCGACTCGCGTCCCTGCGGATCGATCGGCTTGCTGTCGAGGTCGTACTCCATCAGGTCCTCACGCTGCACCTTCTCGGGGGCGAGCGAGCGCGCGAGGAAATAGCGCTGCGGGTCGCGCGGCGAGCGCAGGCTGACGTGGCCGTAGGCGTCGATCACGCCGAACTCGGCGAGGATGCGATTCGCGGCGACCAGGTCGTCGAACAGTTCTTCGGTCATCAATCGGCCTTTATTCCTGCGGCGCTCACCACGCGCGCCCAGCGCTCGAGCTCGCTTTTCACCAGCGCCTCGAGGCGCTGCGGCGGGCCGCCCGCGGGGCTCATGCCCTGCCGCGCCAGCGCCTCGCGCACCGCCGGCTCCTGCAGCGCCTGGTTGAGGTCGTGGTTGATCTTCAATACTACGGCGGCAGGCGTGTTGGCGGGGGCATAGGCCGCGTACCAGGTTTCGACCTCAAGCCCGGCGAGGCCCTGTTCCTTGAGCGTCGGCACCTCGGGATAGGCGGCCGAGCGCTCGCTGCTCATCACGCCGAGCGCGCGCAGACGGCCGTTCGCGACGTGCGGATGGACGGTCTGCAGCGCGAAGATCGTCGCCTGCACGTGCCCGGCGATGACGTCGCCGAGCGCGCCGGCCGCGCCCTTGTACGGCACGTGCACGATGTCGATTCCGGTTTCCAGCTTGAACAGCTCCATCGCCAGGTGCTGCGGGCCGCCGTTGCCCGGCGAGGAGTAGTGCAGCTTGCCCGGCTCGCGTTTCGCGAGAGCGATGAATTCGCGCACCGTGCGCGCCGGCAGCTGCGGATGCACGACCACGGCCATGGCGCTGGTCGAGATCAGGACCACCGGGGCGAAGCTCGCCACCGGGTCGAACGGCAGGTTCCGGTACAGCGCCGGCGCGGTGACGAAGGACGTGGCGCTGAACAGCAGCGTGTGCCCGTCGGGCGGCGCCTTGGCGACGAACTCGGCGCCGATGTTGCCGGTGGCGCCCGGCTTGTTGTCGGTCACCGCCGCGACCTTCCAGCGCTCCGAGAGGCGCGGGCCGAGCAGACGCGCGAGGATGTCGGCGCCGGTGCCGGGCGTGAAGGGAACGACGATGTGGACGGTGCGCGCGGGGAAGGCCTGTGCCGCCGCGATTCCTGTCCAGAGCAGGAGGGACGCGGCGGCGAGCTTCATGCCTCTGATTATAATGACCGCGAATCGCCCTCTTTTCATTCGCACAGCGGAGACTGCCATGAGAAAGTTCCTGCGAGGCTGCGTTGCTCTTTGCTTGCTGCTTGGCTCAGGATGGATCCAGGCTGCCGACGGACCCAAGACCATCGGGGACGGCGTTTATGTCCAGATCCTTTCCACCCACCAGAACTTCAGCCGGCTGGTCTACGTCGTCGATTCGATCTCCCAGCAGTGCTTTGCGGCCCTGCTGACCCGCGAGCATTTCGTCGCCATTCCCTGCGGCAACCTGGCAAGGCGCGGCGAATGGAGATCGATCATCACCTGGACGGAATCCAAGTAAGCCGGCATTGATGCGTCTTGTCTGATCCCGAGGTTCTCGTCGTCGGCGCAGGGCCGGTCGGGCTGGTCCTGGCGATCGCTCTCGGGCAGAGGGGCGTGCGCTGCACGCTCATCGAGCGCAAGGAAGCGCCGCAGTTCCTGCCGAAGATGGAGCGCTGCAACGCGCGCACCATGGAGATCTTCCGGCGCATGGGCCTCGCCGCGAAAGTGCGAGCTGCAGGCCTGCGCGCCGACGTGCCGATGGACGTCTACATCGTCCGGGCCCTGAACCAGCCGCCGTTGCTACACCATCACTATCCGTCGGTGGAGGAGGCGCGCCGCGCGATCGACGCCTGCACCGACGGCAGCCTGCCGCTCGAGCCCTACCAGCTCATCTCGCAGTACACGCTCGAGCCGCTGCTGAAGTCGATCGCCGAGTCGCTGCCGAGCGTGACGGTGCGTTATGGTGCCGAATTTGTCGCTTTCGAACAGGATTCCACCGGAGTAACGACTCATCTTCAAAAAGAAACAATCCGATCCAAATATCTGGTGGGTTGCGACGGCGGGGCGAGCGCGGTGCGGCAGCAGCTCGGCATCGGGCTCTCGGGCGAAGGCGATTTGCTGCGACTGCGGCAGGCGCTGTACCGCTGTGACGAGCTGTTCGACCGGATCCCGATCGGCCCGGGGCCGGGAAGGGGCCGCCACTACCACGTTGCCGACGAGCGCTCGACCTTCCTCATCATGCAGGACTCGACGCGCCATTGGACGCTGCACGCGGTGGTCGACGAGGACCGCGACATGGCGCCGCAGTTCGAGAAGACCATCGGCGTTCCCGTGAAGTACGAAATGCTGTACGTCGGCGAGTGGAAGCAGAACCTGCTGCTCGCGGACCGCTACGGCGAGGGGCGCGTGTTCCTGGCCGGCGATGCCGTGCACCTGATGATCCCGACCGGCGGCCTGGGCATGAACAGCGGCGTCGGCGACGCGATCGACCTCGCCTGGAAGCTCGAGGGGACGCTGCGCGGCTGGGGCGGGCCGCGCCTGCTCGCCTCCTACGAGATCGAGCGCCGCCAGGTCGGCGGCCGCAACGTCGCGGCTTCGCGCTACGCATCGCTCGGGCGGCGCAAGTGGCGCAACCTGTGGCGCAACCTGGACGAGCTGGTCGCGGTGGCCGAAGTCGAGCAGCGCAAGTCGAACGAGATGATCGGCGCCGAGCTCGGCTACCGCTACGAAGGCTCGCCGATCATCGTCGACGAGCCGGGCGCGCCGGAGGATGATTTCCGTGCCTACCGGCCGACCAGCTGGCCGGGCGCGCGCCTGCCGCACGTCTGGCTCGAGGGCCGGGTCGCCCTGCAGGACCGCCTCGGGTCCGGGTACACGCTTCTCCGCCTCGGCGATCACGACACCTCCGCCTTCGAAAAAGCCATGCAGGGGGTTCCGTTCCAGGTCCTCGACATCCGCGACGCTCGCGCGCGCGAGCTCTACGGTTTCGACCTGTTGCTGCTGAGGCCGGACCTGCACGTGGCCTGGCGCGGCAACCGGCCCCCGGATCCGCCCCGCGAGCTCGCCGCGCGCGCGACCGGGCACATCTCGTGAGCGGGCGTAGAATTTCGCGCGCAGAGGGGTCAATTCTCAGTCGAGGGAAAGGGGGAGAGTTCATGAACACGTTGAAATCGTGGCGCTATCCGTTGATTGCCTTGCTGTCGATCGGCCTCGGCGCGTGCGGCGGCGGTGCCCAGATGACGAGGACCAGCCAGGCGCCGGTGATCAAGCAGGACGAGGCGATGGTGGTGTTCATGCGCTCGACATTCGTCGGCAGCGCGATTTCGGCCTCGGTGTTCGACGTCAGCGGGCCCGAGACCCGATTCATCGGCATCGTCAACAACGGCACCAAGATCGCCTACCCGGTGAAGGCCGGGCAGCACACCTTCATGGTGGTGAGCGAATCGGCCGACTTCATGCAGGCGACGGTCGTCCCCGGCAAGACCTGCTACACCATGGTCACCCCGCGGATGGGCGTCTGGAAAGCGCGCTTCTCCTTCAAGCCGGTGCGCCAGGGCGATCCGGAGTTCGCCAGCTGGAATTCGGGAACCCAGTTCGTGGAGAATTCGCCGGCGACCCAGATGTGGGCGCAGCAGAATGCGGCCGACGTCAGTTCCAAGCGCACGCAGTACTGGGCGGATTGGAACAACAAGCCGGCGCACGACCGTGCGGCGCAGACGCTGAACAGCGAGGACTGCCGCTAGCAGGCAGACTCGCCGCGCGCGAGATCGCGGCGCGGGCGACGGAACACCGCGCCTCTGGGGTAACGGGCATAATCGGCAAGGGGGGGGAACCTTCAATGACGAAGATCGGATCGTGGCGTTTCTGGTTCATCGTCGTGCTGGCAATTGCTCTGGGGGCCTGCGCTGCAAGGCGCGAACGCCGCGAGCAGGCGGCGTTGGAACGGGCGGAGCAGGCGCAGCCCGCGGCGCCGGGGGCAGCGGCCGCGGCGCCTGCGCCGACAGGCGTGTCTGCCGGCGAGGGCCAGGTGGTGTTCATGCGCAGCTTCGGCCCCAGGGGCGCCATCCTCGGCACCAGGATGTACACGGCGTCGGTCTTCGACGTGACGGAGCCGGGCGAGCCGAAATTCATCAACCACGTGCAGCAGGGATACAAAGTTATCTATCCGGTGAAGCCGGGGCTGTACACGTTCATGGTGGTTAGCGAGGCTGCGGATTTCATGCAGGTGACCGTGTTGCCGGGAAAGACATACTACGCGCTCGTCACGCCCCGCTTTGGGGTGGTGCTGATCCGCTTTTCGTTCCGGCCGATCCGCGCAAACGAGCTCGATGGCAAGGAGTTCACAGACTTGGAGAAGAAGACCCGCATCACTCGGGTCACGTCGACCTCGCTGGAGTGGGCGAAGCAAAACGCGCCCGACATCGCCAGCAAGCGCAACAGCTACTGGGCCGACTGGACCAGCAAGTCCGCGGCGGAGCGCGCCGAGCAGACGCTCAACGCCGAGGACGGGCGGTAACGACCAAGTAGCGCTTCCGGGGCGGGGGTAAACTCCGCCCAGGAGGAGCGCCATGTTCCTGAACAACTGCTGGTACGTCGCGGCCTGGGACCACGAGCTGATCGACGGCAAGATGCTCGCGCGCACCATCCTCGGCAAGCCGGTGGTGCTCTACAAGGGCGAAAGCGGCCGCGTGGTGGCGCTCGACGACCGCTGCTGCCACCGCGGCGCCAGGCTGTCCAACGGCCGGCTCGAAGGCGACGACGTGCGCTGCATGTACCACGGCCTGAAGTTCGAGCCGGGCGGCAAGTGCATCCAGATTCCCGGCCAGGACAACATCCCGAAAGGCCTCGGCGTGCGCAGCTACCCGGTGCTCGAGCGCCAGCGCCTGATCTGGATCTGGATGGGCGAGGCGGCCAGGGCCGACCCGGCGAAGATCCTCGACTTTACCTACCTGCGCGACCCGGCCTGGCGCGGCAAGCCGGACTACATGCACTACGACGCGAACTACCTCCTGATCGTCGACAACCTGAGCGACTTCTCCCACCTCGCGTTCGTCCACACCAAGACGCTGGGCGGCTCGGAGGAATACGCCTACAAGTCGAAGCCGACGGCGATCGAGCGCCTCGAGGACGGTTTCCGCGTCGAGCGCTGGCACATGAATGCGGATGCTCCTCCATTTCATAAGAGGATTTTGAAGAATCTGAACAAAGTGGACCGCCGCAACATCGCGCGCATGTACGTGCCCGGCATCTTCTTCATGGAGACGCTGTTCTCGCCGGCGGGCTCCGGCGCACAAGGGAGAAATGACGCGGGCAAGACTCCAGGCGCGAAGCAGTACCGCAACTGCCAGTTCTTTACGCCGGAGACCGAGCGCTCGACGCACTTCTTCTGGGATTACCTGCACGACTACAACCTGCACGACGCGACCATCGCACAGTCGCTCAACAAGAGCATGGTGGAGGGCTTCCTCGAGGACAAGTTCATCATCGAGGGCCAGCAGGAGGTGCTCGACGCCGATCCGCACTTCAAGATGAACGCGATCGTCGCCGACGCGCCGCTGGCACATTTCCGGCGCACGCTGTCGAGGATGATCGACACCGAGCGGCAGGAGGCGCAGGCTGCATGAAAGCCTTGGTCTTTCTATTGGGAATAATCGCGGCAACTGCCGGTTGGGCGCAGGACTACCCGAACCGGCCGATCCGCCTGATCACGCCCGCAGCCCAGGGCGGGACCACCGACCTGCTGGCGCGCATCTTCGGTCAGAAGCTGTCGGAGGTGTTCAAGCAGCAGGTGCTGGTCGACAACCGCGCCAGCGCCGCGGGCGTGATCGCCGGGCAAATGACCGCGACCGCGGCGCCCGACGGCTACACGCTGCTGCTCGCCTACCACCAGCACACCGTCAATGCCGCGCTGAACCCGAAGCTGCCCTACCACCCGGTGGACAGCTTCACGCCGATCACGCAGCTCACCTCTGCCGGCCTGATGCTGGTGGTGAACCCGTCGACGCCGGTCAACAACCTGGCGGAGTTCATCGCCTGGACCCGGAGCTTCCAGGGCGCGCTCAACTTCGGCTCGGCCGGCATCGGCAGCGGCGGCCACCTCGCCGGCGAGCTCTACAAGCTGATGGCCGGGGTGAAGGCCGAGCACATCCCGTACAAGGGCGCGGGCCCGGCGATGGCGGATTTGATCGCCGGCCAGTACCACTTCAACTTCTCCGGCCTGCAGGGATCGCAGGTGCAGGTGCGCGCCGGGCGCCTCCGCGCCATCGCCGTCACCACGCCGAAGCGCCTCGCCGCGAGCCCGGACATCCCGGCGATGGCGGAAGCGCTGCCCGGCTTCGAGGTGGTCGGCTGGTATGGCGTCATCGGCCCGGCCGGCATGCCGCAGCCGCTGGTCAAGCGGCTGCACGAGGAGCTGGTCAGGGCTCTCAACCAGCCGGACGTGCGCGGGCGCATCGAAGGCGACGGCTCCGAGCCGGTCGGCAGCTCGCCCGAGGACTTCCGGCGCTTCATGCACGCCGACCTCGACAAGTGGGCGAAGCTGGTGAAGGAGAGCGGGGCGAAGCTCGACTAGGCGGTCGATCCTACTGCGCCGTCAGCAGCGCCGTGAGCTTCTGCGAGTCGGCGAGCAGATCGGCGCTCGGTCCGGAGTAGGCGACGCGTCCGCGATTCAGCACCACCACGCGCTGCGTCACCCCGAGGGCGATCTTGGCGTGCTGCTCGACCAGGACGAGCGCGAGCGAATCGTCCGACATCAGCTTCTTCAGCGCCGCCAGCACGCTTTCGACGATGATCGGCGCCAGCCCCTCGAGCGGCTCGTCGAGCAGCAGCAGGCTGGGATTGCCCACCAGCGCCCGCCCGATCGCCAGCATCTGCTGCTCGCCGCCCGAAAGCTGGTTGCCCATCGCTGCTTTTCTCTCCTTTAACCTGGGAAATAATTCATAAACCGCCGCGAGGTTCCAGCGTCCGGGCCGGGCCGCGACCGTCAGGTTCTCCTCCAGGGTGAGCGAGGGGAAGATGTCGCGCGCCTGCGGCACGTAGCCGATGCCGAGCTGCGAGCGCTCGTAGACCGGGATCGCCGAAATCGGCTTCTGATTGAAGCGGATCTCGCCGGAGTGAAAGGTGGTGTGCCCCATGATCGTCGCCAGCAGCGTGGTCTTGCCGACGCCGTTGCGCCCGAGGATCGCGAGCGAGCCGCGCTCGGGCAGCTCGAGGTCGACGTCCTCCAGCACGACCGTCTCGCCGTATCCGGCCCTGACCCGGGAAAGGCTAAGCATGCTGCTGCTCGCCGAGATAGACCTGGTGCACGCGCACATCGCGCGCGATCTCCTCGGGCGTCCCCTCGACCAGCACCTCGCCCTGCACCAGCACGGTGATGCGCCGCGCGAAGCGGAACACCACGTCCATGTCGTGCTCGATGATCAGGATGGCGATCTCGGCGGACAGCTTCTCCAGGTGCTGCAGGATCCTCTCGGTATCCGCCGAAGGCACGCCGGCGGCCGGCTCGTCGAGCAGCAGCACCTTCGGCCGCAGGCCGAGGGCGATGGCGATCTCGACCAGGCGCTGCTTGCCGTAGGGCAGGTCCTGCGCCGCGGTGGCCGCGTCGTCGGCGAGGCCGAGGGTGGCGAGGAGGCTGCGGCTTTCATCGATTATTTCCTTGTGGGAAGAAGCGGGGCGCCACATCCGTTGCGCATCCCCGCGCCGCTCCGCCACCGCCAGCGCGACGTTGTCGAGCACCGGCAGGCTGCGGAACAGCGTGGTGATCTGGAACGTGCGCCCCAGGCCGCGCTTGACGCGCGCCGCCTGGCTGGTCTGTGTTACTTCTTGATCATTCAAAAAAATATTTCCCGATGTCGGCGCGATGGCGCCGGTGAGCATGTTGACGAAAGTGGTCTTGCCCGCCCCGTTCGGCCCGATGAGCGCGTGCCGGTCTCCGGCCTCGAGCCGGAAGTCGATGTTCTGCGCGACGGTCAGCGCGCCGAAGCTTTTACAGAGTTTTCTTGTTTCGAGTGAATACATCGAAGATGCCGAGGATTCCACCGCGGGCGAAAAGTACGACGACGATGAGAAGCACGCCGATGCCGAAGTACCAGTATTCGGGGAATTGCTTCGCCAGGGTGTCCTGCGCCACCAGGTAGACCACCGGGCCGATGAACGCGCCGTAGAGGCGGCCGACGCCGCCGAGGATCAGCATCACCAGGATGTCGCCGGAAGGCTCGAGGCCGAGCACGTTCAGGCCGACGAACTGGTTGGTCTGCGTGAGCAGCGCGCCGGCGACGCCTGCCATGGTCGCCGAGATCGTGTACACCAGCACCAGCCGCCAGTACACCGGCGAGCCGATGGCGTGCATGCGGGTGGTGTTCTCCCGCAGGCCGGTGAGCATGGCGCCGAACGGCGAGTAGATCATCCGGCGCACGACCAGCCAGCCGATGAACAGCGCGCCCAGGCAATACAGGAAGGCGGTCTTGCCGTACAGGTCGAAGCGGAAGGCGCCGAGGATCGGGTCCACCTTCACACCGGAGAGGCCATCCGCGCCGCCGGTGAGCCAGGTGGCCTTGTTGGCGATCTCCAGCACGATCGAGGTGATGGCGAGCGTGAGCATGAGGAGGGTCAGCGCCCGCGTGCGCAGGATGATCGCGCCGGTGGCCACGCCGAGCAAGGCGGCGGCCGCTGCCGCGGCTGCGAGCTGCGTGAACGGCTCGTTGATCCCGAGCTGGGTGCTGACGATGCCGGCGGTATAGGCGCCGACGCCGAAGAAGGCGCTGTGGCCGAGCGTGATGATGCCGGCGTAGCCGAGGATCAGGTCGAGCGACAGCGCGAACAGGATGAAGATCAGGATGCGCGCGCCGAGCGACAGGTACTCGGGCAGCAGGAAGAAAGCGGCGAGCGCGGCGATCCACGGCAGCCACTCGGTCCAGCGGATGCGCGGGTCGGCGCTGTATCCACCTCCGCTCATGTGCGTGTCCCGAACAGGCCCATCGGCCGCCACAGCAGCAGCGCGATGGTCGCGGCGTAGACCAGGAAAGCGCCGAACTGCGGCACCCAGTACTTGCACGCGGTGTCGGCGATGCCGATCAGCAGCGCGGCGATGAACGGGCCGCGCAGGCTGCCCAGGCCGCCGACCGCGACCACGATCAGGAAGTACACCAGGTGCTCGAGGGGATAGCCCCAGGTCACCGGGAGGATGTCGGCGCCGACCGCGCCGCCCAGGCCGGCGAGGCCGCTGCCCAGGGCGAAGGTCAGGGTGAACAGGCGCCGCGTGTTGATGCCCACCGACTGCGCCATGGCGCGGTTGTCGACCGCCGCGCGCACCATCGCGCCCCAGCGCGTGCGCTCCACGCCGAACCACAATATGAAAATTATTACTGAACTGAATAGGATCAGGAACACCCGGTAGGTGGGGAAATCGCGCCCGAGCACGTGCACCTGGCCCTTGAAGTACTCGGGCAGGAACACCGGCGCTGCCAGCGTGCCGTAGATCAGGCGCGCCACCGCCACCGAGACGAAGATCAGGCCGATGGTGAACAGCACCTGCGCCAGCTCGCCCGCCTGGTATAGCCGGGAATAGAGAAGTCTTTCCAAAAAAATACTAAAAAATGCGACAAGGACAAAGGCCGCCACCAGCGCGAGCGGATACGGCACGCCGAAGCGGCCCAGCAGCGAGGCGAAGATGAAGCCCCCGGCCATCGCAAACACGCCGTGGGCCAGGTTGACGAAGCCCATCAGGCCCATCGTCACCGACAGGCCCACCGAAATCACATAAAGGATCATGCCGTAAGCGACGCCGTGGAAGGCGACGCTTACGACAGAGGAGAGTATTTCCCCCAGGGGCTGCTTACTTCTTCTTCTGCAGTTCTTTCCAGGGGTCCTTCACCGCGGTGGCGAAGGTCTCGAGCTCGACGTTGACCAGCTCGCCGTTCACCCGGCGCACCTCGCGCAGGTATTCGTTCTGCACGATGTCGCGGGTCTCCGGGTCGATCGAGATCGGGCCGCGCGGGCTGTTCGGGTTCTTGTAGCGCTTGAGCAGCTCCATGGTCTTGTCGGGGTCGATCTTGCCCTTCTGCGCCTTGATGACGGAGAAGATCGCGTCCATGCCGTCCCAGCCGCCCACCGAGATGAAATTCGGCACCGATTTGGCGCCGTATTCCTTCTTCCAGGCGGCGACGAAGGCCTTGTTGGCGGGCCGGTTGCCAGCGGCGGAGTAGTGGAACATGGTGGTGACGCCGAGCGCGACGTCGCCCATGTTGACGAGCTCCTCGTCGGTGGTGATGTCGCCCGGCCCGATCAGCTTGATGCCGGCCTGGGCGAGGCCGAGGTCGCCGAAGTTCTTCATCACCGCGGTCGCGGTCTTGCCCGCCGGGATGAACACGAACAGCGTGTCGGGCTTGGCGTCCTTGACGCGCTGCATGTACGCCGCCCAGTCCGGGTTCTGCAGCGGCACGCGCACGCTGGCGAGAACCTTGCCGCCGCCGGCGGCGAAGGCCTGGTTGAAGGCGGTCTCGGCGTCATGGCCGGGACCGAAGTCGCTGACCAGGGTATAGGCGTTGTTGTACTTTCGCGCCGCCCAAGTGCCGAGCGGATAGCTCGACTGCCACAGCGTGAACGACAGGCGGGCGATGTACGGCGAGCGCGTGGTGATCACCGCGGTGCCCGCGTTCATGATGACGAAAGGCACCTTGGCTTCGGTCACGAGCGGCGCCATGGACATGGCGTTGGGCGTGAAGATGACGCCGGTGAGCAGCTGCACTTTGTCGCGCACGATCAGCTCCTGCGCCACCTGGCGGGCCTTGTCGGGGTTGGGGCCGGTGTCGTCGCGCACCAGGATCTCGAGCTTCACTCCGGGCGGCAGGTCCTTTTCGTGCAGCTTCATGTACAGGCGCATGCCGCGCTCCATGTACTCGCCGAGGTTGGCGTTCAGCCCCGAATAGGTGCTGATGAAGCCGATCTTGATGGTCTGGGCGAAGGCGGGCGCGGCAACGAGCGCGAACGCGGCCGCAACGACCAGCGATTTGACGGTTCTCATGGGTGCTCCTCCTCGGGTGATTCTAGCAGCCAGACGCCGCCGAGCGCGGGCGGCAGGATCACGGCATTGCCTTTGACCTTCAGGCCTGCCTTGCTGCAGCGTCCGGCGAAGGCCTCCGGATCGTCGCAAGCGAGCGCATAGCCGGCCAGGGCCGGCGCCGGCGGGGCGTAGCCCAATAGTTTTTCAATGGCCTTTCTTGAACCTATCCGTACCTGGCCGCGCGCGCAGCGCAGCTCGACGAGGCCCCGGCCTGCCGGCCGCGGCAGCAGCCCGGCGAAACGGCCCCAGCGGGCCGCGCTCTCGGCCGGATCGCGGGCAACGACATAGATTGCCTTTAACCCGAAATCCTTGTTCACATGAGGCGCGCGCCAGAGATGCTCGGGCGTCAGGTGCTCGACGTACTGGATGCGCCCTTCGGCCATCCGGCCCGGCGGCACGTACACCACGTTGAAGCGCGCGGTGTCGCCGGTCTCGATCGTGCGCTCGAGGCGCACCACCGGTTCTGGAGCGAAGCGGTGCGCCGCCAGCCGCGCCTGCTCGGCCGCCGCGTCGGGCGTGCCGAAGCACGCTAGGTGCACGCCGACGAAACGCCGCATGCGCGCGCGCACGCGACGCGCATTGGGCGTGTCCGCTTCTTTTCCCCCGGTCGGCGCCAGCAGCTCGATGTAGCCTTCGCCGAGCATGACGCAGCGGTTCGAAGTGCCGGCCGGCTTCCCCGCGACCTCGTGATGCGAGACCGGCGTGACCGCGATGCCGAGCTTCTCCCACACCGCCGCCGCCGCGCCGAGATCGGGCACGAAGTGCGCGAGGTGGTCGAGATAGAGCTCGCCCGCGGGCGGGCGCTGGCGCTCGGCGACGCTCATCTGCGGCAGTTTTGCTCGAGGAACTGCTGCATCTCGCCGTACGCGCCCCTGACCTCGTGGGGTTCGAGCCGGCGCATCGCGGCGCCGCTGCCGTACTCCACCACGCCCGTTCCCTTCGCCAGGGCTTCCTCGAGGACCTTGATGTTGTTGCCGGCCGTGCCGCAGTTCATGAGCGTCGCTACGCGCTGGTCTTCGCGCTGCTGGCGCTCCGCCGCCCCCTTGCGCCATTCGGCATGCTCCTTCGCCACCTGCTGCTCGCGGCGCTCGGCCTCCTGTTCCGCTTGGTGAGCGCGCCAGCGCGTGAAGCCGAATACCGCGATGAGCACGATGGCGACGACGATCACGACGCGCATGACAATTTCTCTCCCCCGGGAAGGCAAGTATAGTTGCCGGGCCCGGCCCTAGGAGATGGGCAGCGTGTGAACAAGCCAGTCGAGATCGCGGCGCTGACGGGCGCCGAAGCGGTTGTCGAGATGCTCAAGGCGCACGGCGTCGAGGTGGTCTTCGGCCTGTGCGGCGACACCAGCCTGCCGCTCTACGATGCCTTCAGGGGATCCTCCCTGAGGCACATCCTCACTCGGGATGAGCGCCACGCCGCGTACATGGCCGACGGCTACGCGCGCGTCACCGGCAAGGTCGGCGTGTGCGAGGGCCCGTCCGGCGGCGGCGCCACCTACATCCTTCCCGGGCTGGTCGAGGCGAACGAGTCCTCGATCCCGGTGCTCGCCCTCAACACCGATATTTCGGTTTCTTCTCGTGGCCGCTTCACGCTCACCGAACTGGATCAAAAAAATCTCTTCAAACCATTAACCAAATGGAACACGGTGCTCGACCGCCCGGCCGACATTCCCCGGGTGTTCCGGCAGGCTTTCGAGGCCATGACGACCGGGCGGCCGGGCGCGGCGCACATCGCACTGCCCTTCGACGTACAGAACGGCCCGGTGGAGCGCAGCGAGGTCTGGGCCGACCCGACGCTCGGCTCGTTCCCGTCGCGCCGCGTCGCGCCCGACCCGTTCCACGTCGAGCTCGCCGCGAAGCTGCTGCGCAAGGCGAAAAATCCGCTCTTCATTTGCGGCGGCGGCGTGGTGCTGTCAGGCGCAGAAATGGAACTTTCTTCTCTTGCAGAAAAAATCTCTGCGCCGGTAGCAACCACCATCAGCGGCAAGGGCTCGATCGACGAGCGTTGCGCCCACGCGGTCGGCGTCGTCGGCTCGAACGGCGGCACGCCCGAGACACGCGCCGTAGTCGATGCCGCGGACCTCATCGTGTTCGTCGGCTGCCGCGCCGGCTCGGTCACCACCGAGCGCTGGCGGCACCCGGCGCCGGGCAACGCGCGCATCGTCCACATCGACGTCGATCCCTCGGTCCCGGGGCGCAACTACAAGGTCGATGTTCCGCTGGTGGGCGACGCGAAGCTGTGCCTCGCGGCGTTGAGCGAGAGTCTCGAGGGTTTTTCCAGGTCCGGGGATCTGATCGCTGTCGACCAGGCAAAAAGGCAGAAATTCGAGAACTTCGAAGCGCTGGCGCGCTCGGACGATACGCCGATCAAGCCCGAGCGTGTCGTCGCTGCATTGAGCGAATGCCTGGACGGCGACGCCGTGGTGGTCGCGGATCCCGGAACGCCCTGTCCGTACTTCTCCGCGTACTACGTCGTGCGCGGCACCGGGCGGCGCTATTTCTCCAACCGCGCGCACGGCGCGCTCGGTTATGCGCTCGCCGCCTCGATCGGCGCGCACGTCGGCAGACCGGCGGTGAAGACCGTGGCGGTGATGGGCGACGGCAGCTTCGGCATGTGCGTGGGCGAGCTCGAGACCGCAGTGCGGCTGAAGCTGCCGATCACCTTCGTCGTGATCGCGAACGCGGTCTACGGCTGGATCAAGGCCGGGCAGAAAACGGGCTACGCCGGACGCTACTTCTCGGTCGACTTCGGCGTGACCGACCACGCAAAGGTGGCGGACGCGTTTGGGGTGAAGGCCTGGCGGGTTTCCGACCCGAAGCAGTTGAGTTCCGTCTTGAAAACTGCGTTGTCCTATGGGGGTCCAACCCTCGTGGACATCGTTTGCCAGCCGCTGCACGAAGCCAGGGCGCCGGTGTCCGAGTGGGTGGCATGAAAAGCCACCACGACATGGGCGGCGAGCCGGGCAGCCGCGTCGAGCCGGTGGAGCACGACTACGAGGACTGGGAGCGGCGCATCGATGCCATGGCGGTGCTGCTGTGGGGCCAGAAGGGCACCAGGAAGCTCCTCACGGTCGACGAGCACCGCAAGGCGATCGAGTCGCTGCCGCCGCAGGCGTACGACTCGATGGCGTACTACGAGAAATGGATCCTGGCGCTGGCGCAGTGCCTGATCCAGCGCGGCGTGATCAGCAGCGCGGACCTGGCGGGGAAGATCAAGGACGCGATGTTCCGCCGGTCGCACCACGACATGGGCGGACTGCCGGCGGGGAAGGTGGAGCCGAGCGAGCACGACTATGCCGAGTGGGAGAGGCGCGTGGATGCCCTGTCCGTTTTATTGGGAATGAAAAAAATACTGACGGTGGACGAGCGCCGGCGCGCGATCGAATCGCTGCCGCCCGAGGCCTACGACGCGATGAGCTACTACGAGCGCTGGACCAGCGCCCTCGCGCAGACGCTGATACAGCGGGGCGTCATCAGCGTTGAAGAACTTGCCCGCAAGATGAATGAACGAAGCTAAATTCAAACCGGGCGAGCGCGTGAGGGTCATGAAAGCCTATCCGCCGGGTCATATCCGCACGCCGCACTACATCCGCGGCTGCGTCGGCGAGATCGAGCGCATCTGCGGCGCGTTCCCCAATCCCGAAGAGCTGGCGCAGATGCGCAGCGGCCTGCCCGCCCAGCCTCTCTATAGAGTCAGGTTCCTGCAGAAGAGCGTCTGGCCGGACTACGCCGGCAGCGCTTGCGACGTGCTCGAAGTCGAGATCTACCAGCACTGGCTGGAGCCGGCGTGAAGGATCAAGGCAAGTACCGGCCGCTGAGCTACTTCCAGCTGATGGAGATCAGCCTGCGCGAGCTGCTGGTGGAGAAAGGCATCATCACCAACCAGCAGGTCGACGCCGAGGTGGAGAACATGCGCTCGCGCACGCCCGAGCGTGGCGCACGGGTGGTAGCGCGGGCATGGGTAGATGAATCTTTCAAAAAAAACCTTCTCCAGAGCGCAACGAGCGCCTGCGGGGAGCTCGGCCTCGACCTGCCCGGGCTCAAGCTGGTGGCGGTGGAGAACACACCGCAGGTGCACAACGCCATCGTCTGCACCCTGTGCTCGTGCTACCCGCGTATGCTGCTCGGCATCCCGCCCGATTGGTACAAGTCCCGCAATTACCGCTCGCGCATGGTGCGCGAGCCAAGGGCGGTTCTTGCAGAATTTGGACTTTCGATTCCCTTGCAAACCGAAGTGCGGGTCCACGATTCCACCGCGGACATGCGGTACCTCGTGTTGCCGATGCGCCCCGCCGGCACCGAGGGCTGGGGCGAGGAGCGGCTCGCCGCGCTGGTGACGCGCGACTGCATGATCGGCGTCGCGGTTCCGAAAGGACCCGGCAAATAGCCAAAGCCGTCCGCCCCTTGGGCGTGGTCGCGCTCGGGGATTCCGCCGCCTACGTCGAGTTCTCCGCCACGCTCGACCTCGAGGTGAACAGCGTGGTGCAGCGCCTCGCGCTCGCCATCCTGAAGCGCAAGCTCGCCTGGATCCGCGACGTGGTGCCGGCGCTCGGCGGCGTGGCGCTGCACTTCGCACTCGACAGCCCCGAGCTGCCGGCGAGCCCGCAGGAAGCGGCGCTCGCGCTGGTGAACGAGATCCTCAAGGAAGGCCTGCCGTCGAAGGAAGAGCGCGGCGGCACGATCGAGATCCCGGTGTGCTACGAGCCCGAGTTCGCCCTCGACCTGGCGGAGGTGGAGAAGAAATCGGGTGTTCCCGCCGCCGACATCGTGCACCGCCACGCCGCGGCGGAGTACCGCGTGCTGATGATGGGCTTCGCCCCCGGCCATGCCTACATGGGCGGCCTGGACCCGAAGCTCGCGGTGCCGCGCCGCGCTTCGCCTCGCGCGGTGGTGGCGGCGGGCTCGGTGGCGATCGCCAACGAGCAGACGGTGGTCTATCCCTACGCCATCTCGGGCGGCTGGAACGTGATCGGGCGCACGCCCCTCGTGCTGTTCGACGCGACGCGCACGCGCCCGAGCCTGCTGTGGCCGGGCGATCGGGTTCGCTTCCGGGTGATCACACGCCAGAAGTTCAACGACCTGTCTGCCCTGAAATGAGCATCCGCGTCATGCGCCCCGGGCTGCTGACCACGCTGCAGGACCACGGGCGGCACGGCTTCCAGCGCGTCGGCCTGTGCCCGGGCGGCGCGATGGATCCGGTGTCGCTCGCGCTGGCCAACGCGCTGGTCGGCAACGCGCCGGACGAGGCGGCGCTCGAGATCACGGTGATCGGCCCGGAGCTCGCCTTCGAGGAGGACACGCTGGTGGCGCTGGCCGGCGCCGAGTTCAAGGGCGGCTTCCCGCACAACCGGCCGGTGCTGGCGCGCGGCGGCAGCCGCCTGAACGTCGGCCGCGCGGCGCGCGGCGCGCGCGCCTACCTCGCGGTGGCCGGCGGCTTCGCGGTCGAGCCGGTGCTCGGCAGCCGCAGCACCTACCTGCCGGGCCGCTTCGGCGGCTTCGGCGGCCTGGCGCTCAGGCATGCCGACGTGCTGCCGCTTCGGGACGGCGAAGCCTCCCGGAGGTTTCAATCCCTGAAGAACACCCGCAACGGAACGGTGCGCTGGTCCGCCCCGCCGCTCACGCTGCCGGACCGCGAGCCGATCCTGGTGCACGTGATCGACGGCCAGCACTACGCGAGCTTCGACGGCAACTCGCAGCGCGCCTTCGTCGACACGGTATGGAGCATCGCGCCGGAATCCAACCGCATGGGCTTCCGCCTGAGCGGGCCGCCGCTCGGGCGGCCGCAGGCCGATGAGATATTATCGGGCCCGACCTGCCTCGGCTCGGTGCAGGTGCCGCCGAGCGGCGTGCCGATCGCGCTGATGGCCGATCACCAGACCACCGGCGGTTATCCGCGCATCGCCGAGATCGCCTCGGCCGACGTGGCGCGCCTTGCGCAGCTCGCCCCCGGCGGCAAGGTGCACTTCGCGCGCTGCAGCCTGGAGATCGCCGGCGAGCTGCGGCGCGATGCGCGGGCGCGGCTCGAGTCGGCGCTGCGGGGCATCGCCTGGGAATATCGGAAGTAGAGGCGGCAAATGAAGCGCATCGATCTCAACTGCGACATGGGGGAAAGCTACGGCGCCTGGAAGATGGGCGCCGACGCCGACGTCATGCCGTTCATCAGCTCGGCCAACATCGCCTGCGGCTACCACGGCGGCGACCCGGCGACCATCCGCAAGACGGTGCGCCTCGCCGTCGACCACGGCGTGGCGATCGGCGCGCACCCTTCGCTGCCCGACCTGCCGGGCTTTGGCCGCCGGCCGATGAAGATCTCGCCGCAGGACATGTACGACCTGGTGGTCTACCAGGCGGGCGCCGTGGAAGCCTTCGCACGCGCCGCCGGCGCGAAGCTGCACCACGTGAAGTGCCACGGCGCGCTCTACAACATGGCGGCCACCGACGAGGGACTTTCCGACGCCATGGCGCGTGCCGCCCGCGACCTCGGCAACGTGATGGTGTATGCGCTTTCCAACTCCACCATGATGAAGATCGTGAAGAAACACAATCTTCCCGTGGCGGGCGAAGTGTTCGCCGACCGCGGCTATTCCGACGACGGCACGCTCGCGCCGCGCGACCGGCCCGGCGGCATGATCGAGGACGCCGCGCAGGCGGTGAAGCAGGCGCTGGCGATGATCGAGGAGGGCTACGTCACCAGCCTGTCGGGCAAGCGCGTACCGGTTGCGGCGGACACGCTGTGCCTGCACGGCGACCAGCCCGGGGCGGCGGCTTTCGCTGCTGCGTTGAGAAAGACCTTCAAGGAAAGAAACATCTCTGTCGCTGCGCCCTAAGCTCTTCACGCCGCTCGAGCTCGGCGGCATCACGCTGCCCAACCGCATCGTGATCTCGCCGATGTGCCAGTACTCGGCCGACGACGGCAGCATGAGCGACTGGCATCTGGTCCATCTCGGCCACCTGGCGTACTCGGGCGCCGGGCTGATGATGATCGAGGCGACGCACGTGACGCGCGAGGGGCGGATCACGCACGGCTGCACCGGGCTCTACAGCGACGAGAACGAGCGCTCGATTTCCAGAGTAGTTTCTTATTGCAGAAAAATCTCGAAGCATCCCATCGGCATCCAGATCGCGCATGCCGGGCGCAAGGCATCGTCGCAGGTTCCGTGGGAAGGTCGGCTCTGGCTGAAGCCCGACCAGTCGCCCTGGCAGACCGTAGCGCCCTCGCCGATCCCGTTCGCCGAGGGCTGGCATACGCCGAAGGAGCTTTCCGCGGCAGAGATCCGCGGCGTGGTCGACGCCTTTGCCGCTGCGGCGCAGCGCGCGAAGCGCATCGGTTTCGACCTGGTCGAGCTGCACGCGGCGCACGGCTACCTGCTGCACCAGTTTCTTTCACCGCTTTCGAATCGTCGCACGGACCTTTACGGGAAAGAGCGCATGAAGTTTCCCCTCGAGGTCGCCAAGGCGGTGCGCGACGTCTGGCCGAAGGATCGGGCGCTCGGCGCGCGCATCAGCGCGAACGACTGGATCGAGGGCGGGCTGGGACCCGACGATGCCGTCTCCTACGCGCGCGAGCTCGCGCGCCTCGGCTTCGACTATGTCTGCGTATCGAGCGGCGCGCTTGCGTCGCACCAGCGCATCCTGGTCGAGCCCGGCTATCAGGTGCCGTTCGCGGAGAAGGTCAGGAAGGCCGTCGGGATCAAGGTGCAGGCCGTCGGCATGATCGCCGACCCGGACCAGGCGGAGGAGATCATCGCCTCGGGCAAGGCCGACATGATCGTCATGGCGCGCGCCTTCCTCGACAACCCGCGCTGGGTCTGGCACGCTGCTGAGCGCTTCGGCGTCGCGCTCGACTACCCGCCGCAGTATGCCCGCAGCCGCGCCGACCAGTGGCCGGGGGCGAAGCTGGCGCGGCCCGGTTCAGAGGAGAAACGGCAATGAAGCTCGACCAGTTGTTGCTGGTGATAGCCGCCCTGGCCGCAGTTCCCGCCGCGGCGCAGACGGCGGCGCAATGGCCCGAGCGGCCGGTCCGGCTGGTTGTGCCGGTGGGCGCCGGCGGTGCGGCGGACGCGCTGTCGCGCAACCTCGCGAACGGGTTCGCCCAGTTCGCGCACGGGCAGGCGCTGATCGTGGAGAACCGCCCCGGCGCGGGCGGCACGATCGCCGCGGCCTCCGTCGCGCGCGAGAAGCCGGACGGCTACAACCTGTTCCTCGCCGAGGTCGGGCCGAACGCGGTGTCGCACACGCTGGCGAAGCTGCCCTACGACCCGCACACCGCGTTTACGCCGATCATCCACGCGGCCAACCTGCCGGCGGTGATCCTGATCCGGCCGACGCTGCCCTACAAGACGCTGGGCGAGTTCCTGGCCGCCGCCAAGCAGCATCCCGGAAAGTTCAACTACGCCTCGGCGGGCCTGGGCAACTGGACGCACCTGTTCATGGCCTACCTCAACAGCCGCGCCGGCGTCGAGCAGGTGAACATCGTGTACAAGTCGGGCGCGGAGATGCTGACGTCGCTGCTGCGCGGCGACGCGGATACCGCGATCATCACCGTCTCGACTTCGCTCGGCCAGGTCCGGGAAGGCAGGATCCGCGCGCTCGCCGGCGCCTCGACCCGGCCGATGCGCCAGCTGCCCGACGTGCCGCCGGCCGCCGCGACGATCTCCGGCTTCGACGTCAGCGTATGGCACGGCATCGTCGGCCCGGCGGGGATGGAGCCCGCGCTGGTCGCGCGCCTCAACGGCATCTTCAACCAGGTGCTGCAGGTGCCGGCGGTGCGCAACGCCATCTCGGAAGCGCAGGCTGCCGAGATCGTCGGCGGCACGCCGCAGCAGTTCGACGCCTTCATCAAGGGCGAGCTGAAGCGCTGGCCCGAGGTCGTGAAGGCTGCCGGCATCAAGCCCGAATAGCGCGCTGGGGGCGCTACGACCCCTTGACGATCTTGATCTGGTTGTCGACCGACGCCACGCCCTCGACCTTCGCCGCGATCTTCTCGAGCGCCGCGGTCATGCTGAAGTGTCTTTTCAGGAGATAGTAATGGCAATGAAACCCCGACAGCCGGTTCCCACCCTCGAATTCGACCTCGTTGGCGGCGGCCGCTGGTCGCTCGCGAAGCAGAGGCCGCAGAACTTCACCATGGTGGTGTTCTACCGCGGCCTGCACTGCCCGATCTGCCGCAAGTACACCACCGAGTTGAACGGCATGATCGAGGACTACAACCAGCGCGGCGTGTCGACCGTGATTGCCAGCACCGACTCGAAGGACCGCGCCGAGCAGGCGAAATCGCAATGGGGCCTGCCCAAGCTCAGCGTCGGCTACGGCCTGTCCATCGAAAAGGCACGCGAATGGGGTCTCTATGTCTCGACCAGCCGCGGCATGACCTCCGCGGGCATCGAAGAGCCGCCGCTGTTCGCCGAGCCGGGGCTGTTCCTGGTCAAGCCCGACGGCACGCTCTACTGGGGCTCGATCTCGACCATGCCGTTCGCGCGGCCGCATTTCAACGAGATCGCCCAGGCAATCGATTTCGCCGTCGGCAAGAACTATCCCGCGAGAGGAGAGGCCTGATCATGGACCGCAGTGGGATGCCCGCGCCACGGCTCGCGCCGCTGCCGCCCTCGCCGGAGCTGAAGGACCTGTTCGTGCCGTTCGAGAAATCGCTCGGCTTCATCCCGAACAGCGCGCTCATCATGCAGCGCAGGCCGAAGATCCTGCGCGCCTTCTCGGAGCTGCTGCGCGCGATCAACGGCGAGGAGGGCGAGCTGGACCGCGGCTTCAAGCGGCTGCTGTCGCATGTCGCGAGCCGCGCCGCGGGATGCCGCTATTGCATGGCGCACACCGCCGGCGGGGCGCTGCGCTTCGGCGTGGACGAGGCCAAGCTCGCCGCGGTGTGGGAATACCGCTCGAGCTCGCTCTATAGCGAGGCCGAGCGCGTCGCTCTCGACTTCGCGCTCGCCGCGGCAGCGCAGCCGAACGACGTCACCGACGCCATGTTCGCCGGCCTGCGCAAGCACTGGAACGACGGCCAGGTGGTGGAGATCGTGGCGGTGATCTCGCTGTTCGGCTTCCTCAACCGCTGGAACGACACCATGGCGACGCCGCTCGAAGAGGAGCCGGCCCATGTCGGCGAGAAGTTCCTCGCCGGGCAGGGCTGGAGCGCCGGCAAGCACGCGCGCTGATGGCGAGGCTTTTCTCCAACCGGGAGCGTTCCTTCGACCTGGGGGTGCTGCCGACGGAGTTGCTGGCGCGCGACGCCAGCGCGCCGGTCGTCGATTCGCGTATGCCGTCGGACGCGGTTTCTCCCGGAAAGTTCTCCATCCAGGAGGCCCTTCAGGAATACCGCTCGCTGTGCCTGAAGTACTTCGACGGCGAAGTCGCCGCGGCGGAAGCGCCGGTGCCCGATGACACGCTCGCCCGCGCGCGCAACCTCAAGGCCTCGGCCTATTTCCGCGACGCGACGCTTGCCGGCGTCTGCCGCATCGAGCCTGGCGACTGGATGGCAGCGGAGCATCCCGCACATACGCATGCTTTTGTCTTTCTGATCGAGTTCGGGCGCGAACCGAAGGCCGGCGAGCCCGGCGCGGGCTGGATCCTCGGCACCAACGCGGCTCGCACCGACGTGCGCTGCGCCGAGCTGGCGGTGGTGCTTGCCGGGTACCTTCGCGCGCTCGGCTGGCCGGCACGCGGGCACATCGCCGGCGAGACGCTGGTGTCGATCGAGCGCCTTGCGCAGCGCGCGGGTGTGGCGAAGGACGTAAAGGGGACGCTGCGTGCGCCGCTCCTGCAGCGCGGCTTCCGGCTCGGCGTAGTGACGACGAGCTACGCGATGGAGCCCGACCTGCCGCTCGCCGAGCCGCCTTCCAGCCTTGATTGGCCGAGCGCCGACGCCTACATGGGCAAGCCGGGCACGCGGCCCGGCTGGACCGAGGCCGAGGAGGCGAAGCGCCCCGTGCACATGGGCCACTACGAGATGGAGAGGATCAAGCGCGTGGACGAACCCACCACGCTGGTGCTCGGCGACGAGATCAAGCGCATGCCCAAGCGAGCGGACCTCTTCTCGCGCGCGCTCGCCGGCGACCTGGGCGAGAAGCCCGCGGCCGAACGCCGCCGCTTCGCCGTCAAGCACCCGCTGGCGTTCGCCATGACGCCGTTGATCAGGAACATGGTGCCGATGCAAGGGGATCGCACAAGAAAGAACTCCCCACTGGAGGGAAATTTTTCGAACGACGTCAAAGCCCTTGCCTATTACCTCGGCGCGGACCTCGCCGGCATCTGTCGCGCCGAGCCGTGGATGTACTACTCGCACGACGACGAGAAGGGCGAGCCGATCGAGCCCTACCACCCCTGGGCGGTGGTGATGCTGATCGACCAGGGCTTCGAGACCATGGAGGGCTCGTCCGGCGACGACTGGGTCTCGGGCGCGCAGTCGATGCGCGCGTACATGCGCGGCGCCCTGATGGCCGGGATCATGGCCTCGCACCTGCGGCGCCTGGGTTATTCCTCGCGCGTGCACTCGAACGCCTATTCGGAGGTCCTGCACATTCCGGCAATGCTGATGGCGGGGCTTGGCGAGCTCTCGCGCATCGGCGAGCTGGTGCTCAACCCGTTCATCGGGCCGCGCTCGAAGTCGATCGTCTTCACGACCGAGCTGCCGCTCGCCGCCGACAAGCCGATCGACTTCGGCCTGCAGGCGACCTGCGGCATGTGCCAGAAGTGCGCGCGCGAGTGCCCGTGCAACGCGATTCCCTTCGGACCGAAGGTGATGTTCAACGGCTACGAGATCTGGAAGCCCGACGTGGAGAAGTGCGGCCGCTACCGGCTCACCAACGCCAAGGGCTCGGCCTGCGGCCGCTGCATGAAGACCTGCCCGTACAACCGCGAGGACCTGGTCGAGTCCGAGCGCCTGCTGTGGCTGTCGATCGAGGTGCCGCAGGCGAGGCGGGCGCTGATCGACTACGACGATGCCGTGGGCGGCGGCGAGCGCAACCAGCTCAAGCGCTGGTGGTTCGACCTGGAAATCGTCGACGGCGTGGTGCTGAAGCCGCAGGGCGCCAATGAGCGCGACCTCGACCTCGGCCGCACGGAGAAGCTGGCGAAAACGCAGAAGCTCGCCTTCTTTCCCCCCGCGCTGCAGCCCAGGGGCGGCACCACGCTCAAGACGGTGGTGCCGATCGACCGGCAGGCGGGACTTGCCGCGTACGCCGCGGCGGAATCTCCGCTCGCAGCCAGGAGGCGGAAAAAATGAGAGCGCTCCTCGCATGCGTTCTGGCGGCCTTCGCCGCGCATGCCGCTTCGCAGGGCTTCCCGTCGAAGCCGCTGCGCATCGTCGTGCCGTTCCCCGGCGGAGTCGCCGATACGCTGTCGCGCATGATCGCGCCGAAGATGGGCGAGGCGCTCGGCCAGCCGGTGCTGGTCGAGAACAAGCCCGGCGGCAGCGGCGCGATCGGCGCCGCGGACGTGATCCGCGCGCCGGCCGACGGCCACTCGATCTTCCTCGGCCACATCGGCACTCACGCGGTCAACCCGCACGTGTTCTCGAAGCTTGGCTACGACCCCGACGAACTGAAGCCGGTAACGCTGCTGCTCACGGTGCCCAACCTGCTGGTGGTGCATCCGTCGGTCCCCGCCATGAACGTGCGCGAGCTCATCGCGCATGCGAAAGCGAAGCCGGGCGCGCTGTCCTACGGTTCGCCGGGCAGCGGCAGCTCGGGGCACCTTGCTGCGGAGTTGTTCAAGGCGCTTGCGGGCGTCGAGATCGTGCACGTGCCCTACAAGGGCGCGGCGCCGGCGCTGCAAGACCTGATGGGCGGCCAGGTGCACGTGCTGTTCGACACGCTCGCCCAGTCGCTGCCGCAGGCGAAAGCCGGCAGGGTGCGCGCGCTTGCCGTCACCACGCTCGAGCGCCAGCCGGTCGCCCCCGAGGTGCCGACCATGGCCGAGCAGGGCTTCCCGGGGTGGGAAACCGGGCCGTGGTTCGGCTTGTTCCTGCGCGCCGGCACACCGGAAGCTGCTGTCATGAAAATCCATCAGGAGACGGTCAAGGCGCTGCAGGCACCAGAGGTGCGCGACAGGCTCACCGCGCAGGGCGCCAACGTGGTCGGCAATTCGCCGGAGGAGTTCGCGGTCTTCATCCGCGTGGAGCATGCGCGCTGGGGTAAGGTGGTGCGCGACGCCAACATCCGCGCGGACTAGCGGATCAGGCGGCCTGCACCGGCGGCCGCCGCGGCAGCCGCAGCCACAGGTCGATCGCGCTCGCCGCCACGAGCGCCGCCAGCCCGCCGTACGCGACGAGCTCCGAGCCCACCACGTACAGTCCGGCGAAGAACGCAATCGTGCCGGCGAGCGCGAGCCCGAGCAGCCATTTGCTGCGGTGAGCGATCACGTGTCCCGCGGCAGCCAGGACCACCAAGGCCTGCGCGACGATGATGAGTTGCGACTCGTAGGCGGCGAGCCCGCCCAGGCCGAAGAAGGCGCCGAGCAGCGCGAGCTTGGGAAAACAGATGGGGCAGGCGGCCGCGGTGATCACCGCGCCAGCGCTGCCGAATTTGTCCAGGTAGGGTTTCATTTCACCAAACGGGTTGAAGGATACGCCGCATGCCAGCCGAACCAGAATGCCCGGTGCGCGGGCAGGCGCTTGAGCGTTCTGCCGCCCGGCCCCGAGAGCTTGGCTTCCTCCACCCGCCAGGCGCCGCCGGCGCTGTCGCGCGCCGCGCTGTCACCGTCCCAGCTCGCGAAGCGCGCGCCGGCTGACTCATAGACCCGGTTTGCGCCGCTGCCGTCGGTAAGCACGACGAATTCCTGCGCGCCGAGCTGGTCGTGGTGCACCGGGTTCTTGCGCAGGAACTCCACGGCGATCGCCAGCGGCTCGGCTCCTGCGGAGCGAAGCGCGAGCACTTCGGCCTTGTTCGGCAGTCGCGCGTCGTGGTTCGGCACGCCGAACATCAGGCGGTCGGTGGCGAAGTACTCGCGGTAGGCCGCGCCCTCGCTGTAGTCGCGCTGGTGGCCGGTGTCAAGGGACAGCACCAGCGTCTGCGGGTGGCGCTTCTTCCATTCGCTCCATGTCGAGGTCACGATGTGGAGCGGCTTGAGCTCGATGCCCTTGCCCACCAGCGGACCGACGACCGGCGTGCCGGTGAGCGTGGACCACAGCGACTTGGTGGCGTGGTCGTACATGAGCTTGTTCGAGCGGTACAGGAAGCCGCTGGTCCCGAGTTCATGGTGCACGCCGTCGATGGTGACGTCGTACAGCACCATCGCGCCGCACAGCGTGCAGTACACGCCGTTCAGCGGGCGTCCCGCGATCGTGTCGCGCACCATTTCGTGCCAGGCGAGGATGCGCTTCGGGTAGGCGCGCACGTCGCCGTCGATCGCCACGCCGAAGACGATGTCGCCGCCGGCGAGGTAGCGCGCATCGCGCGCGCGGATCATCTTCGGCTTGACCAGCGGCGGGATGCCGTCGCGCCACACGCCGCCCCAGCGGATCTCGTCGAGGCGGATCAGCGCTTGCGGCCGGCCGGCGAAGTACTCGCGGAAGCGCGGATCGATCTGTTCGTAGAGCCCGGCCTTGAACTCGGCGTAGTCCGGGTGCGTGCCAGGGTCGGTCGACCAGACCCAGCGGTACCAGCCGTCGAGGTTGCCATCGAACGCCCGCCCCGACTTCTGCTCGATGAGCCGCAGCACGCCGAGCTGCACTTCGCGGGTCGGAACCAAGCCGACCAGCTCGAGCAGCATCGACGCGTACTCGGTGCGCCAGCCGGCGTGGATGCGCTGCAGCTGGGTTTGCGCCGCCGCGCTGTTCTGGTTCTGCAGCCCGTAGAAGGTCTCGAGCGGCAGCGGCTGCTGCGCGCACGCCGTCGTCACGCAAAGTGCGGACGCCGCACCAAGCGCGAACGCCGCAATCGCCCGGCCGATCACTTCATCTTGTCCTTCTTCATCATCTCCTCTTTTTTCATCATCTCCTCCTTCTTCATCATTTCCTCTTTCTTCATCATCTCCTCTTTTTTCATCATTTCGTCCTTCTGCATGTCCGAGGCGCAACCGCCCGCTGCAAGCGCCACCAGACCCGCAACCGCCAATGCCAACAGCTTCGTCATGTCATCTCCCTCTTGTCGTTGAAAAACATCAAAGCTACCCGCCGGCGCAAACTGCAAGCGCCGTTGCCTGCAGCACGCCGCCGCCGTCCTGAACGAACGCGGCGACGCCGAGGTCCTTGGTCTTCCATTCGCGCTCCAGCGCGAGCGTTTTCCGGAATGCGCCGCTGCCCTGGACGCCGATCGGGCCGAACCACTCGCGCACCACGTAGTCGTGGCGCAAGGTCACGCCGCGGTTCTCTCCGGCCTTCACGTCAGTCGCGAGCCGGTTCTCGTACAGCGCGACGTAGGCCTGCGCGGGGGCTTGCGCGCCGGGCTTGAGCCGGAACTCGGCGCTGAGCGCGAGCTGGGAGGCCGATGGCGAGTCGAGCTCGAGCCGGATATCGGCGCGCGCCGGCCTGGCGTTGATCGAGCGCAGGGCATCGTCGAAGCGCGCCGAGCCCCAGCCGCGGAACTCCTCCAGGTTCAAAAAGACGCCCGGCGTGTAGACGGCCCGGCTGCCCGAGTGCTGGGCGAGAGCCCGCTGGCGTTCGGTGAACCGGGGGCTGGCGAAGCGGTCCTTCCAGCCCAGCCGGTCCCAGTAGTCGACATGCAGGGCGAGGGGCACCAGCCGGTCGGGCCCGGGGCCGTCCCGGGCGATGCGGCTGAGCCACCGGTCGGCCTGCGGGCAGCTGTCGCAGCCCTCCGAGGTGTAGAGCTCGACCAGGCCGACGGCATGGGCCGGACTGTTCTTTGCGCACCCGGCGGCGGAGGACGCGGGGTGCAATCCCGTTCCCGCCGCCAGCAGGGCAGCGATCAGGTGCATGCAGGTTTTCATCCGGCGCCTCCTCACGTAACAGACCCGTAGCGGGCCGGATTCCTTACCAGCCGCGTCCACACGAGGTGATCGAGCGACAGCTTGCCGGGGCCGTGGCAGAGCGTCACGAGGAGCAGCAGGCCCCAGTAGAAGTGCGACATCAGCGCCGGCTGGTTGGCGCCGAGGACGTGCCAGAAAGAGACGACGGCGACAATGTTGACGACTGAAAGTGAAAGCGCGGCGAAACGGCTTGCGAGGCCGAGCGCGAGGAGCGGCGGGAAGGCGAGCTCGCCGAAGGTGCCCAGCCAGGCCGCCAGTTCGGGCGGCAGCAGCGGCACCCGGTATTCGTTCTCGAAGAGGTAGAGCGTGCCGTCCCAGTTGCCGATCTTCACCAGCCCGGACTTGAAGAAAACGTTGGCGACGTAGAGCCGGATGGCCAGGTCGACGAGGTGGCCCAAAGCATGCAGCCAGCCGAGCGCAAGCTCGAGCAACGAAACAAGCGATGTCATAGGGTGATCACTCCGACGTCGACCCAGCCGGCAAGCGCGAACGAGGGGTCGAAGGCGGGGTCTTCAGCCGCCGCGGCTTCGAGCGCCTCGCCCAGGCGCTTGCCCTGGCGGGCCATGTCCAGAAACCGGTAGTCCGCCGGCGCCAGGGAGCGCACCTGCACGCGCCAGCGCGGCCGGTGCACGAGAATCCGGTCGGGGCCCCCGCGCAGATCGACCGCGACCTCGCCCGCATAGTCGTCCTGGTGCACGACCCAGATGCGCGCGAGCGGCCAGTCGGACACGAGCAGCGCGCAGGCCGGTGCAAGCCGGGGCCGTAAGGCTTCGGGGTCTGAATCGGATGTTTTCGTCAAATCGAACGGCGCCGCGTCCGCCGCGTAGTAGGCGCGGTGCGCGAGCCATTCCATGCGCGCGACATCGGGCAGGTAAGGCAGGTCCTGGGTATGCGGGAAGGCCGCGACGAACTCGGCGAGCTGCGCGCCGTATTCGTTAAGGTCGCCGCTCGTGGACGGATGCGCGCGCGCGTATTCGCGCGCCAAGCCCTCGAAAAATTCCTCACCGACGATCTTGCGTGCGATGGGGTAGGCGGCGGCGAGGGCCTTGCTCCAGTTGCCGAATACGTTGCTGCGGTAGACCTGCATCCCGGGCGAGCCTCCCCGGGAGAGAAGAGCGGCGCCGAACTGCGCCTGCAGCTCATGCAGCGAGTGCATGGCGGTCCTCCATCAGCGCTTGCGCCTTCGCCGCCTCGCCGAGCAGCACCTCGAGCGCCGGAATTTCGGTGTCCCATTCGATCAGCGTCGGCACCGGGCCGAAGCGTGCCAGCGCCGCTTCATAGAGCTTCCAGACCGGCGGAGCGACGCGGTCGCCGTGGTGGTCGATCAGCAGCTCGCCGGACACCAGGTGGCCGGCGAGATGAATTTCATCGACGGCATCGATTTTTTCCATTTGCGCGAGCGCGTCGCTGCCAAGATTGCTCTGGTTCACGTACAGGTTGTTCACGTCGAGCAGCACCCCGCAGCCGGTGCGGCGGGCGAGCTCGGCGATGAATTCGCCTTCGGCCATGTCGCCCTGCAGTGCGACGTAGGCCGAGACGTTCTCGACCAGGATGCGGCGCCCGAGGAATTCCTGCATGCGGTCCACGCGGCCGGCGACGAGCCGCAGCGCCTCGCCGGTCCAGGGCAGCGGCAGAAGGTCGTTGAAGTGGCGGCCGGAGGCGTAACCCCAGCACAGGTGCTCCGATACCATCGCCGGCTCGATCCAGTCCGCGAGTTCCCTGAGCTTCGCCAGGTGCGACTCCGGAAGGCCTTCCGCCGAGCCCAGGCCGAGGCCCACGCCGTGCAGGCTGACCGGAAAGTCAGCGCGCACGCGCTCGAGCACGTGCCGGTCGTAGCCGCCGGCGCCGAAGTAGTTCTCGCTGTGGACTTCGACCCAGCCGGTCGCGGGCCGCGCGCCCAGGAAATCCGCGTAGTGCGGGGCGCGCAGCCCGATTCCGGAGCGGAGCACGCTCAGCTCTTCTTGTCCTTCATCATCATCTTGCCTTCCATGAGGCTGCCGCCCATCTGCGCGCAGGTCCCGGCTTTCACGACCTTGAAGTCGAAGGGGTCGTTGTCCTTTTTCGACTGCCCCGCGCACGAATGCCCCGCCTTGCTGTTGGCGCAGTCGTTCTGACCCGCCTTCGAAACGCCCCAGCACTTCTCCTGGCCCTTGTCCTGCGCCAGCGCCGTGTTTGCGCCCAATGCGAACAGCCCGGCGAGCGCCGCCGCCACGAGTGATCTGCGATCCATTGCCTGTCTCCTATGTAGGTGAATTGAGGCCATGCAGCCCCGCGTATTGGTCGCGGTCCCGGGACGGTTCTTACGCGCGAATATTCGCGCGCAGGTGTAAGGAACCGAGCCCCGGCAGGGTCTTACAGAGATGAGCCCCACTCGCCCGGAAGAACTGGCCCGCCTGCGGCCCCGGCTGCTGAAGTTCGCCATGCGGCACCTGCGCAACCGCGAAATCGCCGAGGATGCCGTCCAGGACGCGCTGCTGGCCGCCCTGGAGGGCATGGACCGCTTCGCCGGCGGCTCGTCGGCCAACACCTGGGTTCACGGCATACTCCGTCACAAGATCGTCGACTGCATGAGAGTCACACGCCGCGAAACGCCCCTTGATGCCGAGCAGCACGGCACGACGCTGGACGATCCTCACCGGGAACTCGAGGAGCGGCGCCTGTTCGAGGCGGTCGAGCGCCGCCTGCAGCGCATGCCCGCCAATACGGCGCGGGCGTTCGTGATGCGCGAGTTGATGGGGATGGACACCGACGATCTGCGCAGGGTGCTCGCGGTTTCGGCGTCCAACTGCTGGGTGATGCTGCACCGCGCGCGGCGGCGGCTGCGCGAGTCTCCCGAGATCCGCGGGCTGGCCGCCGATGCGGTTTGAGGACCTGGTCCGCCAGCATGCCGCCGACCTCTATCGATATGCCTTCTGGCTGGCGCGCGATCGCCAGCAGGCGGAGGACGTGGTGCAGGAGGCGCTGCTGCGCGCCTGGCGCGGCTTCCCCCGGCTGCGCGAGCACGCGGCGGCGAAGAGCTGGCTGTTCTCCATCGTGAGGAACGAGCATTACCGGCTGGCAGGAAGGAGCGCGCCGCTGGCGGAGGTCATCGACCTGGAGGAGATCGCGGCGCCCGATGAGCGCCCGGCGCTCGAGATGCGCGATGCGCTCATGACGCTGCCCGCCGCGTACGCCGAGCCGCTCGCGCTGCAGGTGCTGGGCGGCTTCACCTGCGCTGAGATCGCCGGCCTGCTCGGCACGACGGAAGGCGCTGCCATGACGCGGCTCACGCGCGCGCGCCAGGCGCTGAGGCGCCTGGTCGCGCCGCAAGGTGCGAAGCAGCGCAAAGGAGGCTCGTCGTGAACTGCCTCGACTACCGCAGGGCGCTGCTCGCAGGCGACGGCGAATCGGCGCCGATGAAGAGCCACCGTTTGCAGTGCGCGGCCTGCGCCGAGCTCTGGCGTGAGCACGCGGACTTCGAGCTGGCGTTAAAGGAGAGCCTGGAAGTCCCCGTGCCTGTCGGTTTCGAGACCAGGATCGACCGGTCTTTCTCGGTATACCGCCGCCGTTTTCTCGCCGCCGCGGTGGTGTCCGCGCTGGCGGTTGGCGCCGGCGCCTACGCCTGGCTGCGGCGCGAAGACCCCCTCGCGCTGGCGTGCATCGATTGGGTCATGAAGGAGGAGGCGAAGTCCATCATGATGGGCGCCATGCCTCGCGCCGAAGCGGAGTCCGCTCTCGCCGGCATCCTGCCGCTCGCGCGGCTGGACCGCATTGGCCAGATCCGGCACATCGGCCCCTGTCCCTTCAACGGCGCGACGGCCTACCACGTGGTGCTCGCGGTGCCGCAAGGAAAGGTGACCCTGCTCGTGATGCCCGATTCACGGGTCGCAGCGCGCGGGGACGGTTTGAAGGAA
The DNA here is from genome assembly GCA_964576525.1 of uncultured Enterobacteriaceae bacterium. GTDB lineage: Bacteria > Pseudomonadota > Gammaproteobacteria > Burkholderiales > SG8-39 > SCGC-AG-212-J23. The sequence goes on from CAZNVH010000049.1 coordinate 42,206, forward strand.
GGGCTCTACGCGAGCGTCGTGGCGTTGGGCAGGGGAAGCGTGGGCATCGTCGGCAGCGATGCAGAGGTCGTGAACAGCGTCGCCGGCGCCCTGCAGGGCTAGCCGATCACCACCAGGTCGCAGGGTGTCGCAATTCCGGCGACCTCGCGCCCTGGCAATCTTGTCTTCTCCGGGGAATAGCCTTGTGAAGCCGCTTTTCCGAGGGCATAGGCCGTCGTCAGCGCCCGCACGCCTTCCGCCTTGGTGTGGTTCTGCAACTTCGCCGCGCGGTTGACCGGGTCGCCGATCACCGCGTACTCGAGCCGGCCTTCCTCGCCAATGGCGCCGCAGGTCACCGTGCCGACTTCGACGCCGATGCCGACGCCCGGGCCGTTCCAGCCGGCCATGGCGTCGAGCACGTCCTCGGCGCAGCGCAGCGCGTCCGCGGCGTAAGTCGCGTTGGGCCGCGTCGCGCCGAAGGTCACCATGATGCCGTCGCCGAGGTAGGTGGTGATCGAGCCGCGGTGGCGCTGGATGATCGGCACCACGATGCGCTGATATTCGCCCAGCAGGGCGATCAGCGCCTTGGGCTCGAGCGTCGCGGCGAGCCCGGTGAAGCCGCGCAGGTCGATGAACATCGCCGCCGCCTCGCGGCTCTCGCCCTCGCCGGGCCGCAGCAGCTCGTCGGCCTTGATCAGGTGCTCGGCGATCTCGGGGGAGAAGAAGCGCGCGAGCTGGGTCGAGGCGGCCTGCTCGGCGACCGAGCGCTCGAGAAGCTGGCGGGCGCGGTGGGCGGCGATGGCGAGCAGCGCCGAGACGAGCAGGAGCGAGATCATCTTGTCGACCTCGCCGCCGATCAGGATCTTGGCCGAGGTCATGTACTCGACGTAGTTGCGCGTGACGAGCTCCATGCCGGCCTGGTGGTGCAGGGCGTAGCCGAGCAGCGCCAGCCAGCCGGCCGCGGCGCTGCCCCCGGCGAGCAGCACGTAGCCGGGCGAGAACGACAGCGCGCGCAGCGCGACGAAGATGAAGAAGTAGGTGAAGGTCGGCGCCTTCAGGTAGAAGGCCGCGGGCTGGCCGTACTCGAGGTGGAAGCTCCAGATGGTGACCGTGAGGAGCGCCATGTCGATCACCACCGAGGCGACGCGCATAGGCGTGGACAGCCGGCGCCGGTAGGCGAGGTGCAGCCTCAGCGCGGTGAACCCGGCGTAGAAGGCGAGCGCCCAGGGCACCGGCCGCATCAGGAAGCTCACGGGCGAGGTGCTCGGCGCGAGGATGTACAGGCTCGCGAACACCACCAGCAGGCCGCCCTGCACCCAGCTGGTCAGGATCTCGCCACGCTCGCGCTGCGCCTCGATGGCGCGCGCCACGCGGGCCGGAAGCCGGGGGGCGGCTTCTTCCCGGGCCGCCGGCCTGGCCTCATCGACCGCGAGATCTATCGATCTGGCCACTTGCCCGATCGGCTATGAGCCCTTCACGATCTTGATCTGGTTGTCGACTGACGCCACGCCTTCGACCTTCGCCGCCACCTGACCGGCGAGGGTGCGCTCGCGCGCGGTCGCCGCCGTGCCCCATAGACTTACGCGACCGTCCTTGGCAGTGACGTCGATCGCCGCGGCCTGAACTTTCGGCTCGCCCTCGAGCGCGCGCTTCACGCGCTGGGCGAGCTCCTTGTTCGGGTCGGGCTTGGGCGCTTCAGGCTTGACCTCCGGCTTGGGCGTCACCGGAGCCGCGGCCTGCGGCGGCGCAGCCGGGGCGGCGGGCTTGGGCGGGGGCGGGGTCTCGCCGCAGGCGACGAGCGCGAGGATCGATGCAAGGGTCAGAATTCGCTTCATGGGAACCTCCTGGGACGCAGATTAACCCCGGATCGTGGCTTCGTTCTAGCTTTTCAATGACTGGCGAATAGCTCGGCAATCGCCCGGGCGTCGAAACGGTACTCGTGGTTGCACATCTCATTGCGGATCACGACCTGTCCCTGCTCGGCGAGGATAGCCTCGACCTCCTGAAGCCCGAGGCCGAGCAGCATGTCCTTGACCTTGCCCTCGTCGTAGGGGCAGTGGTACTCGACCGGGTAGAGGCGGAACACGCGCATCAGCTCCTCGGGAAACACACGCGTCAGCAGGTCGTAGGGCTGCGCGTCGCGCGTCTCGTCGAGCGTAAGCGTCGCGGCGAGGTGCGTGACGCGGTTCCAGCCGTCGGGGTCGCGGCTGTCGGCCTGCGGCAGCTTCTCGAGCAGCAGGCCGCACAGCGCGCCGCGGTCGGCGTGGAGCCGCAGGAACGCGGTGGTCTGCTCCGACTGCGACAGGTAGTGCCCGAAGATCTGCTCCAGCGTCTCGCCCTCGAGCGGCACCACGCTCTGGTAGAGCTGCCCGCTCTTCAGGTCCTCGAGCGTGACGGACAGCCGCCCATCGCCGAGCAGTTCTCTTTCATTCTTAAGGAGATTTCTCTTTTCCTCGTAGTGCGCCATGCCGCGTATCCGCAACTCCGCGGTGCAGTCGGCCACCAGCAGCTTGACCGGGCCCGAGCCGTGCACCTGCAGGGTGACCCGGCCAGCGCCCTTCTGGTTGGCGCCGAGCAGCACGTTGAGCGCGGTGGTGCGGCCGAGCAGGATCGCGATATCCTCGGGATAACCCCGGCCGTCGAGCATGCGCCGCCAGGCGCCGGTCAGGCACACGAGGCGCCCGCGGATGTCGAGGTCCTCGAACAGGAAGCGCTGGACGTAGTCCGTCTGCATGGTCAAAGTATATCCAGAGCCCTCAAACCGGATGAGCGCCATCCCGTTCCGCGCCGAGCACATTGGCAGCCTGCTGCGGCCGCAGGCGCTGCTCGCCGACCGTTCGCGCGAGGACGAATGCATCGCCGAGGCGATCCGTTGGCAGGAGAGCCTGGGGTTCAAGGTGGTCACCGACGGCGAGTTCCGGCGCGAGTCCTGGCGCCTGGGCTTCGTGGCGAAGGTCGCGGGCTTCGCGCGCGCCGACGCCGTGGGCAACGTCGACCTGCAGCGCGACGACGCCGGCAACGTCATGCGGATCGGCTCGGCGCCGGTCGCGGTCACCCGGATAAGGCGCACCGGGCCGATCGTCGCCGACGAAGTCGCCTTTTCTTTGCAGCACACCACGCGTACCGTGAAGGCGACCTTGCCGGCTCCTTCCTACCTGCATTACCCGCGCGGGCGTAACTGTGTCGACCGCGATGTTTATCCTGATTTGGATCAGTTTTTTGAGGACGTCGTCCGCATCTACCGCGAAGAAGTGGAAGCCTTGCATGCCGCCGGCGGGCGCTACCTGCAGATCGACGAGGTGGCGCAGACGCTGTTGTGCGACCAGAGCCTGCGCGACGCAGTGCGCGCGCGCGGCGACGATCCCGAGAAGCTGATCGATCTGTACATCGATCTGATCAACCGCATCGTGCGCGCGCGGCCCGCCGGCATGACCATCGGCGTGCACATGTGCCGCGGCAATGCCATGGGCAAGTGGATCGCCGCCGGCGGCTACGAGCGCATCGCCGAGAAGGCGTTCAACCAGCTCGAGGTCGACGCCTTCTTCCTCGAGTACGACAGCGAGCGGGCGGGCGGCTTCGAGCCGCTGCGCTTCATGCCGAAGGGAAAGAAAGTCGTGCTCGGCCTGGTTTCGACCAAGATTCCGGTTCTGGAGAGCCGGGATCTTCTGCAGAAGAAAATCGAGCAGGCAACCCGCTTCGTCCCGGTCGACGACCTGTCCATCTCGCCGCAATGCGGCTTCGCCAGCCACCAGCACGGCACCGCGCTGAGCTTCGCGCAGCAGGAGGCGAAGCTCAGGCTGGTCGTCGAGACGGCACGCGAAGTCTGGGGCGCGGCCTGATCAATCGGCCTTGACTCCGGCCCTTCGAATTACGTCGCCCCACTTCGCGATCTCGCGCTTGATGTAGGCGCTGAATTCCTCCGGCGTGCTGGTGAGCGCGTCGGTGCCGGTGTTGGCGAGGCGCTCCTTCATGTCCGGCGCGTGCATGATCCTCACCAGCTCGGCGTTGAGCCGGGTGATGACATTTCTTGAAGTTCCCGCAGGGGCCAGCACGCCGTACCAGGTGGTGACCTCGAAGTCGGCGAGGCCGGCCTCGGCCACTGTGGGCACCTCCGGCAGCGCATTCGAACGTTGCGGGGCTACCAGCGCGAGCGCGCGCAGCCTGCCCGACTTTATGTGCGGCGCTGCCGCCGGGATGCCGATGAAGACGAGGTGCACATTGCCGGCCAGCACGTCCTGCATCGCGAGGTTCACGCCCTTGTAGGGGATGTGCACCAGCGTCGTGCCGGCGGTCAGGTTGAAGAGCTCGCCAGCGAGGTGGTTCGAGGTGCCCGCACCGCCCGAGCCGAAATTGAGCGCGCCGGGCTTCGCCCGGGCGTGGGCGATGAACTCCTGCAGGTTGTGCACCGGCAGCGAGGCCTGGGTGATCATTACGTTGGGCACGGTCGCGACCAGGCTGATCGGCGCGAAGTCCTTCACCGGGTCGTAGTTGAGCTTCGAGTACAGCGACGGGCTGATCGCGAGCGACGGCGCGGTGAGCACGATGGTGTAGCCGTCGGGCGCGGCGCGCGCCGCCGCCTCGGCGCCGACGTTGCCGCCGGCGCCGCCGCGGTTCTCGGTCACCACCGGCTGGCCGAGCGCGGCGGCAAGGCGCTCGGCGATCAGCCGGCCGAGGATGTCGGTGCCGCCGCCGGGCGGGAAGGGCAGGATGAAGCGCAGCGGGCGTGCCGGCCAGGCGTCCTGCGCGGGCGCGGCTCCCGCGGCGAGGACCAGCGCGCAAAGCAGCAGGAGCTTCATTTCCCCATCTTAGCTAGAAGATCGCGACGCTGCGCTTGCCGTGCCGGTCGACGCAGGCGCGGTACATGCCCTCACTGTTGTAGGGCATCGCCACGTTGCCGCGGCGGTCGATCGCGATCAGGCCGCCGGCGCCGCCCAGCTTGGCGACGTTCCTCAGCGCCGCGGCGGCGGCCGCGGCGAGCGAATCGCCGCGGTAGCGCATGCGCGCGGCGACGTCGTAGGCGACCGCGGCGCGGATGAAGGCCTCGCCCAGGCCGGTGCCGGAGACCGCGCAGGCGCGGTTGTCCGCGTAGGTCCCGGCGGCGATCAGCGGCGAGTCGCCGATGCGCCCCGGCATCTTCCCGGTGTAGCCGCCGGTCGAGGTCGCGGCAGCGAGGTTGCCGTCGCGGTCGAGCGCCACCGCGCCGACGGTGCCGTGGTAGGTCCGGCGTTCGGTTTGAAAATATTTGGGAGATTCAAGGCGCAGCCCCTGGGCGCGCGCGAAGCGCTCGGCGCCGGCGCCGGCAAGCAGCACGTGCCGGGTGTTCTCCATCACCGCGCGCGCGGCGAGGATCGGGTTGCGGATGCGGCGCACCGCCGCCACCGCGCCCGCGGCGAGCTTCGCGCCGTCCATGATCGAAGCGTCCATCTCGATCTCGCCGTCGCTGTTGAACGAGGAGCCGCGCCCGGCGTTGAACTGCGGGTCGTCCTCGAGCACCACAACCGCGGCGGTCACTGCGTCGAGGCTGGTTCCGCCTTCGAGCAGGACCTGGTAGCCCGTATCGAGGGCCTGCGCCAGGGCGGCACGCTGTTGGGCGCCGGGGCGCTCGCGGCGCAGCACGCCGGCGCCGCCGTGGATCGCGATGACTGGGGTGGAGTTTCTAGCGGTCGAGGAGCGAATAGGCGATCGGTGTCAGGAGCCAGGCCACGAGCACCAGCAACGCCCATTGTATCGACAGAGCCGCGAGCGGCAGGAAGGGCAGCAGGAGGAACATGGCGGCGAGGCCCCACGGGATTTCCGGCAGGCGGCCCAGCGCGGCGCGCAGCCCGGGGAGCGACGGCTTGCCCGGCGGCAGGCGCGGCGGGTGGCCGGCGAGGCGCGCGATCGCGCGCAGCTCGAGCCAGGAGAAGAACACGTAACCCTGGACGAACAGGCTGCCGATCAGGATGAAAGGCGCGACGATCAGCGCCAGCAGCACGACGAACGAGCGCGTGCCGCCGACGAAGATCACGGTGCTGGCGGTGATGACGAGGCTGAACGCCAGGAACACGAGCATCGCCGGAATGATCAGCTCCAGGCGCTGGCGCAGGTAGAGCTTGAGCGCGTCGCCTTCCTGGACCCGCTTCAGCAGGTTGGGTGCTTCGGTGAGGATGTCCATCGGGCCAGCATACGGAACCGGGCGGCGTCCCCCGCAGGCACTATTTCCGCTGCCAGGGCCGAAATCAGAGGCCGAGGTAGGCGCGGCGCACCCGGTCGTCGTGCAGCAGCTGCTCGCCCGGGCCGCTCATGACGATGCGGCCGTTCTCCAGCACGTAGGCGCGGTTCGACAGCTTGAGCGACACCGCGACGTTCTGCTCGACCAGCAGGATGGTGAGGCCGCGCTGATTGAGGAGGCGGATCGTGTGCAGCACTTCCTGCACCACCAGCGGCGCGAGCCCGAGGGAGGGCTCGTCGAACATGATCAGCTCGGGCATGCCCATCAGGCAGCGGCCGATCGCGAGCATCTGCTGCTCGCCGCCCGACATCGTGCCGGCGAGCTGGGCGCTGCGCTCCGCCAGTTTCGGAAAGAGGGAAAAGACGTCTTGCAGCGCTTTCGTCGCCCCCTGCCGCGCGCGGGGCAGCATCGCGCCCATCTGCAGGTTCTCCAGCACCGTCAGGCTCGGGAACACCTGCCGGCCCTCCGCGACCTGGCCGATGCCCAGGTTGCAGATGCGGTGCGATTCCAGGCCGGAGATCCTGCGCCCCTTGAAATGGATTTCCCCGGAATGCAAAGGCTCGATGCCGGCAATGCCGCGAATCAGCGAGGACTTGCCGGCGCCGTTGGCGCCGACGATGGCGACGATCTCGCCCTGGCCGACCTCGAGGCTGACGTCCGACAACGCCGGCGCATCGCCATAGTACAAATCAAGGTTTTGTATCGAAAGCATCAGACTTCGGTCTCTTCCCCGAGGTAGCACTCGAGCACCGCCGGGTCGCGCACCATCTGCTCGGGCGTGCCGCCCGCGATGACGTCGCCGTGGTGCAGCACCACGATGCGGCGCGCCAGCGCCATCACGGCGCGCATCACGTGCTCGATCAGCAGGATGGTCAGGCCCTCGGCGCGGTTCAGCTCGCGGAACACCTCGACCATCTGGTCGCACTCGGTCGGGCGCAGGCCGGCCATCACCTCGTCGAGCAGCAGCAGCCGCGGCCGCGTCGCCAGCGCGCGCGCCACCTCCAGCCGCTTGCGGTCGGGCAGGGTGAGGGACGAGGCGGGCTGGTGGGCTTTGGCAGCGAGCTTGAGTGTTTCGAGAATTTTCAGGGAACGGGACTTTGCTTCGGAAAGGCCTGAGCGGAGAAGCGCGCCCACCATCACGTTGTCGAGAACCGACAAGCCCGAAAACGGCTTGACGATCTGGAAGGTGCGGCCGATGCCGGCGGCGCAGACCTGGTCCGGCCGCAGCCCATGAATGGGTTTGTCCTGGAAAAAAATCTCGCCCGAGTCGGGTGCGAAAACCCCAGCGATCATGTTGAAGAGGGTGGTCTTGCCCGCGCCGTTGGGGCCGATCAGTCCGACGATGTCGCCTTGCGCGACCTCGAGCGAAGCGCCGTTGACCGCGCGCAGGCCGCGAAAGTATTTGCTGGTCCTTCTGATCTCGAGAAAACTCATTTGTGCAAACCCAAACGACGGCGCAGCGCCGGCCAGATGCCGTGCGGCAGGAACATCACCACCGCGAGCAGCACCAGGCCGTAGAACACCTGCTTGATGCCCGGGATCTCCAGCCCAGCCGCGGCGAGCGCATCGGTGATGCCGTCGGAGAGCAGCGTCAGCACGGCGGCGCCGAGGATCGGGCCGAAGAGCGTGCCGACGCCGCCGATCACCGGCCCGAGGATGATCTCGATCGAGCGGCTGATGTTGAAGATCTCGTGCGGGAAGAGGTTGTTGTAGTAGAAGGCGAAGAACACGCCGGAGACCGCGGTCATCGCCGAGCTGATCGCCACCGCCAGCATCTTCCAGCGGAAGGTGTTGATGCCGAGGGCCTGCGCGGCCTCTTCGTTTTCGCGGATCGCCTGCCAGTAGTAGCCCGCTTTTGAACGCAGCAGCAACCAGCATCCTATGAATGCAGCTACCGTTAAAAACAGAATCGCGTAGTAGTACATGAACGGCGGTCCGCGGAAATTGAGCAGGTCCCAGCTGTCGCGCTGCGCGACCTTCAGGAACATGCCGCCCGGGCCGCCCAGCCAGTCGAGATGGTCGAAGCCGATGCGCGTGAATTCGGCGAAAGCGATGGTCAGCAGCGCGAAGTACACGCCCGAGATGCTGAAGCGGAATGCGAGGAAGCCGATCAGCATGCCGAGCAGCATGCACAGCAGGATCGCGAGCCACAGCCCCGCCCAGGGGCCGATGCCGTAGTGGAAGAACAGCCCGGCCGCCGCGTAGGCGCCGACCCCGACGTACAGCGAATGCCCCAGCGACAACTGGCCGGCGAATCCCATCATTACGTTCCACGCCTGCCCGGTGTAGGCGAAGAACAGGATCAGCGTCGCAACCGAAAGCAGGTAATTGCTTGCCACCAGCGGCAGCAGCAGCAGCGCGCCGAGCAGAACCGCGAGCAGCGTGGTAGCGCGGCTCATTGCTTCCTGCCCAGCAGTCCTTGCGGGCGAAGCAACAGCACCAGGATCAGCAGCGCGAAACTGAACATGCTCTTGGCAGAGGGTGCGATGAACAGACCCGCGAGCGCCTCCGAGACGCCGATCAGCACGCCGCCCAGCAGCGCGCCGCCCATCGAGCCCAGGCCGCCGACGATCACGATCACGAAAGCGAGCAGCGTATAGGCAGGACCGAGCGCAGGGGTGACCTCCACCAGCAACACCATCGCGCAGCCGGCGATCGCGAGGCAGGCCGAGCCCAGGCCGAAGGTGAGCGCGTACAGGTGCTTGACGTTCAGGCCGACCACCAGTGCGCCAAGATGGTTGTCGGCGCAGGCCCGAATGGCTTTTCCGGTTAACGTCATCCTGAAAAACGCAAACAGCGCTGCCGTCGCCACCAGCGCGGCGCCGGCGGCGTACAGGCGCGCCTTGTCGATCAGGATCGCGCCGATCTCGTAGGATTCCAGCTGGTAGTCGTTCTGCACGTTGCGCGCGTCGGGGCCAAAAATCATCAGCAGCGCGTTGACCATGATGATCGCCACCGCCACCAGCAGCATGA
>CAZNVH010000050.1:0-3098 GCA_964576525.1 uncultured Enterobacteriaceae bacterium
GGGCACGATGGCCCATGTTGCCCGACTCGTAGTCGATCCCGGAGGACCAGGGCGCCTCCTCCGACTTGACCTTGACGAAGCAGCCCGACATGCCGATGTCCCAGGTGACGCCGTCGAAGATGAAGAACTCGGGCTCGGGGCCGAAGTAGGCGACCTCGCCGAGCCCGCTCGACTTCAGATAGGCCTCGGCGCGCTTCGCCAGCGAGCGCGGGCAGCGGTCGTAGGGCTTGCCGTCCATCGGCTCGTAGACGTCGCAGCTGATGTTGAGCACCGGCTCGTCGGTGAACGGGTCCATGCGCGCCGAAGAGGCGTCCGGCATGAGCAGCATGTCGGAGGCCTGGATGCCCTTCCAGCCGGCGATCGAGGAACCATCGAAGGCGTGGCCGAGCTCGAACTTCTCCTTGGTGAAGTACTTGACCGGCACGGTGACGTGCTGCTCCTTGCCGCGGGTGTCGGTGAAGCGGAAATCGACGAACTTCACCTCCTTGTCCTTGACGAGCTTCAATACGTCATCGGGCGTCAACGCCATGAGATCTCCTGAGCCGGTTTTGTGTTTAAGGTGTTGTAGACCGGTGACTTCAGCACGTTCTGTGCCAATCGCCGGTGCTGATTCCTGGGGCATTTTATCCATCTGCCGCGCACCGTCTAGGGGCATGGCGAACTTAGTTGCACAATGAGAGGGCGTCATGGAAGAGATCAAGAAGGCCGGGCGGGAGCGGGGCAAGACCATGGGTCTCGCCTATGCCGGGGCCCTGTTGCCCGCTGAAGCCCACAAGCTGATGCAGGCGGGCGCGAAGCTCGTCGACGTCCGCACCAAGCCCGAGCTGCTGTACGTCGGCAAAGTTCCGGGCAGCGTCGCGGTGGAATGGCAGACCTATCCGGGCAACCGCGAAAACCCGGAATTCCTGGGCGAGCTCGCGGCCGCGGTGCCGAAGGACCAGCCGGTGATGTTCCTGTGCCGCTCCGGCGCCCGCTCGCACGCGGCCGCCGAGGCCGCCACGCGTGCCGGCTGGCGCGAGTGCTACAACGTGCTCGAGGGCTTCGAGGGCGACAAGGACCCCGCCCAGCACCGCAATACCGTGGGCGGCTGGCGCAAGAACGGCCTGCCCTGGGTGCAGGGCTAAATGGGGACAGACCCCATTTTTCTCATCTCGGCCCAGTCCAATCCACCCAGCCGAAGTAGGCGGTAGCCAGCACCGCCAGGCCAAATGCGATCCGGTACCACGCGAACCAGCGGAAGTCGTGCGTCGCGACGTAGCGGATCAGCCAGCGGATGACGAGGAAGGCCGAAACGAACGACACCACCAGTCCGACCGCCCACATGCCGATGTCGTCGGCAGAAAACAGCCGGCGGTTCTTCCACGAATCGTAGGCGCCAGCGGCGATCAGCGTCGGCACGGCAAGAAAGAACGAGAACTCGGTCGCGGTGCGGCGCGAAAGCCCGAACAGCATGCCGCCGATGATCGTCGCCCCGGAGCGTGAAGTCCCCGGGATCAGGGCGAAGCACTGGGCGAAGCCGACCTTCAGAGCGTCGAGCGAGGTCATCGCCTGGGTGCTTTCCACTCTTGCAGTCCTGTTTCCCCGGTCGACCCAGAGGATGATCAGCCCGCCGACGATGAAGGCGAGCGCAACCGGCACCGGTCTGAAGAGGTAGGTCTTGATCAGCTCACCGACGAGCAGGCCGATCAGCGCCGCAGGCAGGAAGGCGATGACGAGATTGCGCCACAACTGCGGATCGATGCGAAAAAACCGCGCGCGGTATTCCCAGACCACGGCGAGCATGGCTCCGGTCTGGATGGCGATATAGAACACATCGCGGCTGGGGGGATTGAAATCGAGCAGATCGCCGGCGAGGATCAGATGGCCGGTGCTCGAGACCGGCAGGAACTCGGTCAGCCCCTCGACCACTCCGAGGATCAGGGCGTCAAGAAGGTTTTTCAGTCAAGAATTTCCTGATGCTGGGCCAGTAGTTCACCGCGTCGTCGGTGGCGTTGTGGCTCGCGCCTTCGAGCGTGACCCAGCGCTTGGGCCCGCCCCAGGCGTCGTACAGGCGCTGCGAATGGACCTTGGGGATGATCTCGTCGCGCTCCGCGACGATGCACAGCAGCGGCGCGCCGATCTTCGGCGCCAAAGCGGCCGAGTCGAAGCGGTGCCTGAGCAGCCAGCTCACCGGCAGGTAGGGGTAGTGGTGCTTGCCGACTTCCACCAGGCTGTCGAACGGCGCCACCAGCACCACGCCGGCCACCGGGCGTGCCGCGGCGAGCTGCACCGCGACGCCGCTGCCCAGGCTTCGGCCAAAGACGTAGATTTTCTGTTTGGAGAATTTGTCGTACCACTGCAAGGCGTCGGCGACGAGCGCCCGCTCCGAAGGCGATCCCTGGCTCGCGCCGTAGCCGCGGTAGTCGACCAGCAGCCAGCCGACGCCGGGCGTGCGCCGCCGCACCTCTTCGAGCATCCACGACACTTCTTCCGCGTTGCCGCCGAAGTACAGGACCAGCGGATCGCCTGCGACGTGCCAGGCGTGGACCCGGACGCCATCGGCTTCCATGAACACGCTCTGCGCCGCGCCGCGGCCTGCGATGACCGCGCGCTGCTCCTCGCGCAGCGGCTGCGGATGGAAGATCAGGCTGTCCTGGGCGAGGAACATGAGCAGCGGGAAGCCGATCGCGACGGCCAGCGCAACCTTGGCGAGCGGGATCAGCACGCCCTCGGCCACCGCCTCAGGTCTTCTGGTAGATCTCGGCGCCCTTCTTCACGAACTCGACCGCCTTCTCCTTCAGGCCCTTCTCGACGTAATCGCGCACGTCCTGCGTGATTTTCATCGAGCAGAAGTGCGGCCCGCACATCGAGCAGAAGTGGGCCACCTTCATCGAGTCCTTGGGCAGCGTCTCGTCGTGGAAGTCCTTGGCGGTATCCGGGTCCAGGCCGAGGTTGAACTGGTCTTGCCAGCGGAATTCGAACCTCGCCTTGGAGATCGCGTTGTCGCGGATCTGCGCGCCGGGATGGCCCTTGGCGAGGTCGGCGGCGTGCGCCGCGATCTTGTACGCCATGATGCCGTCCTTCACGTCCTTCTTGTTCGGCAGGCCGAGGTGCTCCTT
>CAZNVH010000051.1:0-54528 GCA_964576525.1 uncultured Enterobacteriaceae bacterium
GACCTCGGCGACGACCGGCACGAGCAACGTGACGGTGAACGCCTCGGGGCGGACCAACGCGATCACGATCAGTACGGGAGCTGGGGCGGACACGATCACGGGCGGGGCCGGTAGCGACAGCATCACGGCGGGGGGCGGCAACGACTCGATTCAATCTTCGAACGCCGGCTTCACCGCGGCGGAGACGGTGGACGGCGGGGGCGGGGTAAATGAGCTCCGCATCACCGATGCGGCGACGATCGTGGATGCGCAGTTTGCCAACAAGAGCAACGTGCAGACGCTGTTCCTGGCGGCCGATGCGGTGCAGAGCGTGACGCTGGCGGGGAACTCGGACACGGCGGGGATCGTGACGGTGGATGCGACCTCGGCGGTGACGGGGACGAGCAATGTGACTGTGGACGCCTCCGGACGGACCAACGCGAGCTCGATGACCAGGGGAGCTGGAGCCGACACGGTCACGGGCGGAGCGGGAATCGACACGATAAACACTGGATCAGGCAATGACACGCTGGCTGGTGGCGCGAGCATCGACGTACTGAACGGCGGGGCGGGCGACGACATCTACATCATTGCGGCTGCGAGCGATCACTCGGCAGCGGAAATTACGGATCCGGCCGGCGCGGCCGACGAGGTGCGCTTCACCTCGACGGCGGGGCAGACCCTGACAATCTTCGCCGGCGACACGGGGCTCGAGACCGTGAGGATCAGCGACGCAGCTGGGGTCACGACCGGCGTAACGGCGGAGAGCATCAACGCCAGCGCTGCGCCCAACGGTCTGACGATCGTGGGTAACGACGGCGCGAACACCCTGGTGGGTACGGCCTTCGTCGACACGATCAACGGTAATGGCGGGAACGACACCGTTACGGGCGGTCTCGGCGCCGATGCTCTGAACGGCGGGGCAGGTGCAGCCGACGTAGTGGCAGAGACCAGGGACGCGAACTTCACCATTACCGACACGACCCTCGTCATCGGCGCAGAAGGTACCGACACCCTTTCGGGGATCGAGGCTGCCAACCTCACAGGTGGTGCAGGGGCGAACACGTTTACGCTTTCCGGATGGACCGGCGGTGGAGCCATCGTTGGCGGTGGCGGTACTGACACCCTCGTCGGTCCGGACACAGTGAATGCGTGGGCGATAAACGCGGCAGGCGGTGGGAACATAAACGGGACGATCACTTTCTCCGCTATCTCCAATCTGACTGGCGGTACGCTCAATGACAGCTTCACGTTCACGGCGGCGGGCAGCCTCACGGGGCTGATCGATGGCGGCACGCATACGACAGGCGACTCGGCGGACTATGCACTTCGCGGCGCGTTGACGGTGACGATAGGGACCTCGATCACCAACATCGAATCGGTAACGGGCAACGACACCGACCAGACGCTCGCGCTCGTGGCCGGCACCAACACGTTCACGATCAGCGGACCGAACGACGGCAACGTGAACGGGACGGTGAACTTCACGAACTTCCCGACCCTGCTAGGTGGCACGGGCAACGACACCTTCACGTTCACCACGGGCACGCTGGCGGGGAACATCGACGGCGCCGGGGGCACCAACACGATCAACATTGCGGCGGTGGGTGGTGCCAACACCATCAACCTGCAGGCGGGGACGGTGAGCGGGGTGCTCACGGGCACGTTCACGAACGTGACGGACTTCGTTGGCGACAACGCGGCGGATGTCCTGGTGGGCACCAACGCGGTGACCACCTGGACGATCAGCGGGGCGAACGACGGGTCGCTCTCGACGGGGCAGACGTTCACCGACATCCCGAACCTGACGGGGGGCACGGGCACCGACGCCTTCACGATCGGCGCCAGCGGCAGCGTGACGGGCACGATCAACGGCGGCATCACGGGCGCCAACACGCTGACGGCGCGCGATGCGGCCAACACCTGGAACATCACGGCGAACAACGCCGGCAACGTAACGAACGTCAACAACTTCACCAACATCGGCAACCTGGTGGGAGGCACGAGCACGGACGCGTTCGTGTTCGGGGACACCTTCACGGTGTCGACGATTAACGGTGTGGCGGGCTCGGACACGCTGAACCTTGCGGCGTACACGACGGCGAGGAGCGTGACGCTGACGGCGGTTGGCGGCACCGATGGGTTCAACGGCACGGAGGCGGCAGTCACCGGGGGCTTTAGCAACATCAACTCGCTGATCGGCCCCGCTGGGCAGCCCAACGTGCTTACGGGCATCAATGCGGTTTCGACCTGGCTTGTGACAGCCCTCAATGCCGGTACTTACACGAGCGGCAACGCGCTCACATTCAGCGCTTTCCCGAACCTGCAAGGCAATGCGAACACCGACAACTTCACGCTCTCAGGCGGGACGCTTGGGGGCCTACTGAGCGGCGCTGGCGGCACCAACACGCTCACGGCCGACAACGTCGCCAACACCTGGACGATCACCGGCGCCAACAGCGGCACGGTGACGGGCATCACGGGAGGCTGGAGCAACATCCAAAACGTCGTCGGCGGCTCGAGCACGGACAGCTTCACGATGGCCGGCGGTTCGGTCACCAGCATCGATGGCGGCGCGAACACCGACACGCTGAACGCCGCGAACGTGGCCAACACGTGGACGATTACCGGCGTGAACGCAGGCACGCTGAATGGCATGAACTGGAGCAACATCGAGAACATCGCAGGCAACGCAAACACTGACACCTTCACCGGCGGGGGTGGTAGCGTCGCCGGGACGATTTCGGATGGCGGCGGAGCGACGACCAGCCTGAGCGGAACCATCGTCAGCGGAGGTGCGCAGACCTACAACGGCCCGGTTACGCTCACTGGCAACACGACAGTAAGCGGTGGCAGCCTCGCTTTCGGAAGCACGGTCAATGGTGCATTCACTCTCACGGCCAATAGCGGTGGCGCGACCACGTTCAGTGGTGCGATCGGCGGAACGACCGCGCTGGCGAGCATCACGACCGACGCCGCGGGGACCACGACGCTTCCGGCGAGCGTCACGACGACCGGGGGCCAGACCTACAACGACGCCGTTTCGGCGGGCGCCATCACGATGACCGCCGGCGGGGCGATCTCGGCGACCAACGGCGGTAATGACTTCACCGGTGTGGTCACCGCCACGGCGCCCGGCGGCATCAGCCTCACCGACGTCAATACGCTGACGCCTGGGATGATCAACGCCAGCGCGGGCTCGGTGAACCTGATCGCCGGAGCGCTCGGAGCGGGAGGCACGATCACTGCGGGTTCGGCGTCGACCCTCAGCAGCAACACCAACGTGACGGGCCTGGACATCAACATGCCCAACGTGCCGCTGGCGTTAAGCGGCTCGGCCACCCAGTGGGCCTTCACCTCGACCCCGCCGTCGATCCTGCAGCCCAACCCGCTGTCGGTACCAAGCACCAGCGTCGGCGTGACCTACAACCTGGCGATCATCGTGGCGTCGATCGCGCAGCAGCAGGCGACGAACGCGGCAAGCACGGTGTCGGCCAGCGTGGCCGCGGTGATCATCGAGGAAGCGAACAAGACCTTCGGCACCGACAGCGTCGCCGAGCAGGTGGACTACGGCTTCGCCGGCGACGTCGGCGCTACGCCGCCGATGGACCACCGCATCGACGAGAGCGGCATTTCGCTGCCGAACTGCGTGGAGGAGAGCCGCGAAGGGGTGCCCTGCAAATAGGGGTGATTCTTCTGCGGCATGACGGGGCGCCTGGAGCGCCCCGTTTTTTTTTACAGGTACAATCGGTCTGATAAGGGAGGCAGGCGTACCCGATGGCAGAAGAGGGTGGCGAAGCGGCGGTGCTTTTCGCCGACGTCAGCGGCAGCACGAAGCTCTACGAGACGGCGGGCAACGCGATCGCCCATGCCGCGGTGGAGAGCTGCGTCAACGTGATGCGCGAGAAGACCAAGAACTCCAAGGGGCGGGTCATCAAGACCATCGGCGACGAGGTGATGTCGGCCTTCCCCAGCGCGGATGATGCTGCCGACGCCGCGATCGAGATGCAGATCGGAATCTCCACCCTGCCGCCGGTCGGAAACACCACGCTGGGCATCCGCATCGGCTTCAACTGGGGTCCGGTGGTCGAGCGCGACGGCGACGTGTTCGGCGACGCAGTGAACCTCGCGGCGCGGCTGGCCAGCGTCGCGACCAAGGGGCAGATCATCACGGCGCGCGACACGGTGATGAAGATGTCGCCGATGCTGAAGGCGAACACGCGCGCCATCACCACGATCCAGGTCAAGGGCAAGGCGCAGGAGATCCAGGTCTACGAGCTGATGTGGCAGCAGAGCGAGGACATGACCACGCTCGCCTCCCACAAGTCGGTGTTCAAGCCGAGAAACGCCACGCTCAGGCTGAAGATCGAGGGCAACGAGCTGGTCCTGTCCACGGAGCGTCCGTCCCTCGCCATGGGCCGCGACCAGTCGGCCGACCTGGTGATCAAGGAGCGCATGGCTTCCCGCGCGCACGGCAAGATCGAGCGCCGCCTGGACAAGTTCATCCTCACCGACCACAGCGCGAACGGCACCTTCGTCACGGTCCAGGGGGACAAGGAGATCGTCCTGCGCCGCGAGGAGTTCACTTTGCGCGGCCACGGCTGGATCGCGTTCGGACAGTCGCGAACCGGCGCCATCGACGTCATCGAATTCTTCTGCGAGTAGCGTTGTAAAAAGAGGTAAAAGCGGTAAAGGGTCGGCAAACCGATCCAGCGCTGCGCAGACGCGAAAATTCCCGGCAAAGCAGAAGCTTAGAGTCTTGTTGCGGTCCGACTACGGGGCTTGCCGGTAGTGCGCCAGTTGCCACGCGAGTAGCGGCTTTTAACCTTGTCAGGTCCTTGATATGGCTCGATAATGTCTGGTCATGGCGGAGCCGGATCTCAAGACTCTCGGGCGGTACAACATCGAGCGCATCCTCGGCAAGGGTGCAATGGGCGTGGTCTACGAGGGCGTCGACCCCAAGCTCAACCGGCGGGTCGCGATCAAGACGATTCTCAAGAGTCACCTTGACCCGGACACCGCGAAGGATTACTCGATGCGGTTCTCGCGCGAGGCGCAGGCGGTCGCGCGGCTCAACCACCCGCACATCGTCCAGGTGTACGACTTCGCCGAGGAAGGCGACGTCGCCTACCTCGTCATGGAGTTCATCCGTGGCAAGGAGCTGAAGAACTTCTTCGACGCGAACGAGCGCTTCGACATCAAGGAAGCCGTGCGCATCATGTGCGAGCTGCTCGATGCGCTCGACTTCGCGCACAACGCCGGCATCATCCATCGAGACATCAAGCCGGCGAACGTGATGCTCGACGCGCAGGCGCGCACCAAGCTCACCGACTTCGGCGTGGCGCGCGTGCAGGATACCGACCGCACGCAGGCGGAGCGCACGCAGGCCGGAACCATGGTCGGCACGCCGGCGTACATGTCGCCGGAACAGATCACCGGCGGCACCATCGACAAGCGCACCGACGTGTTTTCGGCCGGCATCATCCTGTACCAGTTCCTCGCTGGAGAGAAGCCGTTCACCGGCGGCGGCGCGTGGACCATCGCCAAGAAGATCATCCAGGAAGACCCGCCGCTTCCCTCGTCGCTCAACAATGCAGTGACGCCGTTCTTCGACGCCGTGGTCAACAAGGCGCTGTCGAAGAACGCGGACACGCGCTACCAGTCGGCGAAGGACTTCGGCGTGGCGCTGAGGCGCGCGCTTGAGGGCAGGGGCGTCGACGAAGGCGATGCGGACAAGACGGTCATCGGCCCGATGATGGTCGACGCGACGTCGTCCAGGGCGCCCGCGCCGCGGCCGGCGGCGGCTGTGGAAGGCCGCGGTACGCAGACCGGCACCCAGGCCGGCAACCAGGAAGTCGAGCTCGAGTTCTGGCGCGCGATCAAGGACGGCAACGACCCGGACGATTTCGACCTCTACGTGCAGCAGTTTCCGACCGGCATCTACGCCGCGCTGGCGAAGCGCAAGATCTCCAAGCTGCGCGGCGCCGCACCGGAGGAGACCACCGCAGACGCGAAGAAGCAGGAGAAGAAGGAAGCCGAGGAAGCCGCGCGCAAGGAGACCGAGGCGCGCACCAAGCTCGCCGCGGAGAAGGAGAAACTCGAGCTCGAGCTGGCGCAGAAGGAAGAGGAATACAAGAAGCGCGAGGCGCAGCGCGAGGCGGAGGCGACAGCGCGCGCCGAAGCGGCGGAGAAGGCGAAGGAGGAAGCCGCCGCCGAGCGCGAGAGAGCAAAGCAGGAAGCCGCCAGCGAGCTGGCGAAGCGCGAAGCGGAGTACAAGAAGCGCGAGGCCGATGCCGAGTCGAAGCGCCAGGCCGAGGCCAAGGCGCGCGCCGAGGCCGAAGCGAAGGCGAAGGCGGAAGCGGATGCGAGGACCAAGCAGGAGCTCGCCGCCGAGCGCGAGCGCGCCCGGCTCGAAACCGAGAAGGCCAAGAAGGAGGCCGCCGCCGCCGCGGAGACGGCAAAGCTGGACGCCGAAAAGGCGCGGCGCGAGGCGGAGGAGAAAGCCAAGAAGGAAACCGAGGCGCTGGCGAAGAAGCAGGCTGAAGAGCGCACCAAGCGCGAAGCCGAGTTCAAGAAGCGCGAAGCCCAGCTCAAGGCGGAAGCGGCGGCCGGCGGCAAGAAGACCCATCCGGCGGTGTTTGTCGGGGTTGCCGCCGCGGCTCTGGCGATTGCCGGGGCCGGCTACTACTTCTTCGCGCCGACCGACGTCGAGCAGCAGAAGAGGATCGCCGAGATGCAGAAGCAGCTCGACCAGGCGAAGCTGGAGGCCGCCGCGCTCGAGAAGGCGAAGAGGGCCGCGGAAGACGCGAAGCTCGCTGCCGAGAAGGCGCGCAAAGCCGAAGATGACGCCAGGAAGTCGGGCGACCTGGCGAAGCAGAAGCAGTTTGCCGAGGAGCGTGCGAGGGCGGACGTAGAGGCACGCAAGACCGCGGACGCGTCGAAGCTGCGTGAGGCGGAGGCGAAGAAGAGCGCCGATGTGGTGAAAGCGACGCAGGAGAAGGCCACCGCAGCCGACAGATCCAAGATGGACAAGCTGGCAGCGGACAGATCAGCCGCGGACAAGGCGGCCGCCGACCGGCTCGCGGCGGAGCGCGCGGCGGCCGAGAAGGCGGCGCTCGAACGTGCGGCGGCGGCGGAGCGGCAGGCGGCCGATCGGATCGCAGCGGCCGAGAAGGCAGCGAAGGCCGCGCCGGGCGCTCCAGCCGGCGGAGAAGCCCTTTTCGACCAGGCGTCGGCGCTCGAGCAGCAGGGCAAGGGTAACGACGCGGTCAAGCTTTACGTGCGGTCTGCCAGGTCGGGCAACGGCAAGGCGGCGAAGCGCCTCGGCGAGATCTACGACAAGGGCCTCGCCGGTGTGTCGCGCGACTACGCGGAATCGCTCAAGTGGTACAACGCGGCCCGTGTGCTCGGCGAGGACGTGCCGATGGCAAAGCAGCGCTAGCCGGGGAGAGCATGACCGAGCGGGTCCCGGGCCCGGCCAGTTCTGGCGAGGCCGATGCGACCGTAGTTCTCCCGACCCCTGGGCGCAAGCGCAGCCAATACGCTCCCTCCCTGGATCGCCAGGCGGCGGCCGCCGACCTGGCCAAGCTCGGCGGCCTCAATCCCCTGGTCGAGGCGGCGAACGCCCTGCTGGCAGCGGTTCCCCAGATCCGGCATGCGCTGCGCCACCCGGACCCGGCTGCGCTACGCGCCCGCTTGCGCGGCCAGATCGACGGTTTCGAGCGCAGCGCACGGGCGGCCGGAGTCGCCGAGGGAGCGCTGTCCATGGCGCGCTACGCGCTCTGCTCGCTGCTCGACGACTCGGCGGCGGCGACGCCCTGGGGCCGCGATTGGGGGACGCAGGGCCTGCTGGCCGAGCTGCACGGCGAGGCGACGGGGGGCGAGAAATTCTTCGCGCTCCTGGACCAGATCACGGTCGCTCCGGCCTCGAACCTGGACCTGCTGGAGTTCTTCTACGTCTGCCTGGCGCTCGGTTTCGAAGGCAAATACCGCAGCGGAGCGGGCGGTCGGCAGGCTTTGGCGCAGACTCGGTCCCGCCTGTTCGACCTGCTTTCGCAGCACCGGCCACAGGCTTCCACAGAGCTTTCCGGTCGCTGGCGCGGGGCAGGGGTGCGGGCGCGGCGCGTCCCCGGAGCGCTCGCCTTGTGGGCGGCAGGCTCGGTGTGCGCGCTGGCCCTGGCCGCTCTCTATTTCGGTTACAGCATCTCCTTGGGGACGCTTTCCGACCCGGTGGCACGCGGCCTGGCGCGGCTCAAGCCGCCAGCGCTCGCCGGCCGACCGGCGGCAGCCGCTGCGACCACGACCCAAGCGGGGGCGAACGCCGTGGCCCGCGAGCTCGCCCCGGAGATCGCCCGCGGCGAGGTCGCGGTGTCCGAAACCGGGGGTGCGAGCACCATCGTCCTGCGCGCCGACGAACTGTTCGGCTCGGGCAGCGCCCGGCTGAACGTGGCGCTGCAACCCGTGATCCTGCGCGTCGCCGAAGCGCTCAACAAGGTACCCGGCGCGATCGTCGTTACCGGCCACAGCGACGACGTGCCGATCCGCACCGCGCGCTTCCCGTCCAACTGGGAGCTTTCGACCGAAAGGGCGCGCTCCGTGGTCGCGCTGATGACCTCCAGGCTGAGCGACACCGCCCGGCTACGCGCCGAGGGCCTTGCCGATTCGGAGCCGGTGGCGCCGAACGACGGGGCGGCGAACCGCGCCAGGAACCGGCGTGTGGCTATCGTTCTCCGGGGGGGATCGTGAACCTGGGATGGCTGGGGGGACGCTGGGCGGTCGGCGCCGGTGCCTGGGCGGCGTTCTCGCTCGCCGTCTGGTTTTCCGGCGATGCACTGGCGCTGGGCGGCGCACGGCCTCTGGAGGGCCCGTTTGAACGTTTTGCGCTGATCGTCGCGGTTGGCGTCGGCTGGCTGGCCTGGGAGCTGTGGCGCGCCCGCCGGTCGCTGCAAGAGAACAAGGAGCTGCTCGAGGGCATCACCGGCGGCATGGGGCAGGATTCCGCGGCGCGCGCCGCGCACGAAGTCACCGTGCTGCGCAAGCGCTTCGAGGATGCGGTCGAGGTCCTGCGCAAGGCGCGCTTCCGCGGACCCGGAGGCGAGCGGCGCATGGTGAGCGAGCTGCCCTGGTACATGTTCATCGGCGCTCCCGGGTCGGGAAAGACCACTGCGCTGCTCAACGCCGGCCTGCGTTTCCCGCTGGGCGACCCGCGCGGCGAGCGCGCCCTGCAAGGCGTAGGCGGCACACGCAACTGCGACTGGTGGTTTACCGATGAAGCGGTGCTGCTCGACACTGCAGGGCGCTACACGACCCAGGAAAGCGACCACGAGGCCGATGCCGCGGCCTGGCTCGGCTTCCTCGGCCTGCTGAAGCGCTCCAGGCCGCGCCAGCCGTTGAACGGCTTGCTGGTCACCCTGAGCATCGCCGACCTGGTGCACTGGAGCGCGGAGGACATGATGCGCTATGCCCGCCACGTGCGCGAGCGCGTGCAGGAACTCAATGCACGCCTGGGGGTGCGCCTGCCGATCTACCTGCTGGTGACCAAGGCCGACCTGCTGGCGGGGTTCATGGAATTCTGCGGCAACCTCGATGCCGACGGTCGCGCGCAAGTCTGGGGCATGACCTTCGACCGTTCGCAGAGGTCACCCGAGCGGGGGGCGCTCTCCGGCCGCTTCGAGGACGAATTCGCGCGGCTCGAACGCCGGCTCTACGGGATGCTTCCCGGACGCCTGCAGGAAGAGCGCGATCTGCAGCGGCGCGCCGCGATCTACCGCTTCCCGCAGCAGTTCCGCGTGACCGGGCCGCTGCTCGCCACTTTCCTGGAGTCGGCTTTCGGAGCCGCCTGGGCTGGCGAGCCGCCGCTCCTGCGCGGCGTGTACTTCGCCAGCGGCACCCAGGAAGGCAGCCCGATCGATCGCGTCCTGGGCACGCTTGCGCGCAGCTTCAACCTCGAGCGCAAAGTGCAGCCTCCCGCGCTCGGCTCAGGCAGGAGCTACTTCCTCAGGCGGCTGCTGCGCGAGGTGATCTTCGCGGAATCCGGCCTTGCCGGGAGCGACCCGGCGCAGGAGCGCTCGCGCCAGACGGGCCGTCTCGCGGGGTATGCCGCCATGGCTGCAATCACGCTCGCCGTGGCGCTTGCCTGGACGGCGAGCTACTTCGGCAACCGTGGCGCCGTGGTCGCGGTCGAGGCGCGTGCTGCAGCCGCGGCGCGCGAGCTCGACAGCCTGGGTACGATCCGCTCCGGCGACGAGGCGCGGCTGCTCGCCGCGCTGAGTACGCTGCGCGATCTGCCCGGGGAGGGAGGCGCGGCGGCCCCGTGGATGCTGCGCGCACAAGCCGAGCGCGCGTACCGCAACGCCCTGCGCGAGACCCTGCTGCCGCACCTCGCGTATTCGCTGGAAGACGCTTTGCGCTCGGGTGCGAGCCGCGAGCTTCTCGACGGTTACCTGGCGCTGCACGAAACCGGCAACGTGCAGCGCATCGAGCAGGCCGCGTTGCGCGCCTGGCGGCTGCCGGAGGCCGCGCGTTCCGACCTGGCAGGACATCTGCGCGTCGCCTTCGCCGAGCGTCCGGTCAATCTTCCCAGAGGGCGGGACGAGGCCCTCATCGAGCAGGCGCGCCGCAAGCTCGGCGCGGGGACCGGCGCATGAGGGCCGTGGACGCGCTGCCGGGCGAAGGTTTCACCGTCGGGTGGTACGGCAAGATTCCCGGTACGGGGGACTTCATTACGCGCCGCGTGCCGGTGTCGTTCAGCGAGCCCTGGGATCGCTGGCTGCAGAAGGCGATCGAGGGCAGCCGCGAGCGGCTCGGCGCCCGCTGGCGCGACGCCTTTCTTTCGATGCCGGCCTGGCGTTTCGCTCTCGGACCGGGGGTGGTCGGCGCCAACGCCTGGGCCGGGCTGATGGTGCCGAGCGTCGACGCCGTCGGCCGGTATTTCCCGCTCACGGTAGCCTGCGCCTTGCCCTCGGCCAGCCTCGATGCAGTCGCCACGCTGCTCGGGGCCGCGCGCTGGTTCGACGACATCGAAGCGATAGCGCTGGAGGCGATTGCACCGAACGCGAACACCGCGTCGATCGACGCCGCGCTGGCGCAGCGGCGCTTCGAAGCGCAGTGGCTCAGCGTGTCGGAGCCGACCGATGCCACCGTGCCGATCCGCGGCGCCAGGCCGCAGATGCTGTGCGTCGACCTCGCAAAGGCGGCGGCCCCGGTAGTACCGGCCGAGTTGCGCTCGCTGTCCGACCGGCTCTGCGAGCCCAACTCCGCCTGGCTGGCCGAGCCGTCCGAGCTTTTCAGCCGCGTGATGCTGTTGTGCGAAAGCCTGCCCGCCGGCGAGCAGTTCTGCGCCATGATGAACGGTCGCTGGGTCGAGCACGGCTGGGGCCGGCGCGAGCTCTCCCAGCGCGGCAGCGGCGCTTAAACCATGGCGATCACCGTCAAGATCCACACCCGTGCGGCCGGCCGCTCGTCGCTCTATGCGACGCGCGACCTGGACGTCCTGCCGATCAGCATCGGCCGCGACGAATCCTGCACCATCGCGCTCGACGATCCGCACAAGCACATCTCGCGCTTCCACGTCGAGATCGAGGAGCAGGACGGCGTCTACTGGATGTCGGTGGTCTCCAAGGTCAACCCGGTGATGGTGAAGGGCCGGCGCTATGGCCCCGCAACCCGCCTCACGCTGAGCTCCGGGGACACCTTCGAGATCGGGGAGTACGAGGTCCAGGTGCTGCTGCCCGCCGCCGGGACGGCGCGCCCGACCACGCCGGCCGCTGCAGCCGAGAGCCCGCGCGACCCGCGCAGCACTACGCAAACCCTGATCGAGGCCGAGGACACGGCGGAAAAGCTGTTCAACGAATCGACGTTCTTCGGCGGTGACGATCCCTCGGCCGCGCCTACGCCGCCGCCGCAACGGCGGATGATCCCGCGGGACGACGATGCGCCCGAAGAAACCTTCGTGCCGCAGAAGGCGAGTCCTCCTGCGCCACAGCCCGCGCCACCCCCGGCACCTCCTGCTGCGCCGGCGCGGCCAGCCCCGGCGGCGCCCAGCGGCGCCGCGTTGCGCGCGTTCCTCGAGGGCGCCGGCCTGCCGCACAAGGAGCTCTCGGCGGCGGAAAGCGAGCGGCTGCTGCGGGACAGCGGGGCGATCCTGCGCGCCGCGGTTGAAGGGCTGATGCTGCTGTTGCTGGCGCGAGCCGAGATGCGCAAGGAGTTCGAGGCCGAGGACCGTACCATGGTCGCGGCGCGCGACAACAACCCGCTCAAGCTGATGTCCGACCCGCACGAAGCGATGGAGTTCCTGTTCGACCCGGCGGAGCGCACCGACGGCTTCCTCGACCCGGTGCAGGCCATCGGCGACGCCTGCGAGGGTCTGCGCTCGCACGAGCTTGCGTTGATGGCCGGCATGCGCGCGGCGATCGTGGGCGCGCTGCGGCGCTTCGACCCGCCCGCCCTCGAGCGCGCCTTCGAAAAGAGCCCGCAGGGGTTCAGCCTGGCGAGCCGCAAGTCGAAGCTGTGGGATCTGTTCGTCGGGCAGCAGGAAAAGCTCGCGCACGATGCCCAGGAGGACTTCAACAAGGTATTCGGGCGCGATTTCATGAGCGCCTATCAAACGCAGCTGCGGCGCCTGAAAGGCGGGCGTTAAACTTCCTCTTGCCTGCGCCCGTATACTGTATGAAAATACAGTATCATGGCCGCGCTCGAAGATATTCTGCATCGACACCCGGTTTGGCGTGGGACCGCGGCCGAGGGATGTAAACCTGTAGTTTCAAGTGGTTATGATGTCCTGGATCGAGAGCTGCCGGGCGGGGGCTGGCCCACCGGCGCGCTGACCGAGATCCTCGGCGCGCGCCCCGGGACCGGCGAGCTGCAGCTCGTCCTGCCGGCCCTGGCGGCGCTGTCGTGGGCCGGCAAGCGCGTGGTGTGGCTTGCTCCGCCGCATCTGCCCTACGCTCCAGCGCTTGCCGCGGCTGGCGTCGATCTCGCTCAGCTGGCGGTGGTCAATGCCCCAGGCAGGCGCGACGCGCTGTGGGCCGCCGAGCAGGTTCTGCGCGGCGGCGGCTGCCACGCGCTGCTCGCCTGGTTTCGCAAGGCGAGCTACGAGGAGCTGCGGCGCCTCGCGGTAGCGGCCGAAGCCGGCCGAGCGTGGGTCGCGCTGTTCCGCCCGCGCGATGCCGCAGCGCAATCCTCGCCTGCTTGCCTGCGCATCGCCCTGGAGCCGCAAGGCGGTGCGCTTTCCCTGCGTATCCTCAAGCGCCGCGGCGCGCCGGCGGCCGCGCCGCTGCGACTTGCAGTGAGCAATCCTGTCCATGCTCTGGGTAGCACTCCAATTTCCCGACCTGCCGCCGGGCGCGCTCGAGCCGATCGCCGCCTGGGCCTGCCAGTTCACGCCTAGGGTCTCGCTGGAGCCGCCGCGGGAACTGCTGCTCGAAGTGCAGGGCAGCCTTCGCCTGTTCGGGGGCCGCGAGGAATTTCTGGCGAAAGTTCGCGCCGGCCTTGCCGGGCTTGGTTTTCATTTCACCCTCGCCACCGCTTCCACGGCGCGTGCGGCACTGTGGCTTGCGCGCGGCGAAGGCGAGGGGCTCGAGGCGCTGCCGCTCGAAGTCACGCGGTTCGATCCGGGGTTTTTCGAGAGTATTGGAGTCCGCACCGTTAGAGAGCTCCTGCAACTGCCGCGCGAAGGCCTGGCGCAGCGCTGCGGCCAGGGGCTGCTCGACGAGCTCGACCAGGCGCGCGGCGCGAAGCCCGAGCCGCGCAGCTTCTTCGCGCCGCCGCAATGCTTCGCGGCGAAGCTCGAGCTGCCGGCGGAGGTGACGCAGGCCGAGGGCTTGCTGTTCGGCGCGCGGCGGCTGCTGGCGCAACTCGAAGGCTTGCTGGTCGCGCGCCAGGCGGGCATCCGCAGTTTCAGGCTGGTGCTGTTCGATGAAGATCGATCCACCACGGTCGAGGTCGGCCTGGCGTCGCCGGCACGAGACACCGATCGCCTGGCGCGGCTATTGCGCGAACGGCTCGATCGCCTCGTGCTCGGCCGCCCGGTCCGGGCAATCCTCCTCGAGGCGGCCGGCTTCACGCCGCTGCACGCGCAAACCCGCGGCATGTTCGGCGACCGGGCGGCCGAGAGCGAAGACTGGGCGCGTCTGGTCGAGCGGCTGCGCGCACGGCTCGGCCGCGAAGCGGTCAGCGGCCTCGCTACGCATCCCGATCACCGCCCGGAGCATGCCTGGCGGCGCGTCGAGCCCGGCGAATGGGATCCGCGGGAATTCCGCCAGCCGGGCCCGCGCCCGCTGTGGCTGCTCGAACCCAGGAAACTGAATGAAACCGAATTTGCGCCGCTGGCGGGACCCGAGCGCATCGAGTCGGGCTGGTGGGACGGCGACGACGCGCGACGCGACTACTTCGTCGCGCGGCTGCCGGATTCCTCCCTGGCCTGGGTCTACTGCGAGGCCGGCGAATGGTACCTGCATGGCTTGTTTGCCTGACTACGCCGAGCTGCACTGCCTCTCGAATTTCAGCTTCCTGCGCGGGGCTTCGCACCCTGAGGAGCTGATCGAGCGCGCCGGGGCGCTCGGCTATGCCGCGCTCGCGCTGACCGACGAGTGCTCGCTCGCCGGCGCGGTGCGCGCGCACCAGGCCGCCAAGGCCTGCAGCCTCAGGCTGATCCTGGGCACCGAAGTGCGGGTCGGGCAGGATTTGAAGCTGGTCCTGCTCGCCACCGACCGCCGCTCGTATGGCGCCATGTCGTCGCTGATCACCCGCGGAAGGCGGCGGGAAAAAAAGGGGGCTTATGCGCTGGCGCGCGCCGATCTGGAGCGGCTGGCGGGAAGCGGGACCCTCGTGCTCTGGGTTCCGGGCGAGGATTTCACTCCCGGCGCCTGGCTGGCAGAGCGCTTCCGCGGCGAGGCCTGGATCGCCGCCGGGCTGCACTGCGGGGCGGGCGACCGCAGGAGATTGAGTGCTTTGACTGAAATTGCGAAACACTCCGGCCTGCCGCTGGTCGCCGCGGGCGACGTGCACATGCACCTGCGTTCGCGCCGGCGGCTGCAGGACGTGCTGACCGCGACACGCCTGGGGCGGCCGGTCGCGCAATGCGGGCAGGATCTCTTCCCCAATGCCGAGCGGCACCTGCGCTTGCGAGTGCGCCTGGCGCAGCTTTACCCGCCGGAGCTGCTCGCCGAGACCGTCCGCATCGCGGAGCGCTGCCATTTCTCGCTCGACGAGCTGCGCTACGAGTATCCCGAGGAGCTGGTCCCGCAGAACGAAACCGCGGCGAGCTGGCTGCGCAAGCTCGCCGGGGACGGCCTGCGCCGGCGCTTTCCGGCGGGCGTCGCGCCCAGGGTAGCCGAGCTGGTCGAGCACGAGCTGGCGTTGATCGCCGAGCTCGGCTACGAGCCCTTCTTCCTCACCGTGCACGACGTCGTGCGCTTCGCGCGCGATAACGGCATCCTGTGCCAGGGGAGAGGATCGGCGGCCAACTCGGTGGTGTGCTATGCGCTGGGCATCACCGAGGTCGATCCGGCGCGCATGAGCATGCTGTTCGAGCGCTTCGTGTCCCGCGAGCGCAACGAGCCGCCCGACATCGACGTCGATTTCGAGCACCAGCGGCGCGAAGAGGTGATCCAGTACATCTACGGCAAGTACGGCCGCGAGCGCGCCGCGCTCGCGGCGACCGTGATCCGCTACCGCACCCGGAGCGCGCTGCGCGACGTCGGCAAGGCGCTCGGCCTGCCGCCGGATAAAGTCGACTCGGGCCCGCTGCTGGAGCTCGCCACTGCGCTGCGCGGTTTTCCGCGCCACCTGTCGCAGCACGTCGGCGGCTTCGTCATCTCGCGCGGGCCGCTCGCCGAGCTGGTGCCGATCGAGAACGCCGCGATGCCCGCGCGCAGCGTGATCCAGTGGGACAAGGACGACCTCGAGGCGCTGGGGCTGCTGAAGGTGGACGTTCTGGCTCTCGGGATGCTCTCGGCGATCAAAAAAGCCCTGCAGATGACCGGAATCGCGGGAATGCAGGACATCCCGCCCGAGGACCCGGCGGTGTACGCGATGATCCAGAAGGCCGACACCATCGGCGTGTTCCAGATCGAGTCGCGCGCGCAGATGAGCATGCTGCCGCGGCTGCGCCAGGCGAACTACTACGACTTGGTGATCGAGGTGGCGATCGTGCGGCCCGGGCCGATCCAGGGCGGCAGGGTGCATCCCTACCTGCGGCGCCGGCGCGGCGAAGAGGCGGTCGTCTATCCGAGTCCACAAGTTGAAAAAGTCTTGAAGAGGACTCTGGGCGTGCCGATCTTCCAGGAGCAGGTGATGGAGCTGGCGGTGGTCGCGGCCGGCTTCACGCCCGGCGAAGCGGACCGCCTGCGCCGGTCAATGGCGGCGTGGAAGAGGAGCGGCGGGCTGGAGCCCTTCGAGGAGCGCTTGAAAAGCGGCATGCGGCGCAACGGCTACGCCCCCGGGTTCGCCGACGCCATCTACCGCCAGATCCTGGGGTTCGGCGAATACGGCTTCCCGGAATCGCATTCGGCGAGCTTCGCGTTGCTGGTGTACGTCTCGTCCTGGCTCAAGCACCATCACCCGGCGGCGTTTTGCGCCGCGCTGCTCAACAGCCAGCCGATGGGCTTCTATGCGCCGTCGCAACTGGTGCAGGACGCGCGCCGGCACGGCGTCGAAGTGCGGCCACCGGACGTGCTCGCGAGCGATTGGGACTGCACGCTCGAGGCAGGCGCACTGCGCCTCGGCCTGCGCATGGTGGAGGGCCTTTCGGAGAAGGAGGGGCGCCGCATCGCGGCCAGCAAGCCCTTCAGCTCTGCTTATGAGTTGAATTTGAACAAGCGTGATCTGCGCTGCCTGGCGGCCGCCGGGGCATTGCAGTCCCTGGCCGGCCACCGCCGCCTCGCGCACTGGATTGCGGCCGGCGCCGCGCGCCGCGCGCCGCTCGACATTCCGGCGGTCGAGCGCGCGCCGGTCCTCTCGCCGCCGCGCGAAGGCGAGGAAATCGTCGCCGACTACGCCAGCCTCGGCCTCACCCTCGGCCGCCATCCGCTGGCTTTGCTCAGAAGGCGCCTGGAAGGGATGCGGCTCCTGAAGGCCGAAGACCTGAAATCCAGGCCCCATGGCGCGCGGGCGCGCGTGGCCGGGCTGGTCACCTGCCGGCAGCGTCCCGATACCGCGAGCGGCGTGGTATTCGTGACGTTGGAGGATGAGACCGGGAGCATGAACATCGTGGTGTGGCGCAACCTGGTCGAAAGCCAGCGTCGCGAGCTGCTGGGGGCGCGCCTATTGGGCGTGCACGGTGTCATCGAGCGCGACGGCGAGGTCGTGCACCTCGTCGCGCGCCACCTGGTGGACCATAGCGCGCTGCTCGGGCCGCTCGCTGCCCGGTCGCGCGATTTCCACTAAGATGGTTTATTGGTTGAAATTCTCAAGCTGATCGGTAGCTGTCGCGCCCGGCGGGCGGCCCGGGTGTCGCCGTTCCTGGATGATCTGTTTCGCCGGCTCGCCCGTTGCACCAGCGCCGAGGCCTCGGACACCGAGGACCGCATCTGGGACGTCTGGATGCACCATCCGCACCGCGCAGCGGCACGCGCCCTCGACCTGGCGACCGGCGACATCGCGGCGCGCCGCCACGATATCGCCGAGACGCGCCTGACGATGCTGCTGCGGCGCGCACCAGATTTCGCCGAAGCCTGGCACAAGCGCGCGGTGCTGTATTACCTCCTCGGGAGGGACGAGGAATGCCTGAACGACATCCGCGGCACGCTCGAGCTCGAGCCGCGGCATTTCGGCGCCATGCTGCACTTCGTCGAGATCCTGCGCGGCGCGGAGGCGGCCGCCGAGGCCCGCTTCGCCTTGCGGATGGCGCAGGCGATCCATCCCCATCTGACAAATCCTGACAGCTGGCCCTAAGGCAAAAACGCGGCCCCCCTATAATGCCGCCATGAACGAAAATGACTACAAAGTCACAGTCGCGAAGGACCTCGAGGACCTGATCCCGGTATTCATGAAGAATCGCCACAAGGAGCTCGACGCCCTGCGCGTGGCGCTGGCGGCCGCGGACTTCGAGCAGCTGCGCCACCTCGGCCATCGCATGAAAGGCGTGGGCAATTCGTACGGCTTTGCGCAGGTTTCCACCATCGGCAAGTACATCGAGGACGGCGCCCGCAGCGGCGACCGCACCCTGCTGCAAGCGAGCATCACCGAGTACGACGACTACCTCACCAAGGTGCAGATTGCCTATGAGTAGCGGGTAGCCGATGCGGATCCTGCTCATCGACGACGATGAGGATCTGCGCAATTTGCTGTCGCGCTATATCCGCGGCCAGTGGCCGGAGGCCGAGATCGAGCCCTACGACCCGCTGGAGCGCGATGTTCCCAGCGTATCGTTTCCGCTCGCATCCTACGATGTCATCGTCCTCGACTACATGCTCGGCCGCGGCGACGGCCTGGAGTGGCTGAAGCAGCTCAAGGAGCGCGCCGACTGCCCGAAAGTGCTGTTCCTCACGGGTGCCGGCAACGAGATCATCGCGGTGCGTGCGATGAAGGCGGGTGCCGACGACTACCAGCGCAAGCAGGAGCTCACTCGCGAGAAGCTGATCACCTCGATCCGCGACCTGACCGCGACCGAAAAGGATCGTTCGGTTTCGCCGGACCTGGCGTCGCGCCTCGATGGGCATTCCCTCGGCGCGAAGGTGCGCATTCCCGGGATCAAGGTGCTGCACATGATCGGCGAGGGCGGCACGGCGCGCGTCTACCTGGCGTCGCGAGAGGACGACGACGTGCCGCTGGTGGTCAAGATCCTGCGCCAGGAGATCGTACTCAACCGCAAGGCGCTGGAGCGCTTCATGGAGGAGTACGACATGGTCGAGCGCATCCAGAGCCGCCACGTGGCGCGCATCTTCGGCCACGGCAACTACGATAACCACGCCTACCTGGTGATGGAGTTCTTCGAGGGCGGGGACCTGAACAAGCGCCTGAACAACAAGCCGGTGCCGCCGCACGAGGCGCTGAAGCTGTTCCAGGAGCTGATGTTCGCCCTCGGCGATATTCACGAGAAGGGCATCCTGCACCGCGACCTCAAGCCGCAGAACCTCATGTTCCGGCAGGACGGCAGCCTCGCCATCGTCGACTTCGGCATCGCCAAGAACATTGCCGCCGCCGACCGCACCAGCCACGGCGAGATCCTGGGGACGCCGCGCTACATGAGCCCGGAGCAGGTGCAGGGACGCGCGCTCGACCTGCGCACCGACATCTACAGCGCCGGCGTGCTGCTGTACCAGATGCTGACCGGCAAGCACCTGTTCGACGGCGAGACCGCGATCGAGGTGGCCATGCACCACATCAACACCGAGGCGCCGTTGCTGCCGGATAGCCTGGCGCTATATCAGCGGTTGATGGAGAAGCTCATCGAGAAGGACCGCGACGCGCGCTTCCGCAATGCCGACGAAGTCATCGGCTTCCTGTCGCGCAAGTTCTACCAGGGCGCAGAAGCCGACATCACGCAGAAACTGACCTAGGGCAGCTTCGCCCAGATCGCGCGCAGCTGGTCCGGCAGGTCCTTGGGCGAGAACGGCTTGGAAATGGTGCCGACCGCGCCGAGCGCCTTCAGCTCGTCGAGATCGCGCTGCGCCGCCCTGGCGGTGATGAACACCACCGGCAGCGCGCTGGTCTCCGGCCGCAGCTTCATCTGGCGGAACAGCGTCGGCCCGTCCATCACCGGCATCATCCAGTCGAGCATCACCAGGTCGGGACGGAATTCGGCGATCGCCTCGATCGCCTGCGTCGGATCGCCGACCACCGCGACCGTCATCTTGCCGACGCGCTCGAGCGACATGCGCACGATGCGCTGGATGTCCTCGTCATCCTCTACGTAGCAGATGCGGTTCAGCGGCCGGTCGGGCATGGCGGTCCTCTATGAGTCATGGCGCGGAAGCTCGAACCAGAAGGTGGTGCCCCCGCCGGGCCGGTCGTCGAAGCCGATCTGGCCCTGCATCAGCTCGACCAGGCGCTTGCAGATCGCCAGGCCCAGCCCGGTGCCGCCCTTCTGGCGCGTGGCGGTGGAGTCGGCCTGGGTAAAGCGCCCGAAGACGCGGCTGCGGAACGCCTCGGGTATGCCCGAGCCGCGGTCGTGCACGCCGACGCGCACGTTCGGGCCGATGTCCTCGGTGCTGATTTCCACGACGCCGCCTTCGGAAGAAAATTTCGCCGCGTTCGACAGCAGGTTGGTCATCACCTGGAGCAGGCGCTTGCGGTCGGCGTGCACCTGGCGCGCCGGCGCGTCGCCGCGCGCCTCGAAGCGCACTTTGAAGCGATCGCCGAACCCCTTGTTGAGCACCATCGATTCCTGCACCAGCTCGGCGACCGGCATCGGCTCCGGCACCAGGGTCAGCTTGCCCGACTCGATCTTCTCGATGTCGAGGATGTCGTTGATCAGGTCGAGCAGGCGCTGGCCGTTGCGCTCGGCGATCTGGGTGAGCTCGGTCACCTCCTTGTCGATCTCGCCGAGCACGCCGGTGTTGATCAGCTGCAGCGAGCCGATGATCGAGGTGAGCGGGGTGCGCAGCTCGTGGCTCAGGGTCGAGGTGAACTCCTTCTTCATGCGCTCGGCCTCGAGCTGCGCGGTGATGTCGCGACCCTGGGCGATCACCGCAATCAGATCGTTCTGGAAATTGACCAGCGGCGTCACCGTCCATTCGCAGATCAGGTCGATGCCGTCGCGCCGCGGGTTGTGGATCTTCACGCCCGCCACCGACTCGCGCGAGGTGACGAGCGTCTGCCAGGTCTGGTCGAACTCGCCGTGGAACTCGGCGCGCACCAGCTTCTTCATGGGGCCGCCGACCAGCTCGGCGGCGGCGTAGCCGAACAGAATCTCGGCGGCGGCGTTGACCTCCACTACGGTGCCGTCCGGCGTGAGCTCGAGCACCGCGATCGGCGCGCGCTCGGCGAACAGCGCCAGCTTGCGGCCGCTCGCTTCCACCTGGCGGCGCGCTTCCTCGAGCTCGACCAGCTGCTTCTCCAGTCGCTGATTGAGCCTGCGGTGGTCCTGCGTCAGCCTGCCGTAGGCCTGCCGCAAGCGGTAGCCGGAGTGGAACACCTGGGTCAGGCGGTAGGCAATCGCGACATTGATGGCGTAGAAAAGCGGCACGAGCAGCGCGATCTCGACGAACAGGCGGTTGCCGAACGTGAGCAGGATGTAGAAGAAGGGCCCCAGGATGCCCGCCGCGTACAGCGCGAAGATCGGCCAGGAGGCGGCGTAGACCGGAATGCCGACCGAGGCCATGCCGGCGAACAGAAAGGCGAGGAACACCTGCTGCTCGTCGGACAGCGAGCGGAAGAATACGCCGCCGGCGAGGCCCCAGCTCGCGCCGTTGCCCAGGGCGGCGATCGCCAGCCAGCGCAACCATTGCGGCGCGCTGGCGACCTTGTCGGGAGTGCGGTGATAGGCCCACAGCAGCAGGCTCGCCGCGGCCGTGAACATGAAGACAATAGCCCACCAGATCAGCACCAGCTGGGTCAGCCAGCGCCCCTGCAGCTCGAAGGTGGCGATCGTCCCGGCGATGAAGGTCGCCACGACGGCGATCGGCATCTGCCCATAAAGCTGGGCTACGCGGTCGGCGAGGACCTGCTGCGGGTCGGCCCGGTCGCGGATCTCCGCCTCAACCGCGTCGGTCGAGCTTCCCAGCGGCGCAGCCTGGAGGTTGCGGCTGCTGTTCGCGGTAGTGGTGTGATTCATTGGCGCAGAGGGAAAGGCTGCGCCATTCTAAGGGCAAAAACTAGGAAGTTATCCCGGCGTCCCCTACAGGCTTTTGCCGTTCCGGATGACGCCGACGGCGATGCCCTCGACAACCAGAGTTTGGTGCCGCAGATCCACCTCGATCGGCGCGAAATCCGGATTCTCGGCCTCGAGCTGGACCAGGTGGCCGCGCCGGCGGAAGCGCTTGACCGTCACTTCGTCGGCAAGCCGCGCCACCACGATCTGGCCGGAACGCGCCTCGGTCGTGCGGTGCACGGCGAGCAGGTCGCCCTCGAGGATGCCGACGTCGCGCATCGACAGGCCGCGCACGCGCAGCAGGTAGTCGGCGCGGGGCGTAAACAGGTTGGGATCCACCTGGTAGCGGCCCTGGAGGTGCTCCTCGGCGAGGATCGGGCTGCCCGCGGCGACGCGTCCGACGACCGGGAGCTCGAGCAGCCGCCCCAGGCGGCCTGTCGACCGGCCGTCGAGCACTCGCAGGCCGCGCGAAGCGCCCGAGGAGATCTCGATGGCGCCTTTCTTCTCCAGGGCGCGCAGGTGCTGCTCTGCGGCATTCACCGAACGAAAGCCCATGCGCTGCGCGATTTCGGCGCGCGTCGGCGGGAAGCCCGAGACCTCGGTGAGCTCCCGGACTAGGCGCAGGATTTCAGTCTGACGGTCTGTAAGTGCATCCACTAATGGCATTATATACAGTATATGCGGCGCATTGTCCACCTGGACATGGACGCCTTCTACGCTTCCGTCGAGCAGCGCGACGATCCGAAGCTGCGGGGCCGGCCGGTCGCAGTCGGTGGCCGGCCCGAAGCGCGCGGCGTGGTGGCCGCGGCGAGCTACGAAGCACGCGCCTTCGGCGTGCGCTCGGCGATACCCATGGCGCGGGCGCTGCGCCTGTGTCCGGACCTGGTCATCGTGCGCCCGGACTTCGAGCGCTATCGCCGGGTTTCGGATCAGGTGATGGAGATCCTGCGCGAGTGCACGCCGCTGGTGGAACCGCTGTCGCTCGACGAGGCCTACCTCGACGTCACCGAGAACGCCTGGGGCGAGCCCTTCGGCAGCCGCGTGGCGCGGCGCCTGAAGCAGCAGATCCGCGAACGCACGCAGCTCAGCGCTTCGGCCGGGGTGGCGCCGAACAAGTTCCTCGCCAAGATCGCCTCGGGTTATCGCAAGCCCGACGGACTCACGGTGATCTCGCCCGAGCGCGTCGAAAGCTTCCTGCAGGAGCTGCCGGTCGAAGCACTCTGGGGCGTGGGGCCGGTCACCGCGCGCAAGCTGCATGCCGTCGGTGTTCAGAAACTCGTACAGATCCGGTCCGTCGACATCGCAGTGCTCCGGGAGACCGTCGGCAGTCTCGCGGACTGGCTGCGGCAACTCGCTCACGGCGATGATCCGCGGCCGGTGGTGCCGGATCGCGCCTCGAAATCCTCGAGCACCGAAAACACCTATGCGGAGGATCTGGTCGACCTGCAGGCGATCCGCGCCGAGCTCGACCGCATGGCGCGTGAAAACGCGGAGTGGCTGGCGCGCAGGCAGCTCGCGGCGCGCACCGTGACGATCAAGGTGCGCTATGCCGACTTCACCACCGTGACCCGCAGCCACACATTGTCGATGCCGACGTCCGATGCGGACGTGATCTCGTCCTGGGCCAAGGATCTCCTCGCGCGCACCGACGCCGGGAAAACGCCGGTGCGCTTGCTCGGCGTGCGCGTGCAGGGGCTAGTCGAACAGGCCTCTGGGTAGCTCGACCGGCTCGATCAGCTTCGGCGAGTCGTTGGCCGCCGCGTTCACCGTCATGCCGACGGGATGGCACTTGAGCGTGGCCTTGGGAAGCAAGCCTTCTTCGCCCGCGAGCCACGCCGCGTAATTCTCCTTTGCAATGATCACCGGCATGCGGTCGTGAACCTTGCGCACTTCAGCATTGGCTTCGGCGGTGATCAGCGTGCAGGTGTCGCGTTCCCACAGAGCAGCGAAGCCGAGGAGCGGATCGTCCGCGGGAAAGAAATAATAGGGCTGCTTGCGGCTGCCCTCGGACTTCCATTCGTAGAACCCGCTCGCCGGGACCAGGCAGCGGCCGCTGTTGCTGAACCGGGATGCGACCGTCTCCGCGCGCAGGTTGACGAGCTTCCCGCGCATGCCCCAACGCGCGCGCGACGCCGTCTTGCCCCGGACGACCAGAATGTCGCTCATCGGCGCGATGTTGTAGCTCGGCCGGAATTCGGGGGTCGACTCCAGCCCGAATTGCAGCGCGACGACGTCGGGATGCGCATGCAGCGCGTAGCGGCCGCACATGGGCCTGAGGTTACAATGCCCGCGGCATGATCATCCAGTCGTTGCTCGACACCGACCTGTACAAGTTCACCATGATGCAGGTCGTGCTGCACCACTTTCCGGGTGCGCAGGTCGAGTACAAGTTCAAGTGCCGCACCGAGGGAGTCGACTTGCGTCCCGATCTCGACGCCATCGAGCGCGAGCTTGCCGACCTGTGCCGCCTGCGCTTCCGCGACGACGAACTCGAGTACCTGCGCGGCCTGCGCTTCATGAAGTCGGACTTCGTCGACTTTCTCGGCCTGTTCCAGTTCAACGCCCGCTTCGTGCACTGTGGCCTGGGCGAGCGGCCGGGGGAGATCGACATCACGATCCGCGGTCCCTGGCTGCACACGATCCTGTACGAGATTCCGGTGCTGGCGATCGTGTCCGAGCTGTATTTCCGCCGTACCCAGCCGAAGCCGGCGCTCGACGAGGGCCGGCGGCGCCTGCAGGCGAAAATCGACCTGGTGCGCACGGTCGAGCCCGAGTTCGATTTCAAGATCTCCGACTTCGGCACGCGGCGGCGCTTCTCGCTGCCCTGGCACGAGGAGCTGGTGCAGGCGCTGAAGCGCGAGGTGCCGCAGTACTTCGCCGGCACCTCGAACGTCTGGTTCGCGATGCGCAACAACCTGACGCCGCTCGGCACGATGGCGCACGAGTACATGCAGGCCTGCCAGGCGCTCGGGCCGCGGCTGCGCGACTCGCAGACCTTCGCCTTCGACAAGTGGGCGCAGGAGTACCGCGGCGACCTCGGCATCGCCATCGCCGACACCTACGGCCTGGACGCTTTCCTGCGCGACTTCGACATGTACTTCTGCAAGCTGTTCGACGGCGCGCGGCACGATTCGGGCGACCCGTTCGGCTGGGGCGAGAAGATGATCGCGCACTACCGCCGCAACCGGGTCGATCCGCGGACCAAGACGCTGATTTTCTCCGACCAGCTGTCGTTTCCCCTCGCGATCGACATCGCGCGCCGCTTCCATGGGCGCGCGCGCACGTCGTTCGGCATTGGCACCAACCTCACCAACGACCTCGGCTACGAGCCGATCAACATCGTGCTGAAGATGACCGAGTGCAACGACCAGCCGGAGGCGAAGCTGTCCGACGCGCCAGGCAAGACCGTCAGCAAGGACGCGGGCTACCTGCGCTACCTGCGGCAGGTGTTCGGCCTCGAGCCGGTCGAGAAGATCTAGCGGCCATGGTCTCCCGCACCGCGCTCGCGGTGCTCGCCGCCTGCTTCACGCTCAACATGTTCGGCCGCGGGCTGGGCGACACCTACGCCGTGTTCCTGCTGCCGCTCGAGCGCGAGTTCGGCTGGTCGCGCTCGCAGGTGACCGGCGTGTATTCGCTCTATCTGGTGGTGAACGGCCTGACGGCACCACTGGTCGGGATGCTGTTCGACCGGCTGGGGGCACGCTGGGTCTACGGTGCGGGTACGCTGTGCCTCGGCGCTGCCTTCTTTCTCGCCGGCGGCCTGGTCAGCCTGTGGCAGTACTACCTTCTCGTCGGCGCGCTCGTCGGCCTCGGCGTCAGCCTCAACGGCATGGTTCCCGGCTCGGCGCTGCTGGCGCGCTGGTACCGCGCCCGGCTGTCGACGGCGATCGGCATCGCCTTCTCGGCGGTCGGCGTCGGAGTGATCGTGTTCGTTCCGCTGGCGCAGTTCCTGGTGACCTACTACGACTGGCGGCTGGCGTACCGCCTGATGGGCGGCTTGCTGCTGCTGCTTGCGCCGATCGTGATCCTGGTGGTGCCCTGGGGCCGCTTCATGGCCGGGCATCCCGAGCTTCGCGGAGAGTCCAGGCTCAAGGCCGAGGGCGCGGGCTGGACGCCGCGCGCGGCGCTGCGCACCCGCGTGTTCTGGGGGCTGTCGCTGGTGTTCTTCTGCACGGCAACCGGGATGTTCGCCGTTGTGGTGCAGCTGGTCGCTTTCTTCATCGATGCCGGGTTCTCGCCGCTGACCGCCGCGACGGCCTTCGGCGTGCTCGGCATGATGTCCGCCGTCAGCATCATGCTGAGCGGAATTCTTTCGGACCGCTTCGGCTACCGC
The DNA here is from genome assembly GCA_964576525.1 of uncultured Enterobacteriaceae bacterium. Lineage (GTDB taxonomy): Bacteria > Pseudomonadota > Gammaproteobacteria > Burkholderiales > SG8-39 > SCGC-AG-212-J23. The sequence continues at coordinate 26,064 of CAZNVH010000051.1, forward strand.
CAGATCGTGACCGCCAGCTTCATCGGCACGGCCAGCGGGATGGCGGTCCTGCTCCTGATCCCTTCGTACCCCTCGGTGATCCTGCTCGCGCTGTTCGTGGCGGTGTTCGGCATGTGCATGGGGGTGCGGGGCCCGATCGTGTCCTCGGTATGCGCCAAGCATTTCGCCGGTTCGCATGTCGCGACCATCTACGGCAGCATCTATTCGATGAACGCGCTCGGCGCGGGCTTCGGCTCGCTGATGGGCGGGCTGCTGCACGACCTCACCGGGGGCTACCGGTGGGCGATCGGCGTTGCGCTGGTATTCATCGCGCTGGCGGCGGCGCCGTTCTGGGTGGTGCGCGAGCTCAGGTATTTCCGCTGATCGCGCGCAGGCGCCGGCGGCGCTCGGCGAGCCCGCAGCCGCGCAGGTCGGCGGCGCCTTTCTCGGTGACGACCACGCCGGCTTCGCTGCGCGGCACGGACACCGGGCCCTCCAGCCGCTCCACGATTCTCGAGCTTGGGACGACGGTAATGGCGACGCCACCGGGGGACTGGCTGGCGGCGCGCATGAAGTCGAGCGCGCCACCGACCGCGCCGACGTAGCTTCCCCTGGCCACTTCGCCATTGATCTGGCCAGTCAAGTCCACCTCGACGGCCGAGTTGACGGCGACAAAGCGCGGCTGCTTCGCCAGCACGTCGGCGCTGTGCGTGTATTCGCTGCTGTGCAGGCGCACGCGATCGTTGTCGCGAGCGAAGTCGAACAGCTTCTGCGAACCGATCAGCAGCGCGCCATCGATCCGGCTGACGATCCGGCGTTCGGCAAGCTCCACCACGCCGTCGCTGACGCTGCCGGAGTGAACCCGCAGGCCCTCATGGCGGCCCAGAAGGCTGCAAAGCGCATCGGGCAGAGCGCCAATGCCGAACTCCAGCACGGCGCCGTGGGGGACGAAGGGCAGGGCGTTGCGCGCGATCGCAAGGTCGAGGTCGCCGGGGGGTCGCGTTGGCGGCATGGCGGGCGGCCGGGAACTCTCCACCAGAACCTCGAAGTCGTCCTTCGCGAGGAGTCGTTCGGTGTGCGTCCAGGGCACCTGGTCGTTGACCTCGGCGACGATCGCCCGGCAGGAGTCGAGGGCGGGCACCAGGTAGTCAGCGGCGAGCCCAAGGCTGTGCTCGCCGCGCGCGTTGGGCGGGCTTACCTGAAGCAGGAGGATGTCGCACCGGATCTTCCCGTCCCGGATCAGGCCCCCAAGATGCGAATAGGGCACCGGGAAGAGGTCGAGCACGCCGGCGTCGGCGAGCGCGCGGTTCGTGCCGGTGCCGCAGTAGGAGGACAGGCGCAGGTGGTCGGCGTGCTCCGGCCGGACAATCCCCGAATAGCTCGCGCCGAGGAAGCATCCCACTCCGCTGAAGCGCGCGCGCTGCGCCACGAGCGCCTCGACGAGCGTGCGCGGCTCGGCGCAGGCCTGTCCCCAGAGGATGCCGTCGCCGGGACGAATTACACTTGCCAGATCAACCATCGGGCGGATTATGACTGACGAGAAAATCTTCGACGTCCTGCTGCGCCAGGCGCGCAGCCACAGCGATTTCAGCGACCGGCCGGTGGGCGAAGAGCTGCTGCGTGCCGCTCATGAGCTCATGAAGTGGGGCCCGACCAGCGCCAACAGCCAGCCGGCGCGCATTCTCTACCTGCGCTCGAAGGAGTCGCGCGAGAAGCTGCGCCCGGCGCTGAGCGCGACCAACATGGAGAAGACGCTGAAGGCGCCGATAGTGGCGATCGTGGCCCACGACCTGCGCTTCTGGGAGCACCTGCCGCGGACCTTCCACAACCCCGAAGCGATCAACTGGTTCCGGGACAAGGGTGCGCACACCGAAATCACGGCGTTCCGCAACGGCACCTTGCAGGGCGGCTACTACCTGCTGGCGCTGCGCGCGGTCGGACTCGACTGCGGCGCGATGTCGGGCTTCGACAATGCCAAGGTCGACGCCGCGTTCTTCCCCGACGGCCGCTGCAAGTCCAACTTCCTGGTGAACATCGGCTACGGCACCGGCAAGGGCATCCCGCCGCGCAATCCCCGGCTGAGCTTCGAGGAGGCCTGCCGGATCCTCTGATCGCTGGCCTTCAGCGGTCGAGACCCTGGTCTTCGTAGGAGGCGGGGTCGGAGATCGGCTCGATGTGGGTCAAAATCGACGCGTTGGGTACCAGCGAGCGGATGCGCTCTTCCAGCTCCTCGGACAGGCGGTGGGCCTGCGCCACGCTCCAGGCATCGGGTACCAGCAGGTGGAAGGAGATGAAACGGCGTGCACCCGCCTGCCGGGTGCGCAGCGCGTGGAACGCGACGCCGTAGCGCTTCGAGTACTCGGCGAACAGCTTGGTCACCTCGCCCTGGTGCTCGAGGCTTATCGCCGCGTCGAGCAGGCCCGAGGCGGAGCGACGTACGAGCCCGACCCCGATCCATACGATGTGCGCCGCCACAGCCAGCGCCACCAGAGGGTCGAGGCGCAGCCAGCCCGTGGCGAATACCAGCGCGACGCCGACGATCACGCCAGCCGAAGTCCAGACATCGGTGATCAGGTGCCGGCCGTCGGCCTCCAGCGTGATGCTGTGGTAGAGCTTGCCGACGCGGATCAGCAGCAGCGCCACGCCAAGGTTGATCGCCGACGCCACGACGGTCAGCGTGAGCCCGATGCCGGGAGCTTCCAGCGCGCGCGGCTCGATCAGGCGCGGAATCGCGGCGGCGAGGATTCCCACCGCCGCCAGGACGATCAGCGCCCCCTCGATGCCGGCGGCGAAATACTCGGCCTTGGAGAAGCCGTACGGATGCTCTTTGTCCGGCGGCGCGGCAGCGAGGCGCAGCATGCACAGCGCCAGCAGCGCGGCGGCGAGGTTGACCACGGACTCGAGCGCATCGGATAGCAGGCCGACCGAGCCGGTCAGCCACCAGGCGAGCGACTTGAGGGTGATCGTCGCCAGCGCCGCGGCGATCGCCAGCCACGCATAGCGCTCAAGGTTGGTAGAGGCGATAGGCACCGGGCATGGATGCGGCGAGTTCGTAAAGAATAATGGCCTCTCCGGTCGTCGCATGAAATCGGCGGGCCTGAAGAGGTGGTGGGCCTCGAAACTTGATTTCTTCGAAAGCAAGCACCACGGCGCGCGCCGCCGGATGCGGATCAGCGCTTCCGCTCTGCTCGCAAGCCCAGCGCTTGAACACGATTGCCTTGCCCAAGCAGCGCTTCGACCAGGGAGTCTGGTTCTGGAAGCGGGCGAGGTAGGCGGGAGATTCGAGTACCGCCGGGGATTCGAGCTCGTATGTCGCCAGGTACTTTCCTTCCCCGGGCTTGCAGTCCGTCACCCAGCGGCGCGCGGAACGGAAACCGGGGATCGCGAGCCGCTCCGCCATGTGCTCGTCGTCGTACCAGGCGTTGAACTCCTCCTCCATCTCCGGCGGCGGCTCGGTCAGCGTCAGCAACAGGCCTCTTCTCATGCTTTGCGGATCACTCCCTTTTCCAGGCGGTAGGCGCGGTCGGCGACCCGGCGTACGAAATTCTCGCTTTGCTCGGCCAGCAGTACTGTAACCCCGGCTCGCTTGAGCTCGACGATGGCCCGCGTGACCTGCTCCACAATGACTGGCGCGAGGCCCTCGGAGGGCTCGTCGAGCAGAATCGCCTCCGGATTGCCGGCCAGCGTGCGGGCGATGCACAGCATCTGCTGCTCGCCGCCCGACATGCGCTCGCCCCGGCGCCGCTGCAGGGCCTGAAGCGCCGGGAACAATGCGAACAGCCGGTCGTTCGTCCACTCCGGGACCGCGCCGCGCGGCGCCCGGCGTCCGACTTCGAGGTTTTCGAGCACCGTCAGGTCGGTGAAGATGCGCCGATCTTCGGGAACATACCCCAGCCCGAGACGCGCGATCTGATAGGGCTCGAGGCCGTCGATGCGCCGGCCGGCAAAATGCACCGCGCCGGCGGTCGCCGGCAACAGCCCCATGATCGCTTTCAGAGTGGTGGACTTGCCGGCGCCGTTGCGGCCGAGCAGCGCGACGACTTCGCCGGCCGCGGCTTCCAGGTCCAGGTCGAACAGGACCCGGGCGCGGCCATAGCCGGCGGCCAAGCCGCGAACTTCGAGGCGCAGCTCAGCCGTCGCCAAGGTACACCTCGCGCACCCGGGGATCGGCGCGGACTTCGGCAGGACTTCCGGCCGCAATAATTTCGCCAAGGTGAAGCACGATGACGCGGCTGGCGAAGCCGAAAACCACGCTCATGTCGTGCTCGGTGAACAGCACGGCGATGTCGTCGCTGCGCGCGAGCGCCGCCGCAAGCTCCATCAGGGCGCTGCGCTCGTCCGGGGCCATTCCCGCGGTGGGCTCGTCCATGAGCAGCAGCCGGGGGCGGTGCGCGAGCGCTACGGCGAGTTCGACCCGCTTCAGATCGCCGTAGGCGAGAACCGCGCAAACTCGCCCGGCCTGATCGCGCATGCCGACACGCTCGAGGAGCGCATCGGCTTCGGCGACGCGGAAGGCGGGGGCCGAGCCGCGCGGGGAGTACAGCCGGCGCTCATGCGACAGGAGGGCCATCTGGACGTTCTCACGCACCGTCATGGAGCCGAAGGTCGCGGTCACCTGGAAGGTGCGGCCGACGCCCAGCCGCCACACGCGGTGCGCCGCTTTCCCGGCGAGGCTCACGCCCCCGAGCAGGATGCGGCCGGAATCCGGCGCGAGCTGGCCGCTCAGCATGTTGAAGCAAGTGGTCTTGCCCGCGCCGTTGGGCCCGATGATCGCGACCAGCTCTCCCGGCGCGACATTGAACGAGACATCGCGCACCGCGTGGACGCCGCCGTAGGACTTCGACAGATGTTCTATCGAGAGGACCATTTTTTCCATGCACCGGCGATGCCCAGCGGGAAGGCGAGCGTCAGCAGCAGGATCACCGTGCCGATCGCCGCGCGCCAGTAGTCGATCTCGCGCGAAACGGCATCCTCGAGCCAGACGAAGAGCGCCGCGCCCCACACGGGTCCGGTCAGGGCCTGTACGCCGCCGAGCAGGACCATCACCAAAGCGTCGACCGAGCGGGGTACCGACAGGGACTCGGGCGAAATAGATCCCTTCGAGAAGGCGAACAGCGCCCCGGCGAGGCCGGCGAACAATCCGGCAACGATGAACGCGGCCCATTGCTGCGCACGCACGTCGATGCCGATCGCCTGTGCACGCAATGGGGAGTCGCGCGCGGCGCGCAGCGCGTAGCCGAAGGGGGTAGAGGTCAACCGCCACAGGACTGTGACCCCGCAGGCGCAAAGCACGAGGCTCAGGTAGTAGTACGCGGGCTTGGAAGCGAGCCAGGGCGACGGCCAGACGCCGATCAGGCCGTTGGAGCCGCCGGTGAGCGCATCCCACTGGAAAGCGATCGACCAGGCGATCTGCGCGAAGGCGAGCGTCAGCATCGCCAGGTAGATGCCCGAGAGGCGCACGCAGAACCAGCCGAAGAACGCGGCGCCCGCGGCCGCGAGCAGAGGTGCAACAAGCAGCGCCGCCTCCATCGGCACCTGCAGACGCAGGAAAAGCAGCGCGGCAGCGTAGGCGCCCAGGCCAAAATACGCGGCATGGCCGAAGGAGGTCATGCCGCCCGGCCCGAGCAGAAAATGCAGGCTCACCGCGAACAGGGCGAAGATGAAGACCTCGGTCAGGACGACGAGCGCGTACGGGTCCGCCATCAGGGGCAGGGCGCCGAGCAGGGCCGCGAGCGCGATCATGGCCCGGGCCGGAACGGCGCCGGGGGCGGCCTCCGCCGCGCCGGCGGGCCGCGTCTCGGCTACGGGCCGGCCGAGCAGGCCCCACGGCCGCAGCACCAGGACGACCGCCATGACGATGAACTCGACCGCAAGGGTGATCTTCGAATATCCCAGTCCGATGCAGAAAGCCTTGATCTCGCCGATCAGCAGCGCGGCCAGGAACGCCCCGGGAATCGAGCCCAGCCCACCGACCACCACCACCACGAATGCGTCCGACACGACGGAGAGGTCGATTTCCAGGCTGGCCGGCTCGCGCGGGATTGCGAGCGCTCCGCCCAGCCCCGCCAGCGCGGCGCCGAGCGCGAACACGCCGGTGAACAGCCAGCGCTGGTTGACGCCGAGGGCGCTGGCCATCTCCCGGTCCTGGGCCGCGGCGCGCACGAGGACGCCCCAGCGCGTCTTTTTCAGGATGAGATGCAGGACCAGAAACAGCAGCGGGCCGACCGCGATCAGCAGGAGGTCGTATTGCGGAAATTGCCCGCCGGCGATGCTCACGGCGCCGGCGAGGCCGGGGGCGCGCGGTCCCAGCACGTCCTCGGGACCCCAGGCCCACAGCGCGAGATCCTTGATCACCAGCACCAGGGCGAACGTGGCGAGGAGCTGCAGCAGCTCGGGCGCGCGATACAGCCGCCTCAGAACCAGCATCTCGATGCAGGCGCCGGCGACGGCAACGGCAGCGGCGGCGAGCGGCACGCTCGCCCAGAAACCGATTCGCGCGGAGAGCCACACGGCGAGGTACATGCCGAGCATGTAGAGCGAGCCGTGGGCGAAATTGACGACGCGGGTGACGCCGAAGATGAGCGACAGGCCAGCCGCGATAAGGAATAGGGAGGAGGCCCCCGCCAGGCCATTCATGAACTGGATGAGGATGGACGAGGAACTCATTGTTACTACTACTCTTTTCTTAGGGCTCTGACTTCCTCAAAAGAGGGCTGGAACAGGGCTCCGTCGGCATAGCGCCAGCCGACCATCGTCCCCTTGCCGCCCTGGTTCGCAAGGCGCCCGACGTAGGCGCCCATGGTCGACTGGTGGTCGACGGCCCGCCAAACGATCGGGCCGAACGGCGTCGTCATTTCGAGTCCCTTCATCGCTTCGATGAGCTTTTCAGTCTCTGCATTTCTGGCTCTCTTGATCGCTGCGGCCACCGTGTAGACCGCCACGTAGCCCACCACCGAGCCCTGGCGCGGGTAGTCCTTCCAGCGCTTCTGGTAGGCATCGCGGAACTTCCGGTGCTCCGGGGTCTGGATCTCGTTCCACGGATAGCCGGTGACCCACCAGCCATCGGGCGTCTCATCCTTGAGCGTATCGAGATACTCCGGCTCCCCGGCGAGCAAGTTGAACACGACGACGTTCTTGAACAGGCCGCGGGTATTGCCCTCACGGACGAACTTCTGCAAGTCGGCGGCGAACAGCGAGCTGAAGATGGCGTCGGGCTTCGCTTCCGCCAGCGCCTGGACCACGGCGCCGGCGTCGATCCTGCCGAGGGCAGGGGCCTGCTCGGCGACGAACTCGACACCGGGCTGCGCTTGAGCGAGCAGCTTCTTGAACGAGGCGGTGGCCGACTGGCCGTACTCGTAGTTGGGATAGACGATCGCCCAGCGCCTTTTCTTGAGCTTGGCCGCCTCGGGGATCAGCATTGCGGTCTGCATGTAGGTCGACGGCCGCAGGCGGAAGGTGTAGCGGTTGCCGTTCTCCCACACGATCTTGTCGGTGAGCGGCTCGGCGGCCAGGAACATGACCTTTCGCTGGGCGGCGACGTTGGCGACCGCAAGGCCGACGTGGGAAGCGAAGGTGCCCATCAACAAGTTCACCTTCTCGCGCGCGATCAGCTCCTCGGCGACCCGCACCGCGTCGCCCGGCGTACCGCCATCGTCGCGCGACACGATCTCGAGCTTGCGCCCCAGCACGCCTCCCGAGGCGTTGATCTCCTCCAGCGCCAGCTCCCAGCCCTTCTTGTACGGCTCGAGGAAGGCGGGGAACACTTTGTAGCTGTTCAGCTCGCCGATCTTGATGGTTTGCGAAAGGGCAGGGCTCGCCAGGCACAGCAATGCGAGAAACAGAAGTTTTCTCATGACTCACCTTCCACTTTCGCGCCGCGGTCTGGCCTGATCTTGTCGGTTCCGCCGGGAAACACCCGCCAGAATTCCTTGCGTGCCAGGCTGGCGATGGTGGCGCTCTTGTTCAGGCCGTGGTAACGCGCCACCGCTTCGAGCATCGCCATGTCGCGCCGGGTTGCCGAGAATGTGCTGACCTTTGCTTTTTGCATTAGTGTCAAACTATAATAATAATTATATAAAACTTATACTCTCAGGAGCACGCGATGTCAAGTCAGTCGTCTGGCGGCAGAGCTTCCAGCATTCTGAATGGCTGCTTTCGAACCATAGCGGTCATTCGCGCATAGACTGACCTCAGACCTGGGTTGAATGGGGCTCTCCACCCGCCGATCCCGGTGCTTACGCTGTTACGTGAAGACCTGAGGGGGATTGAATGAACAGGCGTGACACGGTACTTGCGATGCATGGCCAGCGGCCCCTCGACGGTTCGATCCGCGAGAGGGCCGACTCGGGCAGGCCAACGCTGGTGTCCGACCCGGACGGGCGGACATTGACGATCTAAAAGCAGATTGCGCGGCGCTGGGCGGTTCCCATCGCCGAATCGCAGAAGGATATGACGTCCAGGTTTCCGAATATTGTCGTTCAGAATATGTAACTACCGGAGGGATTCATGGGCCATCGTGCTCTTGCCGGAATGTTGCTTCTGCAGCTCGTTGTGCTTCCCGCCTATTCCCAGGCGCCCGCACCCGGCGTAATGTTTCGCGATTGCGCTGATTGCCCGGAGATGATGGTCGTGCCACCCGGCAGTTTCTTCATGGGATCGACGCTGCTTGAAGGAGATCCCAAAGGGAGAGGGCCCAAAGGTAGAGAGAGACCGCGCCACCAAGTGACTATTGCCAAGCCTTTCGCCATCGGCCGTACGGAGGTCACGCGCGGCCAGTTTGGTGTGTTCGTGCGCGAATCTGGACACAGCATGGCCGGTAACAACTGCTGGTACTGGAACGAGAAGAAGATGCAGGGGGAGAACTACGACTTCGGCATAAATTGGCAGAGCCCGGGTTACGACCAGCAGGACGATCACCCGGTGGTTTGCGTGGATTGGCGCGACGCCAAGGCGTACCTGGCTTGGCTTGCAAAAAAAACAGGGCATGATTACCGGCTGCCCTCCGAGGCGGAGTGGGAGTACGCGGCCCGTGCCGGTGCCGAGACGCCGCGCCCGTGGGGCGAAGAGGCCAACGACGCCTGCCGGTTCGCCAATGTGCTGGATATCGCTGCGGGGCAACGAGTCGGCGGTGCAAGGGGGCGTGTCGGAAGCAGGACGGAGCTGCACGATTGCGACGATGGCTACCCCTACACTGCGCCTGTCGGGCGCTTTCAGCCGAATGGGTTTGGCATTCATGACATGATCGGAAACGTCTCGGAGTGGACCGAGGACTGCTGGCACGATTCCTATGAGGAAGCGCCGGTGGACGGCAGCGCGTGGCTCAGCGGCGACGGCTGCGAGCGCCGCGTGGTACGCGGCGCAAGCTGGTTCAGCGAACCTGATTTTTCGCGTTCCGCCAGGCGCTTCCGAATTCCTATCGATAACCGGGACCATGTGCGAGGTTTCCGGATTGCTCGCACGCTGCCGTAGACACTGAATCCGAGTAAATAATGACCGTCAATTCTGATCGCCAAATCCGCGGCTTGGTGATAGAGAAGCACATGATTGAACCCTTCGGTACGTAGCGAATAGATACCCAAACCCGATCTCGCCGCACCTGTTCCACGTTTGCACCAACGCCGGCGCATTTCACACGGGCGAGAGCAAAGCCGTTGCGTCCGTCCTGCCTATCCTGTGCCGCGCCGACGAGGTATCCAGTGATGGGTCGGCGAATAACCGCTTTTGGCCGATAGCGGACATTCAAACCCAAGCAATTGCTCAGGCCGCCTTGCGCTTAGAGGGCGGGGGAAGCTGTTTCAGGCAGCGCCCGATCCACAGCGCGGTGAGTTTTTCCTGCACGCCGTTCTGCGCCAGGCGCTGGGCGAGGGCGGCGAAGTCGACCTGGTCGAGGGGCTGGTCCTGGTTGAAGCAGGAGAAAACGTAGGTGGTCTTGCCGGTCTGCGGGTCGACGTGCGGCTGCAGGCACTGGGCGCAGATCTCTTTCATCATGCATTGCATCGGCGAATTGATCGAGCCGATGGCGACGTGATTTTTCTTGAGAAAGCCTTTCAGTACGCCGTGCCGGGCCTTGCCGACGGCGGACATCATGCTGTCCGAGCCGATGGCGATGATGCGGTCGGCCGCGTTGAACGCGATCGGCTGGGGGCCCAGGGTGCCAGAGGCGTAGGCCTGCATGCCCAGCACGATGTTGCCGACGAAAGCGCGATCCTGCGGGCGGCGCGGCGCGAAGCCCGGCGCTTCGTCGCAGCACCACACCACGGCATCGGAGGACGCTTCGATGTCGTCGATGCGATAGCGGTCTGCGATCTCCTTGTAGCCGGCGAAATAGATCACCTGGTTGCCGGCGGCACGCAGAGCGCGGCCGATCGAGAAAAGCACGGCATTGCCCAGGCCGCCGCCGGCCAGCACCACGGTCTCGCCGTGCGGAATCTCGGTCGGCGTCCCCGTCGGGCCCATCAGCACCACGGGCTCTCCCGGTCGCAGGTAAGCCAGCAGGTCTGCCGAGCCGCCCATTTCCAGAGCGATCACCGAGATCAGACCCTTCTCCCGGTCGACCCAGGCACCCGTCAGGGCCAATCCCTCCATGGCCAGGGTGGTGCCGGAAACGTGCATGGCGAGGGTTTCGAAGTTCTGCATGCGGTAGAACTGGCCGGGATTGAAGCGGCGCGCGGCGACCGGGGCGCGCAGCACGACCTCGATGATCTTGGGCGTCAGGCGGCGCACCTCGTGGACCACCGCACGCAGATCGTGGTTGAGCTTGGCGAGAAATGACTTGTCATCCAGTGACGACGCAGGACTTTTCTTTGAAAGCACCCCGCTAATCACAGGAAAGCCCTGCTTGGCGCTGCCCATCGCCTTGACCACGTTGCCGAAGTAGGACGGGTGCAGGTCGCCGAAGAAGCTCATGAAGCGGCCATCGGCTCGCCGGTGCAGCAGAACTTCGGCGCGCTGCGGCTTCGCGGCATGCGGCTCGGGCTTCACCGGCTTGCCGCTCTCGTCGCAGGCCTGGAAGTATTTGCCGTCGAGCGCGAGGCTGACGCCTTCCTCGCGGGCCAGCACGGTGTTCGGCTGGGTACCGGCAGCGATGAGCACCGATCTTGCCGGAAGTTGAATCCCGTCCTGAAAGGTCACGGCCTTCGCGTGCCCATGCAGGTCCACCTCGATGCGGCTCGGAGTCAGGCCTTCGGCGAACACCACGCCTTCCTCCAACGCCTTTTCCACTTCCTCGTGATTCAGGGTGTAGGACGGGCTATCAATCATGCGGCGGCGATAAGCGATGGTGGCCCCGCCCCACGATTTCAGCACAGACAATTTCTTTTCCGGCTTGGTATTTCTCAATGCTTTCGCATGCGCGAGGAATTCCTCGGCAATCTCGCGCTCTTCGGGGTTCCAGTCGGGCTTCACCTCGAGCGCCTCGCAGCGCACGAGGAACTTCTCCACCTGCACGGCGTAGTAGGCGAGCGACTCGGTGGCGGTGTCGATCGCAGTCAGGCCGCCGCCGATCACCACGATCGGCAACCGGATCTGCAGGTTGGCGATCGATTCGCGCTTGGCGGCGCCGGTGAGCTGCAAGGCCATCAGGAAGTCCGACGCCGCGCGCACGCCGCGCGCGAAACCGTTGGGAATCGTCTCGAGCACCGTCGGCCGGCCGGCGCCGGCGCAAAGGGCCACATGGTCGAAGCCGCCCTCGAACGCGTCCTCGACGCTCAGCGTGCCGCCGAAGCGCACGCCGCCGAACATGGCGAACTGGCGCCGGCGCTCGAGCAGCAGGCGGATGATCTTGAGGAAATTCTTGTCCCAGCGCACCGTGATGCCGTACTCGGCCACGCCGCCGAAGCCCGCCATGACCCGGCTGTCGAGGGGCTCGCGCAGCTGGGAGATATCCTTGATCGGCGAAAAATCAACCCGATTTCCGAGCGCATCGACACCCGAGATCCCGGGGTCGAGCGGCTCGATCTTGAGGCCGTCGATGGCGACGACCGTGTGGCCGTCGTTCATGAGGTGATGCGCGACGGTGAAGCCCGAGGGGCCGAGCCCGACAACAAGAATTCTTTTTCCGGAAAAAGATCCAGGGTAGGGCCGTCGCAGGTTGAATGGATTCCAGCGCGTGAGCAGCGAATAGATCTCGAAACCCCACGGCAGCTCGAGCACGTCCTTGAGGGTCCGCGTCTCGGCTTGCGGGATATCGACCGGGTCCTGCTTCTGGTAGATGCAGGACTTCATGCAGTCGTTGCAGATGCGGTGCCCGGTGGCCGCGGCCATCGGGTTGTCCACAGCGATGATGCCGAGCGCCGCAAGCGGCTGGCCGCGCGCCTTCACCATGTGGAATTCGGAAATCTTCTCTTCGAGCGGGCAACCGGCCAGGGACACGCCGAACACCGTCTTCTTGAAACCGGTGGCAGGCGCCTTCTCCTTCAGGCCCGTCGAGCAGGAATCCTTGCCCTGCTCATGGCACCAGATGCAGTAGTTCGCTTCGTCCAGCGCGCCGGCGAGGTCGATGCCTTTGTCGGTGAGCTGGAAGCCTTCCCGGATCCGTGGCTCGACGTGAACCGGGATCAGCTGCATGAAATCGAGCTTCTTGGGTGCCTTGAACAGCACGCCGGCGCGGTGCGCCTGCTTGCCTTCCGGGGTGGTCACGGCCCAGGCGGCATAGCGCGCCGCTTCGTCGAGCGCCTTCTGGTTTACCGTCTCGTCCTTCAGCCACGCCGTCACCTGCTGCGCGAACTGCAGCTCGTCGCGCGGCTCGCCCGGACTGTAGCTCTGGAGATCCTGCGGCTTGACCTTGTGCATCGCCCGGCGCTGCACGAACAGCCGCTTGACCGAATAAAGCGGCGCGAGCTCGTTGTGCCGGGCGGCGAGCGCGCCGGCCTCGGCTTCGATGGCGAACAGGCGCGCGATGAAGTCCTCGGCATGCGGCGCAAGAGCGACCAGCAGGTCCGATTCCTCTTTTGCGGCCGGCGGGTTTTCCCGCGCGGACACCAGCTTGCCGCGCAGGGCGGCGTCCGCCTCACCCAAGAAGGCGATGAAGGCCGCGTCTACGCGCAGCAGGCCCTCGCGCTGGTACAAATCGTTGAATCCGATGCCGAATCCGAGCTCCATGCAGGTAAAATTATCGTCGAATTTTCCCGGGAGAAACCTGGATGCAAATCCGAAATAGCATATTCCTCGTCACCGGCGGAGCTTCGGGCCTCGGCGCCGCGACCGCGCGCATGGCGGCCGAAGGCGGCGCCAAGCTGGTCATCGCCGACCTGCAGGTCGATGCGGGGGAGAAGCTGGCGAAGGAACTCGGCGGGCGCTTCGCCAAGTGCGACGTCGCCTCGGAAGCCGACGGCAAGGCGGCGGTGGCGCTGGCGCTGAAGGAGTTCGGCGGGCTGCAGGTGCTGGTCAACTGCGCGGGCATCGCGCTCGCCGAGCGCACGCTCGGCAAGGAGGCGCCGCACGACCTCGGCCGGTTCCAGCGCGTGATCAACGTCAACGTCATCGGCACGTTCAACATGATCCGGCTGGCGGCCGACGCGATGGCGAAGGCCTCGCCCAACGCCTCCGGCGAGCGCGGCGTGATCGTCAATACCGCGTCGGTGGCGGCCTACGACGGCCAGATCGGCCAGGCGGCGTACTCGGCCTCGAAAGGCGGCATCGTCGGCATGACGCTGCCGATCGCGCGCGACCTGTCGCGCAACGGCATCCGCGTGTGCACCATCGCGCCGGGAATCTTCGAGACCCCGCTGCTCGCCGCGCTGCCCAAGGAGGCGCAGGACTCGCTCGGCAAGCAGGTGCCGTTTCCCTCGCGGCTTGGCCGTCCGGCCGAGTTCGCGCAGATGGTCAAGGCGATCGTCGAGATTGAGATGCTGAACGCGGAGACCATCCGCCTCGACGGTGCGATACGGATGGCGCCTAAGTAATCTGTTTTAGGTTTTGCTGGTAAAGGCGGGACCGTTCGACGTAGCCACTAGCGATGCCAAGCAGCCGCTGACGCTCCTCGGGCTTGAGCTCGCGCACGATCTTGCCCGGCGAGCCGACCACCAGGACGCCGTCCGGAATCTGCTTGCCCTCCGCGATCAGCGTATTGGCGCCGATCAGGCTGCCGCGCCCAATGCGGGCGCCGTTGAGAATCACGCTGTTGATGCCGATCAGCGTGCCTTCGCCGATGCTGCAGCCATGGAGCATCACCTTATGGCCGATGCTCACCCGCGGCTCCAGCGTCATCGGAAAGCCCGGATCGACATGCAGCACCGAGGCATCCTGGATGTTGCAGTCCTCGCCGATGACGATGCGGTCGTTCTCCGCACGAATCACGACTTTGAACCAGACGTTGACGTTGTTGTGCAGCGTGATGTCGCCGACCAGCGTGGCGTCGTGCGCGACATAGTGGTGGTTGCCGAGCAGCGCGGGGCGCCGCTCGCCGAGGGAGAAGAGGGGCATGGGGCTATCATAATCCAGTGAAAATCATGGTTCTCGGCGCCGGCGTGTTGGGGGTGACGTCTGCCTGGTATCTCGCCGCCGCCGGCCACGAGGTCACGGTCATCGACCGGCAGCCCGGCGCGGGGCGCGAGACCTCGTTCGCCAACGGCGGCCAGATCTCCGCGGGCCACGCCGAGCCCTGGGCGACGCCCGCGGCCGTGCCGAAGATCCTGCGCTGGCTGGGGCGCGAGGACGCGCCGCTGCTGTTCCGGCCGCGCGCCGACCTGGCGCAATGGGCGTGGGGCCTGCGCTTCCTGCTGGAATGCGTTCCCGGGCGCTTCGAGCGCCACAGCCGCACGCTCGCCGGGCTGGCGGGCTACAGCCGCGAGCGCCTGCGCGCGTTGCGCGCCGAGCTCGGCCTGCATTACGACGAGCTCGAGCGCGGCATCCTGCAGTTTGCGACCAGCGCGCGCGACTTCGAGGGCATGGCGCGCCATGCCGAGGCGATGCGCGCGCTCGGCATGCACCGGCAGGTGAAGAGCGCCGCCGAATGCCTCGCGCTCGAGCCGGCGCTCAAGGCTTCGCGCGATCCGCTGGTCGGCGGCGTCTACGATCCGCAGGACGAGTCGGGCGACGCCCACCGCTTCACCGTGGATCTCGCGCGCCTTGCCGAGGCCCGTGGCGTGGTTTTTCAGTTTTCAAAAGTCATTCAAGCAATTGAAACTGCAGGCGATGCTGTGACCGGAATCCGCCTGCAGGACGGCGAGCAGGTATCCGCCGACGCCTACGTCATGGCACTCGGCAGTTACAGCCCCTTGCTGCTGCGCGGCCTCGGCATCCGCATCCCGGTCTATCCGCTCAAGGGTTACTCGATCACGCTGGCGCTAGGGCCGGCCGAAGCGCCTGCCGCGCCCACCGTGAGCCTGACCGACGAGGCCTTCAAGATCGTGATCTCGCGCCTCGGCAATCGCCTGCGCGCCGCCGGCACCGCCGAGCTCACCGGCTACGACAGCACGGTGAATGCGACGCGCTGCGCGGCGATCGTGCAGCGCATCCGCCAGCTCTTCCCGGCGCTCGGCGCGCTCGTCTCGGTGCAGGACTGGGCCGGCCTGCGCCCCGCAACGCCCAACAATGTTCCGTTTATAGGAAAAACCAGATTCAGGAATCTCTACCTGAACACTGGCCACGGAACCCTTGGCTGGACGCTCGCCTGCGGCTCGTCCGCCGCCCTGGCGGATCTCGTCAGCGGACGGCAGCCGCAGGTCGCGTTTCCGTTCGCATGAGGGCAAGCGAGTCGCAGTTCCTCGAGGTTCGCGGGCTGCGCTACCACCTGCGGCGCTGGCGCGCCGCCGGCGCGCCGAAGATCGTCCTGCTGCACGGCTGGATGGATGTTTCGGCGTCGTTCCAGTTCCTGGTGGACGCGCTGCAGGGCGCCTGGGATGTGTTCGCGCCCGATTGGCGCGGCTACGGGCTCAGCGAATGGGGCAGGGCGGATTCCTACTGGTTCCCGGACTACCTCGCCGATCTCGACTTCCTGCTCGAGAACATCGAGCCGGGGAATCCGGTCAACCTCGTCGGCCACAGTCTCGGTGGCAACGTCGCGGCGCTTTACGCCGGCGTGCAACCGCAGCGCGTGCGGCGCCTGGTGAACCTCGAAGGCTTCGGCATGCAGGCGATGCGCCCGGAGCAGGCGCCGGCGCGCTACGCACGCTGGCTCGAAGAGCTGCGCGCGCGACCGCGCCTGCGCCCGTACGAGAGCTTCGCGGCGCTCGCCGACCGGCTGCAGCGGGACAACCGCCGGCTGAGCCGCGAACGGGCGGAATTCCTGGCGCATCACTGGGGCCGCGAGGCGGCGGGGCGCGTGGTCCTGTGCGGCGACCCGGCGCACAAGATCGTCAACCCGGTGCTCTACCGCTACGACGAGGCGCGCGCCTGCTGGAGCGCGGTCGCCGCGCCGGTGCTCTGGGTGGAAGCGGCCGAATCCGAGGCGCTGCGGCGAATGCAGCTGGACGCGAGCCAGCTCGCCGAGCGGCGCGCCGCCTTCCGCGACCTGCGCCAGGCGACGGTGCCGGACGCGGGCCACATGCTGCACCACGACCAACCGGAAGCGGTCGCGCGGCTGATCGAGGAATTTTTCGCCGGCGGGTGAGCGAAGCGCGTCTGATAAAATTGCCGCTGCAAGATGGACGTCAACGTCAACCAGTTCGTACAGACGGTCGCCATCTATGCGCTCCCGGTGCTGTTCGCGATCACGCTGCACGAAGCGGCGCACGGCTACGTGGCGCGGCATTTCGGCGACATGACGGCGCATGCGCAGGGGCGCATCAGCCTCAATCCGCTGCGGCATGTCGATGTCAACGGCACCATCATCGTGCCGCTCGTCTTGATCGCGCTGTCGGGAGGCAAGTTCGCGTTCGGCTGGGCGAAGCCGGTACCGGTGAACTACTCGGCGCTGCGCAAACCCAAGGGGCAGATGGCCTGGGTGGCGGCGGCCGGGCCGGCGGCGAATCTGCTGATGGTGATTGCTTGGGCGCTGCTGCTCAAATTCGCTGTCGAACTGCCACGCGGCGGCGCCACCGAGTTTCTCGCCCAGATGGCGATCGCCGGCATCGTGGTCAATGTAGTGATCGTGGCGATCAACCTGCTGCCGATCCTGCCGCTCGACGGTGGGAGAATACTGGTCGGGCTCCTGCCGAGGGGTATCGCCTGGCAATACGCGCGGACCGAGCCCTGGGGCGCTTACGTGCTGCTGGTGTTCATCGCGGCGAGCCTGATCGACGCGTGGCTCTATGATGGGAGGTACGTGGGTGGGGTTTTCGCGCCCCTAGGGACTCTCATCGAGAACGTGATCCGCACGGTAGTGGGCCGCTAAGAAGAATGATGTACGAAACGCGCGTTCTCTCCGGCATGCGCCCGACCGGCAGCCTGCACCTGGGCCACTACCACGGCGTGCTGAAGAACTGGATTCGCCTGCAGGCGGAATACCCCTGCCTGTTCTTCGTCGCCGACTGGCACGCGCTGACCACCGACTACGAAGCGCCCGGCGACCTGCAGCAGAAGGGCCTCGACATGGTCATCGACTGGCTCGCCGCCGGCGTCGATCCGAACCAGGCGATGCTGTTTGTCCAGTCGCAGGTGCCCGAGCACGCCGAGCTGCACCTGCTGCTGTCGATGATGGCGCCGCTCGGCTGGCTGGAGCGCGTGCCGACCTACCGCGACCAGCAGCAGAAGCTCGCCGACAAGGACCTGACGACCTACGGCTTCCTCGGCTACCCGCTGCTGCAGTCGGCCGACATCCTGATCTACCGCGCGCGCTATGTGCCGGTGGGCGAGGACCAGGTGCCGCACGTCGAGTTCACGCGCGAGGTGGCGCGGCGCTTCAACCACCTGGACGGGCGCGAGCCGGGCTTCGAGGACAAGGCCAAGGGCGCGGTGAAGAAGATGGGCACGAAGAAGGCGCGCCTGCTGAACGAGCTGCGTACCAAGTTCCTCGAGCAGGGCGACGCCGCCGCGCTGTCGCGCGGCCAGGCGCTGCTCGACGGGCAGCAAAACCTGTCGCGTGGCGACCGCGAGCGCCTGTACGGCTGGCTGGAGGGCGGCGGCAAGAAGATCCTGGTCGAGCCCGAGGCGCTGCTGACCGAGGCCCCGCGCATGCCGGGGCTCGACGGGCAGAAGATGTCCAAGTCCTATGGCAACACGATCGCGCTGCGCGATGAGCCCGAAGCGGTGGCGAAGAAGGTCAAGACCATGCCGACCGACCCGGCGCGGGTGAAGCGCAGCGACCCGGGCACCCCGGAGAAATGCCCGGTGTGGTCGCTGCACCTGGTGTACTCGGACGACGAGCGCAGGAAGTGGGTGCAGAAGGGCTGCACCACGGCGGCGATCGGTTGCCTGGAATGCAAGCAACCGGTGATCGAGGCGATCAATCGTGAGCTGGCGCCGATCCGCGAGCGCGCACAGACCTATGTCGACGACCCGGCGCTGGCGAAGAACATCGTCGCCGACGGCTGCGAGAAGGCACGACGCCTGGCGGCCGAGACCATGCGCGAGGTGCGCGAGGCGATGAGCCTCACGTATTCCTGATGGCGATGGCCCGGCTGTACGGCGAGCCGGTGTTCGAGCTGCCGCAGGACCTCTATATCCCGCCGGACGCCCTCGAGATCGTGCTCGAGGCCTTCGAGGGCCCGCTCGACCTGCTGCTGTACCTGATCCGCAAGGAGAACCTCGACGTTCTCGACATCCCGATGGCGCCGCTCACGCGGCAGTACCTCGAGTACGTCGAGATCATGCGCACCAAGAACCTGGAGCTGGCCGCGGAATACCTGGTGATGGCGGCGATCCTGATGGAGATCAAGTCGCGGCTGTTGCTGCCCAGGCCGCCGGCGGCCGAGCCGCTGGAGGACGATCCGCGCGCCGAGCTGGTACGCCGCCTGCTGGAATACGAGAGGATGAAGAAGGCGGCGCAGGCCCTGGACGAGTTGCCGCAGGCGGGGCGCGACGTGATCGCGATCTCGGTGTGGATCGAGAAGACCGTGGCGCAGACCCTGCCCGAGGTCAGCTCGCGCGACCTGGCCGAGGCCTGGCGCGGCCTGCTGCATCGCGCGCGCCTGTCGGCCCACCACCGCGTCAGCCGCGAGGAGCTTTCGGTGCGCGCCCACATGAGCTCGATCCTGCGGACGCTGCGCGAGCGCCGCGTGGCCGAGTTCGGCGAGCTGTTCAATCCGGGGCGCGGGATCGCCGTGCTGGTGGTGACCTTCCTCGCGCTGCTCGAGCTGGCGCGCGAGCTGCTGGTCGAGATCACGCAATCTGCGGGATTCGGGCCGATTTACGTAAAATTGGCGCATGCTCAAACCGCCTGAGGCGAAGCGCATCCTCGAGGCGGCGCTGCTCGCCGCGCAGGAGCCGCTCGGCCTGACCGAGCTGAAGCGCCTGTTCGACGGCGAGCTCGGCGCCGACGCCCTGCGGCGGCTGCTTGCCGAGCTCGCCGAGGACTGGCAGGGGCGCGCCGTGGAGCTGGTCAGCCTGTCGAGCGGCTGGCGCTTCCAGACGCGCGCCGAGTTCCAGCCCTACCTCGACCGCCTGTTCCCGGAAAAGCCGCCGCGCTATTCGCGCGCGGTGATGGAGACCCTGGCAATCATCGCCTACCGTCAGCCGGTGACGCGCGGCGACATCGAGGACGTCCGCGGCGTCGGCGTGTCGACCCAGATCGTCCAGGCGCTCGAGGCCCGCGGCTGGATCGACGTCGTCGGGCACCGCGAGACCCCGGGCCAGCCGGCCCTTTACGCGACCACCGCCAAATTCCTCGACGACCTCGGGCTGCGCTCGCTGGAGGAACTGCCGCCGCTCGAGGAGATTGCGCAGACCCTGCAACTCGACACCCTTCCCGGTGCGCCGGCAGCCCTCAACCCCCCCGATTCCGAGTCCGAAACCGCCCCAGCTGCCCCCGCCACCGGAACCGACGGCTGAGCGGTTGCAGAAGTTGCTGGCCGCGGCCGGGTTCGGCTCGCGGCGCGAGATCGAGCGCTGGATCGAAGCGGGACGCGTCGCGATCGCCGGCAGGACCGCCAAGCTGGGGGACCGTGCGCGGGTTTCCGACGCGATCACCCTGGATGGAAAGCCCCTAAGGCTTGCAGCAGCCTCAGAACCCAGAGTCCTCGTCTATCACAAGCCGGTCGGCGAGCTGGTCACCCGCAGCGACCCGGAAGGCAGACCCACGGTATTCGCGCGTTTGCCGCCGGGCCGCTGGGTGGCGGTCGGACGGCTGGACTTCAACAGCTCGGGACTGCTCCTGCTGACCGACTCGGGGGAGCTCGCGAACCGCCTCATGCACCCGCGCTACGAGCTTGAGCGGGAATACTCGGTGCGTGTCCAGGGCGTTCCCGATCTGGAGAAGCTGCGCCGCGGCGTCGAGCTGGAGGACGGGCCGGCGGCTTTCCAGCGCGTCGAAGCGGAAGCGGGACGCCGGGCCGAGGGCACCAACCGCTGGTACCGCGTGGTCTTGCGCGAGGGCCGTAATCGCGAGGTACGGAGATTGTTCGAGGCGGTCGGCGCGCGGGTGAGCCGGCTCGTGCGCGTCCGTTACGGGCCGGTCGCGCTGCCGGCGGATCTCGCCGCCGGGAAGTGGCGCGAGCTGCCGCAAAACGCCCTGAAAGGGTTGTTCGGCAAGTAGAAAGCTGTTAAACTTCAAAAGCTTTGGTGCTGCGCGGCAGTAAGTTGATCGAGATGGGCTTCGGCCCATTTTTTGTTTGAGCCTCGAAAACGTGGTCGAGCCGGTGGTAGCCGGCATGGGGTACGAGCTGGTCGACGTCCAGGCGTCGAACGGCGGGCGGTTCTTGCGTCTGTTCATCGACAAGCCTCAGGGCATCACGGCCAACGACTGCGCCGCGGTAAGCCGGCAGTTGGCGCGCGTATTCGAGGTCGAAGGGATCGACTACGACCGCCTGGAGGTGTCTTCGCCGGGGCTGGACCGGCCGCTGCGCAAGGCGGGCGATTTCGCCCGCTTCGCCGGCCAGAAGGCCGAGCTGAGGATGCGCACGCCGGGGGCCGGCGGCCGCCGCAGGTTCATCGGCGTGCTGCGCGGCGCCGAGGCAGGGCAGGTGATGATTGAGGTGGACGGCGCAGGCGGGCAGAAAGAGCAGGTCGCGCTGGCGCTCGACGACGTCGAGCGGGCGAGGCTGGTACCGGAATTGTGAGGGATCGAGTGGCGAGCAACATTGCGGCGGGAAATCGCGAACTGGTGATGCTGGCGGACGTGCTGGCGCGGGAGAAGAACGTGCCGCGCGACATCGTCTTCGCCGCCCTGGAGCTGGCGCTCGCCTCGGCGACCAAGAAGAAGTACACCGAGGACATCGACGTGCGCGTGGCGGTCGACAAGACCACCGGCGCCTACGAGTCGTTCCGCCGCTGGAAGGTCGTGCCCGACGACACGCCGGACTGGAACACCGCGCAGTTGCTGTCGCTGGAGGAAGCGCAGGACCGCAAGCCCGATGCGCAGATGGGCGACGTCATCGAGGAGCCGATCAGCAACGTCGAGTTCGGGCGCATCGGCGCGCAGACCGCCAAGCAGGTGATCCTGCAGCGCATCCGCGACGCCGAACGCGAGCAGATCCTGACCGACTTCCTGTCGCGCGGCGACGAGCTGGTCACCGGCACGGTCAAGCGCATGGAACGCGGCAACGCGATCATCGAGTCGGGCCGGCTCGAGGCCCTGCTGCCGCGCGAGCAGATGATCCCGAAGGAGAACCTGCGGGTCAGCGACCGGGTGCGCGCCTGGGTGATGAAGATCGACCGGCAGGCGCGCGGGCCGCAGCTGATCCTGTCGCGCACCGCGCCGCAGTTCATCATGAAGCTGTTCGAGCTCGAGGTGCCGGAGATCGAGGAAAAGCTGCTCGAGATCAAGTCGGCGGCGCGCGATCCGGGGATCCGCGCGAAGATCGCGGTGCACACCAACGACAAGCGCATCGACCCGATCGGCACCTGCGTCGGCATGCGCGGCTCGCGCGTGCAGGCGGTCACCCAGGAGCTCGCCGGCGAGCGCGTCGACATCGTGCTGTGGGCGGCAGACCCGGCGCAGTTCGTCATCGGCGCGCTGGCGCCGGCCGAGGTGTCCTCGATCGTGGTCGACGAGGAGAAGCACGCCATGGACGTGGTGGTCGACGAGGAGAACCTGGCGGTCGCCATCGGGCGCAGCGGCCAGAACGTGCGCCTCGCCTCCGAGCTCACCGGCTGGCAGATCAACCTGATGACCGAGGAAGAGTCGACCAAGAAGCAGCAGGAGGAGAGCGGGCGCATCAAGCAGCATTTCATGGAGAAGCTCGACGTCGACGAGGAGGTGGCGAACATCCTGATCGAGGAAGGCTTCTCGACGATGGAAGAGATCGCCTACGTGCCGATCAACGAGCTGAACGAGATCGAGGCCTTCGACGAGGGCACGGTGAACGAGCTGCGCAACCGCGCGCGTAACGCGCTGCTGGTGGCGGCGATTGCCAACGAGGAAAAGGTCGAGGGCGTGGACCCGGAGCTGCTCAAGCTCGAAGGCATGGACACGCAACTCGCGGCGAAGCTGGCCGAGGGCGGTATCAAGACGCGCGACGATCTCGCCGATCTCGCCGTGGACGAGCTCGCCGAGCTGACCCAGCTGGACGAGGAGCGCGCCAAGAAGCTGATCATGGCCGCCCGGGCGCACTGGTTCGAGAAAAAGGAAGAGGCCGCCTAGAGATGGCTCAGACCAGCGTCGCCCAGTTCGCCAGCGAGCTGAAGGTTCCGCCTTCGGTGCTGCTCGAGCAGCTGCGCGCGGCCGGGGTGGAGAAAAAACAGCCCGACGACTCGCTCTCCGAGCAGGACAAGTCGCGCCTGCTCGAGTACCTGCGCAAGATGCACGGCTCGGCCGAGCAGAAGAACAAGATCACGCTCACGCGCAAGCACACCAGCGAGATCAAGAAGGCCGACGCCACCGGCAAGTACCGCACGGTGCAGGTCGAGGTGCGGAAGAAGCGCGTCTTCATCAAGCGCGACCCGGCCGAAGTCGCAGCCGCCGCGGTTGCGGCCGAGGCGCCGCCGGCGCCGCCAGCGCCGCCTCCGGCAGTCAACGAAAAAGAGATCGAAGCGCGGGAGGCAGAGGCGCGCCGCCAGCAGCAGCTCGCCGAGATCCAGGCCGCGGAGCTGCGCGAGAAGCAGGAGCGCGAGCGCAAGGAGGCGGAGCAGAAGGCGGCCGCGGCGCCCGCGGCAGCCCCGACCACGCTGCACGCGCCGAAGCCGGTCGGCGACGCGAAGACCGACCGGAGGCCGAAAAAGGCCAAGCCGACCACGGTGCTGCGCGACGATTCGATGCGCCGGCGCCAGATGAAGACCCGCGGCGACGCCGGAGGCGGCGTCGCCGGCTGGCACGCACGCGGCGGCGGCCGGCACCGGCCAGCGGCCGCGGCCGCCGGCGAGACGACCTTCGCGCAGCCCACCGAGCCGCTGGTGCGCGAGGTGGCGGTGCCGGAGACCATCACGGTGGGTGAGCTCGCCCACCGCATGTCGGTCAAGGCTGCCGAGGTGATCAAGGCGTTGATGAAGCTCGGCACCATGGCGACCATCAACCAGGTGCTGGACCAGGAGACCGCGATCATCGTAGTCGTGGAGATGGGCCACAAGGCCAAGGCGGCCAAGCTCGACGATCCCGAGTCCTATCTGGTCCCGGGTGAGGAGCAGCCGGCGGCCGATCTCAAGCCCCGGCCGCCGGTCGTGACCGTGATGGGCCACGTCGACCATGGCAAGACCTCGCTGCTCGACTACATCCGCACCACCAAGGTGGCGGCGGGCGAGGCGGGCGGCATCACGCAGCATATCGGCGCTTATCACGTCGTGACGCCGCGCGGCGTGATCACCTTCCTCGATACGCCGGGCCACGAAGCGTTCACCGCGATGCGCGCGCGCGGAGCCAAGGCGACCGACATCGTGGTCCTGGTGGTGGCGGCGGACGACGGCGTCATGCCCCAGACGATCGAGGCGATCAACCACGCCAAGGCGGCCGGGGTGCCGCTGGTCGTGGCGCTGAACAAGATCGACAAGCACGAAGCCAATCCCGAAAAAGTGAAGCAGGAGCTGCTGGCCCACGGCGTCGTGCCGGAGGAATACGGCGGCGAGTCCCCGGTGGTGCCGGTGTCGGCGAAGACCGGGCAGGGCGTCGACGCGCTGCTCGAGCAGGTGCTGCTGCAGGCGGAAGTGCTCGAGCTCAAGGCGGCGACCGAGGCCCCGGCCAGGGGCGTGGTGATCGAGGCGCGCCTCGACAAGGGACGCGGCCCGGTGGCGACGCTGCTGGTGCAGTCGGGGACGCTGAAGCGCGGCGATATCGTGCTCGCCGGCGCGGTCCACGGCCGGGTGCGCGCGATGCTCGACGAGAACGGCAAGCCGGTGGCTGCTGCCGGCCCGTCGATCCCGGTCGAGATCCAGGGCCTGTCCGAGGTGCCGAACGCGGGCGAGGAGGTGACGGTGATCGCCGACGAGCGCAAGGCGCGCGAGATCGCGCTGTTCCGCCAGGGCAAGTTCCGCGACGTCAAGCTGGCCAGGCTGCACACGACCAAGCTCGAGAACATGTTCGAGCAGATCGGCGAGGGGGAAAAGAAGGTCCTGACGCTGGTGATCAAGTCGGACGTACAGGGCTCGCAGGAAGCGCTGGTGCACGCGCTGACGCGGCTGGCGACCGAAGAGGTCAAGGTGAGCGTGGTGCACGCCGGCGTCGGCGGCATCACCGAGTCGGACGTGAACCTGGCGATGGCTTCGCGGGCGCTGATCATCGGCTTCAACGCGCGCGCCGACGCCACCGCGCGCAAGCTGATCGAATCGGCCGGCATCCAGGTGCGCTACTACAACATCATTTACGACGCGGTCGAGGAGATCAAGGCGGCCCTGTCGGGCATGCTGGCGCCGGAGCGCAAGGAATCGGTGCTCGGCATGGTCGAGGTGCGCCAGGTGTTCCGCATTTCGAAGGTCGGCACGGTGGCGGGCTGCTACGTGCTGGAGGGCCTGGTCAAGCGCAGCGCACAGGTCCGCGTGCTGCGCGACAACGTGGTGGTGCACACCGGCGAGATCGATTCGCTGAAGCGCTTCAAGGACGACGTGCGCGAGGTCAAGTCCGGCTTCGAGTGCGGCATGTCGCTCAAGAACTTCTCGGACATCAAGGAGAAAGACCAGTTCGAGGTGTTCGAAGTGCTGGAGGTCGCCAGAACGCTGTGAAGCGCGCCGCTGGGAAGACTTCGGGCCGCCCGCAGAAGCTCGGCGACCTGATCCAGCGGGAGCTGTCGGAGCTGGTGCAGCGCGAGCTGCGCGATCCGCGCGTCGGCATGATCACGATCACCAGCGTCGACGTGTCGCCCGACATTTCGCACGCCAAGGTTTTCTATACCACCCTCGACCCGGCCCACGTGAAGGATGCTGCACAGGGCTTGCGGCGCGCGGCGGGTTTCCTGCGCTCCCAGCTCGCCAAGCGCATCAAGCTCTACACCACGCCCGAGCTGCGCTTCGAGTACGACGAATCGGTGGAACGCGGCGACCGGCTGTCCCGCCTGATCGACAGCGTGACGCGCAAGCGATGATCGACGGCGCTCTGCTGCTCGACAAGCCGGTCGGGCTGAGCTCCAACGCCGCGCTGCAGAGGGCGAAGCGGATCTTCGGCGCGTCCAAGGCGGGTCACGCCGGCACGCTGGACCCGCTGGCTTCCGGGCTGCTGCTGGCGCTGTTCGGCGAGGCGACCAAGTTCGCCGGGCCGCTGCTCGACGCCGACAAGGAATACCTGGCCACCCTGCGGCTTGGCGAGCGCACCTCTACGGGCGACGCGGAGGGCGAGGTGCTCGAGAAAAAAACGGTTCAGGTCTCCGAGGAAGGCGTCGACGCGGTCCTGCGCCGGTTCCTTGGCGAGATCGAGCAGGTTCCGCCGATGTACTCCGCGCTCAAGCGCGCCGGCGTACCGCTCTACAAGCTGGCGCGGCGCGGGGAGGAGGTCGAGCGCAAGCCCCGCCGGGTGCGCATCCTGGCCCTGGAGCGGCTGCGCTTCGCCTCGCCGCAAGTCGACCTGCGCGTCCGCTGCAGCAAGGGAACCTACATCCGCGTGCTCGCCGAGGACATCGGCGCCGCGCTGGGGACCGGGGCGCACCTGAGCGCGCTACGCCGCACAGCCTCGGGGCGCTTCCGCATCGAGCAGGCGTTGCGCCTGGACGCGCTCGAGGAGATGAGCGCGACGCAGCGCGAGCGCGGTCTGCTCGCCTTGCCGGCGCTGCTCGAAGGTCTGCCCCGGGCCGAGCTTGGCGCAACCGAGGAGCTGCGCCTGCGCCAGGGGCAGACTTTGCAAATCAGCGGCCTGCAGGCGGGCCTGTGCGCGGTCGTCCGCCCGAACGGCGCGGTCATAGGGCTCGGCATGACCGACGGCGCGGGGGCACTGAAGCCCCTCAGGCTCACCCAAACGACTGAAAAACATTTAGAATCCGCGGCTCACGTAAAGAGAGAGTAGAGAGATGGCATTGCAAGTGGTACAGAAGGAGCAGGTGGTCAAGCAGTACCAGCGCTCAGGCAAGGACACCGGGTCGACCGAAGTGCAGATCGCGCTCCTGACCGAGCGCATCAACAGCCTCACCGCGCACTTCAAGACGCACGTCAAGGACTTCCATTCGCGCCGCGGGCTGCTCAAGATGGTGAGCCAGCGGCGCAAGCTGCTCGATTACCTGAAGCGCAAGGACGCGGACAAGTACCGCGACGTGATCGAGCGGCTTGGCCTGCGCAAGTAGCCCCCTTTTCCGTGACATTCGGCGCTCGTCGCTCCAGATGAGCGCTCGTCGTTTCCGAGGATTCCAGTGAACCCCATCAAGAAGACCTTCACCCTAGGCAAACACCAGGTCAGTTTCGAGACCGGCGAAATCGCCCGCCAGGCGCACGGCGCCGTGATCTGCACCATGGACGACACCGTGGTGCTGGCGACCGTCGTCGCGGCCAAGACCCCCAAGGTCGGCCAGGACTGGTTCCCGCTCACCGTCGACTACGTCGAGAAGACCTACGCCGCCGGCAAGATTCCCGGCGGCTTCTTCAAGCGCGAAGGCCGCCCGACGGAGAAGGAAACCCTGACCTCGCGCCTCATCGACCGCCCGATCCGGCCGCTGTTCCCGGACGGCTTCTTCAACGAGGTGCAGGTCGTCGCCACCGTGCTGTCGCTCAATCCCGAGGTCGATTCCGACATGCCGGCGATGCTGGCGGTTTCCGCGGCGCTCACCCTTTCCGGCATTCCGTTCAACGGGCCGATCGGCGCCTGCCGCGTCGGCTACGTCGGCGGCGAATACGTCATCAACCCGACCATGACCGAGCTGAAGGAGTCCAAGCTCAACCTGGTGGTCGCCGGCACGGAGCAGGGCGTCATGATGGTGGAGTCCGAGGCGCTCGAGCTGACGGAGGACGTGATGCTCGGCGGGGTGGTGTTCGGCCACGAGCAGATGCAGACGGCGATCCAGGCGATCCACGAGCTCGCCGAGCAGGCGGGCAAGCCGGGCTGGGAATGGCAGGCGCCGGTCAAGAACGAGGCGCTGATCGCCCGCGTCACCGACCTGGTGGAGCAGGACCTGCGCTCCGCCTTTGCCATCAAGCAGAAGCAGGCGCGCAACAGCCGCCTGTCGGAGATCCGCAAGGGCGTGTTCGAGAAGCTGGGTGCCGAGGCAGCAGCTGCCGGCTCGCCGCTCGACATCAACGCGGTGAAGGAGATGTTCTTCAACCTCGAGTCGAAGATCGTGCGCAGCCAGATCCTCGACGGCGAGCCGCGCATCGACGGCCGGGATACCCGGACGGTGCGGCCGATCACGGTGCGGGTCGGCGTGCTGCCGCGCACTCACGGCTCGGCGCTGTTTACGCGCGGCGAGACGCAGGCGCTGGTGACCGTCACGCTCGGCACCGGGCGCGATGAGCAGATCATCGACGCGCTCGCGGGCGAGTATCGCGAGCGCTTCATGCTCCACTACAACATGCCGCCGTATGCCACCGGCGAGACCGGCCGCATGGGCCCGTCGAAGCGCCGCGAGATCGGCCACGGCCGCCTCGCCAAGCGCGCGCTCATCGGCCTGCTGCCGACGCCGGAGGAATTCGGCTACTCGATCCGGGTGGTGTCCGAGATCACCGAATCGAACGGCTCGTCGTCGATGGCCTCGGTGTGCGGCGGCAGCATGGCGCTGATGGACGCCGGCGTGCCGGTGAAGGCGCACGTCGCCGGCATCGCCATGGGACTGATCAAGGAAGGCAATCGTTTCGCGGTCCTGTCCGACATCCTCGGCGACGAAGATCATCTCGGCGACATGGATTTCAAGGTGGCGGGCACCGAAAAGGGCGTCACCGCGCTGCAGATGGACCTGAAGATCGAGTCGATCAACAAGGGCATCATGAAGGTGGCGCTCGATCAGGCGCGCGAAGCCCGCCTGCATATCCTCGAGCAGATGAAGCAGGCGATGGGCGGCTCGCGTTCCGAACTCTCCAGCTTCGCGCCGCGCATCCTCAAGATCAAGATCAACCCGGACAAGATCCGCGACGTCATCGGCAAGGGCGGCGTGGTGATCCGCGGCATCCAGGAGGAGAC
>CAZNVH010000052.1:0-11188 GCA_964576525.1 uncultured Enterobacteriaceae bacterium
AGCGGCAGGCGCGCCAGCGGTGCGATGCGCAGGCTGCTCATGGCGCGGCGTTGCGAAAGACGGTGATCCGCGCAGGATCGCAGGCGAGCACGATGCGGCTCCCCGGCGCGGCGCCGGTAGCGGGGTCGTCGAGCACGGCGACTTTGAGAGGCGTGCCGTCCGCCAGCTCGGCGTCGAGCCGCAGCAAAGCGCCGACAAATTCGGTCCCGCGAACGGTCGCCTCGAGCCGGGCCCAACCCGGGGCAAGCGCTTCGCCCGCGGCAACGACGCGCAAAGCTTCGGGCCTGATGCACACGCTGATGGCTTCGCCCTCGCGTGCGTCGAGCCCGGTCACCAGCAACTCGGAGGGGCCGACGCGCACCCGCGTGCTGCCGCCCTCGCGCGCCCCGGCGATGCCCTGCAGCACGTTGGTCGTGCCCATGAACTGGGCGACGAACAGGCTCGCCGGTTTGCGGTAGATCTCTCCCGGCACGCCGAGCTGTTCGATGCTTCCGGCCTGCATCACCGCGATGCGCTGCGACACGGCGAGCGCTTCTTCCTGGTCGTGGGTGACGTAGACGGTGGTGATCCCCAGCCGTTGCTGCAGCTCGCGAATCTCGCCGCGCATGTCGACCCGCAGCCTGGCATCGAGGTTGGAGAGCGGCTCATCGAGCAACAGGACTTCCGGTCGAATCACCAGGGCGCGCGCGATCGCCACCCTTTGCAGCTGACCGCCGGAGAGCTGATGTGGCCAGCGCTCGCCGTAGCCCGGCAGGCGCACCAGCGCCAGCGCCTCGGCGACGCGCCTGGCGATCTCGTCGCCGGCGATCTTGCGCGCCTTCAGGCCGTAGGCGACGTTACCGGCCACCGTGAGGTTGGGGAAGATCGCGTAGTTCTGAAACACCATGCCGATGTTGCGCCGGTGCGGCGGCAGGGTGTCGATGCGCCGGGCGCCGATGCGGATCTGGCCGGCCTCGGGCTCGGTAAAGCCCGCGATCATGCGCAGCAGGGTGGTCTTGCCGCAACCCGACGGTCCGAGCAGTGTGAAGAACTCGCCCTCGCCAATATTCAGCGAAAGGTCGCGAACCGCCTCTACCGATCCGAAGGACCGGCGCACGCCCTCGATCGCGATCGTGCCCAACCGGCGTCCGGGGGATCAGCGGGTTTGCTGGACAAGGTCCTTGATCTTGTCGAGCGTGGCGGTGCGAGCGTCCGTCCACGCCGCCTCCCGGTAGGGCAACAGCTTTAGTGCCGATAGCTGCGGCATGCTGCCGGGCAGCTTTGCCAGATCCAGGTCCTGGCGCGCCGGGCGGCGGAACGTGCCCATGAGGATCATTTCGCGCACCTCTTTGCGATTGACGTAGTCGACGAAGGCCCTGGCCGATTCGGCGTTCGGCCCGCCCTTGATGATGGCGACGCCTTCCATTTGCGCCAGCGTGCCGTCGGCAGGATAAATCGTCTTCACCGGTGCGCCGCCGGCGGCCCACACATAGCCCGCGTACTCGAGCGAAATGCCGAGCGCGTACTCGCCCTTGCCGACGCCCTGGAACACCAGCGAGGCGCGGTTCAGAACGCGGGTGTTGGCGAGCAGCTGCGTCGCCTTGGCCCAGCCCGCGTCGCCGCCGCCGAACAGGTCCACCAGCATGGTGATGGTGGTATAGGCCGAGCCGGAGTTGGCCGGATCGGTGTACGCGATCTTGCCCTTCCACTTCGGGTCGAGCAGATCGGACCAGGTCTTCGGACCCTGGTCCTCGGGCACCAGCTTGGTATTCTGCAGGATCACCATCAGATGCAGGTTGGTGCCGGTCCACAGGTTCGCCGGGTCGCGGAACTCGGCCGGGATGGCCGCGTGATTCTTCGATTGATACGGCAGGAAGAACTGCTTGTTGGTTTCCAGCAGCGAACGGCTCACGCCCCAGATGATGTCGCCGCCGGGCCGGTCCTTCTCGGTCTGCACGCGCTTGACGATCACGCCCGAACCCGCGGTGACGGGTTCCACGGCGATGCCGGTCTCCTTCGTAAAAGCCGCAAACAGCAGTTTGTGCAATGTGTCATCGTTGGAGGAATAAACGACGACCTTCGGCTGCGCCAGGCTGGCGGAACTCGCGAACATGGCGCCGAAAACCAGAAGTGCAAGGCCAAGCGGCCTGAGTACCGAATTTTCCACGGCTTCTCTCCCTGGCCGAATGAGGCCTGTTAAATGCTCCGACGATCCGCAAATTTGCGCGGCCCGGCATTATCGCGCTTAAACTCTGTCCCCGATGAGCTGGGAGAAGGAAGTCGGGGAACTGCGCCGCCGCGAGGAACTCGCCAAGCGCATGGGCGGACCGGACAAGGTCAAGCGACAGCATGACGGCGGCAAGCTCACGGTGCGCGAGCGCGTCGAGCGGCTGCTCGATGCGGGCTCGTTTCACGAGATCGGCGGCCTCGCTGGCGTCGCGCAGTACCATGTAGGAGGACTGCGCGATGGCGAACTGGCAGAATTCACGCCCGCCAACCTGATTTTCGGCCGCGGGCGCATCGGCGGGCGGCCCGTCGCAGTCACCGGCGACGACTTCACGGTGCGCGGCGGCGCCAACGACGGCGGCATTAAAAACAAGCTGCTGGCGGTCGAGCGCATGGCCTGCGACCTGCGGCTGCCGCTGGTGCGCCTGGTGGACGGCACCGGGGGCGGCGGTTCGGTGAAGAACCTGGAAATCCAGGGCCATTCGCCGATGCCGAAGGCCTTCCTTTGGGACTGGTGGACCGACAATCTCTCCGAGATTCCCGTGGTGTCGCTGGCACTGGGCTCGGTGGCGGGCCTGGGCGCGGCGCGCGTGGTGGCGAGCCACTACTCGGTGATGGTCAAGGATACGTCCCAGATGTTCGTCGCCGGCCCGCCGGTGGTGGAATGGACCCACGGCAAATTCGAGAAAAACGAGCTGGGCGGCAGCCACATCCACACGCGCAACGGCGCGGTGGACGACGAGGCGGCAAGCGAGGACGACGCTTTCGAGCGGGCGCGGAAATTCCTCTCCTACCTGCCCAACTCCGTTCATGAACTTTCAGAAAGGAAAGAAAACAAGGACGACCCAAGGCGTGCCGATCCCTGGTTGATCGAGGCGGTGCCGCGCGATCCGCGCAAGGTCTACAACATGCGCAAAATCATCGCCGCGGTCGCCGACCGCGGCTCGTTCTTCGAAATGGGCAAGCTCTGGGGGCGGCCGGTGATCACGGGCTTCGCGCGCCTCTCGGGCTGGCCGGTGGCGATCATGGCGGGCGACCCGATGCACTATGGCGGCGCCTGGACCGCGCGCGCCTCGGAAAAAGTGATGCGCTTCGTCGACCTTGCACAGACTTTCCATCTGCCCGTGGTGCACCTGGTCGATTGCCCCGGCTTCCTCATCGGCCCGCAGGCCGAGCAGGAGGGCACCATCCGCTATGGCATGCGCGCTGCCGCCGCGATCCTGCAATCCAGCGTGCCCTGGTGCTCGGTGATCGTGCGCAAGGTATTCGGCGTCGCCGGTGCCCTGCACCAGAACTCCTCGCGCTACGGCATGCGCATGGCCTGGCCCTCGGCGGAATGGGGCTCGTTGCCGATCGCCGGGGGGCTGGAAGCCGCCTACAAGGCGGAGATCGCGGCGGCAGCCGATCCGGTGGCGAAGCGCGCTGAGATCGAGCAGCGCATCCGCAAGTTCGCCTCGCCCCTGCGCGGCGCCGAGCGCTACGACATCGAGGAGATCATCGATCCGCGCGATACGCGCAGGCTGCTGTGTGAATTCGCCGAGCTCGCCGCGCCGCTGCGCACGCCGGGGCGAAGTTCCTTCGGGGTGCGGCCGTGAGCATCCTCGCTGCGGTTCGCCGCAAGCGCGGGTACCTGCTTTCCTACCATCGCCTGCTGCATGGCATCGCGCCGGAATTGCTGGCCGCGTATGACGAGTTCTACACGCAGTTCACGCTCAGCGGCCGCGCGCTCACGCCGGTGCAGAAGGAAACCGTGTGGATCGCGCTCATCGCCGCCACCCGTGCGCGCGTGGGAACGATCCACCTGAAGCGGGCCGTGAAAGCGGGCATGGGCAAGGACACCATCGCCGATGCGCTGGCGCTCGCCGCCGCCTGCGAATCGCTTGATGCGCTCGAGTTCTCGGAGGACGCATTCCCCCAATGGGTGGACGAGCCCAGGCTGGTGAAGCGCTACTTGAAGGCGTTTGAGGCGGCGCGCGGCCGCACGCGACCGCTGGTCGCCGAAATCGCCGCGCTGGTCGCCCACGCCGGGCAGCGCCGCGCGGCGGGCATGCGAATTCATCTCGTGAGGGCGTTCAGGCTCGGTGCGAGACGCGAGCAGGTCGCCGAAGCGCTTTCCTTCGTGCTGCTGCATTGCGGCGGGCCGACCATGCTGGCCGCCATTGATGGCTGGATCGCAACTGCAAAAGAGCGTCGCATTCCGGCACCGTTCCGCGGGACGGTCTAGTATGTGGCAGGACAGCGGGAGCAAAGTTGAACGACCCAGGCGAGAACATCGAAAACGAGACGCTGAGGTGGCCGGGCAACCTCGATCACGACGCCATGGTGCTCAGGCTTGTGCAGGTGCGTGAATCGGCCCTCGCCGCAGGCCACGCGGAATTTGCCGCGCGCTTTGCCGAGGTTGAAACCGTTCAGTCGGTACAGCTTGGGGCCAAGGTGATCGGCGCCCTCACATGGATTCAGGACAAGCCGGAATACCAGTCCTACGTGACGCAGCTGGGCATCGTGGCAATGAACCTTAAGAACCTGAAGTAGCCTCCGGGCGCGACCCTAGTCGGCCTTGATCTGCGCGGTGCGGATCACGCCCGCCCATTTCTTGCGCTCGCCCAGCAGGTAGGCGCGGAATTCCTCGCTCGTCCCGCCCACCGGCTCGACGCCGATGGCGGTGATGCGATCCCTGATCTCCGGCAGCTGCAGCGCCTCTACGAACGCCCGGTGCAGGCGGGCCACCGCCACGCCCGGCGTGGCGGCCGGTACCAGCGCGCCGTACCAGCCGGTGGCGTCCACGTCGTTGATCCCCATCTCGCCGAGGCTCGGAATGTCGGGCGCGAACGGGGAGCGCCGGGGCGAGAGCACCGCGAGCGCCTTCACCTTGCCCGCCTTGATGAGATCCATCTGGCCGCCGAGGCCGTCGCAACCGAGGGGCACGTGGCCGCCGAGCAGGTCGTTCTTGAGAGGCCCCGAGCCCTTGTAGGGCACGTGCTGCATGCCGAAGCCCGCGCGCTGCTTGAGCAGCTCGATGCCGAGATGCGAGTTGGAGGCGGTGCCGGGCGTGCCGTAGGTCAGGCTGCCCGGCTTCGCCTTGGCCTGCGCGATCATCGCCTGGATGCTGGCGATCTGCGATTGCGTAGAGGCGACCAGCACCTGCTCGTAGCGCACGAGGTGGATTACCGGGACGAAGTCCTCGAACTTCCACGGCAGCTTGTCGAACAGCGCCTCGCTGGTGGTGAAGTTGGGCGCGGTGACGAGGATCGTGTAGCCGTCGGCGGGCGCGCGCGCCACGAACTCGGTGCCGATGTTCGCCGAGGCGCCGGGCTTGTTCTCGACCACCACAGGCTGGTTGAAGGCCGTCGAGAGCCGCGCGGCGATCAGGCGCGCCACGGTGTCGGTGCCGCCGCCGGGGGCATAGGGCACGACGATGCGCAGGCCCTTGGCGGGAAACTCCTGTGCGAAGCTGCTTCCTGCCGCCAGTAAAAGTAAAACTGGAACTAAAAATCTCATGACGCTTCTCCTCAATCGGCTTTGATGCCGGCCGCACGCACGACCTCGGCCCAGCGTGCGATGTCTGCCGTGACCATCGCCGTGTACTCGGCGCGGGTCATGCGGTTCGGTTCGGCGCCCAGTTCGCGCAGGCGCTCCGCCATTTCCGGCGCGTTCAGCGCGGCGACCAGCGCCGCATTCAGGCGGTCGGCGACCGGCGCGGGGATGCCCGCCGGGCCGGAGATGCCGAACCAGTTGCTCGCGGTCAGCGGCGCGAGGCCCAGCTCGCGCACCGTCGGCACGTTGGGCCAGCGCGCGGCGCGGGTTTCGGTCGTGACGGCGAGCATGCGCAGGCGCTCGTTGCGCCCGACGTCGGGCACCGCCGCGATCAATCCCTCGATCTGTCCGCCGATGACGTCCGCGGTGGCGGGCGCCGAGCCCTTGTAGGGAACGTGGGTGATGTCCACTTTGGCGGCGCGGTTCAGGATCGCGAGCTTGATGTGGGAGGAGGTGCCGTTGCCGTTGGAGCCGAAGCGCACCGCGCCCGGCGCCGTGCGCGCCCTGTCCAGCAGCGCATTGAGCGAAGTGTAGGGACTGTTCGCGGCGACGACGATGCCGCTTGGCACGGCGGCGATCAGGCCGATGTGCGTGAAGTCCTTGAGCGCGTCGTAGGGAATCTTGCTGTTCACCGCGGGACCGATGGCCTGCGAGGCGATATTCGATAACAGCAGCATGGTGCCATCGGGCTCGCTGCGCGCGACCGCTTCGCTGCCGATGGCGCCGCCGGCGCCGGCGCGGTTTTCCACCACCACCGGTTGGCCGAGGACGGCCTGCATCTCCTTCGCCGCGAGCCGGCCCAGCAGGTCGCCGGTGCCGCCGGGCGGAAAAGGCACGATCAGGCGGACGGGCTTGGCGGGAAAGGCCTGGCCGAACGCGGCCGGGGCGGCGGCGCAGGCGAGCAGCAGCAGGCTGAGGATTCGGATCGATTTCATCGGCGGCTCCATGCGACAATTCTCTCATCCCTACCCACGTTTTGAGGCCGGCATGGCGACAAGGCAGGACGAACGCATGATTGAGCCGGACATGAATCCGAAGGACCTCTGGCTCGAGGAGGTCTTCACCGACCGGCGCGTGGGCACGATCCGCCGCATGACGCCGGTGGGCGCCGACGGCGCGCGCGACGCGGGCCGCGAAATCCTCTACATCGGCGAGACCCAGGTGATGAGCCAGATGGGCGCGCTGCCGATCAACTTCGTGCTCGAGGCAAAGACGCTGGGCGAGGCGGCGAGCCTGTTCGGCGCCGCGGCCAAGGCCGGGATCGAGCGCACGGTGAGGGAATTGCAGGAACTGCGCCGCCAGCAAGCTTCGTCGATCGTCGTGCCGCAGGGCGGCCTGCCGCCGATTGGGCCGGGGGGCGGTGGCGGCAAGATACAGATGCCTTGATTTGAATAGCAGGAGGGGGAGAGCAATGAACGGCCTGATGATGGACCTGCCGCTCCTGATCAGCGACCTGATCAAGCACGCGGACCGCAACCACGGCGACACGGAAATCGTGTCCAAGACCGTGGAAGGTGAAATCCACAGATACAACTTCCGCGAGGCGCATGCGCGTGCGCGCCGCCTTGCCAAAGTCCTGCAGGCCCTCGGCGTGAAGATTTCCGACCGCGTCGGCACGCTGGCCTGGAACGGCTACCGGCACTACGAGCTCTACTACGCGATTTCGGGCATCGGCGCGGTCATCAATACGCTAAACCCACGCCTGTTTCCCGAGCAGATCACCTACATCTCGAACCACGCCGAGAACACGGTGTTGTTCTTCGAACTCACGTTCGTGCCGCTGGTGGAAAAGCTCGCGCCGCTGCTCAAGACGGTGAAGCATTTCGTGCTGATGACCGACCGTGCGCACATGCCTGCGACCACCACCATCCCGAACCTGCAATGCTACGAAGACCTGATGGCGAAGCAGGACGAGCGCTTCGAGTGGCCGACATTCGATGAACGCACGGCTGCGGCGCTTTGCTACACCTCGGGCACCACCGGCAACCCCAAGGGCGTGCTCTACGGCCACCGCTCGACGGTGATTCACGCCTTTGCCGCGGCGATGCCCGACACGCTGAACCTCTCGGCGCGCGATTCGATCCTGCCCGTGGTGCCGATGTTCCACGCCAATGCCTGGAGCCTGCCGTATGCCTGCACCCTGGTGGGCGCGAAGATGGTGTTCCCGGGACCGCACCTCGATGGCAAGAGCGTCTACGACCTGATCGAGCAGGAGAAGGTGACGCTCTCGGCGGGCGTGCCCACCGTGTGGTTGATGCTGCTGCAGCACCTGACCGCCAACAAGCTCAGGTTCTCGACGCTCAACCGCACCGTGATCGGCGGCTCGGCCTGCCCGCCGGCGATGATCCGCGCCTTCCAGGACGACTACAACGTGCAGGTGTTCCACGCCTGGGGCATGACCGAGATGAGTCCGCTCGGCACCGTCGGTTCGCTCAAGGCGAAACAGGCGGCGCTCGGCAAGGAAGCGCGCTACGCGATCCAGGCCAAGCAGGGCAGAGGCATCTTCGGTGTCGAGATGAAGATCGTGGACGAGGCCGGCAAGGAACTGCCCTGGGACGGCAAGCGCTTCGGCGACCTGCTGGTGCGCGGGCCGTGGATCGCCTCGGGTTATATGAAGGGCGAGGGCGGTGATCCGCTGCGCGAGGGCTGGTTCCCGACCGGCGATGTCGCCACCATCGATGCGGAAGGCTACCTGCAGATCACCGACCGCTCGAAGGACGTCATCAAGTCGGGCGGCGAGTGGATCAGCTCGATCGACCTGGAGAACATCGCCGTGGCGCACCCGGCGGTGCAGGAGGCGGCGGTGATCGGCATCGCGCATCCGAAGTGGGACGAGCGTCCGATCGTGGTGGTGATCAAGAAGGCGGGGCAGGAGGTCAGCAAGGCCGAGCTGCTCAAGTTCTACGAAGGCAAGATCGCCAAGTGGTGGATGCCCGAGGACGTGGTGTTCGTCGCCGAGCTGCCGCACACCGCCACCGGCAAGCTCTCCAAGCTCACCCTGCGCCAGCAATTCAAAGACTACAAGCTGCCGGCATGATCAAGACCGAGACCCGCGAGCGCGTCGCCAGCATCGAGATCGCGCGCCTCGACAAGAAAAACGCCCTGACCGGCGCGATGTACGACGCGATGGCGGCGGCGCTCACCGCGGCCGAGGCCGATGCATCAGTGCGCGCGATCCTGATCCACGGCACGCGCGATTGCTTCACCGCGGGCAATGACCTGAAGGACTTCCTCGATCGCTCCGCGAGCGGCGGAGCCTCGTCGGCGTTCAAGTTCATCAGCTTCCTGCCCCAGTTGACCAAGCCCCTCGTCGCGGCGGTCGGCGGTCCTGCGGTCGGCATCGGCACCACCATGCTGCTGCATTGCGACCTCGTCTACGCCTCGCCCACGGCGCGCTTCCAGATGCCGTTCGTGCCGCTGGGTCTGGTGCCCGAAGCCGCCTCCAGCCTGCTGCTGCCGATGGTCGCGGGCTACCAGCGCGCTGCTGAACTGCTGCTGCTCGGCCAGCCGTTCCCGGCGGACAAGGCGCTCGCCGCCGGATTCGTCACCGAAATCGTGCCCGAGGACAAACTGCTCGAGCACGCGCGCAATGCCGCCATCGCCGTCGCGGCGCTGCCGCCCGCCTCGGTGCGTCTCACCAAGCAGCTCATGAAGCGCCAGCTCGGCGCCGCGATCGCCTCGCAGATGCAGGAAGAGGGACGCATCTTCGCCGAGCGTCTGCAATCGGGCGAGGCGAAAGAGGCGATGAGCGCGTTTTTCGAGAAGCGCAAGCCTGATTTTTCGCGGTTCTAGCAATGACGCGGCGAAATCTCTACTCCCCCTCCTGACTGCGGTTGCAGTTAAGATTCAAGCATGGGGAGAAGCGCATGAAGTGTCCCGGTTGCGCCGCTGCGGTGCGGCCCGGGCTTCGTTTTTGCGAGTCGTGCGGCGCGCGGCTCGAAAAGGCCTGCGCCGGGTGTGGCGCAACGGGCCTGCCCGGCGCGCGCTTCTGCGGCGTGTGCGGGGCGCCCTTTGCCGACCCGGAACCGGAGGCAAACTCGGGTAAGGCAGCGCCCGCCCGATCGGCCGAAGAAGGCGAGCGCAGGCAGCTTACGGTGATGTTCGTGGACCTCGTGGGCTCGACCGGCCTCGCGGGGAGCCTCGACCCCGAACAGTGGCGCGACATCCTGCGCGCCTATCAGGGGGTGTGCGCCGAGGCGATCACCCGCTTCGGCGGCAAAATCCAGCAGTACGCGGGCGACGGCGTGTTCGCGTACTTCGGCTATCCGGTCGCCTACGATGACGCGGCGCGCCGCGCGGTGCACGCCGGACAGGCGCTGCTTGCCGGAATGAACGGGCTCGCGTCGACGACGCGTGCCCAGCACAGCGTTGATCTTCAGGCACGCGTGGGTCTGCACACCGGTCTGGTGGTCGTGGGCGAGATGGGCGCGGGCGAGACCCGCGAAAGCGGCGCGATCGTCGGCGAAACCCCGAATATCGCTTCGCGTGTGCAGTCCCTGGCGCGTCCAGGGACGCTCGCCCTCAGCGCCGCGACGCAGCGGCTGGTCGGGCCCGCCATCCCGCTTCGCTCGCTCGGGCGGCACGCGCTGAAGGGCCTGGCCGAGCCGCTCGAACTGTTCGAGGCGCTCGAAGACGCGGCCGAGCGCGTTGCGCCCGCCGAAAGCGGGCGCGCTGCGCCCCTGGTCGGCCGCGATCTCGAGCTCAACCACCTGCTCGAGCGCTGGTCAAAGGCAAAGACCGGCGACGGGCACGCGGTGCTTCTTTCCGGCGAGGGCGGGATCGGCAAATCGCGCCTGCTTGCCGAGCTGCGCGAGCGCGTGGCCCCCGACGGCCGCGCATGGCGCGCACTGCGCTGCTCACCCTTCCACCAGAACAGCGCGCTGCAGCCGATGATCGATCTGATCGAGCGCGGCCTGCTCACGATTCCAGACGATCATGCGCCGGACCGGCTGGGCAAGCTCGAGCGCCTGCTGCGGCCCGACGGGCTCGATGATCCCGCGACGGTTTCTCTTTTCGCAGCCCTGATCGGCGCGAGCACGGGCGGCCGCGACGCCGCGCCGGAGCTTCCTCCGGCCGAGCGCAAGAAAAGGACCCTGGCGGCGCTTCTGTCGTGGCTTGCCGCCGACGCGCAGCGCCTGCCGCTGGTGATGGTGGTGGAGGACCTGCACTGGATGGATGCGTCCACGCGCGAGCTGCTCGGGCTCGTGCTCGAGCAGCTCGCCAGCCTGCCGGTGCTCGCGGTATTCACGTTCAGGCCCGAATTCGTTCCCGCCTGGGCGCCGAGTTCGCGCGTCACTACCCTGCCGCTCGGGCGCCTCGTGCGCGAGGAAATCGAGAGTCTTGCGCAGGCAACCACCGGCGGCCGCCCCTTACCCGAAGCGCTGCTCGACGAGATCGTCGCGCGCACCGACGGTGTGCCGCTGTTCGTCGAGGAACTCTGCAAGGCGTT
>CAZNVH010000053.1:0-10600 GCA_964576525.1 uncultured Enterobacteriaceae bacterium
CGAGGCTCGCCGAGGAGGGGCTGCAGCCCGGCCAGATGGTGGCGATCATGCTGCCGACCTCGAAGGAATACCTGTTCTCGTTCTACGGCACGCTGCTCGCGGGCGGCGTGCCGGTGCCGCTCTACCCGCCGGCGCGGCTGACCACGATCGAGGACCACATGACGCGCCACGTCGGCATCCTGAAGAGCGCCGGGGCGACGATCATGATCACGATCCGCGAGGCGAAGGCGCTCGCCTACCTGCTGCGCGCGCAGGTGGAGACCCTCAGGGCCGTCATGGTTCCGGAAGATTTTGCTTCTGAAAAAAACACCGGCTTCTCTCCGGTGCGCGGCAGCGGCGGCCACATCGGCTTCCTGCAGTACACCTCCGGCAGCACCGGCAACCCCAAGGGCGTGGTGCTGACGCACACGAATCTTCTGGTCAACGTGCAGGCGATGGGCAAGGCGGTGAGCGCGACCCCGTCGGACGTGTTCGTGAGCTGGCTGCCGCTGTACCACGACATGGGCCTGATCGGCGGCTGCTTCGCCACCCTGTTCCTCGGCTTCCCGGTGGTGCTGATGTCGCCGCTCGCCTTCCTGTCGCGCCCGAGTTCGTGGCTGCGCGCGATCCACCGCCACCGCGGCACCATCTCCGGGGGGCCGAATTTTTCTTATGAATTGTGTATTAGAAGAACAGAAGAAAAAGACATGGAAGGCATCGACCTTTCGTCGTGGCGCTTCGCCTTCAACGGCGCCGAGCCGGTGAGCCCGGAAACGATCACCACGTTTTCGGAAAAGTTCTCCAAGTGGGGATTCCGCAAGAATTCCATGTCGCCGGTCTACGGCCTCGCCGAGTGCACGGTGGGCGTGGCGTTCACCACGCCGGGGGAGCCCTGGCGCATGGACACGCTCGACCGCGAGGCCTTCTCGACCAGCGGGGAGGCGATCGACGCGGCCCCGCAGGATCCGGCGCCGCTCAAGATCGTCGGCTGCGGCCAGGTGATCGCGGACCACGACCTGCGCGTGGTCGACGGCGCGGGCCTCGAGCTGCCCGACCGGCAGGAGGGCCTGCTGCAGTTCCGCGGCCCTTCGGCGACCTCGGGCTACTACCGCAACCCGGAGGCCACCAAGGCGCTGTTCGACGGCGACTGGGTGAACACCGGCGATCGCGCCTACCTCTCCGGCGGCATGGTGTACATCACCGGGCGCGAGAAGGACATCATCATCCGCGGCGGCCGCAACATCAGCCCCTACGAGCTGGAGGAAGCGGTCGGCGACCTGCCCGGCATCCGGCGCGGCTGCGTCGCGGTGTTCGGCGCCCTGGACCGCGCGAGCGGCACCGAGCGCGTGGTGGTGCTCGCCGAGACGCGCGAGAAGGACGCGACGCTGCACGAGGACCTGAAGAAGAAGATCAACCAGCTCGCCTTGAGCCTGATCGCGGCGCCGGCCGACGACATCGTCCTCGCGCCCCCGGCCACCGTGCCGAAAACTTCCAGCGGCAAGATCCGCCGCGTCGCGGCGCGCGAGTACTACGAACGCGGCCCCGACTCGGTGCGGCCGCAAGCCGTGTGGCTGCAGTTCGTGCGCCTCACTCTCGCCGGCGTCGCGCCGCAGCTGCGCCGCGGCTGGCGCACGGCGAAGGGGATGCTGTTCGCGGCGCGCGCGTATGCCATGTTCGCGCTCACGATGTGGCCGATCGTCCTGGCGGCCGCCATCGGCAATGCAAAGGCGACCTGGGCCGTGGCGCGGCCGCTGATGCGCCTTTTCCTGCGGCTCTCCGGCATCCCGGTGATCGCGCGCGGCCTCGAGCAGATCCCCTCCGGTCCGGTGGTGCTGACGGCGAACCACACCAGCTACCTCGACGCGCTGGTGCTGATCTCGGTGCTCGACGGGCGCGACTACGCCTTCGTCGCGAAGCGCGAGTTCCTCGGCAGCCTGGTGATGCGCACGCTGCTGAAGGGCTTCGGCTGCATCTTCGTCGAGCGCTTCGACGTGCAGAAGAGCGCCGACCACGCCGACGAGCTGGTCGTCGCGGCCAAAGCCGGGCGCTCGCTGGCGATCTTCCCCGAGGGCACGCTGCGGCGCCAGAGCGGGCTGATGGCGTTTCGTACCGGCGCCTTCCAGGTCGCGGCACAAGCCGGCTTGCCGGCGGTGCCGGTGGCGCTGCGTGGCGTGCGCTCGGTGCTGCGCGACGGCACCTGGTACCCGCGCCGCAGCGCCATCGCGGTGACCTTCGGCGCGCCGATCGCGCCCGACGGCGACGACTGGAACGCCGCGCTGCGGCTGCGCGACCGCGTGCGCGCCGAAGTGCTGAAGCACTGCGGCGAGCCCGATCTCGCTAAAGACTAAGCAGGAAGTCCTGCAGCGCGGCGACCGGCGCCGGGTCGTCGAACAGCACGCCGCGATTGGCTTGGATCCGTGCACGCAGCGCCCGGCGCCGTTCCGGATCGCCCGCCAGAGCCACGGCCTGCTCGATGTAAGCCTCCTCGGAAGAAACCACCAATTCCGGCAGGCCGATGCGCCTGAGGATGCCGCTCGCGAAGCGCCCGCGCATGAAGCGCCCCTCGCACGTCACGATCGGGATGCCGCTCTCCACCGCTTGCAACGCAGTGTTGAAGCCCGAGAAGCCGAGCGTGTCGAGGACCAGGTCGGCGCGCCGCAGCAGCCCGCGGAAGGCCTCCGGGCTCTGCCAGGGAAGCAGGACCGCGTTGCGCTCGAAATCCAGCCCGGCGCGCTGCAGCCGCTCGCGCAGCCGCGCCGACAGCGCCGGCGGCTTGCCGGTGAAGAACACCAGCCGGCATCCGGGCACGCGCTTCGCGATCTCGACCAGCACGTGGTCGAACTGCGGTGCGTACTTGAACGGCGTGCCGGGACAGACCAACAGGGGGCCGGCGTGGTCCAGGCCCTCGAATCGTTCAGGGGAAGACTGAGTGCTCGAAACAGCGCACCCCAAGTGAGGCAGCAGCACCAGCTTCTCGGTGTAGTTCGCCTGCGCCTCCGGCGGCTCGAGGCCCTCGGCCGAGATGAAGTAGTCGATGGTCGGCAGGCCGCTGGTCTCGGGATGGCCCCAGCTCGTCGCCTGCGCCGGCGCCAGGCGCAGCGCCGCGAGCTTGGCGGTGGTCGCGTCCATGCCGATCTCGGGGTAGATCAGCGCGTCGAGCCCGGCGCCG
Organism: uncultured Enterobacteriaceae bacterium; assembly: GCA_964576525.1. Taxonomy (GTDB): domain Bacteria; phylum Pseudomonadota; class Gammaproteobacteria; order Burkholderiales; family SG8-39; genus SCGC-AG-212-J23. The sequence continues at coordinate 3,149 of CAZNVH010000053.1, forward strand.
TGGATCAGCCGCGCCCAGGCTTCGAACGGCCGCCTGCCGGTGTAGAGCTCGGTGGCGTGGCCGGCGGAGAAGCGGCTCTCGGGGCCGCGCACGCTGTTCAGGTGATAGATATAGAGCTCGAAGCGCTCGGGATCGAGCCCCGCCACCCAGCCGCGCACCAGCGCGGTCCACACCGAGTGGTCCTCGATGTGCGCCGAGACGATGCCCAGCTTGAGCGGCCCCGTCCGGGGGGCCTTCGCGCGCGGCGCGAGGCCGGAGTCGCGCTGCCAGCCGCCCATCAGCTCCGCGCACAGCCCGCCGTAGCGCGCGAGGAGCTCGCGGTTCGGCGCTTCCTGGTAGGCGAGGTAGAACGGCTGGTGCGCCGCCACGGCCTGGTAGGCATTGGGCCGCGGCGCCGCGCGCAGCCACTGCTCGAGCGCGCCGAGCTCGTCGGCGAAGGCGCGCCGGCGCTCCTCCGGGTCGGCGCCGCCCTCATAGATCGCCGGGATCTGCGCCACCGCCGCGGCCCAGCGCGGCCGCGCCTCGTTCGGCCGCAGCGCCGCCGCGGCGCGGAAATGCTCGAGCGCCTTGCGCCAGTCGCCGAGCTCGGTCAGCGCGTTGCCCAGCTCCTGGTTCGCCTCGGCCGGGTCGCGGCCCGCCGCGGCCGCGCGCGACAGCGCCGCGACCGCTTCCTCGAGCCGGCCGAGCTCGCGCAGGATCGCGCCGACGCACAGGTGCGCGTCGGCCCAGCCGGGGTTCAGGTCCGCGGCGCGCGAGTAGGCGGCGAGCGCCGGCTCGAGCTGGCCGAGGTCGCGGCAGGCGCCGCCGAGGTTGAAGTGCGCCTCGGCCAGGTCCGGCTTGAGCTCCACCGCCCGCCGCAGCGCCTCGACCGCCGCCTCGAAGTTGCCGGCGCGCGCGTGCGCGGTGCCATGCTGGAAGCACTCCTCGGCGCTCAGCGCGCGCTTGCGCCGGAACAGCCAGCTCAGCAAGCGATCGTTCCTTCCACGCAGGTCACGGCATGGCCGCCGATCTGCACCTTGCCGTTTTCGATGCGCACGAACACGCGCCCGTCGCGCCCCATCTGCATGCCCTGACGCGCGACGTAGCTCGCGCCGAAGCGCTGCTTCACGTAGTGCGCCACGCTGATGTTGCCCGTGCCGCACACCGGATCCTCCGGGATGCCCTGCGCCGGCGCGAACGAGCGCACATGAATCGCGCTAGTCGTCGTCCCTGAGGCCGCGAACACGGTGACGCCGGTGGCGCCGATGGCGTTGGTCCATTCGGCGATCGCCGTCATATCCGGCTTGAGGGCGGCGAGCGTCGCCGCATCGGTCATCTCGCCCACCACCCAGATCGGGCCGACGTCGAACTTGAAAAGCTTGCCTTGGGCCGGGATCGAAGGAATGGGCGCGTCGACCGGCTGGACCTTGGGCTCGGGCCCGGTGAGGAAGATGCGCCCGTCCGCCTCGACGTCGAGATCGATCAGGCCGGCGCCGCATTCCTGCACCAGCCGCTTCTTTTTCGACACGAACCCCGCTTCGAGCGCGGCGTGCGCGGAGCCGATGGTCGGATGTCCGGCGAACGGCAGCTCGCGCCCCGGCGAGAAGATGCGCAGCTTGTAGTCGGCCTTCGAAGAGCGCAGCAGGAACGTGGTCTCCGACAGGTTCGTCCAGCCGGCGATGCGCTGCATGGTCGCCGTGTCGAGGCCCTCGGCGCCGATGACGACCGCCACCGGATTGCCGAGGAACGGGCGATCGGTAAAGACGTCGACTTGTTTGAACTTCACTACTTCAAGATTCTAAGGAGGTTGTGGTGCGCGTCGGTGAAGGTCGGCAGGCCGGGACGGTCGGCGATCGGCTCGGCGGCCTCGGCGATGCGCGTCCAGCGGAGCAGCCGGGCGTCGCGGGTGACGATGACCTGGTCGGTGGAGGAGTACCAGTACTCCGGCCCCTCGCTCGGGTCGGGGATGTCGGGGATGTTGACCGCCTCGAGGCCGAACTCGGCGGCGAGGCGCTTCACCACCGGCGGCAGGTCGATGAAGCGGTTGGTCGCCTGGAACACGATCACGCCGTCGGGCTTGAGGTGCTTGAGGTAGATCGCCATCGCCTCGCGCGTCACCAGGTGCATCGGGATCGAGTCGCCGGAGAAGGCGTCGATGCCGAGCACGTCGTAGCCGCGCGGCGGCTCGCGCTCGAGCGACAAGCGCCCGTCGCCGAGAACGATTTCAGTTTTTGCTGAAGTATCTTGCAGAAACGTAAATTCGCGCCGCGCGATGTCGATGACGCGCGGGCTGATCTCGTAGAACACCAGCGCGTCGCCCGGCTTCATCCAGGCCGCGACCACCCCGGCGCCCAGGCCGATGATGCCGACGTTCAGGGGCTGCTTCGGCCGCATCTCGCGCAGCGAGGTGAACACGCGCCCGTAGCCCGAGCCCGGCCCGAAATAGTCGGCCGGGGTGTTGCGGAACGAGTCGCCGAGCAGCTGCCCGCCGTGCATGATCGCGCCGTGGTACATCGAACGGTACGGCACCGGGCTCTGGTGGTCGGCGGTGCGCACCACGCCGTAGAAGTCGCGCTGCATCACCCGCACGCCTTCGCTGTACTCGAGCGCGCCGCGCACCACGAATACCGCGGTCACGAGCGTCACCGCCACCGCGATCCCCTTGAAAAATCTTTTCAAGGGAAAAACCAGCAGGGCGGCCAGGGCGACGAGCGCCAAGCCGAGCTCGAAGTATCCGGGCAGCACGAGCGGCGCGACGATCGCCACCAGCACCGCGCCGAGCGCGCCGCCGAGCGAGATCATCAGGTAGAAGCGCGTCAGGTGGGCCGGATCGGGCTTGAGGCGCGCCAGCTCGCCGTGGCAGAACATGCACGCCACGAACAGGCCGGCGAGGTACAGCGGCGCCGCCAGCTCGAGGTTGAGCGACGGGATCGCCCAGGCCATCGCCGGCGCGACGATCACCAGCGCCGCGATCCACAGCGGCCGCAGGTACCAGCGCGGGTGGTCGAAGGCGAGGATGAAGCTCGCCAGGTACAGCGCGAGCGGCAGCACCCACAGGAAGGGCACGCTCGGGATGTTCTGCGTGATGTGGTTGGTGACCGCGAGCAGCATCACCGAGCCCATCGCCGCGAGGACCAGCCATTGCAGCTGGTCTTTCTGTGAGACCGGCTCAGCCTGCTGCGGAGAGGATTTTTCCTGAGAATCAAACCCATTCATCGAAAGCCAGGCCGTCCCCGCGCACAGGAAGGCGAAGGCGACGAACAGGAACGACCAGCCCCAGCCGAGCGCCTTCAGGTCGAACGCCGGCTCGAACAGCACCGGAAAGCCGAGCAGCGCCAGCAGCGACGCCAGGTTGGACAGCGCGAACAGGCGGTAGGGCACCACGCTGCGGAAACGGCGCCAGTACCAGGCCTGGAGCAGCGGCGTGGTGGTCGAAAGCAGGAAATACGGCAGGCCGATGGTGGCGCCGAGCAGCAGCAGGATGCGCAGGATCGGCTGCTCGTCGCCCTGCGGCTTCCAGTCGGTCGAGGCAAGGATCGGCAGGCAGGCGAGCGACAGCGCGAGGAGCAGCACGTGCAGGATCGCCTGCCGGCGCGGCCCGAGGCGCGTGGTCAGGTCGGCGTAGGCGTAGCCGGCGAGCAGCACGCACTGGAAGAACACCAGGCAGGTGGTCCACACCGCCGCCGAGCCGCCGAACCACGGCAGGATCTGCTTGGCGATGATCGGCTGCACCAGGAACAGCAGGAACGACGACAGGAAAATCGTCGCCGCGTAGGGCAGCGTTTCCAGCAGGGAAAGACGCACTACTTCAGTACGGATTTGAGCGTCCTGCCCATTTCGGCGGGGTTGCGCGTGACCTTGATGCCGCAGGCCTCCATCACCGCCAGCTTCTCCTGCGCCGTGCCCTTGCCGCCCGAGATGATCGCCCCGGCGTGCCCCATGCGCTTGCCCGGCGGCGCGGTGATGCCGGCGATGAAGCCGACCACGGGCTTCTTCATGTTCTTCTTCACCCATTGCGCGGCGATCTCCTCGTCCGAGCCGCCGATCTCGCCGACCATGATCACCGCCTCGGTCTGCGGATCGTCGTTGAACATCCTGAGAACGTCGATGTGCTTCAGTCCGTTGACCGGATCGCCGCCGATGCCGACGCAGCTCGACTGGCCGAGGCCCAGCTCGGAGAGCTGCCCGACCGCCTCGTAGGTGAGCGTGCCCGAGCGCGACACCACGCCGATCGGACCGCGCTTGTGGATGTGGCCCGGCATGATGCCGATCTTGATCTCGTCCGGGGTAATGACGCCGGGGCAGTTCGGGCCGACCAGCAGCGTGCGCTTGCCGCGCATGCGGTGCTTGGTGCGGATCATGTCGCGCACCGGGATGCCCTCGGTGATGCAGATCACCAGATCCAGGTCGGCGTCGACCGCCTCGTCGATCGCCGCCGCGGCGAACGGCGGCGGCACGTAGATGACGGAGACGTTCGCTCCCGTAGTTTTTTTAGCTTCCAGAACAGAACCAAAAATGGGGATGCCTTCAAAATTCTCCCCCGCCTTCTTCGGGTTGACCCCGGCGACGAAGCAGGCCTTGCCGTTGGCGTAGGCGCGGCTGGTCTGGGTGTGGAACATGCCGGTCTTGCCGGTGATGCCCTGGGTCATCACCCGCGTGTTCTTGTCGATCAGGATGCTCATTTCTTCTTCTTTTTCGCTTTCTTGGGCTTAGGCTTCGGTTTCGCCTTTGCTTTTTTCTTCTGGATCGCGGCAACCACCTTCTTCGCCGCCTCCGCCATGTTGTCGGCCGAGATGATCGGCAGCCCGGAGTCCTTGAGGATTTTCTTGCCGAGGTCCTCGTTGGTGCCCTTCATGCGCACCACCAGCGGCACCGAAAGCCTGGTTTCGCGCGCCGCGGCCACCACGCCGGTGGCAATGGTGTCGCACTTCATGATGCCGCCGAAGATGTTGACCAGGATCGCCTTCACCTTCCGGTTCGACAGCATGATCTTGAACGCCGCGGTCACTCTCTCCGCGGTGGCGCTGCCGCCGACGTCGAGGAAGTTCGCCGGCGAGCCGCCGAACAGCTTGATCGTGTCCATCGTCGCCATGGCGAGGCCGGCGCCGTTCACCATGCAGGCGATGTTGCCGTCGAGCGAGATGTAGTTCAGGTCGTACTTCGAGGCCTCGATCTCGAACGGGTCTTCCTCGTCGAGGTCGCGCAGCGCCACCAGGTCGGGGTGGCGGAACAGCGCGTTGTCGTCGAAATTGAGCTTCGAATCCAGGGCCACAACTTGATCTTGATTGGTGAGTATCAGGGGGTTGATCTCGGCCAGGGAGGCATCGGTCTCGTCGAAGCACTTGTACAGCGCCTGGAAGATCGCGCGTCCCTGCGCGATCGAGCCCTGCGGGATGCCGATGGCGGCCGCGACCTTGTCGGCCTCGGCGCCGGTCAGGCCCGCGACCGGATCGATGAACACCTTGTGGATCTTCTCGGGCGTTTTCGCCGCGACTTCCTCGATGTCCATCCCGCCTTCGGACGAGGCCATCAGCGCCACGCGCTGCGTGCCGCGGTCGACCACCATGCCGACGTACAGCTCCTTCCTGATGTCGGCGCCCTCCTCGATCAGCAGCCGCCGCACCTTCTGGCCGGTGGGACCGGTCTGGTGGGTCTTGAGCTGCATCCCCAGGATGGAAGAAGAGAGTTTGCGAACCTCGTCGAGACTCTTCGCGACCTTTACCCCGCCGCCCTTGCCGCGGCCGCCGGCGTGGATCTGCGCCTTCACCACCCAGACCTTGCCGCCGAGCTTCTTCGCCGCCTCGACCGCCTCGTCGACGCTGAACGCCGCAAAGCCGCGCGGCGTTGCCATTCCGAATTTCCGGAAAATCTCCTTACCTTGGTACTCGTGTATTTTCATACCACTTTGGATACCATTTTTTTACCGTCTCGCTGTGAGTGTCGAGCGCGTGGCACTGGTCGAGCTGGAAGGGCTTGCCTCCGTCTTCGCGCTCCTCCGGCATCTCGCCAGCGAAAGTCTGGATCGCCGCGGTCGGGAAGCCGGCGAGCATCTCGGTCAGGTGGGTGCAGCCGTTCACGCCGCCGAATAGTTGCCTGACGCTCTTGCGGAAGTCCTTGATCAGGCTCAAGCCGACCAGGCGCTTGTAGGCAGGGGCGATCGCCTCGCAGCCGCCGGGATAGGGCACCGCGTCGGAGCTCGCCGCGGCGTCCAGCACCGTGAAGTGGCGGTCGATGGTGAGCCGCAGCCACATTTCGTGGATCGGCTGCCCGGCGCGGCGCACGCCGGCCTTCATCGGGTTATCGTGGCTCTTGACGTCGGTCAGGTGGGCCTCGATGTCCCACAGGCCGTCGGTGCGCCGGTAGCCCTCGTAGCGCACGCGGCGCGTATGCCTGAGCTCGCGCTCGACGTCGGTGACCGGCAGGGGCATAGGGCGCGGATTTTAGCGGATCGGCCGGGCCAAGTAGAATTTTCCATGCGCTACGTCCTCGCACTCGACCAGGGCACCACCAGCTCGCGCGCGATCCTGTTCGACGAGCAGGGCCGCAGCGCGGCGGTGGCGCAGCGCGAGTTCCGCCAGATCTTCCCGCAGCCTGGCTGGGTCGAGCATGATCCGAAGGAGATCTACGCCACGCAGAGGGACGTCGCGCGCGAGGTCCTGGGAAATACCGGCATCTCCCTGAAGGACCTCATGGCGGTCGGGATCACCAATCAGCGTGAGACGACCATCCTGTGGGATCGGCAAACCGGCGAACCGATCCACAACGCCATCGTGTGGCAGGACCGGCGCACCGCGGCGCAGTGCGCCGAGCTGAAGAGCCTCGGCGCCGAAAGCCTGGTGCGCGAGCGCACCGGCCTGGTGATCGACCCCTACTTCAGCGGCACCAAGATCGGGTGGATCCTCGACAACGTACCCGGCGCGCGCGCGCGCGCCGAGCGCGGCGAGCTCGCCTTCGGCACGGTGGATACCTGGCTCACCTGGCACCTCACCGGCAACCGCACGCACGTCACCGACGTGTCGAACGCCTCGCGCACGCTGCTGTTCAACATCCACATGAACGACTGGGACCCGGAGCTGCTGCGCGTCTTCGACGTGCCGCGCGCCATCCTGCCCGACGTGCACCCTTCGGCGCACGCCTTCGGCATGCTGCCGGCCGGCATGTTCGGCGAGCCGCTGATCATCGGCGGCATCGCCGGCGACCAGCAGGCGGCGATGTTCGGCCAGGTGTGCCACCGCGCCGGCATGGCGAAGAACACCTACGGCACCGGCTGCTTCATGCTGCTGCACACCGGCGACCAGGTGATGCTATCGAAGCACGGCCTGATCTCCACGTGCTGTGCGCAGACCGGGGGCAAGGAGTTCGCGCTCGAGGGCAGCGTGTTCGTCGGCGGCGCGGTGGTGCAATGGCTGAGGGACGGCCTGGAGTTCTTCTCTTCGTCGCATGAAGTCGAAAAGCTGGCCGCGAGCGTCCTCG
>CAZNVH010000054.1:0-27822 GCA_964576525.1 uncultured Enterobacteriaceae bacterium
CTTCAGCTCGGACTCGGCCTTCTTGCGCGCGTCCTTCGGCATGTGGGCGCGCTTGATGCGCTTCTCCATCTCCTCGAGGTCGGCGCCCTCCTCGCCCTCGCCCAGCTCCTTCTGGATCGCCTTCACCTGCTCGTTCAGGTAGTACTCGCGCTGGCTCTTCTCCATCTGCCGCTTGACCCGGCCGCGGATGCGCTTCTCGACCTGCAGGATGTCGATCTCGGTCTCGAGCTGCGACAGCAGGTGCTCGAGGCGCGCCTTGACGTCGAACATCTCCAGCACCTGCTGCTTCTGCTCGAGCTTGAGCGGCAGGTGCGCGGCGACCGTGTCGGCCAGGCGGCCGGCTTCGTCGATCCCCGACAGCGAGGTCAGGATCTCGGGCGGAATCTTCTTGTTCAGCTTGACGTACTGGTCGAACGCCGACAGCAGCGCGCGGCGCATCGCCTCGACCTCGGCGGCGGGCGCGGCGTCGAGCGGCACCGCCACGGCCTCGGCCACCCAGTGCGTGCGCACGTCGACGATCTCGCGGATCTGCGCGCGCGTGCCGCCCTCGACCAGCACCTTCACCGTGCCGTCGGGCAGCTTGAGCATCTGCAGGATGCTCGAGACGCAGCCGATCGCGTACATGTCCTCCGCGCTGGGCTCGTCCTTGGCGGCCGAGCGCTGCGCCACCAGCAGGATCGACTTGCCGGCCTCCATCGCGGTCTCCATCGCCTTGATCGACTTCGGGCGGCCGACGAACAGCGGAATCACCATGTGCGGAAACACCACCACGTCGCGTAGCGGCAGCAGCGGGTACTGGATGATTTCGCCTGCGGGCGTGTCGGGCATCGATTCAGCCTTTTAAATCAATGCGCAAAGCGTACACGCAAGCGGTGTACGCTGCAACGCGGAAACCGTTACGAAGTGTAGGGCTCAGCCGGTACTTCCGGCGACCTTCTGGCTGTCGGAGTAGATCAGCAGCGGCTTGCCGTCGGCGCTCACCATCGACTCGTCGACCACCACCTTGCTGACGTTCTCCAGCGTGGGCAGCTCGTACATCGTGTCGAGGAGGATGTGCTCGAGGATCGAGCGCAGGCCGCGCGCCCCGGTCTTGCGCAACAGGGCGCGCTTCGCCACCGCACCGAGCGCGGGGATGCGCACCTCGAGCTCGACGCCTTCCATCAGGAACAGGCGCTGATACTGCTTGATCAGGGCGTTCTTCGGCTCGGTGAGGATCTGGATCAGCGCGCCCTCATCGAGCTCTTCCAGCGTCGCCAGCACCGGCAGGCGGCCGACGAACTCGGGGATCAGGCCGTACTTGATCAGGTCCTCGGGCTCGACGTTCTTCAGCAGGTCGTAGGTGGCCCTGGAGTTCTTCGGGCTGCGCACCTCCGCGCCGAAGCCGATGCCGGTCTTCTCGGTGCGGTTGCGCACGATCTTCTCCAGCCCGTCGAAGGCGCCGCCGCACACGAACAGGATGTTGGTGGTGTCGACCTGGACGAAGTCCTGGTTCGGGTGCTTGCGCCCGCCCTGCGGCGGCACCGAGGCGATGGTGCCCTCGATGAGCTTCAGGAGCGCCTGCTGCACGCCCTCGCCCGAAACGTCCCGGGTGATCGAAGGGTTGTCCGATTTCCTCGAGATCTTGTCGATCTCGTCGATGTAGACGATGCCGCGCTTGGCCTTGTCGACGTCGTAGTCGCAGTTCTGCAGCAGCTTCTGGATGATGTTCTCGACGTCCTCGCCGACGTAGCCGGCCTCGGTCAGGGTGGTGGCGTCGGCGATCACGAACGGGACGTTCAGGAGGCGGGCGAGGGTCTGCGCCAGCAGCGTCTTGCCCGAGCCGGTCGGCCCGATCAGCAGGATGTTGGACTTGGCGAGCTCGACCTCGTCGTTCTTGGAGAGGTGCTTGAGCCGCTTGTAGTGGTTGTAGACCGCCACCGAAAGGATCTTCTTCGCCTGGTCCTGGCCGATGACGTACGAATCCAGGATGTGGCGGATCTCGCGCGGCGTCGGCAGGTCGGACTTGGCGCCCTTGCCGCCTTTGTCGGAGGCGGTCTCCTCGCGGATGATGTCGTTGCACAGCTCGATGCACTCGTCGCAGATGAACACCGAGGGTCCGGCAATAAGCTTCCTGACCTCGTGCTGGCTCTTGCCGCAGAAGGAGCAGTAGAGGAGCTTCTCGCCCGATGAGCTCTTCTCGGACATCGCCTTACGTGTTCTCCCGGGACACCAGAACCTTGTCCACGATCCCGTACTTTACCGCTTCTTGCGCGCCCATGAAAAAGTCGCGCTCCGTGTCGTGGGCGATGGCATCGATCGCCTTGCCGGTGTGCTTGGCCAGGATCTCGTTCAGCCGCGCGCGCAGGTAGAGGATCTCCTTGGCGTGGATCTCGATGTCGGTGGCCTGGCCCGAGAAGCCGCCCATCGGCTGGTGGATCATGACGCGCGAGTTGGGCAGGCAGAAGCGCTTGTCCGCGTCGCCCGAGGCGAGCAGCAGCGCGCCCATGCTGGCGGCCTGCCCGACGCACAGCGTCGAGACGTCGGGCTTGATGAACTGCATGGTGTCGTAGACCGCCAGCCCGGCCGACACCGAGCCGCCGGGCGAGTTGATGTAGAAGAAGATGTCCTTGTCGGGGTTCTCCGACTCGAGGAACAGCAGCTGGGCCACGATCAGGTTGGCGGTCATCTCGGTCACCGGCCCGACCAGGAACACGACCCGCTCTTTCAGCAGGCGCGAATAGATGTCGTAGGCGCGCTCGCCGCGCCCCGACTGCTCGATGACCATCGGGATCAGCCCGAGGTCCCTGACGTCTGACACCGATTTCTCCCAGTTCATGCCGCGCTGCCCATCAGCTCGTCGAAAGCCACCGGCTTGTCGCTCACCTTGGCCTTCGCCAGCACCCAGCGCACCACGTTGGTCTCCAGCGCCAGCGCTTCCATTTCCGAGAGCCGTTGCGGCTGCATGTAGAACCATTTTACAACTTCGGCGGGACTCTCGTAGGACTGCGCCTCCTGCTCGACCAGCGCGCGCACTTCGGCGGGCTTGGGCTGCAGCTTCTCGGCGCGCGCCAGCTCGGCGATCACCAGGCCGAGGGCCACCCGGCGCTTCGCGCTGTCCTCGAACGCCTGCGGGTTGATCGGCACCTGCGCCGGATCGACGCCGCGCGCCTTGAGATCGGCCACCGCGCGCTCGGCCATGCTGTTCGCCTCCATCGCGATCAGCGATTTCGGCAATTCGACCGGCGTGGCCGCGAGCAGCGCCTGCAGCGCCTGCTCCTTGACGCGGCCCTCGACGCGCTTCTTCACCTCGCGCTCGACGTTGGCGCGAATCTCGCCGCGCATCTTCGCCGTGTCGCCGTCGGCCACGCCCAGCGTCCTGGCGAACTCGGCGTCGACCTCGGGAAGCTGCGGCTCCTCGACCTGCTTCACCGCCAGGGTGAAGGACGCCTTCTTCCCGGCGACTTCCTTGCCGTGGTAGTCGGCCGGGAAGGTCAGCTCGAAGCTCCGGCTCTCGCCCGCCGACAGGCCGCGCGCCGCGGCCTCGAACTCGGGCAGCATGCGGCCCTCGCCGAGGGTGAACGCGAAATCCTTGCCCTCGCCGCCCTGGAACGGCGTGCCGTCGAGGGTCCCGGCGAAGTCGGCGGTCAGGCGGTCGCCGTCGCGCGCGGCGCGCGCCGCCGCCACGAACTTGCCGCGCTGCTTGCGCAGGATCTGGAGCGTCTTGTCCACCGCCGCGTCGTCGACCTCGAGGCTGGGCCGCTCGATCGCCGCGCCCGACAGGTCGCCGACCTTCACCTCGGGATAGACCTCGAAGGTGGCGCTGAACTCGAACTCGTTCTTCTTCTCGATGCGCGGGTAGCCGGCGACTTTGAGGTTCGCCTCCTTCACCGCTTCGGTGAACGCCTTCTGCACCGCGTCGCTCATCACCTCGGAGCGCACCTGCGAGCCGTAGGTCTGCAGCACCAGCTTGAGCGGCACCTTGCCGGGCCGGAAACCCGGCATGCGCACGTTGCGCGCCAGCTTCTTCAGCCGCTCGTCGACCTGCCGCTCGATTTCTTCGGCCGGCAGCGCCATCGACACGCGCCGTTCCAGCGTCCCTAGGTTCTCAACATTCGCCATTGGTCTTCCGGTCCATGGTGCGAAGGGAGGGACTCGAACCCTCATGCCTTGCGGCGTCAGATCCTAAGTCTGGTGCGTCTGCCAATTCCGCCACCTTCGCCCAAAAAGCTTGATAAAAACAACGTATTATACCCGCGCTGCCTTTTCGAATTTAATCCCGATGTCGGTCGGCCACTACGAGAACTTTCCGGTCGCCTCGCTGCTCCTTCCGGCGCGACTGCGCCAGCCGATCGCGGTCGTCTACCGCTTCGCGCGCAGCGCCGACGACTTCGCCGACGAGGGTAACGATCCGCCGGCGGTCCGCCTCGAGAAGCTGGACGACTACCGCAGGCAACTCGCGGCGCCGCGCGACCCGCTGCTGCGGGACGTGGCGAAAATCATTCGGGAACATGGCCTTCCGGCGCAGCTGTTCGCCGATCTGCTGGACGCCTTTTCCCAGGATGTGACCCAAAAGACGTATGACGATTTTGCTCAAGTCCTGCACTACTGCCGCCGGTCGGCGAACCCGGTGGGGCGGCTGCTGCTGCACCTGTTCAAACGAACGACTGACTTAGAGTTGCGCCAGTCGGACGCGATCTGCTCGGCGCTGCAGCTCATCAATTTCTGGCAGGACGCCGACCTCGACTACTCGAAGGACCGCCGGGTGTACCTGCCGCAGGACGAGATGGCGCGCTACCGGGTCACCGAGCGCCATCTGGCCGAGAAGATCTGCGATGACGCCTGGCGCGCCTTGCTGACGTTCCAGATCGACAGAGCGCGCAAGCTCATGCTCGAAGGCGCGCCGCTGGGGCGCGCCCTTCCCGGCCGCATCGGCCTGGAGATCCGCGCCACCGTCCAGGGCGGCCTGCGCATCCTGCAGAAGATCGAGCGCGCCGGCTGCGACGTGTTCAGGCGCCGGCCGGTGCTGAAAGCGCTCGACTGGCCGCTGCTGCTGCTGAGGGCGGTATGACGCCCGACGAGTACTGCCGGCAGAAGGCCGCGGCCAGCGGCTCGAGCTTCTACTACGCGTTCCTGTTCCTGCCCGCCGAGCGCCGGCGCGCGATCACCGCGCTCTACGCCTTTTGCCGCGAAGTCGACGACGTGGTCGACGAGACGAGCGAGACCCAGGTGGCGGCGGCCAAGCTCGGCTGGTGGCGGGCCGAGGTCGCGAATCTCTACGCCGGCAACCCGCAACACCCGGTGACCAAGGCGCTTTCGCCTTTCATCGAAAAATTCTCCCTTTCAAAGGAAAACCTGGGCGACATCATCGACGGCATGGAGATGGACCTGACGCAGACGCGCTACCTCGACTGGCCGGGGCTGGAGCGCTACTGCTACCGCGTCGCCAGCGTCGTCGGCCTGCTCGCCGCCGCCATCTTCGGCTACCGCGACCCGCGCACCCTCGACTACGCGCGCAATCTCGGCACCGCGTTCCAGCTCACCAACATCATCCGCGACGTCGGCGAAGACGCGCGCAAGAACCGCATCTACCTGCCGATGGCGGACCTGAAGCAGTTCGGCGTCCCCGCCGCGGACATCCTGAACGCCAGGCAGACGCCCGAATTCGAAAAGCTGCTGAAATTCGAGACCGAAAGAGCCCAGGGGTACTACGAGAAGGCCTTCAGCGCCCTGCCCGACGCCGACCGCAAGGCGCAGCGGCCCGGGCTGATCATGGCCGCGATCTACCGCACCCTGCTCGACGAGATCGAAAGAGACGGCTGGCGTGTTCTCACGCAGCGCACTTCGCTCACCCCGGTGAGAAAGCTCTGGATCGCCTGGCGCACGTGGGTCAGCGGGTAGCGATCGTCGGCGCCGGGTACGCGGGGATGGCGGCCGCCGTCACCCTCGCCGAGCGCGGCGTGCCGGTCACCGTGTTCGAGTCCGGGCCGGTGCCCGGCGGCCGCGCGCGCCGCATCCTGTCGCAGGGCACCGAGCTCGACAACGGCCAGCACATCTTCGTCGGCGCGTACACGGAGCTTTTCCGCCTGATGCGCAGGGTCGGCGTGCCGCAGGACGCCGTGCTGCGCCTGCCGCTCGAGATCCGCTACGCCAGGGGCTTCAGCTTCCGCGCGCGGTGGTTTCCCGCGCCCCTCGGCCTGCTGGCCGGCCTGCTGGCCGCGACCGGCATCCCGTTCGCCGAGCGCCTCGGGGCGCTGCGCTTCATGCGCGCCTTGCAGAAGCGGCGCTTCCGCCTCGAGAACGACATCCCGGTGAAGCAGCTGCTGCAGGACCACGGCCAGGACGGCCGCATCGGCCACTACCTGTGGGCGCCGCTGTGCGTATCGGCGCTCAACACGCCGGTCGAGCAAGCCTCGGCCAACGTGTTCCTCGCCGCGCTGCGCGATACGCTCGCCGGCGAGCCCGGCGCGAGCGACCTGCTGCTGCCGCGCGTCGACCTGTCGCGGCTGTTCCCCGAGCCCGCGGCGGAATACGTCGCCAACCATGGCGGCGAGATCCGGCTGCGCAGTTCCGTAGGTAACCTGGAGGAGTTGAAGGACTTCACCGCAAAAATCGTCGCCGTGGGTCCGCATCAGTTAAAGGCGCTGATGCCGGGAATGGCGGATGGCTTTACCTACCAGCCCATCTACACCTGCTACCTGCAGTACGCGGAGCGTGTGAGCCTGCCCTTCCCGATGCTCGGCATGGCGGAGGGCCTGGTGCAATGGGTGTTCGACCGCGGGGCGCTGCTGGGCGAGAAGGGCCGGCTCGCGTGCGTGATCAGCGCCCAGGGCGACCACCAGCAGATGACGCAGGACGAGCTCGCCGAGCGCTGCCACCGCGAGCTCGCGCGAGTACTGCCCGGCCTGGCCGCTCCGTCATGGTCGCGAGTGATCGCCGAAAAGCGCGCCACCATTACCTGCGCCCCGGGCGTCCGGCGGCCGGGAGTCGAAACCGGGATTCCCGGCGCGCTCCTCGCGGGCGACTATACGGATCCGGAATATCCGCCGACGCTCGAGGCCGCGGTGCGCAGCGGCGTGCGCGCGGCGCAGGTCATTCTCAAGGGGGCTTGATGGAGCAACGGCAACTCGGCGGCTCGGGCTTCAGGGTCCCGGCCCTCACCCTCGGCACCGGCACCTTCGGCGGCGGCAACGAATTCTTCAAGGCCTGGGGCGCGAGCGACGTGGCGGAAGCGACGCGCCTGGTCGACATCTGCCTCGAGGCAGGCGTGACGATGTTCGACTCGGCGGACGTCTACTCCAACGGCCTTGCCGAGGAGATCCTCGGCAAGGCAATCCAGGGTCGCCGCGACAAGGTACTGATCTCGACCAAGGGCAGCTTTCGCCGCGGCCCGGGGCCGAACGATGTCGGCTCGTCGCGCCATGCCCTATTGCGCGCGGTCGAAGCGAGCCTGCAGCGCCTGGGCACCGACTACATCGACCTCTACCAGCTGCACGCCTTCGACGCGCTCACGCCGGTCGAGGAAGCGCTCGGCGCGCTTGATGACCTGGTGCGCGCCGGCAAGATCCGCTACATCGGCTGCTCGAACTTCTCCGGCTGGCACCTGATGAAGTCGCTCGCTGCCTCCGAGAGGCTCGGGCTGGCGCGCTACGTCGCCCACCAGGCGTACTACTCGCTCATCGGCCGCGACTACGAATGGGAGCTGATGCCGCTCGCGCTCGACCAGAAGATCGGCACCGTGGTGTGGAGTCCGCTCGGCTGGGGCCGGCTCACCGGCAAGATCCGCCGCGGCCAGCCGCTGCCGAAGGAAAGCCGCCTGCAAAGCCCGGTCATGTCCGGTCGCGGCCCGCAGGTGCCGGAGGAATACCTCCATCGCGTCGTGGATGCGCTCGACGCCGTGAGTCGCGAGGTTGGCAAGACGGTGGCGCAGGTGGCGCTCAACTGGCTGCTCGGAAGACCTTCGGTGTCCACGGTGATCGTCGGCGCGCGAAACGAGGAGCAACTCAGGCAGAACCTTGGTGCCGTCGGCTGGAAGCTGACCGCCGATCAGGTGAGGAAGCTCGACGCTGCCAGCGCGGTGCAACCGTCCTACCCGTGCTGGCACCAGCGCAGCACGTTCCCGGAAAGAAACCCGCCGCCGGTGTAGGCGCTCAGAGCTCGCGCAGCAGCTTTACGGCCTGGTCGATGCGCTCGACCGCGAGCAGCTCGAGCCCGGCGATCTTGCCTTTCGGCAGGTTCGCTTTCGGCACGATGGCTTTCTCGAAGCCGAGTTTCGCCGCCTCCTTAAGACGTTCCTGCCCGCGCGTCGCCGGGCGCACCTCGCCCGCCAGGCCGATTTCCCCGAACACCACCGTTTTCTCGTTGATGGGCTTGTCGGTCAAGGAAGAAATCACCGCCAGCGAAACGGCCAGGTCGGCCGCCGGCTCGCCGATGCGCACGCCGCCGACCGCGTTGACGAACACGTCCTGCTCCCAGGTGGCGATGCCGGCGTGCCGGTGCAGGACCGCGAGCAGCATCGCCAGGCGGTTGGCCTCCAGGCCCACCGAAAGCCGCCGCGGATTGGGCGTGTGCGCGGGGTCCACCAGCGCCTGGATCTCGACCAGCAGCGGCCGCGTGCCTTCCAGCGCGGCGAGGACGCAGGAACCGGGCACCGCGCGCGGATGCTGCGACAGGAACAGCGCCGACGGGTTGGCGACGCCGCGCAGGCCCTTCTCCGTCATGGCGAAGACGCCGAGCTCGTTGACCGCGCCGAAGCGGTTCTTCACCGCGCGGACCAGGCGAAAAGCGGAGTGAGGGTCGCCCTCGAAGTAGAGCACCGTGTCGACGATGTGCTCGAGCACGCGCGGGCCGGCGATCGCGCCCTCCTTGGTGACGTGGCCGACCAGGAACAGCGCCGTGCCGGCGCGCTTGGCGTGGCGCGTGAGCTGCGCGGCGCACTCGCGCACCTGGGCCACGGAGCCCGGCGCCGATTGCAGGGTCTCCGACCACAGCGTCTGGATCGAATCGATCACCGCGACGCGCGGCCGCGCCGCTTCCAGCGTCCCGAGCACGCGCTCGAGCTGGGTTTCGGCGGCGAGACGCACGCCCGCGGCCTCGAGCCCCAGGCGCCGCGCGCGCAGCGCGATCTGCTCCACGGATTCTTCCCCGGTGAGATACAGGACGCCTCCGGCCGCGCTCATGGCGCTCACGGCCTGGAGGAGCAGGGTCGACTTGCCGATGCCGGGGTCGCCGCCGAGCAGCACCACCTGCCCGGCGACCAGGCCGCCGCCGAGCGCGCGGTCGAGCTCATCGACGCCGGTCGCCACGCGCTCGAGCTCCTGGAGCCGCACCTCGGAAAGCGAGATCGACGAGGCCGCGACGCGCGGGCTGCGGGCCGCGCCCCGCTCGGCGATGGTTTCGCTCAAGGACCCGGCGGCGCCGCAGGACGGGCAGGTCCCGAACCATTGCAGCGCCGTCGCGCCGCACTCGCTGCAGGCGTAGGCGGTTTTCGCCCGCGCCACTAGGCCATCTCCACGGGCACCCGCTGCGTCAGCTTGCACAGCAGCTCGTAGCTCAGCGTGCCCGCCGAGGCGGCGACCTCATCGGCCGGCAAGCCCTCGCCCCACAGGGTCACCGGGCTGCCGATGTAGGCCTCGGGAATGTCGGAGATGTCGACGCTCATCATGTCCATCGATACCCGCCCAACGATGCGCGCGCGCTTGCCGTTGACCAGCACCGGCGTGCCGGGCTGCGCGTGGCGCGGGTAGCCGTCGGCGTAGCCGCAGGCAACGATGCCGATGGTCATCTCGCCGACCGCTTCGTAGCCGAACCCGTAGCCGACCCGCTCGCCCGCCTGCAGGTGCTGCGTGGCGACGATTTCCGAGGTCAGGGTCATCGCCGGCTTGAGCTCGAGCTGCTCGGCGCTCTTGTCGGCGAACGGCGAGCAGCCGTAGAGCATGATTCCCGGGCGCACCCAGTCGCCGCGCGCCTCGGGGAAGCGCAGCAGCGCCGCCGAATTGGCGAGCGAGCGGCCCTGCACCTCGAAGGGCTGGGTCAGCTCGTTGAACCAGTCGAGCTGCGCCTGAATGCCGCCGCCGTCGGCGTCGGCGAAGTGCGTCATGAAGCTCACCGCCTTCACCTGCCGGTGCATGCGGATGGCGTTGTAGGCGGGGCGCAGCGACTCGAGGCCGAAGCCCAGGCGGTTCATGCCGCTGTTCACCTTGACGTAGACGTCGATGTCGCCCCCGAGCGCGCTGCGCCTGAGCATCTCGACCTGCTCGGGGTTGTGGATCACCGGCGTCAGCGCGTACTTCTGCACCAGCGGCAGGTCGCCCGGCTTGAAGAAGCCCTCGAGCATCAGGATCGGCTTGGTGACGCCCGCGACGCGCAGCCGCGCCGCCTCCTGGAAGTCGAGCACCGCGAAACCGTCGGCGGCGCCCAGCGCGCGCGCCGCGCGCTCGACGCCGTGACCGTAGGCGTTCGCCTTGATCACCGCCCACACCTTTGCATCACCGGCGTGGCGCTTCGCCAGAGTCAAATTGTGTGCGAGCGCCGCTGCGGAGATGGTCGCGCGGATCGGCCGGGGCATGAACGCTTATTGTGCTATAAACGCCGCGGCGCAGAAACACGAACACGAGCGGAACGCTGGCGGGGGACGGGGCTCGCGATTGAACTACGGCTTCTACATCATCATGGCGGCGCAGTTCTTCTCGTCGCTGGCCGACAATGCGCTGCTGGTGGCGGCGATCGCGCTGCTGATCCAGGCCGAGGCGCCCTCCTGGCTGACGCCGTACCTCAAGTTCTTCTTCGTCATCTCCTACGTGGCGCTGGCGCCCTGGGTCGGCGCGCTCGCCGACCGCCTGCCCAAGGGCCAGGTGATGCTGATCGCCAACACGGTCAAGATCATCGGCTGCCTGGCGATGCTGTTCGACGTCGACCCGCTGATCGCCTACGCCATCGTCGGCCTCGGCGCCGCGGCGTACTCGCCGGCCAAGTACGGCATCGTCACCGAGTACATGCCGCACAACAAGCTGGTGATCGCCAACGGCTGGATCGAGGGCCTCACCGTGGCCTCGATCATCCTCGGCACCATGCTCGGCGGCCTGCTGATCGACGTGCGCGTCTCGGGGGTGCTGCTGCACTTCGACATGCCGCTGATCGAGACCTCCATCGACACGCCGGCCGAGACCGCGATCGCGCTGATCGTCGTGGTCTACGCCATCGCCGCGCTGTTCAACCTCGAGGTGCCGCGCACCGGCGTGCCGATGAAGCCGCTGCCGCCCGATCCGCTCGACACGCTCAAGGATTTCGCGCGCTGCGTCGGCCACCTGTGGCGCGACCGGCTCGGCCAGATCTCGCTCGCGGTGACGACGCTGTTCTGGGGCGCCGGCGCCACGCTGCAGTTCATCGTCATCGAGTGGGCGCGCGTCGCGCTCGGCTTCGACCTGTCGCAGGCGGCGATGCTGCAGGGCGTGACGGCCGTCGGCATCGCCCTGGGCGCGGTGCTCTCCTCCCTGTGGGTGACGCTCGACCGCGCGGTGCGCGTCATCCCGCTGGGCATCGCCATGGGCCTGATCGTGATCACCATGATCGTGGTCACCCAGCCCTGGCTGGCGATGATCCTGATGGTGGTGATCGGCGCGCTCGCCGGATTCTTCGTCGTGCCGATGAACGCGCTGCTGCAGCACCGCGGCCATCACCTGGTCGGCGCCGGGCGCTCGATCGCGGTGCAGAACTTCAACGAAAACACCTCGATCCTGCTGATGATCGCGCTCTATTCGGTGCTGCTCGGCGCCGGTTTCTCGATCTACACCGTGGTGGTGATCTTCGGGCTGTTCGTCGCCGGCACCATGTCGATGGTCCAGCTCTGGTACTGGCGCAACCACGCCCGGCACCGCGAAGAGGTGGACCGCCTGCTCGCCTTCGCCCGCGCGGAGGCTCCGCGCAAGGCGCCGGAATAAAGCGCGGCGGCGCGGGACCTAGAGGGTTTGCATCGTTTTCTTCGCGAAAACGAGGTCCTGCCAGGCTTTGGCCTTGTCCTCGAGGGTCCGCAGCAGATAGGCGGGGTGGTAGGTGACGACCAGGGGCACGCCGGCGTAGCGGTGCACCCGGCCGCGCAGGCTCGAGATGCTGGCATCGGTATCGAGCAGCGTCTGCGCGGCAAAGCGCCCCATTGCCACGATCAGCTTCGGCTGCACCAGCTCGATCTGCCGCAGCAGGTAGGGCGTGCATTTCCCGACCTCGTCGGGCGCGGGATTGCGGTTGCCCGGCGGCCGGCACTTGAGCACGTTGGCGATATAGACGTTGTCGTGGCGCGACAGCCCGACCGCCGCGAGCATGTTGTCGAGCAGCCTTCCCGCCTGGCCGACGAACGGATCGCCCAGCCGGTCCTCCTCGGCGCCCGGGGCCTCGCCGATCAGCATCCAGTCGGCGTTCTGGTCGCCGACGCCGAACACCGTCTGCGTGCGGCCCTTGTGCAGGCCGCACTTGATGCAGCCCGACACCTCGGCCTTGAGCGGGATCCAATCGCCTTTGATCTCGCTTTCAACTTCCAATATTTCTGGAGCGGGTTTACCTCGCAAACGCCAGATCGGCGCGAGGCCCATCTCGGCGAGGATCGCCGCGCGCCGGCTCACTTGAGCGCCAGCGTCAGCACCAGCGCGTCTTCGCGGCCTTCGCTGGCCGGGTAATAGCCGCGCCGCACCGCGATCTTGCGGAAGCCGAAACGCGTATAGAGCGCCTGCGCGCCGCGGTTGCTCGGGCGAACCTCGAGGAACAGGCTGCGCGCGCGGCGGGACCGCGCCAGCTCCGCCGCCTGGGCGAGCAGCGCGCTGCCGCGCCCCGCGCGCTGATGCACGGCGGCAATCGACAGGTTCAGCAGGTGCGCCTCGCCCGCGGCGACCATCACCACGAAGTAGCCGAGGAGCTCGCCGGCGAACCGCAGTACGCGGCACTCGTAGCCGGCGCGCAGCGAGTCGGCGAAGTTGCCGCGCGACCACGGATGCGAGTAGATGGCGCTCTCGATCGCCATCACCTCCTCGAGGTCCTGCTCGCGCATCGGCCAGAGCGCGGGACGTCCATGCATTTGCTCCCTGATCACGGCGCTCATCGCCGGCCGAGCTCCGCCTGGGTCAGCGCGACCTTGTCGCGCAGGTAGACCGGCGCCGCCTCGGCGGCGTCCACGCCCTCGCCCGCCGCGAGGCGCGGCGCGGCGAGTTGCGCGATTGAAATGGCGGTGGGGTGCATTTCGGGGAAGACCGGATTGAATCCCATGTTGCCGTAGGCTGCAAACCCGCTGCCGCAACCCACCCAGCTCTCGCCCGGCGGCCGCGGCGCCGCCTGCGGCGCCACGCATTGCGCCGGAACCACCTCGTGCCAGCGCCCGGCACGCTTCTCCAGGGCCGCGAAGTACACCTCGCGCATGCGCGCGTCGATGCAGGCCACGACGCGCGCGGCGCCCGATTCCTGCGCCAGCGCTTCGAGCGACGAGATGCCGATCACCGGCAGGCCGCGCGGCAACGCCAGCCCCTGCGCCAGAGCGCAGGCGATGCGCAAGCCCGTGAATGCTCCGGGACCTGCCCCGAATGCAACGGCGTCCAGCTTCTTGTTTTCGAGAAGCCTTTCGAGCATCGGCAGGGCCAGTTCCGAATGCCGGTTGCCGGCGCGGCGCTCGATCGCCGAGATCTCGCCGTCGTTCCACAGCGCGACCGAGCACCACTCGGTCGAAGTCTCGATCGCTGCAAAGCGCATGCGGCGATTCTATATACTGAGGAGCATGCAGGAGCATTCGATAGCGGTGATCCCGGGCGACGGCATCGGGCGGGAAGTCATCCCCGAAGGCGTGCGCGTGCTCGAGGCCGTGGGCGCAAAGCACGGGCTGCGCCTGAAGTGGCAGGAGTTCCCGTGGAGCTGCGACTGGTACCAGGCGCACGGCAAGATGTGCCCTGACGACGCGCCCGACATCCTGCGCAAGTTCGACGCCGTCTACTTCGGCGCCGCAGGCAACCCGGCGATCGTCCCCGACCACATCTCGGCCTGGGGCCTGCTGATCAACTTCCGGCGCTGGTTCGACCTGTACGTCAACCTGAGGCCGGTGCGCCTGTTCCAGGGCCTGCCCTGCCCGCTCGCCGGCCGCAAGCCCGGCGATATCGATTACATCGTCATCCGCGAGAACACCGAGGGCGAGTACGGCAACGTCGGCGGCCGCTTCAATGAAAATACCCCCAACGAGATCGTGATGCAGCAGGCCATCTTTTCGCGCAAGGGCGTCGACCGCATCATGAAGTACTCGTTCGAGCTCGCGCGCACGCGCAAGAAGCACCTCACGAGCTGCACCAAGTCGAACGGCATCACCATCACCATGCCGTACTGGGACGAGCGCTTCGCCGAGATGAAGAAAAACTATCCCGACGTCAGGACCGACCAGTACCACGTCGACGGCCTGGCCATCCAGCTGGTGCTCAACCCGGACCGCTTCGACGTCATCGTCGCCTCGAACCTGTTCGGCGACATCATCTCCGACCTCGGCCCGGCGACCGCCGGCACCATCGGCATCGCCGCCTCGGGCAACATCAACCCGGAGCGCAGCGCGCCGTCGATCTTCGAGCCGGTGCACGGCTCGGCGCCCGACATCGCCGGCAGGAAGATCGCCAACCCGATCGGCGCCATCTGGTCGGGGGGGCTGATGCTCGAGCACCTCGGCCATGCCGAGGCCGCTGCCGACGTGCTGCGCGCCATCGAGCGCGTGATCATCGAAGGCCCGCACACACCGGACATGAAGGGCAAGGCGTCCACGTCGGCAGTCGGCGCCGCGGTGGCCGAGGCCATAAGAAGCCAGAGCAAAATCGCGGCTTGAAGACCTACCGCATCGCGTCGATCCCCGGTGACGGGATCGGCAACGAGGTCATTCCCGCGGGCCTGGAAGTTCTGCAGGCGCTTTCCGCCCGGGAAAAATTCTCCCTCGAAACCACCGCGTTCGACTGGAGCTCGAAGCGCTATCTCGAGACCGGCCGCTACATCCCCGAAGGCGGCCTGGAGCAGCTGAAGGGGTTCGACGCCATCCTGTTCGGCGCGGTCGGCGCGCCCGAAGTGCCCGATCACGTGTCGCTCTGGGGCCTGCGGCTGCCGATCTGCCAGGGCTTCGACCAATACGCCAACGTGCGGCCCTCGCGGCTCCTGCCCGGGATCGAGTCCCCGATGAAGAACGCGAAAGACCTCGACTGGGTCATCGTGCGCGAGAACACCGAGGGCGAATATTCCGGGGCGGGCGGAAGAGTCCACCAGGCCCTGCCGAACGAAGTCGCGGTCGAGGTTTCAACTTTCACGCGGTCCGGCGTCGAAAGGATCCACCGCTTTGCCTTCGAGCTGGCGCTCAAGCGGCCGCGCCGGCACCTCACCCTGGTCACCAAGTCCAACGCGCAGCGCCACGGCATGGTGCTGTGGGACGAGATCTTCTACGAGGTGGCGAAGGATTTTCCGCAGGTGAAGACCGACCGCATCCTGGTCGACGCTGCAACCACGCGCATGGTACTCAAGCCGGCGGCGATCGACGTGATGGTGGCCTCCAACCTGCACGCCGACATCCTCTCGGACCTGGCCGCCGCGCTGTCCGGCTCGCTCGGCATCGCGCCCACCGCCAACCTCAACCCCGAGCGCCGTTTTCCGTCCATGTTCGAGCCGATCCACGGCTCGGCCTTCGACATCACGGGCAAGGGCATCGCCAATCCGATCGCCACCTTCTGGACCGCCTCGATGATGCTCGAGCACCTGGGCGAGGCGCAGGCCGCGGCGCGCCTGATGAAGGCGATCGAGGCGGTCACCGCGAAGAAGATCTTCACCCCCGACCTCGGCGGCGCCGCGCGCACGAAGGACGTGACCGCGGCGGTAATCGCCGCGCTTTGATGAAGAGCGAAGCGCTGGTCGCCGCCTGCCTCGAGCGCATCGCGCAGCGCGAGTCCGAAGTGCATGCCTGGGCGTACCTGGACCCGAAACGCGCGCTGGAGGAAGCGCGCCAGCGCGACCGCGAAACGCCGCGCAGCCCACTGCACGGCGTCCCGGTCGGCATCAAGGACGTGATCGACACCGCCGACCTGCCGACCGAGTACAACTCGCCGATCTACCGCGGCCACCGGCCGAAGGCGGACGCCGCCTGCGTGGCGCTGCTGCGCC
Organism: uncultured Enterobacteriaceae bacterium; assembly: GCA_964576525.1. Lineage (GTDB taxonomy): Bacteria > Pseudomonadota > Gammaproteobacteria > Burkholderiales > SG8-39 > SCGC-AG-212-J23. The sequence continues at coordinate 16,123 of CAZNVH010000054.1, forward strand.
GCGCCGGCTGCGTGATCCTCGGCAAGACCGTGACCACCGAGTTCGCCAACAACCACCCGGCCGAGACGCGCAACCCGCACAACCTGAAGCACACGCCGGGCGGCTCCTCCAGCGGCTCGGCCGCCGCGGTCGCCGATCGCATGGTGCCGCTCGCGCTCGGCACGCAGACCGGCGGCTCGGTGATCCGCCCGGCGGCCTACTGCGGCGTGGCCGGGTGCAAGCCGAGCTTCGGCAGCATCAACCGCGCCGGCCTCAAGTTCGTTTCCGAGTCGCTCGACACCATCGGGGTATTCGCCCGCAGCGTCGAGGATCTCGCTTTGACACTTCATATCCTCACACTGCGCCCCTTGATTGAGTTTGATGTTGATAAACCTCGTGTCGGCCTGTGCCGCACGCCCCGCTGGCAGGATGCCGACGGCGAGACCCAGGCGAATCTCGAGCGTGCCGCGCAAGCCCTCGCCAGGGCCGGCGCGCGCGTCAGCGACTTCGAGCTCCCCGCCGGCAGCCAGGCGCTGTTCGACCGGCATGCCGCGATCATGGGCTACGAGTCGGCGCGCGCCCTCGCCTGGGAGCAAACCGCCTTTCCCGCCCAGATCAGCGCGTCGCTGCGGCCGCGGCTGGAGGCCGGCTGGCGCGTGACGCGCGAGGACTACGACGAAGTGCGCGGCATCGCGCGCGTCTGCCGGCGCCGGCTGGCCGAGATGCAACGCGATGTCGATTTCCTCCTGACGCCGTCGTCGGCCAGCGCCGCACCCGCCTCTCTCGCCTCGACCGGCGACCCGGTGTTCAACCGCGCCTGGACCCTCTTCGGCGTCCCCTGCGTGACGCTGCGCTTCGGCGCCGCGGCGAGCGGGCTGCCGCTCGGCGTGCAGCTGGTGGGCGCTTTCGATCAGGACATGCCGCTGCTCGCGTGGGCGCGGTGGGCCGAACGTGCGCTATCTGCTTAGCATCGGTCTGCTGAGCCTCGCCTGGCTGGGCGCGGCAGCTGCGCAGACCGCTTCCGAGCAGCAGGCGGCGAAAGAAACCCAGATCGACGGGCTGCGGTTGCTCGACCCCGCAGCGCTGGAGCCGCGCCTTAGGACGCTTGGCGTCCATCTGGGTCATGTCGAGAAAGACACCCGGCCGGGCGGCGGCAGATATTTCTGCGGCGCCATGACGCGCGATGAGAGCCGCGCCGCCGGGAAGATCATCTCCGCTGCGCTGCTCAAATTGCCCGACGCCGCGCTCGGCAAGGTCAGGCTGAGATACGTCATTCTCTGCAGCCGGGCGATGGCTGCAGGGCAACGAATCGGAGGCATTCCGGTGCCGCCTCTGGATCTGCTGATGCTCGATGCCGGCGAAAGCGGCAATGACCCGTCGCAGCTTCAACACCTCTTCCTTCACGAGCTATACCACCTGATCGAGTTCCGGTTTGGCACTTATCAGGATGCGGAGTGGCAGAGCCTGTTCGGCGCCGGCTATGCCAGCAGCTACGGCTCGGGGCTCAAGCATTCGCGCATCGGCAGCGGCAAGCGCGGTTTCCTGAATGCCTACGCAGAAACCTTCCCGCATGAAGAGCGCGCGGAGCTGTTTGCCGCCCTGCTGCTCGATCCTGCCCAGGTCGCTGCCCACATCAAGGCAGCCAACGATGCGTTGTTGAAGGAGAAAGCGCTGTATCTCGCCCGAAAATGCGAGCGCCTGCTGGGGCTTCGCATCGCGGTTCCCTGGTGAAGAACCTCGTCGCCAAGCGGGAGGTCGTCGGCGTGCGCGGCACCGACTCGTTTCACGCCGTGTGGCTCGTCTGCGCGCTCGCCCTCAAGCTGCTCGGCAACCTCAAAGCCGACGGTTGGCAGCTCCTGAACCCCGACGAGAGCGAGTTTCCGCTGGAAGCCTATCTTTCCGGCCTCGGCGAAAAGGCCGAATAAAGTTGCTGCACGCAGACAGCGCGCGTAACCGGCTGATCGGCATCGGCCTGGTGTCGCTCACCTACCTGCTGTTCGCGCTGCTCGACGGCAGCGCCAAGTGGCTGGTGGGCACGATGCCGGTGATCGTCGTGGTGTGGCTGCGCTTCGCCACTCACGTGGTCATCGCGGGCGCCGTCCTCTTTCCGCTCAGAGGATTCTCGTTGGTAAAGACAAACCATCTGCGCTGGCACCTGTTGCGCGCGCTGATGTTCGTGGCCATGACCGGGATCAACTTCTGGGCGCTGCAGTACCTGCAGCTCACGGTCACGGCGTCGATCTTCTTCACGGTGCCAATCATCATCGCCGTGCTCAGCGCGCAGCTCCTCGGCGAGAAGCTCGACGCCGGCCGCTGGATCGCGATCGTCGCCGGCTTCGCCGGGGTGCTGGTGATCGTGCGCCCCGGCAGCGCGGACTTTCACCCGGCGATGCTCGCCTCGGTGGTCAACGCCGTGCTGTACGCCTGGTTCATGATGATGACGCGGCGCCTCGCGGCCTACGACTCGCCCGAGACCATCCAGTACCTGCCGGCGGTCGGCGCCACCCTCGGGCTCGCCCCCTTTGCCTTCGCCGCCTGGGAAGCGCCGGACGGCTGGCTGGAGTGGACCGTCGCCTGCCTGCTCGGCGTGCTGGGCAGCCTCGGCCACTACCTGCTCGCGCTCGCCCACCGCTATGCTCCAGCTTCGGTGATCGCGCCGTTCCTCTACCAGCAGGTGATCTACATGGCGCTGTTCGGCTACCTGGTGTTCGGCGACGTGCCCAGCCCCGCAGTGTGGCTCGGCGCGCTGATCGTCATCGGCAGCGGCCTGTACCTCTTCGCGCGCGAGCGCGCCCGCAGATGAGCGCGCGGTGACCGACAACGTCCAGGTGCCGCTCTGGCTGGCGGTCGCCGCGGGCCTGTTCGCCATCTGGGCGCTTTACGAGCACGTGCTGATGCCGGCGCTGCGCTGGATGGTGACCCACCCCGCGAACCAGGTGATCGACCAGCTCTCGGGGCGCCTGCGCATCGGCATCCGGCCCTTCCAGCGCACGCGCCGGCAGGCCCTGATCCATCGCCTGCTCACCGACCCCAAGGTGCAGCAGGCGGCGGAGGACTTTTCCCGCAGCGAGAAGCTGCCCCTGGCCGCGACCCTGAAGCGGATCGAGCACTACGCGCGCGAGATCGTCCCGGCGTTCAACGCCTATCTCTATTTCCGCACCGGCTACTGGATCGGGCGCGCCGTCGCGCGCCTGCTGTACCGCGTGCGCATCGGCTACGTCGACGCCGCCGGACTGGAGCGCATCGACCCGAGCGCCACCGTGGTCTGCGTCATGAACCACCGCTCCAACATGGACTACGTGCTGGTCGGCTTTCTCGCCGCCGACCAGGCGGCGCTGTCCTACGCGGTGGGCGAATGGGCGCGCATCTGGCCGCTCGCAGCGCTGATCCGCGCGATGGGCGCGTACTTCGTGCGCCGCAACTCGCGCGACGAGCTCTACCGCCGCGTGCTCGAGCGCTACATCGCGATGGCCACCGAGGCCGGCGTGCCGCAGGCGGTGTTCCCGGAAGGCGGGCTGACGCGCGACGGGCGCATGCGCGAGCCCAAGCTCGGGGTCATCGACTACATGCTGCGCGGTTTCCGGATCAGCGGCGATCGCGACCTGGTGTTCGTGCCGCTCGGCATCAACTACGACCGCGTCCTGGAGGATCGCTCCCTGCTGGTCGAAAAGGGCAGCGCGGGGCGCACCCGGGCGCTTTGGACCACGTTGCGCTTCGTGGCCCACAACCTGTCGCTGATGCTGCACAGCGAATGGCACCGCTTCGGCTATGCCTGCGTCAACTTCGGCACGCCGATCTCGATGCGCCAGTACTGCCGCTCGCGCGGCATCGACTTCCAGGCGCTCTCCGGCGAGGAACGCCGCGCGGCCATCACCACCCTCGGGCGCGAGCTGATGCAGGCCGTCGGCCGCATCGTGCCGGTGGTGCCGGTGGCGCTGATCGCGAGCGTGTTCGTGGCGCAGCCGCAGCGCGCGCTGTCCGAGCTCGAGCTCAAGGCCGAGGTGGGACGGCTGCTTGCGCGCCTGGAAGCCGCCGGCGCGCACGTCTACATCCCGCGCGGCGACCTCGACTACGCGCTGACGGTGGGATTGCGCATGCTGCGGCTGCGGCACCTGGTGGAGGAAAGCGAAGGATTGTTCCGGGCGCGCGAGACGGAACTGCCGCTTCTCGCCTACTATGCGAACTCGATCGCGCACCTGGTATGACCGTGGTTAACAAGCGCTCGGCCACAAAGAGAAAACGCAGTACGGCGCGGGCCCGGTCCCCGGTTGGGCCGGCCGGGACCTCGCCTGTCCTGCTCGGCCTCACCTCCGACTGGTACTGGGAGCAGGACGCCGAGTTCCGCTTCACCCGCGTAGAAGTGCGCAACGACGCCGGCGCCGAGCAGGAGCTGGCGAAGGCGCTCCTCGGCAAGAAGCGCTGGGAAACCGGCATCGACATCGAAGGCGGCTGGGAGGCGCACCGCACGATGCTCGAGGCGCGTGCGCCGTTCCGCGACGTGCTGATGTGGCGCAACTTCCCGGACGGCGCGCGGCGCTACGTCAGCGTCTCGGGCGAGCCGCTGTTCGACGCCAAGGGCCGCTTCACCGGTTACCGCGGCATCGGCCGCGACGTCACCAAGCAGAAGCGCATCCAGCAGCTCCTCAAGCTGGACCACGCGGTGACGCTGCGCCTGGCCGAGGCGGCGGCCGCGCCCCAGGCGCTGGGCGGCGCCCTGCAGGCGATCTGCGACACGCTGCGCTGGGACTGCTCGCTGCTGTGGAAGCCGGACGACGCCGGCCTGCTGCGCTGCTACGCGCACTGGGCCAATCCGGACTCGGCCGGCGCGCTGCGCTTCGTCCAGGAGTCGCGCGCCCTGGAGCTGCACCCGGGCGTCGGGCTGGTCGGCACGATCTGGCAGACAGGCGAGCCGCAGTGGATCGCCGACACCCTCCAGGACGCGCGCGCGCAGCGCAAGGCGCTCGCCGCGCAGACCGGACTGCACGCCGCGGCGCTGTTCCCGATCCGCTCCGGCGAACGCGTGGCCGCGGTGCTCGAGTTCACCTCCCGGCGCATGCGCCAGCCCGACAAGCGGCTGTGGCAGACGCTCGGCGCGATCAGCACGCAGATCGGCCAGTTCATGCAGCGCGCCGAGGCCGAGCGCGCCGTGCGCGAGAGCGAGGCGCGCTTCCGCGCCCTGACCGAGCTGTCTTCCGACTGGTACTGGGAGCAGGACGCGGAGTTCCGCTTCACCCGCCTCGAGGGGCGTTCGGTCGCCGGCGGCGACCCCGAGCTGCAGCGGCGCCTGATCGGCTCGCGGCGCTGGGAGAGCGGGCTGCAGACCGAAGGCGGCTGGGAGACGCACCGCGCCGCGCTCCAGGCGCGCAAGGCGTTCCACGACCTGCTCATGTGGCGCCTCATGGCCGACGGCTCGCTGCGCTACGTGAGGGTGAGCGGCGAGGCGATCTACGGCGCCGACGGCGCCTTCACCGGCTACCGCGGCGTCGGGCGCGACGTCACCGAGGAAAAGCGTGACGAGCAGATCCTGCGCCTCGAGCACGACGTCGCGCGCCTGCTGGCCGCCGCCGAGGATGCGGCCGTCGGCCTGAAGGCCGTGATGCGCGCCGTCTGCGAAGGCGAAGGCTTCGCCTGCGGGCGCTATTTCCGCGTCGACGTGGACGTGGTGCGCTTCCAGGACGCCTGGTCGATCGACCTGCCGGCGATCGCGCCGTTCATCGAGCGCTCGCGCGGCTACGTCTTCCGCCCCGGCGAGGGGCTGACCGGTACGGTGTTGCAGTCGGGCGAGGCGGTGTGGTCGACCGACATCTCGCGCGATCCGCGGGTGCGCGACCGCGCCATGTGGGAGGGAACCGGCCTGCACGGCGGCTTTGCGTTCGCCGTGGTGGCCGAGGGCCGGACCATCGGCGTGCTCAACTTTTCCAGCCTCAAGGCGCGCGTGCCCGACCAGCGCCTGCTGCAGGCCTCGCGCGTCATCGGCAGCCAGGTGGGCCAGTTCCTGCAGCGCAAGACCGCCGAGGCCTCGCTGCGCGAGAGCGAGGCGCGCTTCCGCAGCCTGACCCAGATGTCGTCGGACTTCTTCTGGGAGACCGACGAGGCGCACCGCTTCACGCAACTGGTGCACGGCCCGAGCTACCTGCCGGCCGAGATGAGCCGCGGGGTCCTCGGCAAGGCGGCCTGGGAGCTGCCCTGCGAGAGCCCCGACGAGGCCGGCTGGGCGGCGCACCGCGACTCGCTCGACCAGCACATCGCGTTCCGCGACTTCGAGTTCGCGCGCCGCATGCCCGACGGCGTGGTGCGCCATCTCGCGATCAGCGGCCAGCCGCGCTTCAACGCCGGAGGCGCCTTCGTCGGCTACCGCGGCGTCGGCCGCGACATCACCGAGATCGCGCTGGCGCGCGAGCGCATCGCCTCCCTCGCCTACAGCGACCCGCTCACCGGCCTGGCCAACCGCACCAGCCTGATGCCCGCGCTCGAGCAGGCGGTGAGCCGCGCGCGGCGCAAGAACGCCAAGCTGGCGGTGGTGTTCCTCGACCTCGACGGCTTCAAGCAGATCAACGACCTCTACGGCCACGACGCCGGCGACGCGCTGCTGGTCGAGCTCGCCGGGCGCCTGCGCGACAACCTGCGCGCCAGCGACCTGGTGGCGCGGCTCGGCGGCGACGAGTTCGTCGTGGTGCTCGAGGAGGTGCAGGAGCCCGAGCCGGTCGAGATCGTGGCGAACAAGCTGCTGGTGGAGACGGTGCGCCCCTACACCCTGCCCGGCGCCAAGGCGAGCGTCACCGCGAGCATCGGCATCAGCATCTTCCCGGACGACGCCGCCGACGCGCTCGCCCTGATGAAGCACGCCGACCTGGCGATGTACGCCGCAAAGCAGGCCGGCAAGAATACCTGCAGGTTCTATTCTTCCGGGCCGGCGGCCAACGACCCGGCGCAGAGCCAGGCCAAATACAACCCTAACGCTTGATCTGGCGGTTGGCGTCCTGGATGTCGCGGCGCAGCTGGTCGCGCTCCGCGGGCGACATCTGGCGCGCCTTGGCCGGGGGCCCGCCGCGATTCCTGTAGGCGTCGCGCACGTCATCGCGCATGCGCTGCCGGTCCTCCTGGCTCATCTGCCGCTCCCGGCCGCCCTGCTTGCCGGGCTGGGCGTGAGCTCCCGCCGCAGCGAGCGCCAGAAGGAAAACGAACAGAATCCGCATCATGACGGCGGGATGGTACGCGCCCCGCCTTGCGCGCGGCTGTCTCGCCCGCCGATTTTTGTAACAATGTGTTGCCTATGGCGGAGCTAAAGACCCGGATCCTTGTCGTCGACGACGACCAGCGGCTGCGCGACTTGCTGGTGCGTTACCTCGGCGGCGAGGGCTACGAGGTGAAGGCGGTGCCGGACGCCGCCGGCATGGACAAGCAGCTCGCGCGCGCGCGCTACGACCTGCTGGTGCTCGACCTGATGCTGCCGGGCGAAGACGGTCTCAGCATCTGCCGCCGGCTCAGGGGGAAGGATGCGGCGCAGGAAGCGGTGCCGGCAATCGTGATGCTCACCGCAAAAGGCGACGAGGTCGATCGCATCGTCGGCCTGGAGATGGGCGCCGACGATTACCTGCCCAAGCCGTTCAACCCGCGGGAATTGCTGGCGCGCATCAACGCCGTCTTGAGAAGGCGGGCCCCTGCGGGTCCTCCGGGTGCTCCCGTGGCGGGCGGCGTGTTCCAGTTCGGCGAGTTTTCGCTCAACCTTTCGACCCGCACCCTCACCCGCGGCGGCAAGCCGGTGCAGCTCACCACGGGCGAGTTCTCGGTGCTCAAGGTACTGGTGCAGCACCCGCGCCAGCCGCTGTCGCGCGACAAGCTGATGGAGCTCGCCCGCGGCCGCGAGTACGAGGTGTTCGACCGCTCGATCGACGTGCAGATCTCGCGCCTGCGCAAGATCGTCGAAGCCGACCCGGCGAAGCCGAGGCACATCCAGACGGTCTGGGGATTCGGCTACGTCTTCGTGCCGGACCAGGGCTGAGTGACACTCCTCGCCCGGTCGTTCCTGCTGATCGCGGCGCTGATCGTCACGGCGGTGCTCGCCTCGTTCCAGATCTACCGCGTCTACGAGCGCGAGCCGCGCTCGCGCGAGCTGGCGCAGCAGACCGTCAGCACGGTGAACCTGACGCGCGCCGCGCTGGTGAGCGCCGACCCGTTCCTGCGCCGCCAGCTGCTGATCGAGCTGAACGAGACCGAGGGCCTGCGCGTGTTTCCGGCGACCGCCAGCGAGAAGCTCGAGCCGCTGCCCGAGGACCCGCTGCTGGCGCGCGTCGAGAGCCGCGTGCGCGGCGCGCTGGGCGCGGAGACGCGCTTCGCCTACGCCCGCGACGGCGACGAGGGCTTCCTGGTCAGCTTCTTCATCGACAGCGACGAGTTCTGGGTGATGCTGCCGCGCGAGCGCTTCGACCCCGAGTTCGGCCTGCAATGGCTCGGCTGGGGCGCGGCGCTGCTGGCGCTGGCGCTCGCCGGCGCCTGGATGATCGCCTCGAACATCGCCCGGCCGCTGGCGGCGCTGGAGCGCGCCGCCGGCCGCCTCGGCCGCGGCGAAGCGCACCAGCCGCTCGCCGAGCTGGGCGCGCGCGAGCTGCGCAGCCTCGCCGCCGCGTTCAACCGCATGGCAAGCGACCTCGAGAGCATCGAGCGCGACCGCGCCATGGTGCTCGCCGGCATCTCGCACGACCTGCGCACGCCGCTCTCGCGCATGCGCCTCGCGCTCGAGATGAGCGGCGCCGAGCCTGGGGCGGCGCGTGCTATGGCCGCCGACATCGACGAGATCGACGCCATCATCGGCCAGTTCCTGGACTTCGCGCGCGGCGGCGACGAGCAGAAAGCGCGCCAGGACCTCGGGGTGGTGCTGGACGAGCTCGCCGAGCACTACACGCGTCTCGAAAAGAACGTCCGGGTGAAAAGCGATCCGGTCCCGGTGTTTCCGTTCGCGCGCACGGCAGTGCGCCGCGCCGTCGGCAACCTGATCGACAACGCCCTGCGCTACGCCGGAGAGCCCGTAGAAGTTGAACTCAAAAGCAATTCCAGAGAAGTCGTCATCGAGGTCCTCGACCGCGGCCCGGGGATTCCCGCCGGCGAGGCCGAGCGCCTGAAGCGGCCCTTCACGCGCCTCAACGACGCCCGCAGCGGCCCGCCGGGCGCGGGCCTCGGGCTGGCGATCGTCGAGCGGGTGGCGCGCGCCCACGGCGGCCGGCTCGAACTCGTGCCGCGCGAGGGTGGCGGCCTTGTCGCACGGCTGTCGTTGGGGCTATAGCCGGCTCAGTCAATAACGCGGTCCGCGCGCACCAGCAATGACTGGGGAATCGCCACGCCGAGGACCCTGGCGGTCTTCAGATTGAGGACCAGCTCCAGCTTCGCCGCCTGCTCGAAAGGAAGGTCGGCCGGTTTGGCTCCCTTCAGGATCTTGTCCACGAACGCCGCCGCCCGGCGTGCCATCTCGGTCCGGTCCGGCCCGTATGCCATCAGCGCTCCGGCCTCGGCAACCTCGGCGAGCCCGGTCGACACCGCCAGCCGGTGCTTTAGGCCCAGCCCGGCGATCTGGACCCGGAGCGACCGGGTCAGCGGATCGTCCTGCAGGATGACCGCACGGGCACCGGCTGCCGCCGCCGCGCCAAACGCGCCGTCGACATCACTCGCCGCACGTATCTCGTGTCGCGCGATCTCGATGCCCAGGCTTCGCTCGGCTGCGTCCAGCGCCTTTAGCGTCGCCGGTGTTCCAGGATTCGCGGGAAACACCAACACCGCCACCCGTGGCATGCCGGGAAACAGTTCCTTCAGCAATCCAATCCGTTTCCCGATCAGCTCGGCCGACAGGCTAGCCAGGCCGGTCACGTTGCCGCCCGGGCGGGCGAGGCTCGCCGCGAGGCCGTTCTCCACTGGATCGCCGCACGAGCCGCAGACGATCGGGACGTCGCGGGCCATCTGCCTTGCCGCCAGGGCGACGAAAGGCGGCCCGGCGAAGATGACATCCGGCTTCAGGTGCACTAGCTCGGCCAGCGCCTGGCGCAACTGATCGTTCGTCGTATGAAAGCGAACCTCGACGATGATGTTCTTCCCCGGGACATAGCCGTGATCGCGCAGGCCTCGCAGGAAGGCGTCGCGCAGCGGCGAGGCCCCTGGCGGCTCGCCCGGAAAACCCAGGTATCCCACCTTCGGCAGCCTCCCGGCTGGCTGCGCGTGGGCGCAGGCCACGCCGGCGGAAACAACCAGCGCAAGCACGCAGGCAGCGTAGCGCATTGTCACCAGGCCCCTCCTCCAGTTGAACCATGCATATCTTGCTACGACTTCGCGAGATGCGCCTTCATTGCATCGCCGCGGAAGATCCACCAGATCCCGTAGAGCCAGATGGAGCCCACGATCAGCGCCTCCAGCCACTCGCCGTCCATCAGCAGAAAGCCGCGCATCGCCGCGAGCAAAGCGAAAACCAGGAAGTACACCGGGAACCATAGTGCGATCGGCCAGCGCGTCCAGCGCTGTCGGCGGTACAGGGCGTAGGCGAGCCCGGCGAGCGCGGCGCCGAACGCCACGAAGACCGGCGCGAGCCCGAGCTCCCAGGCTTCGGTCGAAGGAATGCTCGCGACGCCGATCGAGATGGTCAGCGTGCCGCCAAGGAGCGCACACACCGCACCCAGCACGCCGAGCGTCCAGCAGGCGCGCTTCACCTCGACCGATATCATCCGCGGCAACTCTGCGGCAAATAGTTCTTCGGCACGTCGGTCCGGTTCGCGCCCTTCAGCGTCATCTTGTCCGGTGCGCCGGCGTAGCCGCAGATCCAGGAGACCGGCACGATCGGCGCGTCCTCCACCACCGCGGGCCGCAGCGTCAGCACCTTGCCCCGGATCAGGTTATTAGCACGGTTGCCGAAAGTGATGTGGACCGCGCCCGCATCGATCGCGATCGCGCTCACCAGCGTGCTCACGATCTTGTCGTGCACCGGCAGCCCCGCGGCGGCGTTGTCAACGGGCAGCTTCTGCGTCGCCGCCCAGGCCGCGGCGACCGGCCGCTTCGCAATCTCCGCCAGCGGCAGCGCCTCGGCGATCTGGTCGCGGATGAAGCGCTCGTGGTAGGTCGGGATCATCATCAGCGCCAGGATCGCGACGACGCCGACCACCACCATCATCTCCACGATCGTGAAGCCGCCGCGCCGGGTCAAGCGTCGGTCAGGACCCGGACTTGCATGCTCTGGTCTTCGCCATATGCGGATCAAGCACCCGCATTGCCTCGCGCTCTTGCTGTTGCATCGAATAGAAAACGGCTTGCTGCCATTCGCTGTAGCTCACGCTGCTGTTCAGCGCGTTAACCACGCATGCGCAAAAACTGTCGACTTTGGCCTGTGGATCGCCTTTCTGGCGGCCGGCGTCTCGGCAGCCCAAATCCAGAGCGTTCCGATACGCGTTTACTTGAGCGTCCGATACCTCGGCGGGCGCCTGTTGCGCGCTCACGTGACTGGATGCCACGAACACCGCGGAAAGAAGGAGCCAATTGCTTTTCATAGGGATCCTAACGCCCCGCTTAACCGGCGCCCTGCCAACAAGCGCAGCGCCGCTCGCAGGGCGGAATCTTCCCCCGGTTTCGTTGACACCGGGTTTTTCATGCCAGCCGTTCATACGTCGCTGGCGGCACGTAGTTGAGAGACGAGTGTAGCCGGGTGCCGTTGTAGAAGGGAACGTAGTCGCGCACTGCTGACTCGATCTC
>CAZNVH010000055.1:0-15741 GCA_964576525.1 uncultured Enterobacteriaceae bacterium
GCCAGGAAGGAGAAATGCGGGGCGGCCCTGTGCAGGAGCAGGGCTCGGTCAAAGTCCTGAAAGGCGTGCCGGGCGACGGCGACGGCTACCTCCTGATCGACGACCTGGTGGATACGGGACGCACCGCGCAGGCGGTGCGCAAGCTCCTGCCCAAGGCGTATTTCGCGGCGCTGTACGCAAAGCCCGCCGGCCGGCATATCGTCGACAGCTTCGTCAAGGAGTTCAAGCAGACGAAGTGGATCCACTTTCCCTGGGACATCGAGTACCGGTTCGCCACGCCGATCAAGGATGGCGGAAGGGTGTCGCCCGGCCCGTGATTCTTGTGATTGGAAATAAAAACTACTCTTCGTGGTCGATGAGGCCATGGGTCCTGTTGCGTCAAGCCGGAATCCCGTTTGAAGAGGTACAGCTCAAGTTCGATGACAGCGGCGGTGGGCTGCGCGTCGCCGGCATCGAGAAATTCTCGGCCGCCGGCAAGGTGCCGGTGCTGATGGTGGACGGCGAGTCGGTGTGGGACACGCTGGCGATCTGCGAGACCGCCGCCGAGCTGCATCCCGGGAAGCATCTCTGGCCCGAGGACGCGCGCGCGCGGCGGGTGGCGCGCTCGGCGTGCGCCGAGATGCATTCCGGCTTCCAGGCGCTGCGCGGCAAGATGCCGATGAACATCCGCCGCAGCTACCCCGGCAAGGGCCTCACGCCCGAGTCGCAGAAGGACATCGACCGCATCGTCGCGCTGTGGGCCATGTGCCGCGAGCGCTTCGGCGGCGCGGGCAACTTCCTCTTTGGCCGCTTCTCGATCCCCGACGCGTTCTTCGCGCCGGTGGTGATGCGGTTCAAGACCTACGCGGTCAAGCTACCGCAGGCAGCGCAGGAATATTGCGAGGCGGTGCAGGCGCTCGCCGCGGTGCGCGAGTGGTGCGACGCGGCTCGCCGCGAGGCCGAGTTCGTGGCTGCCGACGAACCCTACGCCAGCAAGTGAAGGTCTACGTCGTCGGCGGCGCAGTGCGCGACGAGCTGCTCGGCCTGCCCGTAAAGGACCGCGACTACGTCGTGGTCGGCGCCACGCCCGAGGAGATGGTCAGCCAGGGCTTCAAGCCGGTCGGCAAGGACTTCCCGGTATTCCTGCATCCGCAGACCCACGAGGAATACGCGCTGGCGCGCACCGAGCGCAAGAGCGGGCGCGGCTACAAGGGCTTCACGGTCCATGCCGCGCCCGACGTCACGCTGGAGGACGACCTCAAGCGCCGCGACCTCACCATCAACGCGATGGCCAAGGCCGAGGACGGCAGCCTCATCGATCCCTTTGGCGGAAGGAAAGACCTGAAGGACGGCGTGCTGCGCCATGTCAGCGAGGCCTTCGCCGAGGATCCCGTGCGCATCCTGCGCGTCGCGCGCTTCGCCGCGCAATTCAGCTTTTCAGTTTCTGGCGAAACCATGGAATTGATGAAAGAGATGGTGCATTCGGGAGAGGCGGACTATCTCGTCCCCGAGCGCGTCTGGCAGGAATTCGCCAAAGGCCTGATGGAGAAGCATCCCGGGCGCATGTTCGAGGTCCTGGAAGCCTGCGGCCTGCGCGAGCGGCTGCTGCCCGAGCTCGAGACGCAGCCCGCGATCCTGTCGGGATCGCTGCCGGTGCGCTTCGCGCTGCTCGCCTGGGCGCTCGCCGAGGACGAGGTCGAGACGCTGTGCAAGCGCCTGCGCGTGCCGAACGAGCCGCGCGAGCTCGCCTCACTCGTCGCGCGCAATCGCCAGGCCCTGAGCGCCGTGGGCACCACGGCTGCGCCTGAGCTGCTCGAGCTGCTCAAGCGCACCGACGCCTTCCGGCGGCCGGAGCGTTTCGCCGAGCTGCTCGAGGCGGCGCGGCTGGCCGAGCCGGGCATCGATGCCGCGCGCCTGGAGCGCGCGCTGCGCGCGGCGGCGGAGGTGGATGCCGGAGCGATTGCGATGAGCGCGCCGAAGGCCGACATCCCGCGCCTCATCGACGAGGCGAGGATCGCAGCGATCAGCGCCGCGCTATAGGACCTTGCTGGCCAGCCAGACGAGCAGCGAAAGGAGGACGGTGCTGGCGATCGGAATGTAGTACATTCGCCCGCGCACCGGGATGTGGAAGTCTCCCGGCATGTGCAGCCGCGCGGAACCGAAGCGCGGCATGACTATCGCCAGCACGATCAAGACCAACAGGACCGTAACCAGCCACTTCACCATGATCGAACTCTATACCTGGAGCACCCCGAACGGCCGCAAGGTTTCAATCATGCTCGAGGAGTGCGGACTCCCTTACCGGGTGCACAAGATAAACATTGGCACCAACGCGGAGCAGTTCACGCCGGAGTATCTAAAGATCAGTCCGAACGGCAAAATTCCCGCGATCGTTGACCCTGACGGCCCCGGGGGCAAGCCGATCGCGATGATGGAATCGGGCGCGATCCTCATCTACCTCGCCGACAAGACCGGCAAGTTCTTTCCGCAGGCGCGCAAGTACGAGGTGCTGCAGTGGCTCATGTTCCAGATGGGCGGCGTCGGACCGATGTTCGGCCAGGCGCACCACTTCATGCGCGCGAAAAAGGACGAGATCCCCTACGGCAGCGAGCGCTACGGCAACGAGGCGAAGCGCCTGTACGGCGTGATGGACAAGCACCTCGAGAAGAACCCGTTCTTCGCCACCGAATACTCGATCGCCGACATAGCGATATACCCCTGGGTCGCGCGCTTCGAGTGGCACCGCGTGGACATCGCGTCCTTCAAGAACGTGAAACGCTGGTACGACAAGGTCGGCGCGCGCCCGGCGGTGGTCAAGGGCATGGCCGTACCGCAGGTCTAAGCGAGAGACAGCAGACGGCCAGTGGCGGTCACTCGATCACTCGATCCGCGCGCAGCAGCAATGCCGGCGAAAGCGTGATTCCCAAGTCCATTGCGGCCTTGCGATTGACCACCAGTTCGTAACGGGTCGGCTGTTCGACCGGAAGATCGGCTGGCTTGGCGCCCTTCAGTATGCGGTCGACGTAATAGGCGGCGCGTTCGTAGTTTCCGTTGATGTCCGCCTGGTGGCTGAAGACCGCTCCCATTTCGGCTGTTCCGGGCCAGTAATGGGCAACGGGTACCCGCAATGCCGTAGCGCGTTCAATCAGCGGTCGGGCATTTACCGTGAACAGCGCGTCGCCGCCGACAAGCAGCGCATCGGGCCGCGTCTTGCCGAGCGAATTGACCGCCAGTTCGAGCGTCGCGCGATCCTTCGCATGCAGGAAAAGCACGGTGATTCCGAACCTCTGCGCCGCCGCCCGGATCCGGCTCTCGATCTTGGTGGTCGCGGGAAATTCCGGATTGTTGAGGAGCGCCAGGCGCTCGAGCTTCGGCAGGAGCTCCTTGAGGAGTTCGAGGCGCTTGACGGCGCTTTCGTCCGCCAGATCGGCAATCCCCGTGATGTTGCCTCCCGGGCGGGCAAGGCTTGCTACGACGCCGGCATCCGCGAGATCGCTGGAGGTGGCGACAACGATGGGGATCGTCTTGCTGGCGTCCCGCGCGCGGCGGGCATTGGTCAGGCCACTCACGACGAGCACGTCAGGGCGGCTGGCAATCGCCTGCCGGATCAGGACCTCGGCGCGGACCGGCTCGAGATTGGCATAGAGAACTTCAAATTGAAACGTCTTGCCTTCGGCATGACGCAGACCGAGCATGCCCTGGACAAAGCTGTTCCGAAACGGCCGGAAGCCGGCCTCGTCAAAATTCGAAACGACAACTACGCGGGGGAGGCGCGACGCGGCGGTTTGTCCTCTGCCGTCCGTCGCGATCGCGATCCCGCTTGCCAGGATGCCGAGGAGCAGGTTGCGTCGCTTCACCGGTTTCTCTCAATGGTCTTTGTGGAACCCCCGTGCACCCCTACCGCGGCAAACGTCGGGAGCATGTGCACGAAGAACACTACTGCCACTACGAGCGCGAACGGTGCGTAATCGGCCATGTCACCTGACGCCGTCAACCACGTTCGGCATGTTGAGGCAGGTCGTCCGCAATCCGAAACCAGGGCGCCTTAGAAGCAACGAAGATATGTAACGATGCCTGAACGCCCGGGTCGTCGTCGAGGGTTCCGAGCGCGAGTGCAAGTGTGCCTGGGCGCTTGTCGCTGATGAATTGGAGATTCGAACCGCACTGCTTGCAGAATGTGCGAATCACTCCTGGCGAGGATTGAAACGATGCGACGTCCTCGACGCCGGAGACGAAAGCGAAATCGCTGCGCTCGACTCGGCCGTAAGTCGCGAAGGCCGCTCCGTGAGCCTTGCGGCACATCGCGCAGTGGCAATTGCTGACGCGGCCTACGGGACCTCGAACCTCGTAATGCACGCTCGCGCAAAGGCAGCTACCTCGAAGCATCGGTATCTCCTTTATGACGCCTAACGAATGAAAGGGACTTCCCCTACCCGAGAGCGGGCGACGCCCGCACGGCATCGAAGTGCCAAGATTGAGGTTCGATTCTTCAATCTAAATTCGAGAGGGGAAGTCATGGAGAAGATTACTACCGTGGGAATCGATCTGGCAAAGAGCGTGTTCTCGCTGCACGGGGTGGATGGTGCAGGGCGCATGGTGTTCAAGCGCACGGTGCGCCGTGATCAACTGATGGAGGTGGTGGCCGGTTTATCGCCGTGTCTGATCGGCATGGAAGCCTGCAGCGGTGCGCACGAGTGGGGTCGGCGGTTCCAGGAGTACGGGCACACGGTGCGGCTGATGGCCCCGAAGTTCGTGGTGCCCTACAGGAAGAGCGGCAAGAACGATGGGAATGACGCCGAGGCGATCTGTGAAGCGGTGACGCGACCCAGTATGCGCTTCGTGCCGGTGAAGTCGCTCGAGCAGCAGGCGCTGCTGACGCTGCACCGGGTCAGGCAGGGGTTCGTGGTGGAGAGGACCGCGACCATCAACCGGCTGCGGGGCTTGCTCACCGAGTTCGGCGTGGTGCTGCCGCTGCGCTCGGTCACCGTGCGCCGCCAGGCTGCGGCAGCGGCCGAGAGCCTGCCCGAGCTCGCGCGCCGCGCGATCGGCGACCTGCTCGAGCAGCTACGCATGCTCGACGAACGCATCGGTGGCTACGACCGGGAGATCGAGCTCCAGGCCCGACTCTGCGAGCCGGCGCAGCGCCTGATGAAGATCCGCGGCATCGGACCGACCACGGCGCTTGCGATCGTCGCCACCGTGGGCAACGCCCGGGAGTTCAAGAACGGCCGACAGTTCGCCGCGTGGATCGGTCTGACTCCCAGCCAATACTCCACCGGCGGCAAGCCGCGCTTGGGGCACATCAGCAAGCGCGGCGATGCCTATCTGCGCAACCTGCTCGTGCAGGGCGCGCGCTCGGTGCTGAACAGCGCCGGCGGGCACCAGGACCGGATGTCGCGCTGGATCCTCGAGCTGCAGCCGCGCCGCGGCTATTACCGAACGCTCGTGGCGATCGCTAACAAGAACGCGCGCATCGCCTGGGCGCTGCTTGCGAAGAATGAGACGCTGCGCCCGGCCTGAACACCAACGACTTCCACGACTGCCATCGACGATGACGAAACGGCCACACCGGCGCCCGGAGAACCTGATCAAACATGACGGCAGGACGAATGCCGACTAACGAGAGAGGACCGGGCGTTCGGCTTTCATCGGGGCCAGAGCATTCATTGCTCACAAACAGGCCGGTTATAGTGACGCAGTCCGTTCTTCCATCGTCACATCCGCCGCCATTGCGGCAACGGGGAAGTCCTTATAGTCCCGGTTGTGGCGTGTTGTTAGCGTGCAATCTAGGCCACGAGCTCTCGGAGCACCTTGGGGTGTTTCTCCGCCACCTTAATTAAGGTCTGTGCAGCCGCATTGGGTTCTCGCCGACCCTGCTCCCAGTCTTGAAGCGTTCGCACCGACACCCCCAGGAGTTTGGCGAACTCGGATTGGGTGAGACCGGACTTCTCGCGTGCCCGGACGATGCCATACGAATCGACAGTGAAGCGGCGCCCCGAGCGCCCCGCTTTGAGGTCGCGAATACCCTGGAGAATTTCCTGACCGACGTTTCGGGTCTTCTCCCACTTTCCAATCTGTTTCTCAGTCATCTTTGCCATCGTCAATCGCCTCTTTCATTTGTCTGAGCAGGTGCGCGGGGATGTTTTTCCACGCGCTCTTTCCATAGAGAGTAAGCATCCAAATCTGACCTTGCTTTCGCCGAAGGTAGTAAATAACTCTCAACCCGCCGCGTTTCCCACGGCCGGCCAGACCCCAACGAAGCTTTCGGACGCCACCTGATCCAGGGACAACGGCTCCCGCCTCAGGATTGGCGTTCATATGGACTTGTAGCCCCGCGTACTCGTCATCAGTGAGGTAGTGGAGGACCGCTTTGGTAAAGAACGGCGTCTCAATGAATTCGAACACCTTTTGCATGATACGGCATTGCCGTATCACCGCGCAACCCTCCTATCCGTGCGCGCTAACGTTCCGCATGACCCGCCGCGAAGCGGTCGGTGTCGATGCGGCGGTTAGGCACTCCGATGCAAATCAGACAGAACAAATCGATTAACTGCATCCGCCCTCGACGGAGCAAAGAATTGCTGCGCCAACAAGAATTACTGCAATGAGTGCTCCAGACGCGATAAGAAGAGGCTTACCCCAAGATCTACGGGGGTAGTTGGCACCGAACTTCTCTTTCACGTAATTGGCGTGAGGTCGGCCAGCCTTCCAGTACCAGAGCCCCAGCAGTCCTAACATAAGCCAATGGTTCGGTTTTGCAATCATTCCGTAGCCCAAATACACGGCAACCAATGCACCGTTTACAAGGAGCCAGATCTTGACCGAATCCGCCTTGCTGGGTTCGTTAAGGGCTACCCAGTTACGCCAATGGAGATATGCCCCGAAGGCAGGTGTAAACAACAAACTCCAATTAACTGCGGCGTTCGGGTTCCATAACGCGGGCGCATCTCCTGCGACAGATTGTGATGACGGCGCGAGTGCAGCCGTTGGAGCGGGATCGGTTTTGTCCATTTTGAACTCCGCAATGTGATGCCATTTTTCTCGACGGAAGAGTGCCTAACGTGAATTAGGTGACTTTATAGGTGACATCTTGTCATCTAGTAAGTCGCTGTTATCGGGCGCTTCCACGTCATCCCCCATTCTGATCAATACGTTACGCCCGCCATAGGGTGGAAGCAATTCCGACCAGGAAGTAAAGCGCCCCTTCGCGCGGTGAGCGCGCTAACTCCCTTGCGCCGTGGTCGCTGGGACTACTGGTCGGACTTCGCGATAAAGAACCCGCTGTCGTCGGGGAAGGGTTCCTCGAAGAGATCGAGGCCGGGCGTTTTGTCGTGGAGTTGCTCGGGGAGCCAGGTGGCGATTGCCGGGAAGGCGAGGAGCAGGGCGATGGCGAAGATCTGGATCGCCATGAATTCCATCATTCCCTTGAAGATGGTCGAGAGCGGCCAGGCGGGGACGACCTGCTTGAGGTAGTAGCCCGACATGGCCACCGGCGGCGACAGAAACGCCGTCTGCAACGTCACGGCGACGAGCGCGCCGAACCAGACGAGGTCGATGCCGAGGCCGACGACCACGGGGTAGAAGATCGGCACGAAGACCAGCACGATCGCCGGCCATTCGAACGGCCAGCCGAGGAAGAAGAGCAGCACCACGATCAGCACCACCATGAGAAGCGGCGGCAAGCTCAGGCCGAGGAGCCACTCGGTGATCCAGGTGGCGGAGCCGAGCCGCGCGAACACGGCGCCGAAGACGTTCGAGGCGACCGCGAGGAACAGCACCATGCTCGAGGTGGCCAGGGTGCGCAGGAGGATGCTCTTGGTGCTGGCCCAGGCGAGCTTGCGGTAGGCGAGCGCCAGGGCGAGCGCGCCGAGCGCGCCGACGCCGGCCGCTTCGGTCGGCGTCGCGATGCCGGCGAGGATCGAGCCGAGGGTCCCGGCCACCAGCACCGCGAGCGGCACGACGCCGATCAGCGCCTCGATGACGACCGGAATGAGCGAAGGCGCGCGCAGCTCGCGCGGCAGCGGCGGTCCGAGACTCGGGTTGAGCTGGCAGCGCAGCAGCACGTAGGCGAGGTAGAGGCTGGCGAGCATGAAGCCGGGAAGCATCGCGGCGGCGTACAGGTCGGCGACCGAGACGCCGAGCACCGGCCCGAGCACCAGCAGCATCACCGAGGGCGGGATCAGGATGCCGAGCGTGCCGCCGGCGGTGATGGCGCCGGCGGCGAGGCGCGCGTCGTAGCCGGCGCGCAGCATCATCGGCGCCGCCATCAGCCCGAGCACCGGCACCGCGGCGCCGACGATGCCGGTGGCCATGGCGAAGGCGGTGGCGGTGAGGATCACCACGACGAACAGCGACCCGCGCACCGGCGCGAGCAGCAGGCGCAGCGCGAGGAACAAGCGCTCCATCAGGCCGGCCTGCTCCACCACGTAGCCCATGAACACGAACAGCGGCACCGCGGCGAGCAGCTCGTCGCGCATCAGGCCGGTGGTCTGGAAGAAGGCCAGGTCGAACACGCGCGTGCCGAGGACCAGCGAGCCGAAGCCGAAGGCGAGCACCAGCAGCGTGAACGCCACCGGAAAGCCGATGAAGATCGCGGCCATCATTACCACCAGCATTGCCAGTCCGATCAGCGCTTCCATGCGTGCAGGTTTTTCAGGAGCTCGGAAACCCCCTGGAGGAGCAGAAGCAGGGCAGAAGCCGGCACCAGGGCCTTCAGGGGCCACAGCGGCGGGAACCACGAGGTGTCGGCCGAGCGCTCGCCCATCGCAAAGGACTCCCACGTCGCCTCGAGTCCGGCGAAGAGGAACAGCAGCATCCCCGGGAAGAAGCAGGCCACGTAGGCGACGCACTCGATCGCGGCGCGCGTGCGCGGCGACCACTTCTCCCACAGGAAGTCGGTGCGCACGTGCGCACCGGTGCGCAGCGCGTACGCGGCGCCGAGCATGAACATCGCCGCGTACAGCATGTAGATCGTCTCGTAGGCCCACGAGGTGGGCGCGCCGAAAACGTAGCGCGCGGTCACCTCGAAGGCGACCGTGGCGAGCAGCGGCGCGAGCAGCCAGGCGAAGGCGAGAGCGCTGCGCTCGGTGAAGCGGTCGATCGCCTGCGCTGCGCGGAGCATCAGCCCTTCGGCTTGCGCGCGTGCTTCGCGAGGAAGGCGTTGATCTCTTCGAGGCGCAGCTGCAGCTCGTGCGGCATCGGCTTGGTCGCCACGACGCGGTTCATCCACTCCATGTTCTCCTGCATGCGCGCCACCACTACGGTCCATTCGCGCGCGGTGTAGCGCTGCGGGTCGGGCAGCACGTGGCACTGGTTGCAGGCGAGGCGGAAGGCTTCGCCCGAGGGGCGGTTGACCTCGGGATAGCGCGCCGGGTCGAGCGGCTTCTGCGAGTGGCGCCGCAGGTAGGCGACGATCGCCTGGGTCTCCTCGGCGCTCGGCGCCTTCACCCCGGCCATCATCTCGGCCATCAGCGTGCCCATGTTGCCCCGGCCTTCCATGCGCAGGACCATGCGCTCGACGATCTCCGGCCACTTCGCCGCATGGTGCATCGCCGGGTTGGGCAGGTTGTGGCACTGCACGCAGTAGGCGAGCACCAGCTTCGCGCCCGCGGAGCGCGGCTCCGGCAGCCGGCGCAGCGGGAAGGTGGGCGGCAGGATGCGCTCGAGCATCGGGCCGTGCGGGCTCGCTTCCCAGCGCTTGCGCGCCTCGGCGATCTCGTCCGCCGCCGCGGAGGCCGCGAAACCCAGAATGAGAACGCCGCTAAAGAGTGCCCGCACGATCTCCCCGAGAGAACCCCGAGAGCTTACCTTCGCTGCCGCGGCCGACGGCGAGCACCTTGAACAGCTCGCCCATCTCGGCGGGCGAGAGCAGCTGCTGCGCTTCGGCGGCGATCGGCGCGTAGTGCAGCGCGTTCTCGAGGTTGGCCTGGGCGAGAACTTCGGTGATGCCGCAGTTGACCAGGAACTGCGCCTGCGTGGCATAGCCGAGCACCTCCAGCCCGGCTTCGCGCGCGGCGGCGGCGAGCGCGCTGAAGTCGACGTGCGCGGTAATGTCCTGCTCGCCGGGCTGCAGGAAAGGGTCGCCGTGCGCGCGGTGGCGCGCGTGGCACATCAGCGTGCCCATCGAGCGCTGCGGGTGGTAGAACTCGCCGCGCGGAAAGCCGTAGTCGACGACCAGCAGCACGCCGCGCTCGAGGCTCGCCGCGAGGCTGCGCATCCACGCTGGACCGGCAAGCCCGATTTCGCTTTCGTAGGGCGCCGCGACCCCGATTGCTTTGGCCTCCTCGAGCACCCGGCCTTGCGCCGCGCGTTCTTCCCATTTCAGATCGATGCAAACGCCGCGTTCCATGATCCCTTGGTCCCGCCAGGCGACCGCGTGCACCGGCATCGCATCCACCACCTCGTTCGCGATCACCGCGCCGCGGAAGCGCTCGGGCAGCCGGTCGAGGAACTTCACCTTGCCGCCGAGGCGCGCGCGCTGCCGCTCGCGCAGCGCGCTGCTGGTTTCGAGGATCAGGTACTCGCGGTCGAGCTCCTTGAGCAGGGTCTCCGCGAGCGCGCCGCTGCCGGCGCCGAGCTCCAGGATCGGGCCTTCGATTTCCTTCAACTGCCTTGCCAGCGTCCGCCCGAACAGGCTGCCGAGCTCGGGCGCGGTCACGAAGTCGCCCGCCGCGCCGAACTGGCGGTCGCCGCGCGCGTAGTAGCCGATCCCGGGCGCGTGCAGCGCGAGCTCCATGTAGCGCGCGAACGAAATCCAGCCGCCGGCGGCGGCAATCTCAGCGCGGAGGCGCTCAAGCATCCGCGGAATCTACCCTAGAATCCCACGGGTTATGGACGACTCGCTGCAAGGCAAGGTGGTGCTGGTCACCGGCGGCGCGCGCCGCGTCGGCGCGGCGATCGTGCGGCGCCTGCACGCCGCGGGCGCGCAGGTGCTGATCCACTACCGCGACTCGGAAGCCGACGCTGCGAAGCTCGAAGGCGAGCTGAACGCGCTGCGCGTGCGCAGCGCTTCGCGGGTGCGGGCCGAGCTGCTGGCGCCGGTGGCGCCGCGCGCGCTGGTCAGCGCGGCGCTCGAGAGCTTCGGCCGGCTCGACCTGCTGGTGAACAACGCCTCGAGCTTCTTCCCGGTCGCGGTCGGCGCGATCGAGCCTTCGCACTGGGAGGAGCTGGTCGGCTCCAACCTGCGCGCGCCGCTGTTCATCGCGCAGCAGGCGGCGCCCGAGCTGGCGAAGAACCAGGGCTCGATCGTCAACATCGTCGACATCCACGCCTCGCGCCCGCTGAAGGGCTACGCCCTCTACAGCATCGCCAAGGCCGGCCTCGCCGCGCTCACGCGCTCGCTCGCCCTCGAGCTCGCCCCCGCGGTGCGGGTGAACGGCGTCGCGCCGGGCGCGATCGCCTGGCCCGAGGACGGCCAGTTCCCCACGGGCGAGCGCGAGCGCATCCTCGCCAGCACGCCCCTCGGCCGCACCGGCTCGCCGGAGGACATCGCGCAGGCGGTACACTTTCTCGCCTGCGCGCCCTACGTCACCGGGCAGATCGTCGCGGTGGACGGCGGGCGCTCGATCTTCATCTAGGAAACCGGTCTGAAGCTGATCACGTGAACGATCCCCGCAAGGAAAAATACGAGCACGACAAGCTCGCCAAGCGCCTGCGCCACCAGGTGGGCGACGCGATCGCCGACTTCAACATGATCGAGGAGGGCGACAAGGTGATGGTGTGCCTTTCCGGCGGCAAGGACAGCCACGCCCTTTTGGATCTACTGATAAATCTAAAAACCAAAGCGCCTGTGAGCTTCGAGCTGATCGCCGTCAACCTCGACCAGAAGCAGCCGGGCTTCCCCGCGCGGGTGCTGCCGGAGTATCTCGAGTCGCGCGGCGTGCCGTTCCACATCGAAGAGCAGGACACCTACTCGACGGTGAAGCGCGTCATCCCGATCGGCAAGACGATGTGCTCGCTGTGCTCGCGGCTGCGCCGCGGCATCCTGTACCGCGTCGCCGGCGAGCTCGGCGCGACCAAGATCGCCCTCGGCCACCACCGCGACGACGTGCTGGCGACCTTCTTCCTCAACCTGTTCAACGGCGGCAAGCTCAAGGCGATGCCGGCGAAGCTGGTGTCCGACGACGGCCGGCACACGGTGATCCGGCCGCTCGTCTATGTCGCCGAGAAAGACCTGATTCAGTATTCAGAAGCCCGGGCCTTTCCCATCATCCCGTGCACCCTGTGCGGCTCGCAGGACAACCTGCAGCGCCAGGTGATCGGCGAAATGCTGCGCGACTGGGAAGCGCGCCACCCCGGGCGCATCGAGTCGATCCAGCGCGCGCTCACCGACGTCGTGCCCTCGCATCTGCTCGACCGCAAGCTGTTCGATTTCGCGGATCTCAAGAGCAGCTAGAATGGTTCGACTGGGAATATGAATTTCAGGCTCGCCCGCTTCTTCTGTGTTTCCTGCCTCGTCGGGCTCGCTGCGCTCGCCGCGGTGCCGGACCCCGCGCTGGCGAGCGAGCCGGTGGTGCAGGTCTGGGGCGCCCGCACGCGGGGAGCCAAAGGCATCTTCGGCGTGCACACCTGGGTCGCGGTCAAGCCCGAGGGCGCCTCCGAGTACACGGTCTACGAGGTGGTGGGCTGGCGGCTGCGCTGGGACAACAGCGCGCTGGTGATCCGCAACCGCCCGCACGACAACTGGCTCGGCGCGCCGGGCGAGCTGTACGCGGAGAAGCGCGGCGCCGGCGTCGGCGACCTCATCCGGCGCATCGACCAGGCAGCGCGCGACTACCCGTTCGCCGGCGAGTACACCCTGTGGCCGGGCCCGAACTCCAACACCTTCACTGCCTGGATCGCGCGCTCGGTACCCGAACTCGAGGTCGACCTGCCGGCCACCGCGATCGGCAAGGACTACATCGGATCCAGCATCGTTTCCACCGCGCCGAGCGGCAGCGGCTTCCAGGTCTCGCTGGGCGGGCTGCTCGGCTTCTCGGCGAGCGGCGTGGAGGGCCTGGAGATCAACATCCTCAGCCTCAACTTCGGCATCGGCCCGTCGGGGATCAAGCTGCCCATCGTGGGCCGCATCGGCTCCTCGCGCATCGAGGCCGCGGCGGAAGAGCCTCTCGCGACGCCCTAGCTGGTCTTGACGTAGCTCGCTTCCAGGCAGACGTTCACCACCGCCTGGCGCTTCTCCTCTTTCACCACCTTGAGCGCGCGCTCGAGCGCCGGCATCAGCGCTTTCGGGTCGCTAACGCGCTCGCCGTGGCCGCCGGACGCCTGCACCACGTGCTCGAAACGCGGAGACGGCTCAAGCGTCGCGAACGGGGGTTGTTTTTCCTTTGATGCAAAACCTTGTGGATAGGTCGACAGCGTGGACCTGTGCACCGCGGCCCAGCGCGCGTTGTTGGCGATGACGAACAGCACTGGCAGCCGCATCGCCTCGGAGACGTAGTGCACCGCGGTCGGGTTGCCGAACATGTAGGCGCCGTCGCCGACCGCGCAGATGACGGTCTTGTCGGGCGAGGCGAGCTTGGCGCCGAGCGCCGCGCCCATGCCCCAGCCCAAGCCGCCGGCCGAGGGGTTGCCGAAGTAGCGGCCGGGCTCGCGGATGGTCATTTCCTCCAGCACCGTCGGGTACTCGTTGACCAGGATGGTGTTGGCGTCGAGCAGCTTGTTGACGCAGGCCGAGAGCCACTTGCCGGTGATCGCCTGCGGCATCGGCTCGACACCGCTTCTGGACTTTTCTCTGATCTGCTTTGAAAGATCGGAAACGGTTTTCCTGCGCTCCTCGATCTGCTTCACCGAGACGGCCTGCTTCTGCGCCGCGCGCCACAGCGCCTGCAGCGTCGGCGCCACCGCGCCGGTAAGGGAGATGTCGGCGCGGAAGCCGCGCAGCGGGTAGGCGGCGAACAGCGGGTCGGGGCCGATGTGGATCACCTTGGCGTCGGGCTTCGGCTTCCCCTCCTTCGGGATCCAGGGCACGTCGCACTCGACCACCAGGACCAGGTCGGCTTCCTTCAGCAGCGCGTGCGGATCCCAGCCGCAATGCATCGGGTGCTCGGTGGAGAGCGCGAGATGGCGCGGCCGGTAGTGGATCACCGGCACCGCCAGGGTCTGCGCGAGCTGCTCGATGGCGCGCGCCGACTCCGCGGTGCGCCCGCCGCTCGCGGTGATCAGCAGCGGGTGCTGCGCGGCGCCGAGCAGCTTGGCCGCTTCCTCGAGCGCTTCGGGATCGGCCGCGGGCGGCGTCGCGGGGGCGATCGTCGAAGTTTCGGAGAAGGTATTTTTCGAAAAGTCGGAAGCGAGGATTTCGCGCGGCAAGGTCACGTACACCGGGCCCTGCGGCTCGCTCTTGGCGATGGCCAGCGCGCGGTCGAGGACGGTCTCGACCTGCTCGGCGTGGCGCAGCTCGTAGTCCCACTTCACGAACTCGCGCAGCATGCCGCCCTGGTCGAAGTGCTCCTGCGCCCAGTGGATGTAGTTATTGCGCGCCGCGGGCAGCGCGCCCGACTCGGTGATCGGCGTGCGCCCGGCGGTGAACAGGATCGGCACGTTCTGGCGCGAGGCGTTGATCAGGCCGTTGAGCGAGTTCGCGGTGCCGACGCCGACGTGCACCATCATCGCCTGCGGCTTGCCGCTCACCATGGCGTAGCCGTGCGCCATCGCCACGCCCATGTTCTCGTGCGGCACGACGACGATTTGCGGCAGGCGCCAGCCGAGCTTCTGGCCCTTGGCGTAGGCCTCGACCACCGGCGCAAAGTCGGTGCCGCCGTTGGCGAACAGGTATTCGATGCCGCGTGCGGCGAGGAGTCCCAGCCACGCATCCGCCGCTGTTTCCGGCTTGAACACGCTGGGCTCGGTTTTCAGCGTGGGTTCGATCCTCGCCGCAGGCATGGGCGCGGGTGCAGGCTCGGCTTTCGCGGCGGTCGCGGAGGGTTTTGCGGGTTTTGCGCTCTTGCCGTCCGGCTTGAGAGGCATCGTCTTCTCGAGGTCCATGCGACCGCCTTTTATCTTTCTATGCGGCCATCTTACTTGGGCGGGCGGCGCGAGCCCTGCGCCAAAAGGATGGCTTGTCAACCCCAGTTTGACAGCATAAACTTGCGGCCAGTGAACTGCGCAGAGCAACTCGTCGAGATTTTCGGCAGCCAGGCCGACGTGGCGCGCGCCTTTCAGCTCGACCGCGCGGTGGTCCACCACTGGACAAAGATGGGGTACGTGCCGGCGCGCTGGGCGGGTGAAGTCGAGCGCGTCACGCAGGGCCGCATCAGCTCGAATGACGTCATCAACGAAGCCAGCGCCAAGAACCCGGTGCGCGTGAAATCGCGCCCCGACGACGCCCCCTTTGGTCTATCCAGCCTTTCCGAAAGCGACGCCATGCCGACCAGCCAGTACGCCCCCGCCAAGCGCATCCATTCGTTCCACCCGCCGCAGCGCACGCTGATGGGTCCCGGCCCGACCGAGATCCACCCGCGGGTGCTCACCACCATGAGCCAGCCGGCGATCGGCTATCTCGACCCGGTGTTCGTCGAGATGATGGAGGAGCTGAAATCGCTGCTGCGCTACGTCTACCAGACGAAGAACGCGCTCACCTTCCCGCTGTCGGGGCCGGGCTCGGTCGGCATGGAGTACTGCTTCGTCAACATGGTGGCGCCGGGCGACAAGGTGGTCGTGTGCCAGAACGGCGTGTTCGGCGGCAGGATGCTGGAAAACGCGGTGAGGATGGGCGGCCACCCGATCGTCGTGGACGACAAGTGGGGCGAGCCGGTCGACCCGCAGAAG
>CAZNVH010000056.1:0-109441 GCA_964576525.1 uncultured Enterobacteriaceae bacterium
CGCGCGCCGCCTCCTCGCTGCGCGGTACGACGATGCCCAGGGGCTCGACCTGGTAGATGGAGGCGTCGGTGGAGTAGCGGCCGCGCGACGCTTGATCAAACAGGACTTCGCCGTCGAATTCGCGCCGCAGGCGGATCTCGAGCGCGGAGGCGCTCACGCCGCCCCGCGCGCGCTCAAGGCGGCGAGGATCTCGCCGTGCTTGCGCACCTCGGCGTCCCAGCGCTCTTTCGACAAGTTGGCCATGGTGCGCGCGCGGCGCACGTTGCCGCTCAGTTGCCGGTAGGCGTTGTAGAGCACCGCGTTGCCCGAGTACTTGAAGATTTTCAGGTGGATCGCCTGAATGAACTTGAGATAGCCAGCGAGGTCGCCGCGCGCATGATTGGCGAGCATCTCATAGTGCAGCGCACGGATTTCGTTAATCTGCGCCTCGGTGGCGCTGGCGCAGGCGAGCTCACCCGCGAGCGCTTCGAGCGCGCCCGCTACCGCGAGCGTCTGGTCGAGGCGCACCGGGTCCATCGGCGAGACGATCGCGCCGCGGTTCGGCAGCAACTCGACCATTCCCTCGGTGGCGAGTACCTTGAAGGCCTCGCGCAGCGGGGTGCGGGAGACGCCGAGGTGGGCGGTAAGCAGCCGCTCGTTCAGGCGGGACCCGGGAGCCAGGCGTCCTTGTACGATTAGGTCCCGCAGGCGGTCGGTCGCCTCCTCATGGAGAGGCCGGCGGGTAATGGGGGTGATGTTTTGAGAATTATCCATTCTGTATGCAGAATACAAAACATATGATATTTTTACAAGTTAAACAGGATTTTATCGTTGTTTGCATGCAAAACATGGAGGCATGATGCCCCGAGCTGCAGGACGCCATTTTCTCCAGATCCCGGGCCCGACCAACGTTCCCGACCGGGTTCTGCGCGCCATCGACTTTCCGACCATGGACCACCGCAGTCCGAATTTCGGTGCGCTCGGAAAAGAGGTGCTGGAAGGGATGAAGCGGGTGTTCCGCACCTCCAGCCACGTGGTTATCTACCCCGCCTCGGGCACCGGCGCCTGGGAGGCGGCGCTCGCCAACACGCTCTCGCCCGGCGACCGGGTGCTGATGTTCGAGACCGGGCATTTCGCCGCGCTGTGGCAGAAGATGGCGAAGAAGCTCGGCCTCGAGCCCGAATTCATTGCCGGCGACTGGCGCAGCGGCGCCGACCCGCGGGCGATCGAAGCCCGGCTGCGCGAAGACCGGGAACACCGCATCAAGGCAGTGTGCGTAGTGCACAACGAGACTTCGACCGGGGTGGTTTCCCGTATTGCGGAAGTCAGGAAGGCGATCGATGCCGCCAAGCATCCCGCGCTTTTCATGGTCGACACCATTTCCTCGCTCGCGTCGATCGATTACCGCCACGACGAATGGGGTGTCGACGTCACCGTCGCCGGCTCGCAAAAGGGCCTGATGCTGCCGCCGGGGCTGTCGTTCAACTGTGTGTCGCCGAAAGCGCTTGCCGCCTCCAAGACCGCGCGATTGCCGCGCAGCTACTGGGCCTGGGACGAGATGATCGCCAACGGCAAGGGCGGCTACTTCCCGTACACGCCCGCGACCAATTTGCTCTACGGCCTGCGCGAGGCACTCACCATGCTGCTCGACGAGGAAGGCCTGGACGCGGTGTTTGCGCGCCACCAGCGCCACGCCGAGGCGACGCGCCGCGCGGTGCGCGGCTGGGGCCTCGAGGTATTCGCGCTCGACCCGCGCGAGTACTCGGGTTCGCTGACCGCAGTGCTGATGCCCGCCGGCCACGACGCCGACCGCCTGAGGAAGGTCATCCTGGAAGCCTTCGACATGTCGCTCGGTACCGGCCTCACCAAGCTCGGCGGCAAGGTGTTCCGCATCGGCCATCTCGGCGATTTCAACGACCTCACGCTGATGGGCGCGCTCGCCGGGGTGGAGATGGGCCTCGCGCTCGCCGGGGTGCCGGTGAAGAAGGAAGGCGTGCAAGCAGCGATGGCGTACCTCGCCGAAAGCCACGCGCAGCCGAAGCGCGCGGCAGCCTGAAGTCGAACGACAGGCAATGAGCGGTCCGCTGGCGGGCGTGAAGGTATTGGAGCTGGCGCAGATCATGGCCGGCCCGACCTGCGGCATGATGCTCGCCGACCTCGGCGCCGACGTCATCAAGGTCGAGCGCGTTCCCGGCGGCGACGACACGCGCAAGATGGATCGGCCCTCGGTGAAGGGCGAGTCGGCTTCGTTCATGGCGATGAACCGCAACAAGCGCGGCATCGCGCTCAACCTCAAGCTACCGGCCGCGCAGGACGCGCTCAGGCGCATGGCCGCGCGCGCCGACGTCATCACCGAGAACTACCGCCAGGGCACGATGGAGAAGCTCGGCGTGGGTTATGAAAGCCTAAAGAAAATAAATCCTGCGCTGATCTACTGCTCCATTTCCGGCTATGGCCGCACCGGCCCTTACGCCGGCAAGGGCGGCTATGACCTCATCGCGCAGGGCATGTCGGGCCTGATGGGAGTCACCGGAGAGCCGGGGCGCGCGCCGGCGAAATCCGGCGGGCCGGTCTGCGACATCAATGCGGGCATCCTCGGCGCGCTCGGCGTCGTGTCCGCCTACGTGCATCGGCTGAAAACCGGCGAGGGACAGCTCGTCGATACGTCGCTCTTCGAGGCGGGCATCCAGCAGATGTACTGGCAGGCGGCGATCTACTTCGCCACCGGCGAGGTGCCCGGCCCGACCGGATCGGCGCATATCCTCTCCGCGCCGTACCAGGCGTTCCGCGCCGCCGACGGCTGGCTCAACATCGGCGGCGCCAACCAGGCGAACTGGGAGCGGATGTGCCGCGTGCTCGGCGCGCGCGACTGGCTCGAGGATCCGCGCTTTCGCACCAACACCGAGCGCATGCAGAACCTCGCTGCGCTGACGGACGTGATGAACGCGCGGATCAAGGACCGAAAGGTCGGCGAGCTGATCGCCGCGCTCGAAGCCGACGGCGTGCCCTGCGGCCGGATCAATTCGATCGCCGACATGGCGGCCGACCCGCAGGCGCTGGCGCGCGAAATGGTGGTCGAGCTCGAGCACCCGCGCGCCGGGCGCACGCGCGCGCTCGGCCTGCCGGTCAAGCTGTCGCGCACCCCGGGGAAGGTTTCGCGGCCCGCGCCTCTCCTCGGTCAGCATACGAGGGAGGTGCTCGGCGAGTTCGGCTTCGCGCCGGCCGAGATCGAAGCGCTGCTGGCGTCGGGGGCGGCGGTAGCCGCCTGAGATATGATTTACGCACAACGATAGGAGGAGGAAATGAACAAGACCCTTAGCTGGATCGCCGGCGCGGCGTTCGCGCTCACGGGCGCCGCGGCGCAGGCACAGACCTGGCCGAACAAGGCGATGATCTTTCTCAACCCGTTCCCGGCTGGCGGCGGCACCGATACCTTCGCGCGCCCGATCGCGGCGAAGCTCTCGCTGCAGTTCGGCGAGCAGGCGCTGATCGAGAACCAGGGCGGCGCGGGCGGCACGGTGGGCGCGGCGAACGCGGCGAGGCGCGCCGCCGACGGCTACAACTGGTTCTTCGGCGCGGTGCATCACACCATCGCCGAGAGCCTGTATACCCGGCTGAACTACAGCCTGGAGCGGGACTTCGAGCCGGTCACGGTCGCCGCCTTCGTGCCGAACGTGGTGGTGGTGCATCCGAAGCACGCCGACAAGTTCAAGGTGCTGAAGGACCTGATCGACTACGCCAAGGCGAATCCCGACAAGCTGAACTACGGCTCGGCGGGAAGCGGCACGACGCACCATCTCTCGGTCGAGCTGTTCAAGACCATGACCCAGACGAAGATGGTGCACGTGCCGTACAAAGGCGCGGGCCCGCTGATGGTCGACCTCCTCGCCGGGCAGGTCGATCTCGCCTTCGACGGCATGGGGACTTCGTCGGTGCAGATCAAGGCCGGCAGGCTGATCCCGCTCGCCATCACCAGCAACAAGCGCAACCCGGTGCTGCCCAACGTGCCGACGGTGCAGGAAGCCGGCGTGCCGGGCTACGAGGTGCGCACCTGGTACGGCATCTGGGCGATCAAGGGCACGCCGCCCGCGATCAAGGAGCGCATGTACAAGGAAATCGTCACCGCGCTGAACACGCCCGACCTGAAGCGCATCTGGAGCGAGCAAGGCGCCGACCCGGGCGGCATGCCGCCGGCCGAGATGGAGAAGCTGGTGAAGACCGAGATCGCGAAGTGGGCGAAGGTCGTTAAGGACGCCGGCGCGAAGGTCGACAACTAGAGCTAGACAATCCCCGCGGAACGCAGCCGGGCGATCTCCGCGGGGCTTTTCTTCAGGAAATCCCGCAGTACCTCGTCGGTGTGCTGCCCCAGCGTCGGCGGGGGCAGCCGGTGCTCGACCGGCGTTTCCGAGAAACGCATCGGGCTTCTCACCAGCGGCACGCTTCCGGCGCTGGGATGCGGCAGCTCGAAGCGCAGGCCGCGCGCCACCGCCTGCGGCTCGCTGAACACCTGCGCCAGGTCGTTGATCGGCCCGCACGGCACCCCCGCTGCCTCCAGCGCGTCGGTCCACTCGCGCGTGCCGCGCTTGAGCATGATCGCCGAGAGCAACCGGGTGAGCTCGGCGCGGTTCTCCACGCGCTTGCCGTTGCCGGCGAAACGCGCATCCGAGGCGAGCTCGGCGCAGCCCGCCACCTCGCAGAACTTGCGGAACAGGTTGTCGTTGCCGCAGGCGAGGATCAGGGCGCCGTCGGCGGTCTTGAACGTCTGATAGGGCGCGATGTTCGGATGGTCGTTGCCCAGGCGCGGCGGCGGGGCGCCGGTCGCGAGGTAGTTTGCCGCCTGGTTGGACAGCACCGCCACCAGCGAGTCGAGCAGCGCGAGGTCGAGATGCTGCCCCTCGCCGGTCTTCGCGCGGTGCGCGAGCGCCGCGCAGATCGCCACGCTCGCGTACATCCCGGTGATCAAGTCGGCGATCGGGATCCCGGCCTTTTGCGGGCCGCCGCCGGGTCGATCGTCGCGCTCCCCGGTGATGCTCATCAGCCCGCCCATGCCCTGGATCATCGCGTCGTAGCCGGGGCGCTCGCGGTACGGCCCGCTGTGGCCGAAGCCGGTAATCGAGCAGAAGATCAGGCCCGGGTTGGTCTTGCGCAGGCTGTCGTAGCCCAGGCCGTAGCGCTCGAGATCGCCGTACTTGAAGTTCTCCAGCAGCACGTCGCAGCGCACCGCGAATTCGCGCACCAGCGCCTGCCCGTCGGGCTTCGCTAGGTCGAGGGTGACGGATTTCTTGCCGCGGTTGGTGCAGGCGAAATACGCCGATTCGCCGGTGTCGCGGCCGCTCGCGTCCTTAAGCCAGGGCGGGCCGAAGGCGCGCGAATCGTCGCCCTTCTTCGGCCGCTCGACCTTGATCACCTCGGCGCCGAGGTCGGCAAGGTTCTGCGCCGCCCACGGCCCGGCGAGCACGCGGGTGAGATCGAGTACGCGGATTCCAGCGAGCGGGCCGGGCATGGGGCCCCGAGTCTACTTCAATCCTCTGGCGCTCAGCAGGTGCGCGGCGAGCTCGGCGAAGCCGGCGCCCGAGGCGGCGCGGCAGACGTACTTGGGTTTCGCCGTGAGCAGCGTTTCGAACTTGCGCACGTTGGCGACGCCGACCGAGTTCTCGAAGAAGCCGAACATCGGCGCATCGTTCGGCGAATCGCCGGCGAACGCGATTTCCCGGTTGGCGGCGTCGAGGTCGATGCCGAAGCGCTCGGCGAACAGCCGCCGCGTGGTCGCCAGCTTGTCGTAGTCGCCGAACCAGCCGTTGACGTGGATCGAGCTCAGCTTGGCGGTCAGGCCGGCCTCGCGCATCAGCGCCGCGATGCGCTCGGCGGCCGCGAGCGGCAGCGGCGGCACGTCCTCGCAGTAGTCGATCGCCAGGTCGGTTTCGCGGTACGCCTGGTCCGAGGCGAGCGCGCAGCCCGGCACCTCGGCGATGATGCGCTGCGCGATCGCCTCGAGACGGGCCCTTTTTTCGGCGCGCAGCGGCGCGCCATCCTGGAAGCGTTTATGCAGGCGATTGCCGCTGTAGAAGAAGTAGAAGGCGCCGTTCTCGCCGACCACGGCGTCGACCGGCCACTGGCGCGCGATGTGGTCGCACCAACCGGCGGGCCGCCCGGTGACCGGCACGACGCGAAGGCCGGCGCGGCTCAGGCGCTCGAGAGCCGCGTAGGCCTCGGCGCCAAGCTTGCCCATGGTGGTCAGCGTGTCGTCGATGTCGACCAGCACCGCGCCCACGGCGCGCGCATCGAGCTCGGCAAGCGGCTTCACCGGCCGAGCACCTGCGCCACGCGCTCGCGCTGGGCTGCGGTCATGCGCAGCCCGCATTTCGTGCGACGCCAGAGCACATCGTCGGCGCTGCGCGCCCACTCGCGCTCTTTCAGGTAGGCGAGCTCGCGCTCGGTCAGCCCTGCACCGTAGTACTCGCCGAGGCGCCCGTCGCCCAGCACCTGCGCCGTGAGCGTGCCGTGGCGGCGGAATACGCCCTGCAGCACGTTGGGCGGAACCTGGGAATAGCGCTGCAACAGCTCGCGTTTCGCCGCTTCGCGATCGGTGAAGTCGCTGCCGGGGAGCCGCGCCTGCGCAGTCCACGCGGGCTTGAGGCCCGGAAAATACGGCGCGAGCTTGTCCATCGCGTGCTCGGCAAGCCGGCGGTAGGTCGTGATCTTGCCGCCAAACACCGACAGCACCGGCGCCGCGCCCTCGGCGTCATCGACGCGCAGCGTGTAGTCGCGCGTGATCGCCGAGGGGTCCTGCGACCCATCGTCGTACAGCGGCCGCACGCCGGCATAGCGCCACAGCACCTCCGAAGGCGCAGGCGCGCGCGCGAGGTAGCGTCCGGCCGCACGGCACAGGTAGTCGACCTCGGCTTCGCTCGCCGAGACCGAGGTCAGGTCGCCGTCGTAGTTCACATCGGTGGTTCCCACCAGCGTGAAGCGATCTTCATAGGGGATCATGAACACCACGCGGCGGTCGTGGTTCTGCAGGATGAAGGCATGCGCGCCCTCGTAGAGCCGCGGCAGGACGATGTGGCTCCCCTTCACCAGGCGTACCGAGTCGCGCGTGGCCTCGCCGAGCTGACCGTTCAGCACCTGCTTTACCCAGGGACCCGCTGCATTGACCACCGCCCGGGCGCGCACCGTCTCCCCGTTGGAGAGCTGTGCATGCCACAGCCCGCCGACGCGCCTGGCGGAAGAGCAGGCCGTGCCGACGAGGATGCGTGCGCCGCGCTCTTGCGCGTCGAGCGCGTTCACCACCACCAGGCGTGCGTCGTCGACCCGGCAGTCCGAGTATTCGAAGCCGTGCTTCAGTTCGGCGCGCAGGCCGGAGGCGTAGGGCGGCCGGTCGAGCCGCACCGACTGCGAGCCCGGCAGCAGCGAGCGGCGCGTCAGATGATCGTAGAGGAAAAGCCCGATGCGGATCATCCAGCGCGGCCGCAGCTCCGGAACGTGCGGCATGACGAAGCGCGTCGGCCAGGTCAGGTGCCGGGCGATGCGCAGCATGATCTCGCGTTCGGCGAGCGCCTCGGCGACCAGGCGGAACTCGTACTGCTCGAGGTAGCGCAGGCCGCCGTGGATCATTTTCGACGAGGAGGAGGACGTGGCGCTCGCCAGGTCGTGGCGCTCGGCGAGCAGCACCTTGAGCCCGCGGCCGGCGGCGTCGCGCGCGATGCCGGCACCGTTGATGCCGCCGCCGATCACCAGCAGGTCGCAGCTCACTTCCATGCGAGCGGGATGCGCACGCCGAGCGCGACGCCGTCCCCCGTGGTGAGATCCGAGGCGCCGATGCTGCCGCCGTGGAATTCGGCGATCAGGCGCGCGACGTACAGCCCGAGGCCGAGGTGCGGCCGGGCGGTGCCCGGCGCCTCGCGCACCGAGATCATCGACTCGAACAGCCGCGTGCGCATCGTCGCCGGCAGCAGCGGCCCCTGGTTGGCGACGGTCAGCGCCGCCGCGCCGCCGGCCTCGGCGAGCGCGACGCGCACCGGCGCACCGCTGCGCGAGAAGTCGACGGCGTTCTCCACCAGCTTGTCGAGGAGCTGCGCCGCGAGGTCGGGCGAGCCTTCGACCTCCAGGGGACCCGCCGGCAGCTCGAGGGCGAACGCGGTCTGCGGATAGGCGATGCGGTAGCCCTCGACGCAGCCGCGCACCACCGCGGCCAGGTCGTAGCGGCTGCGTTCGACGGTGCGCAGGCTCTGCTCCAGGCGCGAGGCCTCGGTCATGCGCTCGAGGATGCGGCCGAGGCGCGCCAAGCCCTCCTCGGCGCGCTCGATGTAGCGCTGGGCATCCGACCCCGTGGGCGCGAGCTTCAGATTCTCGAGCGACGAGCGCACCACGGCGATCGGCGTGCGCAGCTCGTGCGACAGGCGCCCGGCCATGCTCTCGAGGTAGTCGTGGTGCTGGGCGAGGCGCTCGAGCACCGCCGAGAAGCTGCGCGACAGGTCGCCGATCTCGTCGCCCGCGTCCGAGCCCGCGGCGAGGCGCGTGATGCGGCCGCGCGCGTCGATCGCGGACTCGGCTTCGTCCCGCAGGCGCCGGATGCGCACCGAAAGCCGCGTGGCGAACGCCATCAGCAGTACCGCGGCGGCGGCGAACACCGCCAGCGTGATCAGGAGCAGCCGCTCGAGCGCCGCGCTCCTCACCGACATCACCGAGTTGGTGGTCTCCTCGGTCACCACCGCGCCGGCGACCTCGTCGCCGCTCCAGATCGGATAGGCCGCCGACATCACCACCGCGCGCCCGTCGCGCGTGCTGCGCGTGCGCGTGGCGGGCGTCCCCTGCAGCGCTGCGGCGACATCGGGCCCGGTGGCCAGTACGTCCTCGGGTTGCGATTCGACGAAGTCTTCGCTTGGACGCGGGATCAGCCAGCCGATCAGGGGTTGCCACCACGGCGCCTCGGAGGCGACCTCGGCCGGACGCCGCAGGCTGCCGGCTGCCGCGATCACCTGGTAGCGCCGGTCGACCACCCAGATGCGCGAGGAGGTGCGCTGCAGGCCGAGCAGGATCGCGTCGACCTCGTCGTCGCGACCCGAAGCGCTGGCGAGCAGCTGCGGCCGCTCGTGCAGCGCAGTGGCGACCGCGCGTGCCACCGCGAGCAGCGACTGCTCCTGCCCCGCGAGCAGGAAGCGCTCGACCTCGTTGACGTAGAGCACGCCGGCCCAGGGCAAGGCGAGCAGCGCGAGCAGCACCAGGGCGAGCTTGAGCCGCAGGCCGAAGCGCAGCCGCGGCGGCGCGAGGCCCGGGCCGCTCACGGCTTCCAGCGGTAGCCGATGCCGTACACGGTGTCGATGGCGTCGAACGCCGGATCGGCGGCGAGGAATTTCCGGCGGATGCGCTTGACGTGCGAGGTGATGGTGCCGTCGTCGACCACCAGGTTGGCGTCGCGCATCAGCTGCTCACGGTTTTTCACGTGCTCGGGAAACTTGGCCAGCGCGTGCACCATCCAGAACTCGGTCAGCGTGAGCGGCACCAGCGTGCCGCGCCAGGAAACGCTGAAGCGCTTGAGATCCAGCACCAGCGGCCCGCGCTCCAGGCGCTCGGTCACGGCGGCGGGCTCGCCGGCGAGCTCGGCGCGCCGGAACAACGCCGCGATGCGCGCCAGCAGGTGCGGCAGGCTGACGTCCTTGGTCAGGTAGTCGTCGGCGCCGAGGCGCAGCCCGGCGACCGCGTCGAAGTCGCTGTCGCGTGCGGTGAGGAAGATGATCGGCAACGCCGCCGACAGCGCGCGCAGCTCGCGGCATAGCGCGAAGCCGCCGTCGACGTCGGCGCCCAGCCCGATGTCGATCAACGCCAGGTCGGGCAGGCGGCCCTTCATCGCGGTCAGCGCCTCGGCGCGCCCGGCATACGCCGCGACCTCGAAGCCGTGCTTGCGCAGCGCTTCGCTGTAGTTGGCGCGAATCGCGGGCTCGTCTTCGACGATGGCGATGCGGAGGGACATGCGCGGGAATATAGCCGATGGCGGGCAGGGAAAAGCCCGCCGCCCCCGGATTGCCACAATTGCTCGCCGCTTTGCCCGAGCTCGAGCGGCGCAGGGCCCGCGTCCGCGCATTGAATTCGTTCCATGGAAAACGAACAACAAGCGCCGAAACCCACCCTTCCCCTTCTCGCCCTGCTTGCCCTCGCCTCCGCCCTCGGGGTCGCGGTGGCCGTCGCGCTTGCCGGCGTCGCCATGCTGCTCGCCGCCCCGGCCTATGCCGGAGACGGCAGCCTGCTGCTGCAGCGCCCGGCGGCGCTGGCCGAAGCGCCGCTGCTGTTCGCCGAAGCCGAGACGCAGGAAGACGGTCCGATCGTGCGAACGCGGATCGTGGAAGCGTTCCACAACCCGTTCGCGGAGCGCTTGCAGGCGATTTACCTGCGCAACCTGCCGGGCAACGCGCGGGTCGAGCGCTTCAGGGTGGCGGTACTGACCGGGGAAGAAGAAGAGCCGGCCGAGGAAGCACCGGCGCAGGGCACAGACCTTAGGCCCGCGGTGCTGGCGTTCGCCGAGCACGCCGTGCTCGAGCAGGCGACCGAGGTCGGCCCCGGCGAGACGGTGCTGGTCGAGCTCGAATACCAGCAGCTGACGCGCTACGGCAGCCCGCGCGGCGGCCTGCGCCTGCTCAGCTCGCGCTAGCCGCGGCGCGCCGCCACGGCGAACGCCGCGAAGGCCGCCGCGTAGGCGGCGACTCCGGCCCAGTAGCTCACCGAGATCCCAAACCCCATCGAAATCACGATCGCCGCAACCGAGGCGAAGACCGAGACCGCGCCGTTGACGCCCCAGAGCCACGGCGTGAGCTGCGGCCGCGACGTCGCCGCGAGGCGCATGCCGAGCGGGAACGCCATCCCCATGAAAACCCCGATCGCCGCAAGCAGGCTGGCGGCGGCCGCGATGCGCACCGGCGTTTCGGCGTGCGCCAACCCGGTCACCAGCGGGCCGCTGAGCAGGCCCGCCGCGGCCAGCACCGCGGTGAGCACGAGCAGCATGCGCTTGCCGTCGGCGACGCGTGCCGACAGGTAGCTGCCGGCGCCGCTCGCGAGCAGCAGCGCGAACAGAATGACGCTCAGGCTGTAGATCGGGTGGCCGAGAAAGATGATCAGGCGTTGCAGCAGCGAGATCTCGATCAGCATGAAGCCGGCGCCGATCGCGGCGAAGAACCCGAGCAGCGCGGTATCGGCGCGCGCCAGGCGCACGCGCGCCACGGCGAGCGGCGCGACGATGCATAGGAGCGTGAGCGCGCTCACGATGACCAGCAGGTCCATCAGCAGCACCGCGGCGTGCTGGCCAAGCGCGCTGGTCTGGCGCATGAGCATCCAGCTCTTCAGGCGCAGCATGTTGAAGAAGAACGGCTGGTCGTCGGTCGGCGCGTCGTAGTTGGTCGCGCTCCACTCAAACTCGCCCTCCATGCCGCGACCGCTGGCCAACGCGTCGAAGATGCGCGATTTCACCGCGCCCGGCTCGAGCTCGACCTCGAAGCGCATGCGCTGCGCGTGGCCGCGGATCTCGGCCAGCTCGTGCTCCGGAAACGGCGTCTTGCGCACCAGAAGCATCGCCATCGGGCCGTACGAGTCATCGCGCACGTGGCGGTTGGTGACCATCACCATGTGGCGCTCGGGCTCGGTTGCGCCCGTGGCGCGCACCGCCTCTCGCCCGAGCGCGATCAGCCGGCCGAGCTCGAAGTTCACGCCGCGCGCCACCGCGAGCAGGCCGTCGTCCTCCAGCCGGTCGAGAAACACCTTCCAGCCTTCCACCGTGTACAGGGCGTTCTCCATCAACGCGTAGGCGCCGCCGGCGCTCGCCGCCCAGGTATCGATGAAGGTGAGCTGCACGATGTCGAAGCGCTCGCGCGTGCGCGCCAGGTAGCTGCGCGCCTCGTCGTTCACCAGGCTGACGATCGGGTCGCGGTCGAGGTGGCCGGTGAAGTCGCCGAAGCGCTCGTTCGCCACTCTCAGGATGTTGGCGTTGATCTCGACGGCGACCGCGCGTTTCTGCCCGAACACCTTGGCCGCGAGGATGTCGCGCCCGCCGCCCGAGCCGATGATGCATACCCGGGCGTCGCGCCGCAGGTAGTGCACGAAGTTGGTCAGGTCCCAGCGCAGGAACTCGAGCTTGCCGAGGTCGCCGTCGAAGCCGATCAGCACGGTGCCGGCGCCGGCATCGATCTGCAGCAGGCGCGTCGGGATGGCGAGGCGCTCCTTGTAAGCGACGCTCAGGCTCCAGGCCGGTACGTCGAAGCGGCTCGGCTTCATCACCGCGATGCGCGAGAAGGAGTTCCAGCGCTCGTAGTCGATCTCCTGCTGCTTCTGCCATTTGATGTACTGGATCGGGAACGCCGCGGTCTCGTGGCGCGCGAGATGAACTCCCGCCCATAGCGTCGCGCCGGCGAGGAGTGCCGTGACGCCGGCGGCCACCCAGCGCTCCGCACCGCGCGCGAGCAGCAGCGCCGCCAGCGCGGCGACCGAGGCGCAGGCGAGGACCGCGCCGATGCCGTCGAGCCAGACGAGCGCCGCGATCACTCCGAGGCAGCCGAGCGCCGCGCCGGCCAGGTCGACCGCGTAGAGCTGCCCGATGCGCGCGGGAAAGCGCGTCAGCGCCAGGCAGACGAAGATACCGCTGAACACGAACGGCACCGCCGCGCCGGCGAAAGTCCAGGCGAGCGGCCAGGCGCTGACGTTCGGATGCGGCACGAACAGGAACGCCTGCAGGAAGATGGCGGCCGCCATGGTGACCGCAAACAGCAGGGCGCAGCGGCCCATGGCGCGCGGCAGCGTCGCTTCCGGCCAGGCCTGGGGGCGCAGGAACACCGCCAGCGCGCCAACCGTCATGCCGAACATGGCGATCGAGATCGCCATGAAGGCGAAGTGGTACCACATGATGAGCGAGAACACGCGCGTCAGCAGCACCTCGAACATCACGGTGGCGAACGTGACGAGGAACAGCGCGCCCGAGAGGCGCGGCACTATCTTTTTCTGAGCTTGCGGATCGCGGCGAGTTGGGCGGCGAGCATCGCCAGTTCCCCCTCGACCACCGCGATCTCGGCCTTGTCCTTCGCCTTGGCGCGCGCCTCCTCGGCTTGCTTGAGCGCCTCGTTCGCTTTGGCTTCGTCGAGATCGCCGCCGCGGATCGCGGTATCGGCGAGCACCGTGATCAGCTTGGGCTGGATCTCGAGGATGCCGCCGGCGACGAAAATCAGCTGTTCCTCGCCGCCGCCCGCGGGGGTGATGCGCACCGCGCCGGGCTTGATGCGCGTGATCAGCGGCATGTGGCGCGGATAGATGCCGAGCTCGCCCGCCTCGCCGGGCAGGACCACGAACTCCGCCTCGCCGGAGTAGATCGCTTCTTCGGCGCTGACGACGTCGATGTGTATGGTGGCGTTAGCCATTACTGCAGGGTTTTGGCTTTTTCAAAGGCCTCTTCGATCGCACCGACCATGTAGAAGGCCTGTTCGGGCAGCGTGTCGCATTCGCCGTTGACGATCATCTTGAAGCCCTTGATGGTGTCCTTCAGCGACACGTATTTCCCCGGCGTACCGGTGAAGTTCTGCGCGACGGTGAAGGGCTGCGACAAGAATCTCTGGATCTTGCGCGCGCGCGACACCGCCTGCTTGTCCTCGGGGGAGAGTTCGTCCATGCCGAGGATGGCGATGATGTCGCGCAGCTCCTTGTAGCGCTGCAGCGTCGCCTGCACCGCGCGCGTGGTGCTGTAGTGCTCCTCGCCGATGGTGTTCGGATCCACCTGGCGCGAGGTCGAGTCGAGCGGGTCGACCGCTGGGTAGATGCCGAGCGAGGCGATGTCGCGCGACAGCACCACGGTCGCATCAAGGTGGCCGAAGGTGGTCGCGGGCGACGGATCGGTCAGGTCGTCCGCCGGCACGTACACCGCCTGGATCGAGGTGATCGAGCCGGTCTTGGTCGAGGTAATGCGCTCCTGCAGGCGGCCCATCTCCTCGGCGAGCGTCGGCTGGTAGCCCACCGCCGAGGGCATGCGGCCGAGCAGCGCCGAGACTTCAGTGCCCGCGAGCGTGAAGCGGTAGATGTTGTCGACGAAGAACAGGATGTCGCGGCCCTCGTCGCGGAAGTGCTCCGCCATGGTGAGACCGGTGAGCGCGACGCGCAGGCGGTTGCCCGGCGGCTCGTTCATCTGGCCGAACACCATCGCCACTTTCGATTCGGGCAGGTTGTCGAGCTTGACCACTTCGGCCTCGATCATCTCGTGGTAGAAGTCGTTGCCCTCGCGCGTCCTCTCGCCGACGCCGGCGAACACCGAAAGTCCGCTGTGTTGCGTCGCGATGTTGTTGATCAGCTCCAGCATGTTCACCGTCTTGCCCACGCCGGCGCCGCCGAAGAGGCCGATCTTTCCGCCCTTGGCGAAGGGACAAATGAGATCGATGACCTTGATGCCGGTCTCGAGCAGCTCGACCGAGGGCGAGAGTTCGTCGAACTTGGGGGCGGTCTGGTGGATCGAGCGCAGCTTGTCGGATTTGATCGGCCCGACGTCGTCGATCGGCCGGCCGAGCACGTCCATGATGCGGCCCAGCGTTCCCAGGCCCACTGGCACCGAGATCGGTGCGCCGGTGCTCTTCACTTTCATGCCGCGGCGCAGGCCATCGCTCGAGCCGAGCGCAATGCAGCGCACCACGCCGTCGCCGAGCTGCTGCTCGACCTCAAAGGTGAGCCCTTTCTCGACCAGCGAGCCCGCCGCCTGCTCCTCGAGGATCAGCGCCTCGTAGATGTGGGGCATGGTCTCGCGCGGGAATTCGATGTCGATGACCGCGCCGATGGACTGAACGATGGTGCCTAGTGCCTGTGCCATGAGTTTTTCCGTTCGTTCTTTTAGACGGCGGCTGCGCCACCCACGATTTCAGACAATTCCTTGGTGATGCTCGCCTGCCGGTTCTTGTTGTAGATCAGCGTCAATTCGTCGATCAGGTCGGCGGCGTTGTCGGAGGCGGACTTCATCGCCACCATGCGCGCCGACTGCTCGGAGGCCATGTTTTCCGCGACCGCCTGGAAAATGATCGCCTCGATGTAGCGCGTCATCACCTGGTCGAGCACCGCCTTCGCTTCCGGCTCATAGAGGTAGTCCCACACCGACTCGGGCGAGCCCAGGCGTTCGCCCGACAGCGGCAGCAGCTGCTCGAGCACCGACTCCTGCTTCATGGTGTTGATGAAGCGCGTCGAGCCGATCAACAGGCGGTCGAAGCGCTTGGCGGTGAAGCCGTCGAGCATCACCTTGATGGCGCCGATCAGCTTGTCCATCTGCGGGCGGTCGCCGAGCTGGATGGCGTGCGACACGATGTGCGCGCCGATGCGCTGCATGAAGCCGAAACCCTTGTTGCCGAGGCAGCAGACGTCGATCTCCTCGCCCTCGGCCTGCCAGGCCTTGTACTGCGTGAGCGTCATACGCAGCAGGTTGGTGTTGAGCGCGCCGCACAGCCCCTTGTCGGTGGTGATGACGATCAGGCCCACGCGCTTCACCGAGTCGTGGTGCACCAGGAACGGGTGCTTGTACTCGGGATTGGCGTGCGAGATGTGCGCAGCGATGTTGCGGATCTTCTCGCCGTAGGGGCGCGCGTGGCGCATGCGGTCCTGCGCCTTGCGCATCTTGGAGGCGGCGACCATTTCCATGGCCTTGGTGATCTTCCGAGTGTTCTGCACACTCTTGATCTTGACGCGGATTTCTTTTGTGCCTGGCATGACCTAGAACGAGCCGTTTTTCTTCCAGTCGGCAATCGCGCCCTTGAGCGCCTTCTCGTCCTCGGCGGACAGGTCGTTCTTGTCCTCGATGCGCTTGATCAGGTCGGCGAACTTGCCCTTCAGGTAGTCGCGCATCGAACGCTCTGCGGCGAGCGCCTTTTTCACGTCGATGTCGTTGAAGAAACCGTTGTTCACCGCGAACAGCGTCACCGCCATCTCCCACACCTGCAGCGGGCGGTAC
The DNA here is from genome assembly GCA_964576525.1 of uncultured Enterobacteriaceae bacterium. GTDB lineage: Bacteria > Pseudomonadota > Gammaproteobacteria > Burkholderiales > SG8-39 > SCGC-AG-212-J23. The sequence continues at coordinate 15,926 of CAZNVH010000056.1, forward strand.
TGCGGCTGCTTCATGAGCTCGGTGACCATCTTGCCGAGCTCGAGCTGCTTGCGGGTGGCTTCGTCGAGGTCGGAGGCGAACTGCGCAAAGGCCGCGAGCTCGCGGTACTGCGCGAGAGCTAGGCGCACGCCGCCGCCGGTGTCGCGCCGCTTCATGATCTTGGTCTGCGCCGCGCCCCCGACCCGCGACACCGAGACGCCGGCGTTGATCGCCGGCCGGATGCCGGCGTTGAACAGATCCGTTTCGAGGAAGATCTGGCCGTCGGTAATCGAGATCACGTTGGTCGGCACGAACGCAGTGACGTCGCCCGCCTGCGTCTCGATGATCGGCAGCGCGGTGAGCGAACCGGTCTTTCCTTTTACCTTGCCCTGGGTGAATTTCTCCACGTAGGCCGGGTTGACGCGCGCCGCGCGCTCGAGCAGGCGCGAGTGCAGGTAGAACACGTCGCCTGGGTATGCTTCGCGCCCCGGGGGCCGGCGCAGGAGCAGCGACACCTGGCGGTAGGCCCAGGCCTGCTTGGTCAGGTCGTCATAGATGATCAGCGCGTCCTGGCCGCGGTCGCGGAAGTATTCGCCCATGGTGCAGCCCGAGTAGGGCGCGATGAACTGCATCGCCGCCGACTCGGAGGCCGAGGCCGCCACCACAATGGTATAGGCCATCGCGCCGTGCTCCTCGAGCTTCCTCACCACGTTGGCGATGGTGGAGGCCTTCTGGCCGATCGCGACGTAGACGCAGAAGAGGTCCTTGCCCTTCTGGTTGATGATGGTGTCGACCGCGACCGCGGTCTTGCCGGTCTGGCGGTCGCCGATGATCAGTTCGCGCTGGCCACGGCCCACCGGCACCATGGCGTCGATCGCCTTGAGTCCCGTCTGCACCGGCTGCGACACCGACTGGCGCGCGATCACGCCGGGGGCGACCTTCTCGATGACGTCGGTCAGCTTGGCGTTGATCGGGCCCTTGCCGTCGATCGGCGCGCCGAGCGAATTGACCACGCGGCCGAGCAGCTCCGGGCCGATCGGCACCGAGAGAATCTTGCCCGTGGTCTTGACGATGTCGCCCTCGGTGATGTGCTCGTACTCCCCCAGGATCACCGCGCCGACCGAGTCGCGCTCCAGGTTGAGGGCCAGGCCGAAGGTGTTCTTCGGGAATTCCAGCATCTCGCCCTGCATCACGTCCGACAGGCCGTGCAGGCGGCAGATGCCGTCGGTCACCGAGATCACCGTGCCCTGGGTGCGCATCTGCGCGCCGGCATCCAGATTCTGGATGCGGTTCTTGATGAGCTCTGAGATTTCCGAAGGATTCAATTGCATGCGTACTCCTTAAGCTTTCAGCGCGGTCTCGAGCGCGCCGAGCTGGGCGCGCGCGGAACCGTCGATGACCTTGTCGCCGATGACGACCTTGACGCCGCCGATGAGGTTCTTGTCTATTGAAACTTTGGTCCTGACCTTGCGGCCGGTCTTCTTTTCCAGCCGCGCCACCAGGTCGGCGACCTGCGCCTTGTCCAGCTCGAAAGCGCTGATGATCTCCGCCTCCACCACGCCTTCGCGCTGGTTGCGCAGCGCTTCGTACTGCACGCGGATTTCGGCGAGCACCTCGAGCCGGCCGTTGTCGGCCAGCACGCGCACGAAGTTCTCCGCGTCGCCCGAGAGCTTGCCGGCGAGGATCGAGACGATCAGCCCCGCGACCTTCGCCGCCGGCAGGTTCGGGTCGCCCACCGCCGCCTTCACGCGTGCATCCGCCGCCACGGCGGCGAGATTGGCGAGCGCCGCCGACCAGTCGGCGAGAGCGCCTTTAGCGTCGGCCAGCCGGAAGGCGGCTTCGGCGTAGGGGCGTGCGATGGTGCTGGGTTCGGCCATCAGAGCTGCTTCTTGATTCCATCGAGCAGGTCGGCGTGCGCCTTGGCATCCACCTCGCGGCGCAGGATCTTCTCCGCGCCGGCGACCGCCAGCATCGCCACGGAGTCGCGCAGTTGCTCGCGCGCGCGCGTCACCTGCTGCTCGATCTCCGCCTTGGCCGCGGCCTTTTCCCGGTTGCCCTCTTCCTTGGCGGCGTTCTTCGCCTCCTCGATCATCTGCGCGCCGCGCGTCTCGGCCTGGGTCAGCAGCTCGGCGGCGCGGCTGCGCGCCTGGCTGATCGACTCGTCGGCCTGCTTGTTCGAGGCCTCGAGGTTGCGCCGCCCCTGCTCGCCCGCGGCCAGGCCGTCGGCGATGGTCTTCTGCCGCGCCTCGATGGCGCGCAGCAGCGGCGGCCACACAAACTTGATGGTGAACCAGATGAACAGCGCAAACGCCGCCGCCTGCGCGATCAGCGTCAGGTTGAAACTCATCGCACCACGGCGAGCAGCGGGTTGGCGAACGCGAACATCATCGCCAGGCCGACGCCGATGATGAACGAGGCGTCGATCAGACCCAGCAGCAGGAACACCTTCGCCTGCAGCGAGTTGGTGAGCTCGGGCTGGCGCGCAGCGGCTTCGAGAAACCGGCTGCACATGACCCCCACGCCGATGCAGGCGCCCGCCGCACCCACGCCGATCATGATTCCGATGCCGATCCCGGTGTAGGCCTGGATCATGGCCAAAGCTTGAAGTTTTTCCATGGAAGTTTCTCCTTTCGGTTTAGTGATGCTCGTGGGCCATGGAGATGTAGACCACGGTCAGCATCATGAAGATGTAGGCCTGCAGCACCACGATGAGGATGTGGAAGATCGCCCAGCCCAGTCCCAGCACAGTGGCGAGTATGGCGCCGAACGTCCCGGTGGCGGCGAGCAGCCACAGCAGCAGGAAGATGATTTCCCCCGCGTACATGTTGCCGAACAGCCGCAGCGAATGCGACAGCGGCTTGGACACGTATTCGATGAAATTGAACAACAGGTTGAAGATCCACAGCAGCGGGTTCGAGCCGAAAGGCGCGCAGAACAGCTCGTGGATCCAGCCGAAGAGGCCCTTGGCCGCGATCGAGAACCAGATCATCAGCAGCCACACGGAAAGCGCCAGCGCGAAGGTGGTATTGATGTCGGCCGTGGGAACCAGGCGGAACGCGTGCACGTGGAAAACGCTTTCCAGCACCCAGGCCATGATGTCCACCGGCAGGAAATCCATGGCGTTCATCAGGAGCACCCACAGGAACACGGTAAGCGCAGCGGGCGCAATGAAGCGGCTGCGGTCGCCGTGGTGGAAGATGCCCTTCACCTGGTCGTCGACGAACTCAAAGGCGAGCTCGACGAAAGCCTGGCGCTTGTTCGGCACACCCGAGACGGCGCCGCGCACGATCCACCACGCGAGCCCCATGCCGAGCGCGCCGACGATCACCGCGGTCGCAAACGAGTCGACGTTCAGCGCCCAGAAGCCGCCCTCGCCGACCGGCTTGGTGAGGAAGGTCAGGTGGTGCTGGATGTAATCGGTGGCGTTGAACTCTTTCAACTAGGTCTCACGCACGAAAAACGCCATTGCAAATATCAGCACCGTCACCAGGAACGATGCAAAAAACACCAGCACGACGACGTCCCGGTACGTCATCAGCACCAGAGGCAGCAGGACGAAGATCAAGCCGATCTTCACGCCCTCGGCCGTCAATGCGCCAACCAGAATCCCCCCCGCGGACTTCGCCTCGCCCCTCGCCGCCACCAGCGCCGACGCCGAGCCGGCGACGAGGCTCACCGAGCCCCCTGCAACCGCCGAAACCGCGCCGTGCATCCCCTCGAACCAAGCGGCGACGAGAGCCAATCCGGCGGTGGCGATCACCTGCCACTGCAGCACGGTGCGGATCGGCCTGCTCAGCGGGTAAAGCATATCGCAAGTTTCCGCTCAACGGAGTTTCTTCAGCAGCTGCTCGAGGTGCTCGAGGCTCGAGTAGCTGACCACGATCTTGCCCGTGCCCTTGCGCGCGGGACGGATCTGCACCGTGGTGCCGAGGCGCTCGGAGACCTCCTCCTCGAGGCGCGCGAGATCGCGATCGCCCCTCTTGCGGCGCGCCGCAGGGCCGCGAAGCATTTTTTGCACCAGGGCCTCGGTGGAGCGCACCGACAGGCCCTGCGCCGCGACGCGTTTGCCGGCCTCGATCTGGCGCGCGCCGTCGAGCGCGAGCAGCGCGCGCGCGTGCCCCATCTCGAGCGCACCTTCCATCAGCATCTCCTGCACCGGCTTTGCCAGCCGGAGAAGCCGCAACAGGTTGGTGGTGGCGCTGCGCGAGCGTCCCACGGCGTCGGCGGCCTGCTCGTGGGTCATCTTGAATTCGTCGACCAGCCGCTGCACGCCCGCGGCTTCCTCCATCGGGTTCAGGTTCTCGCGCTGGATGTTCTCGATCAGCGACATGGCGAGCGCGGCGTCGTCGGGCACCTCGCGCACCAGCGCCGGCACTTCGTCGAGCCCGGCCATTTGCGCGGCGCGCCAGCGCCGCTCGCCCGCCACCAGCTCGTAGCGGTCGCGGTCGACCGGCCGCACCAGCAGCGGCTGCATCAGCCCATGCGAACGGATCGAGGCGGCGAGTTCTGCTAACGCTTGCTGGTCCATCTTGGTGCGCGGCTGGTAGCGTCCCGGCCGGATGCGCGCCACCGGCAGCGTGAGCAGCGCATCGCGCGACGGCTCCTCGCCGCTGCCGAGCAGCGCATCGAGTCCCCGCCCAAGGCCTTTTGCTTTCATGTGTGGACGACCTCGCGTTCCAGGACCTCGCCGGCCAGCGCGACGTAGGCCTGCGCTCCTTTTGACGTCGCGTCCCACAGCACCGCCGGGACGCCGTAGCTCGGGGCCTCGGCGAGTCGCACGTTGCGCGGCACCAGCGTGCGGTACACCTTGTCGCCGAAATGCTCTTCGAGCTGCTGCGAGACCTGCTGCGACAGCGTATTCCTCGGGTCGTACATCGTGCGCAGCAGGCCGGCGATCTCGAGCTGCGGATTGAGATTGGCGCGCACGCGCTTGATCGTGCCCACCAGGTCCGACAGGCCCTCGAGGGCGTAGTACTCGCACTGCATCGGGATCAACACGCGCTGCGCGGCGGCGAGTGCGTTGACCGTGAGCAGGCTGAGCGAAGGCGGGCAATCGATGAGGATGAAGTCGTAGTCGGCGGCGACGCGCTCGAGCGCCGTCTTGAGGCGGGTTTCGCGCGACTGCAGCCCGACCAGCTCGACTTCCGCCCCGGCCAGGTCGCGGTTGGCCGGCACCAGGTCATAGCCGCCGCGCTCGGCGCGCGTGCGGATGCTGGCGAGCTCGCCCAGGCCGAGAAGCACGTGATAGACGGTGCGCACCGCAGTGCGCTTGTCGACGCCGCTGCCCATCGTGGCGTTGCCCTGCGGATCGAGATCGACCAGCAGCACGCGGCGTCCCGCCTGCGCCAGCGCCGCAGCCAGGTTGACCGACGTGGTGGTCTTGCCCACGCCGCCTTTCTGATTTACGACGGCGAGGATGCGGGGCATAGCACGAGGTGACGTTGCGCTGTGAGGAGCGGTACTCGCAGCCGGATGAGCTTGCACTCCTGGCCGAGGCCGGTCGGCGCCTTGCCCTGCATCGCGGCAAGCCAGCCGCCCGGCACCACCAGATGCCGGCACGCGGTGATGAAGTCCGCGAGCGTGGCGAAGGCGCGCGAGATTGCGACATCGAACCGCGGCTGCGGCCGCCATGCTTCGACCCGCCCTTCGTAAACCTCGACGTTGCCGAGCTGGAGCTCGATCGCCGCCTGGCGCAGGAAGGCGGCTTTCTTCTGGCTCGAGTCGGCCAGCGTCACACGGCATTGCGGACGCGCGATCGCGATCGGGATCCCCGGCAGGCCCGCGCCCGAACCGGCATCGGCCAGCGCAGCGTGCAGCGGCAGATGCGGCAGCACCGCGAGAGAGTCGAGCAAATGCTCGCTCACCATGGCAAGCGGGTCGCGGATCGCAGTCAGGTTGTAGGTTCGGTTCCATTTCGCCATCAAGGCCACGTACGCGAGCAGCTGGTCGCGCGCACGCGCTGGAAGTTCCAGCGCAAACTCGCCCAGTCCGCGGTCGAGCGCGTTACCCGGCGTCATGCCGTCTTCTTTTTCGCCGGGCGAAAGCCTCGCTTGAGATGCACCAGCAAGAGCGACACCGCAGCCGGCGTCACTCCCGAGAGGCGCGCCGCCTGACCGATGGTTTCCGGCCGGTGCCGGTTGAGCGTCTGCTGCACCTCGGCCGACAGGCCGCGTACTTGTCGATAGTCGAGCTCGGCCGGCAGCGGGTGCGACTCGAACCCCGCGCGCCGTGCGACTTCCTCGCGCTGGCGTCCGATATAGCCCTCGTACTTCGCCTGGATCTCGACCTGCTCGGCCACCGCAGGATCGTCCACCGGCTCGGTCACCAGGCTGCCATACTGGACCTCTGGCCTCCTGAGAAGGTCATAAAATGACCTTCTTTCGTGAGAGCCAGTGCTCACATACGTTTCTTTGAGCCTTTCGGTCTCCCGTGCGATGGCGTCCCGCTTCCGGCTGAACGCATCCCAGCGGGCGTCGGACACCAGGCCAAGCTTCCTTCCGATATCGGTAAGCCGCAGGTCTGCGTTGTCCTCGCGAAGCATCAGGCGGTACTCGGCGCGGCTGGTGAACATCCGGTAGGGCTCGGATACGCCTCGCGTTACCAGGTCATCGACCAGCACTCCGAGGTAGGCTTCGTCGCGCCCCGGGCACCACGGATCGCGCCCGAGCGTGCCCAGGCCGGCGTTCAGACCCGCGAGCAGGCCCTGCGCGGCTGCTTCCTCGTAGCCCGTGGTGCCGTTGATCTGGCCGGCGAAGTAGAGACCGGTCACCGTCTTGGTCTCCAGGGAGCTGCGCAGATTGCGCGGGTCGAAGTAGTCGTACTCGATTGCGTAACCCGGCCGCACGAGGTGTGCGCGCTCGAGCCCGCGGATCGAGTGGACCAGCTCCAGTTGGACGTCGAAGGGCAGGCTCGTCGAGATCCCGTTGGGATAGATCTCGGTTGTTTCCAACCCCTCCGGCTCGAGAAAGATCTGGTGGCCCGTCTTGCCGGCAAAACGGTGAATCTTGTCCTCGATCGACGGGCAGTAGCGCGGGCCGATACCCTGGATGACGCCGGTGAACATCGGCGAGCGATCGAGCGCGCCCCGGATGATGTCGTGGGTGCGGGTGTTGGTATGCGTGATCCAGCACGGAAGCTGGCGCGGATGCATGTCGCGCCGGCCGAGAAACGAAAACACCGGCTCGGGCGAATCTCCCGGCTGCTTCTCGAGGAGAGAGAAATCGATGGTGCGCGCATCCAGGCGCGGCGGCGTTCCGGTCTTGAGGCGGCCCACCGGCAACTTCATCTCCCGCAACTTCGCGGCGAGCGTGATTGCGGCCGGGTCGCCCGCACGTCCCGCCGTATAGCTCGTCAGGCCGACGTGAACGAGGCCCGAGAGAAAAGTTCCGGTAGTCAGGACCACAGCGCGGCTGCGGAACTCGAGGCCGAGCTGCGTGACGACGCCGACCGCCCGGTCGCCTTCGAGGACGATGTCGTCCACCGCCTGCTGGAATACGGAAAGGTTCGGCTGGCTCTCGAGCCGGCGCCGGATCGCCTGCCGGTAGAGCACGCGATCCGCCTGGGCCCGTGTAGCGCGAACCGCCGCGCCCTTCGAGCTGTTAAGGGTGCGAAACTGAATTCCCGCTTCGTCGGTCGCGATTGCCATCGCGCCGTCCAGCGCGTCGATTTCCCTCACGAGGTGACCCTTGCCGATGCCCCCGATCGACGGATTGCAGGACATCTGGCCGAGCGTTTCGATGCTGTGCGTCAGCAGGAGCGTGCGACAACCCAGGCGCGCAGAAGCGAGGGCGGCTTCCGTGCCGGCATGACCGCCGCCGACCACAATGACGTCGAACTCGTTGGGAAACCGCATGGGGATGGCGGCGAATTTTACGCGATCGTTTCACGTGGAACTACGGCAGGGGCACGGTTCCACGTGGAACAAGGTGTATTGCTGCGCTGCAGCATGAACCGATGATCACGCTCGAACGCTACGCCGCGTTGTTCGCCCAGCGCGAGCTGAGAGTCACCTTTGCCGCATCAGCCCTGGGCAGGCTGCCGATCGGAGTTACCGGCCTGGCAATTCTGCTGCTCGTCCAGACGAGCAGCGGCTCGTTCGCGAGGGGCGGTGCCGCTACTGCGTGCTATGTCGTGGGGCTTGCCGCCGTCGCGCCCGCGCTGGGGCGCGTCATCGATCGCTATGGTCCCCGCCGGGTATTGCTCGGCTGCGGCTTGCTGTTTCCCTCTGCCCTTCTCGCGCTCTTGGCCTCGGTAGCCTACGGCGCCTCCGGGTCCACGCTGGTCTGCGCCGCCGCGGCGGGCGCGAGCTTTCCTCCGATCACGGTGTGCATGCGCACCTATTTCAGACGGCGCCTCGGCGACGACGCGCTGCTCTCGGCGGCCTATTCGGCGGAATCGGTGCTGATCGAGCTGATCTTCATCCTCGGCCCGATGCTGGTGGCGCTGTTCGTCGCCTTTGCCTCGGCGGCAACCGCGGTCGGATTCGCTGCCGCCTGCGGACTCGCTGGCACGCTGCTTTTCCTGCGCACGCCTGCGCTACGCGACTGGCGCATCGAGAAACGCAGCGGAGGAAGCCTGCTCGGGCCGCTCGCGGAGCGCGGATTTCCCCTGCTGATCGGGCTCGTGCTGTGCTTCTCCACGGCATTCGGCCTGCTGGAGATCGGCGTCACCGCCTATGCGACCGAGATCGGCGATATAGCTCTCGCCGGCGTGCTGCTCGGCGTCATGAGCGCGGGCAGCGCTTTCGGCGGCCTCGTTTACGGCAGTCGCAACTGGCATTTCCCGCTGGCGCGCCAGTTCGCCACGGCGCTCGCGCTGATGGGGGCAGGACTTGCGGTGCTCGCGCTGCGCTGGGAACCCTGGCCGTTCGCCGCCTGGTGCGTGCTCGCCGGGATCGCGATGGCTCCGGCGCTGATTATTCAGTCCATGCTGGTAGCGAGGACCGCCAGGCCGGAGCATTCGACCGAGGCCTTTACCTGGGCCACGAGCGCGCTGCTCTCGGGGGTTGGAATCGGCCTTGCTGCGGGAGGCGTCTTGCTGGAGTGGTTTGCCTCGCCCGTCGCGCTTGCCGCCGCGGCGGTTGCTGCGATCGCGGCCGCCGCCGGCGCCCGCTTCGCACTGCGCTAGGCGCTCAGGCGGCCAGCTTCTGGTGCATCCGGCCGCGCCGCGCCTCGAGCGCGGCGGGGAGCCGCGTCCCGAGCTTGCCGAACAGCTCGTCGTGCGAGCGCAGCTCGTCCTTCCAGGCCGTGGGCTCGATTCGCGTCAGCTCGGCGAACTGGCCGGCCGAAATCTTATCCAGCCCGGTCCAGTTCAGGTCCTCGAAGCGCGGCATGGTGCCGAGGGCGGTCTCGACACCCTGCGCGCGCCCCTGGCAGCGTTCGACGATCCAGGCGAGCACGCGCATGTTCTCGCCGAACCCCGGCCACAGGAATTTGCCGTTCGCATCGCGCCGGAACCAGTTGACCCGGAAAATCCTGGGCGGCTGCTTCACGGCGCGACCCATCTTGAGCCAGTGGCCGAAGTAGTCGCCCATGTTGTAGCCGCAGAAGGCGAGCATCGCCATCGGGTCGCGGCGCACTACGCCAACCTTGCCGGTGATCGCCGCAGTGGTCTCCGAGCCGAGCGTGGCCGCCATGTAGACGCCTTCCTCCCAGCTCGGCGCTTCGGCCACCAGCGGGACGGTGGTGGAGCGCCGGCCGCCGAAGACGAACGCTGAGATCGGCACCCCCGCCGGGTCTTCCCAGCGCGCGTCCATCGACGGACATTGCGCGGCGGGCACCGTAAAGCGCGCGTTGGCGTGCGCGGCGGGCCCGCCCTTCCTTCCGTCCTCGGGAGTCCAGGCCTTGCCCTGCCAATCGGTCAGTTGCGCTGGCGGCCGGTCGGTCATCCCCTCCCACCAGACGTCGCCTTCGGACGTCAGCGCGACGTTGGTGAAGATGACATTCGACTGCAGCATCTTCATCGCGTTCGGGTTGGTGTGCTCCGAGGTTCCAGGCGCGACGCCGAACAGGCCATACTCCGGGTTGATCGCCCGGAAGCTGCCGTCGGCGCCGGGCTTGATCCAGGCAATGTCCTCGCCGATGGTCGTGACTTTCCAGCCGGCGAATCCCTTGGGCGGAATCAGCATCGCCAGGTTCGTCTTGCCGCAGGCCGAGGGGAACGCCGCCGCAATATAGGTTTTCCCGCCGGCGGTCTTCTCTCCCGCGGGCGCTTCGACGCCCAGGATCAGCATGTGCTCGGCGAGCCAGCCCTCGTCGCGTGCCATGACCGAGGCGATGCGCAAGGCAAGGCATTTCTTGCCCAGCAGCGCGTTGCCGCCGTACCCCGAGCCGAACGACCAGATCTCGCGCGTCTCGGGGAAATGCACGATCCACTTCTCCTTCTCGCTGCACGGCCAGGCGACATCCTTCTGGCCGGCCGCGAGGGGCGAACCCACCGAATGCACGCAGGGAACGAAAGCGCCGTCTTCGCCGAGCCACTCGGCCACCGCGCGACCCATGCGCGTCATGACGCGCATGCTGACCGCGACGTAGGCCGAATCCGAGATCTCGACCCCGACCTGCGCGATCGGCGAGCCGATTGGCCCCATCGAGAAGGGCATCACGTACATCGTGCGCCCGCGCATGCAGCCGTCGAACAGGCGGTTGAGCGTCGCGCGCATCTCGCCCGGGTCGATCCAGTTGTTGGTCGGGCCGGCGTCCTCTTTCTTGCGGCTGCAGATGAAGGTGCGCTCCTCCATGCGCGCCACGTCGCTCGGATGCGAGCGCGCGAGGTACGAGCTGGGGCGCAGCTTCGCGTTCAGGCGGATGAAGGTGCCGGCGGCCACGAGCCCGGCGCACAAACGCTCGTATTCGGCATCGGAGCCGTCGCACCAGACGACGCGCTCGGGCTTGGCGAGCCCGACCACTTCCGACACCCACTGGCGCAGCGCGCGATGGCGCACCCAGTCGGGGGCGTGGGATCGGTCTGTGGGGGTGCCGCGGACGATCATCGTTGCTCGCTCCAGCAGGAAGGCCGCGATTCTAGCACCGGCAAGGGTTTCCCCTCCCTCGCGCCGGTCGGCCAGAGATATGTAATATCGTTATAGAACAAATACTTAATTGCGTCTAAACCGCGACCTTAGCGCACGAACCACCCGGAACGTCGGCCCGGTCGTGGTGATCAGGACAAGCACCCGGGTGACATGCGCAGCCGTCACCAGCGGCACGCCGAGCTGGAGCACCTTCGCCGTTATGCACATCTCGGCAATCCCCCCGGGGGCCGTGGCGAGGACCAGGGTGGCGACCGGCAGCCCCGAGCCCCAGGCGAGCAGCACGGCGAACCCGGCCGCGATCGCCATTGCCGCCGCGACGCTGGCGAGCACCGCCGCCAGGAAGCGCGGCGCCGCCTCGAACGAGCGGCTTTCGAAGCGCGAACCGAGCGCGCAGCCGAGCACGACCTGCGCCGCATTCGACAGCACCGAGGGCAGCGACGAGAAATGCACCTCGTTCACGGTAAGCGCGATCACCACAGCGAGCGGACCGAACATGAATGCGTTCGGCATGCCAAGGGCGTTCACCAGCAGGCCGATCGACGCCGCGATGCCGAGCAGCAGCGCGAGCTTCGCCCAATCGATCGCCAGCGCGGCTGGCTGATAGAGGTCGCTGCCGTGCGCGCCGGAGTAGGTCAGCGCGGACGGAACGACGACTACGACCGCGAGGATGCGGAGCGATTGCGCCAGCGCGACGCGGTCCGGGCGCGCCCCGTAGCGCTCGCCGAGGATCGTCATCTCGGCCGCGCCGCCCGCGACGCTCGCGAAGAACGCGGTCGTGCGGTCGACTCCGGCGGCGCGGCTGAGCACCCAGCCGCTGATGGCGCCGAGCAGAATCGCGAACACGCCCGCCAGCAGCAGCAACTGCCAGTACGACGCCACTTCGCGCGCCACCGCCGGCGTGAAGTACAGGCCGAGCGCCGTGCCGATGACGACTTGGCCGGCTTCACGCCCGCCGCGCGGCGCGCGCAGCCCGGCGCCGCGAAAGTTGCACGTCGCCATCACCGTGAGCGGCCCGAGCATCCACGGCAGCGGCAGCCTGAGCCAGGCGAACAGCGCGCCGGCGCCAGCGCACAGCGCCAGCGCCAGCGCCGGATTGACCCCGCTGTCGCGCGCCGGCCTCATTTGCCGATGCAGAAGCGGGCGAAGATCTCGCCGAGCAGGTCGTCGGCGCTGAATTCACCGGTAATCGTGCCGAGCGCCGCGTGCGCGAGGCGCAACTCCTCGGCAAAAAACTCCCAGCGTCGGATCTCGCCGGCCGCCGCTTCGAGGTGCCCGCGGGCAAGCTCGAGCGCGCGCAGATGGCGCTCGCGGGCGAGGAATACCGGCTCACCCGTCGCCGACCAGCCCGCGGTGCGCAGGATCGCCTGGCGCAGGGCGTCGAGGCCCGCGCCGGTCTTTGCCGAAACGGCCAGCGCCCCGGCGGGCGCGGCAAAGCCCGGCGCCAGATCGGCCTTGTTGTACACGTCGAGGCGCGCCGCGCCGGCGGGCAGATCCTCTAGCCTGTCCTGGCCACGGCCGGCTTCGAACACCGCAAGCACCAGGTCCGCGCGCTCGAGCTCGCTCCGGGTACGCTGCATGCCCAGCCGCTCGATCTCGTCGCGCGACTCCCGCAGCCCGGCGGTATCGACCACGACGAGCGGCACACCGTCGATCTGCACCGGCTCGCGCAACGCGTCGCGCGTAGTGCCGGCAAGCGCGGTGACGATGGCGCGCTCTTCCCCGGCAAGCCGGTTGAGCAGGCTCGACTTGCCGACATTCGGTCGCCCGGCGAGGACGACATGGATTCCGCTGCGCAGCAGGCTGCCCTGCCGGCTCTTCGCCAGCACCTGCTCGAGCGCCTCGCGTACGCCGCCGAGGCGCGCGGCCGCGTCGTCACGATGCAAGGCATCGACGTCTTCCTCCGGAAAGTCGAGCATTGCCTCGGTAAGCGCGCGCAGCGCCACCAGCTGCTCCTGCAGCGCCGCGATTGCCGAGGAGAACTCGCCGCTGAGCGAGCGCAGCGCCGAGCGCGCCGCCTCTCGGCTGGCCGCGTCGATCAGGTCGGCGACCGCCTCGGCCTGCGCCAGGTCGAGCTTGCCCTCGAGAAAGGCGCGCCGCGTGAACTCGCCGGGCTCCGCCAGCCGCGCGCCGGCGTCGAGGCAGGCGCCGAGCAGCGCCTGCATCACCACCGGCCCGCCATGGCCCTGCAACTCGAGCACCGGTTCACCGGTATAGGAATGCGGCGCCGGAAAGAAAAGCGCGATGCCGTCGTCGATCGGCTCGCCGCCCGCGTCGCGGAAAACCGCGTGGGTCGCATGCCGGGGCGCGGGCAGGAGGCCGAGCAGCTTGCTCGAAATTGCCGGCACCAGCGCACCCGACACGCGTACCACCCCGATGCCGCCGCGGCCCGCCGGCGTGGCAAGGGCGGCGATGGTGTCGCGCGCTATCTCATCTCTTGCCATGGGCAGGTTTATCGCGCTCGAACATGCGCTGGATCTGCCACTGCTGGGCGATGGAAAGGACGTTGTTGACCAGCCAGTAGAGCACCAGGCCGGCCGGGAAGAAAAAGAAGAAGATGCTGAACACGTACGGCATGAACTTCATCACCTGGGCCTGTACCGGGTCGGGGGGCACCGGGTTCATCTTGGTCTGCAGGATCATGGTGACGGTCATCAGGATCGGCAGCACGTAGTACGGGTCGAGCGCCGACAGGTCCTTGATCCAGAGGATGAACGGCGCGTGGCGCAGCTCGATCGCCGCCAGCAGCACCCAGTACAGCGCGATGAACACCGGGATCTGCACCAGGATCGGGAAACAGCCGCCGAGCGGGTTGATCTTCTCGGTCTTGTAGAGCTCCATCATCGCCTGGTTCATCTTCTGCCGGTCGTGCGCGTACATCTCGCGCAGCTTGGTGAGCCGCGGCGTGATGAGCTTCATCTTGGCCATCGACTTGTAGCTCGCTGCCGAGAGCGGGAAGAACAGGATCTTGATCAGCACCGTGAGCAGGATGATGGCGACGCCCCAGTTCTCCGACAGCGCGTGGAACTTCTCGAGCAGCCAGAACAGCGGCCAGGCGATGATCGCGAGCCAGCCGTAGTCGACCACCAGGTCGAGCCCTGGCGCCGCCGCTTCCAGCCGACGCTGCTCCTGCGGCCCGACGTACAGCGGCATCGCGATGGTGCTCGAGGTCCCGGGGGCCACCCGCACCGGCACCATCACCCGGCCGGCGTAGCTGCCGTCCTGGCGCTTCTCGGTGATGTAATCGCGCGGCATGCCTTGCGGCGGCAGCCAGGCCGAGACGAAGTAGTGCTGGACGAAGGCGAGCCAGCCGTTGCCTGCCTGCTTGGCGTGCTCCGCCTTGCCCTTGTCGAGGTCCGACGGATGCACTTTCTCGAATTTGCGCTCGTCGGTATAGACGGCAAACCCGATGAAGCTTTGCGCGCCGAAGGTCTCGGCCACCGTATTGGTGTTGGTTTCCGGCTTGCCGTCGTGGGTGAGCTGGAAATAGGAATAGGTCGATACCGGTTCGGCCCCGGTGTTGCGGATCTCGAGCGCGACGTCGATGACATAGCTGTCGCGCCTGAAGGTGTAGACCTTGTGCACCTCGAGGCCGTCTTTTCCGACCGCCGCTAGCCGTAGCTCAACCTGACCGCGCCCAGGCTCGAGCGCGCGCTCACCGGGCAGCGCGCGCCACACCGTGCGGTGGTTCGGCCCGCCTTCGCCGGCAAGCCCGCTCTGCGCCTCGTAGTTGTGCTGCGGCCCGAGCAGCGCGAGGTTCTTCGTCAGGTCGTTCGAGTCCTTGTGGCGCAGGAGCTCGATGCGCTTGAGCGTGGCGCCCAGGGTATCGACCTCGGCGACGATGAGATCGGTTCTCACGCGCACGATCTCGCCCTTCGCCGCCGCAGCGGCCCCCGGCACCGTCGCCGCCGTGGCCTTTGCCGCAGGCGCAGGTGTCGGTGCAGGCGCGGGCGCCGCCGGCTGACCCGGTGCGGGCACCTGCTGGGCGGTCGGCGCGGCCGGCGCGGGTTTCGGCCGGTTTTCGCGTTCCCAAGCCTCCCAGAGCATCATCACCGAGAAGCCAAAGATCACCAGCAGGATGAGTCTTTGCGTGTCCATCAGCGGGGAAGCCGCTCGGGCACCGGGTCATGTCCGCCGGGGTTCCACGGCCCGCAGCGGCACAGCCGCCGGGCAGTCAGCCAGCCGCCTTGCCACAGGCCATGGCGCTCGAAGGCCTCTTCGGCATAGTAGGAGCAGCTCGGGTGGAAGCGACACGCCGGCGGCAGCAGGGGCCGCAGGAACCAGCGGTAGCCGCGCAGCGCGAAGCGAATCGAATCGACGATCATGTTTTCAGGCTCGCGAGCAGCCCGCGCAGCCCGCGAATCATCTCGGCAGATCCGCTGACCCCGTAAGGCGGGCGCACCAGCACGTCGAGCGCGCCGAGCTGTGCCTGCTCCAGCCGAAAGGCTTCGCGGATGCAGCGCTTGAGGCGATTGCGCCCGACCGAGCTTGCATCGTGCTTACGCGTGACCAGCATGCCGAGCCGCGGCGACCCCGACTCGCGCCGTTCAATATAGAAGGTATAGCCGGCGAGGCTGCGTCGCGCGCCCGTGCGCAGCAGCCGCTCGAAATCCGCCTTGCGCGCGAGCCGACGTGCCGCATCCAGCCCGAAAGGCTTGCCGCTCGCGGCTACAGCCCGAGGCGGCGCCGACCGCGGGCGCGCCGGTTGCGCAGCACCTTGCGCCCGCCGGGGGTGCGGCTGCGCACCAGAAATCCATGACGTCGCGCGCGCCGTGTCTTGGAGGGTTGGTAGGTCCGCTTGGTGGCCATCGCTGCCGATCCGAAAAAGGGCGGTATTAGAGCTTGCGCCTGATTGCATTGTCAAATGCTTTTGCGCGCGCGAAGCGGGTAAAATTTCAACTCGTTTAGGCCCAAGAAAAGATGCAAAACCTCTGGGATGCCTGCCTGCGTCGGCTGGAGCAGGAGCTACCCGCGCAGCAGTTCAACACCTGGATCCGGCCGCTTGCGCCCGAGGCGGGCGAGGCAGCCGATACGCTGGTTCTCGCTGCCCCCAACCGATTCGTGCTGGAACTGGTCCGCGAGCGCTTCGCCGCGCGTATCGAGCGCCTCGCCGCCGAGGCGAGCGGCCGCGAGCTCGGGCTGCGCCTGGTGCTCGCGCGCGGCCCGGAAACCGCGGCCCGCTCGGCGCCGCTTCTGGCGCGCGGCGCCGAATCCGCTGTGTCGGCACCCTCGGCGCTCGAGCGCGCGCGCCTGAATCGCAGCTTTTCGTTCGACAGCTTCGTCACCGGCAAGGCGAACCAGCTGGCGCGCGCCGCCGCCCTGCAGGTCGCGGAGAACCCCGGCACGTCCTACAACCCCCTGTTCGTCTACGGGGGTGTGGGTCTGGGCAAGACCCACCTGGTGCAGGCCATAGGCAACCAGCTCGCCGACCACCGGCCGCAGGCGCGCATCCGCTACATCCACGCCGAGGCGTACGTCACCGACGTGGTGCGCGCCTACCAGCAGAAGTCCTTCGACGAGTTCAAGCGCTACTACCACTCCCTCGACCTCCTGCTGATCGACGACATCCAGTTCTTCTCCAACAAGGGCCGCACGCAGGAGGAGTTCTTCTACGCCTTCAACGCCCTGGTGGAAGCGCACAAGCAGATCGTGATCACCTGCGACACCTATCCCAAGGAGATCGCCGGCATGGAGGAGCGCCTGATCTCGCGCTTCGGCTGGGGTCTCACCGTGGCGATCGAGCCGCCCGAGCTCGAGATGAGGGTCGCCATCGTCCTGAAGAAGGCCGAGGCCGAGGCGGTGGCGCTGTCGGAGGACATCGCCTTCTTCATCGCCAAGCACCTGCGCTCCAACGTCCGCGAACTCGAAGGCGGGCTGAAGAAGGTACTGGCCTTCGCCCGCTTTTCCGGCCGCGACCTGTCGCTCGAGCTCGCCAAGGAGGCGCTGCAGGACATCCTCAACGTCGCCAGCCGGCAGGTCAGTGTCGAGGGCATCCAGAAGACGGTTGCCGAGTACTTCAAGATCAAGATCTCGGACATGCACTCGAAGAGGCGTACCCGAAACGTGGCGCGGCCGCGCCAGGTGGCGATGGCGCTTGCCAAGGACCTAACCCAGATGAGCCTGCCCGAGATCGGTGAGGCCTTCGGCAACCGCGACCACACGACGGTGCTGCACGCCTGCCGCACGATCGCCAGCCTGCGCAAGCACGACACCGCCCTCAATCGCGACTATGTGGTGCTCGAGCAGGTGCTGAAAGGCTAGGAGAGAAGCTGTGGGCAACCCTGGGAGCAATTGTGAGTAACAGCGCCGCGGCGCGCTGCCGCGCAAACTGTCCACATCTCTGCACACGCGCTCCACAGCTTTCCCCGCGGCTGCAGACCGTGCAATGCGCTTTGCGGCAAGGAGTTGCAGGCTTATCCCGCCTACCGGGTCCCTCTATTAGTTACTACTAAGGTATTAGTTACTACTAAGGTATAGCGAATGGTTCTAGCAAAAGCGAAGCGCGACGAGCTGCTGGTGCCACTTTCCGCGGTCAGCGGCATCATCGAACGGCGCCACACCTTGCCGATCCTGTCGAACGTGCTGATCGAGCGCAGCGCCGACGCGCTGGCTTTTCTGGCGACCGACATCGAGATCCAGATCAGCGCGCGCAGCGGCGTCTCGGCGCCCGCAGACGCGCGTGGGCTGACGGTGGGGGCGCGCAAGCTTCTCGAAATCCTGCGCGCCCTGCCCGAGGGTGCCGAAGTCACGCTGCAGCAGCAGGACAAGCGCCTCCTGGTCAAGGCCGGAAAGAGTCGCTTCGCCCTGCAGACGCTACCTGCGGAAGATTTCCCGCGGCTGGCCAGGCCCGTAGGCGACGCGGCGCGCTTCGCCGTGGCGCAGAACGCCCTGCGCCGCCTGCTCGGCCTGGTGCAGTACGCCATGGCGCAGCAGGACATCCGCTACTACCTGAACGGCTTGCTGATGGTGGTGGAGGAACGGAGCCTGAAGCTGATCGCAACCGACGGCCATCGCCTGGCCTATGCCGCGCTCAAGCTCGGTGCTGACCTGCCACGCCAGGAGGTGATCGTGCCGCGCAAGACCGTGCTCGAGCTTTCCAAGCTGCTCGCTGACAGCGACGAGGAAGTGCGCATCGAGCTGTCTGCGACCCAAGCCGCGTTCAGCTTCGGCGCCGTCGAGCTCGTGTCCAAGCTGATCGACGGCAAGTTTCCGGACTACACCCGGGTCATCCCGACCCAGCACAAGAACCGCCTGCAGATCGAGCGAGAGCCGCTGCGCCAGGCGCTGCAACGCGCCGCCATCCTGTCGAACGAGAAGTTCCGCGGCGTGCGCTGGGTGCTGGCGGACGGCAGCCTGAAGATCGTGTCGTCCAATGCGGAGCAGGAAGAAGCGCAGGAAGAGCTCGAGGTCAAGTACGCGGGCGAGGCGCTCGACATCGGCTTCAACGTCAACTACCTGCTCGACGTTCTGAACAACGTCGGCGGGGAGAGCATCGAGTGCGCGTTCGGCGACGCCGCTTCGAGCGCGCTCATCAGCTATGCCACCGAGAAGGACTTCAAGTACGTCGTCATGCCGATGAGAATCTAGTGGGCGAGCCCGAAAGACAGCCGCCCGACCCCAACGACTACGGCAGCGACTCCATCAAGGTCCTGAAGGGCCTGGAGGCGGTGCGCAAGCGTCCGGGCATGTACATCGGCGACACCTCCGACGGCACCGGCCTGCACCACATGGTGTTCGAGGTGGTGGACAACTCGGTCGACGAGGCGCTCGCCGGGTTCTGCGACGAGATCATAGTGACCATCCACACCGACAACTCGATTTCGGTGCTGGACAACGGCCGCGGCATCCCGACCGGGATCAAGGAGGACGACGAGAACAAGCGCTCGGCCGCCGAGATCGTCATGACCGAGCTGCACGCCGGCGGCAAGTTCGACTCCAACAGCTACAAGGTCTCCGGTGGCCTGCACGGGGTCGGCGTTTCCGTGGTGAACGCGCTGTCGGAATGGCTGCGGCTGACGATCTGGCGTGACGGGCAGGTGCACCACATGGAGTTCCGCGGCGGCGTCGCCACCGCGCCGCTCAAGGTTACCGGCGGCAGCGAACGGCGCGGCACCGAGGTGCACTTCCTCGCCTCCAAGCTGACCTTCAGCAACATCGACTACCACTACGACATCCTGGCGCGTCGGCTGCGCGAGCTCTCCTTCCTCAACAACGGCGTCAGGATCGTGCTGATCGACCAGCGCGCCGGCAAGGAGGAGAACTTCGCTTTCACCGGCGGCGTGAAGGGCTTCGTCGAGTACATGAACCGCGCCAAGAACGTGCTGCACCCCAACGTATTCCTGGGTCACGGCGAGAAGGACGGCCTGACGGTCGAGGTGGCGATGCAGTGGAACGACTCCTACCAGGAGTCGGTGCTGTGCTTCACCAACAACATCCCGCAGAAGGACGGCGGCACGCACCTTACCGGGCTGCGCGCGGCGATGACGCGCGTGCTGAACAAGTACATCGAGGAAAAAGAGATCGCCAAGAAGGCCAAGGTCGAGACCACTGGCGACGACATGCGCGAGGGGCTCGCCTGCGTGCTGTCGGTGAAGGTGCCCGAGCCCAAGTTCTCGTCGCAGACCAAGGAAAAGCTCGTGTCCTCCGAAGTGCGGCCGCTGGTCGAGGAGATCGTCGCCGAACGGCTGCGCGAGTTCCTGGACGAGCGCCCCACCGACGCGCGCACCATCACCGTCAAGATCGTCGAGGCGGCGGCGGCGCGCGAAGCCGCGCGCAAGGCGCGCGAGATGACGCGCCGCAAGGGCGTGCTCGACTCGATGGGTCTGCCGGGGAAGCTCGCCGACTGCCAGGAGCGCGACCCCGCGAAGAGCGAGCTGTACCTGGTCGAGGGCGACTCGGCCGGTGGCTCGGCCAAGCAGGGTCGCGACCGCAAGTTCCAGGCGATCCTGCCGCTCAAGGGCAAGATCCTGAACGTCGAGCGCGCGCGCTTCGAGAAGCTGCTGGCCTCGCAGGAGATCGCGACGCTCATCACCGCACTCGGCTGCGGCATCGGCACCGAGGAGTACAACCCCGACAAGCTGCGCTACCACCGCATCATTGTGATGACCGACGCCGACGTCGACGGCTCGCACATCCGTACCCTGCTGCTCACCTTCTTCTACCGCCAGATGCGCGAGCTGGTCGAGCGCGGCCACATCTACATTGCGCAGCCGCCGCTGTACAAGGCGAAGCTCGGCAAGGAAGAGCGCTACCTCAAGGACGAGCACGAGCTGAACGCCTTCATGCTCAAGCAGGCCCTGGTCGACGCGGCGCTGCATCCGGGTGCGGGGCGCGAGCCGATCGGCGGCGACACGCTCGCCGAGCTCGCCAAGTCCTATCTGCTGTCCGAGGCGGTGATCGGGCGCGTATCGCGCCTGGTCGATCGCGAGGTGCTGCAGGCGATGCTGCGCGGCGTGCAGGTCGACCTGTCGCGGCGCGACACCGCGGAAGCCTCCGCCGAGGCGCTGGAGGCCGCGATCGGCGGCGGCATCGCGGTGGCCCCTCACTTCGACCAGAAGACCGAGCGCTACCAGGTGCGCGTCGAGCGCACGCGCCACGGCAACGTGCGCATGAGCACGATCGACACCGAATTCGTGCACTCGGGGGACTACGCGCAGATCCGTCAGACTGCGGAGATGCTGCGCGGGCTGGTCGGCCCGGGCGCCAGCATGCAGCGCGGCGACAAGCGGCAGCCGGTGCGCGACTTCCCCGAAGCGATGAAGTGGCTGCTCGGCGAGGTCGAGCGCGCGATGAGCCTGCAGCGCTACAAGGGCCTGGGCGAGATGAACCCGAAGCAGCTGTGGGAGACCACCATGGACCCGGCGACGCGGCGCCTGCTCAGGGTGCAGATCGATGATGGCATCGCCGCCGACGAGATCTTCACCAAGCTGATGGGCGACGAGGTCGAGCCGCGCCGTGCGTTCATCGAGTTGAACGCGCTCGGCGTGCGGAACCTCGACGTGTAGCTTTGCCCTCGGCGGGGGCCGGCTTCTCCGCCTGCTTTTCTCCCTTCTTCTCCTTCGGTGCCCGCGGCTGGAACTCGAAGCCGATCTTGCCTCCGGGGGTCTTCACCAGGAAGGCCTTGAACTTCCGGTTCTTCCTCGACATGAATCCGGTCAGCAGGTCGGTGCGCCCGGTAGCGAGCAGCTTGTGCATCTGGGCGCGCTCCACCGGCTGCTGCAGGATCATGCGGCCGGAACGGAAGTCGCAGCTGCGCTGCTGGCCGACGGACTTCTCGCAGACGTAGGACACGCCGTGCTCGAACACGCGGGAGCCGCACTTCGGGCAGGCCCCCAGCGCTTCCTGGCCGCTGAAGTCGACCGGTGCGTCGCTGTCCGAACCGGTCCCCTGTCCGAAGTCGAACTCGATCTTGAAGTCGTCGGTCAATTTCAGCCCGGCCGAGAACGGCCTGCCCTGCTTGCTGCGAAAGCCGGTAAGCGGGCCGATGAACTTCTTGCTGACGAGTTCCGCGACTTCTTCGGGCGACCAATCGCGTCCGAGCAGGACCGGCCAGATGTAGAAGTCGCACTTTTGGCACTGGAACTTGCGGTAGGTTTCCTGGATCACGCCGCGGCATTTCGGGCAGGGTGCCGCCACGGTGGCGAAAGCCTCTTCTGGGATGCTTCCAGACTTGACGCGTTTTACTAGATCTCGCGTCACCTTCTCGATGTGCTTCATGAACTTTTCGCGCGGCAGCTTGGCCTGCTCCATCTGCTTCAGCTTGAACTCCCAGTCACCGGTGAGTTCCGGCGAGGTGATCTCGTCGACGCCGAAATGCCGCAGCGCGAAGAATAGGCGGAACGCCTTCCAGGTCGGTTTCAGCTCGCGGCCGAGGCGCTCGATGTACTTCTCGTAGATCAGGCCCTCGATGACCGCGGCGCGCGTGGCTGGTGTGCCCAAGCCCTTTGCCCCCATCGCTTCGCGCAGCTCGTCGTCTTCGAGTAGCTTGCCGGCGCCTTCCATCGCCGAGAGCAGCGTGGCTTCGTTGAACCGTGCCGGCGGGCGCGTCTGGTTGGCGGTCGCTTTTACCTCCAGCGTTCTGACCTTCTCGCCCTGGGCAATCGCGGGCAGGTTCTCAGCCTCGTCCTGCACGGTCTTGCCGTAGATCGCCAGCCAGCCCGGGCTCTGCAGCACGCGCCCTTCAGTCTTGAACTGTTCCTCGCCCACCACGGTAACGCGGGTGGTCTGTAGGAATTCCGCGGGCGGGAAGAACACGGCGAGGAAGCGCCGCACCACCAGGTCGTAGAGCTTTGCCTCCGGTTCGCTCAGGTGGCCGGGGGCCTGTAGCGTCGGGATGATGGCGAAGTGGTCGGAGATCTTGCTGTTGTCGAAAATCCGTTTGTTCGGCTTCACCCAGCCGTTCTTCAGCACCTGCTTGGCGAAAGGCGCAAACTCCTTTGCGCCCGCAAGCGCGTCCATCGTCTTCTTGACGGTGGCGATGTAGTCCTCGGGCAGCGCGCGCGCATCGGTCCGCGGGTAGGTCAGCACCTTGTGCCGCTCGTAGAGCGATTGCGCGAGTGACAGCGTACCCTTGGCCGAAAATCCGAACCGGCCGTTGGCTTCGCGCTGCAGGCTGGTCAGGTCGTAGAGCAGCGGCGCGGCCTGGGTCGAGGGCTTGGTTTCCTCGGTGGCCGTGCCCGGCTTGCCGACGCAGGCGGCGGCGATCGCCTCGGCTCGCCCGGCTTTCCAGATCCGCTCCGCCTTGCGCTCGGGGTCGTCGTCTTTCTTGAACGCCGGATCGAACCAGCGGCCCGCGTATTCGCCGCCTTTGGCGGCGAAGCGCGCATGGACTTCCCAGTAGTCGCGCGGCTCGAAGGCGCGAATCTTCTCTTCGCGCTCGACCAGGATGGCGAGCGTCGGTGTCTGCACCCGGCCCACCGTGGTGAGGTAGAAGCCGCCCTCCTTGGAATTGAACGCGGTCATCGCGCGCGTGCCGTTGATCCCGACCAGCCAGTCGGCCTCGGAGCGGGATTTGGCCGCGTCGGCGAGCGGCAGCAGCTCGCGGTCCTGTCGCAGGCTGGTGAAGCCTTCGCGGATCGCCGATTGCGTCATGGACTGCAGCCAAAGGCGTTCGATCGGCTTTTTCGTCTTCGAGTATTGCGCGATGTAGCGGAAGATCAGTTCGCCTTCCCGCCCGGCGTCGCACGCGTTGATGATGCCGGTTACGTCTTTTCGCTTGAGGAGCTTGAGCAGGACGTTGAGCCGGCTCTCAGTCTTATCGATCGGCGCCAGATCGAAGTGCGGCGGCACCACCGGCAGGTTGGCGAAAGACCATTTGCCTTTCTTGACCTCATGCTCGGGAGGCAGCGTGAGCTGGAGCAGGTGCCCGACCGCGGAGGACAGCACGTACTTGTCGCTTTCGAAATACTCGCCTGCGCGCGTGAATCCGCCCAGCGTGCGTGCGATGTCGGCGGCGACCGACGGTTTTTCCGCGATGATGAGTTTTTTGGCCATGCGGCGCGAAAGGCCGCAGATGATAAGTGCAAAGGCGCACGCGCTTCAACCACGTCGCGCCGGGGCGAGGTGCGAAACTAGCTCGGCAAGCGCGTGTGCGCGGCGAAAAGGTCCTCGGCGACCAGCCGGCTGGTGGGGGTCTGCTGGTTCCACAGCACCATCAGGACCACCAGCTTGAGCTGTTCCAGGCTGAGGGCGTCGCCCGAGGTGGCGAGGGCGCGCTCGATGACCAGCTCGCGGGTCTCGGCGCTCAGGATGCCCGAGTGCTCGAGCGTCAGCAGGAAGCCGCGGCAGCCGGCGTCGAGCTTGGCGAGCTCGCGCGGCGCGTAGGCGCGGAAGCTGCTGCGCGCGTCGGGCAGCGGGTCGCGCAGCACCTGGGGCGTGCGCAGTACGCCGGCCAGCCAGTGCAGCGCCTCGCTGATGTCGGCATCCTCGAAGCCCGCCGCGGACAGCTTGCGGGCGACGCGCTCGCGGTCATAGGCGAGCTCGGCCTGCTGGCAGTTCTCGAACAGGTAGACGAGGATGTCGTACATGGGGCTCCCTTCTTATAACGCGACGATGGGGATTGGGTTTACGGGCGTCCTTCCTTCTCGAGGCGCTGGTACAGGCCGCCCGGGAGCGCGGTGACGCGCCCGTCGAGCTCCAGGCGCAGGAGTTCCGACGAAACCTGCTCGGCCGACATGCCGGCGCGCGAGCATAGCGAGTCCACGTCCACCGGGTCATGTCCCATGTGCGCGAGCAGGCCCGAGTCCGGGGCCGTGCCGGCGGCGCTGCGGCCGACGGTGGTCGACGCGTAGCCGCTCGCGCGAAATCCCGCCAGCTCGGCAAGCACGTCGTCGGCTGACTCCACCAGCTTCGCGCCCGACTTGATGAGCGCGTGACAGCCCTTGGCGAGCGGCGAATGGATCGAGCCCGGGATTGCGAACACCTCGCGACCCTGGTCGGCCGCGGCGCGCGCGGTGATGAGCGAGCCCGAGGCGAGCGCGGCTTCGACCACCAGGCAGCCGCGCGCGAGCCCGCTGATCAGGCGGTTACGCCGCGGGAAGTTGTAGCCTGCCGGTCCGGTTCCAAGGGGGAACTCCGAGACGAGCAGGCCCTGCGCGGCGATCTGGCGCGCGAGATCGGCGTTGCGCTGGGGATAGACGACGTCGATGCCGGTGCCGAGCACGGCGATGGTGGCTGCCGCGCCCGCAAGGCCACCGCGATGTGCCGCCGCATCGATGCCGAGCGCAAGTCCGGAGACGATCGTGAGGCCGGCATCGCTTAGCGCCCGGGCAAATGCCTGCGCGTTGGCTTCGCCCTGCGGCGTGGCGTTGCGGCTGCCGACGATCGCCAGCGCGGGGCGCTCTAGCAGCTCGATGCGCCCTTGCGCGAACAGCAGCGGCGGCGGATCGGCGATCTCGAGCAGCATGCGGGGGTAGCCGTCGTCCGCAAGCGTGACCACGTGGTGACCGGCCTGAGCGGCCCACTCGAGCGAGCGCGACACCGCCTGCTGCACCGCTTCGGATTCGAGCGCAGCGAGCGCCTCGGCGGGCGCGAACTCCGCCAACTCGGCACGCGGCCTTGTAAGCACGGCCTGTGGCAGGCCGAACTGCCGCAGCATCCTGCGTACGGCGGAGGGACTAAGCCCGGGGGTGAGCGAAAGCTGTAGCCAGCTCGCCAGCCCCGGGTCGTGCGTCATGCCGGGGGCGGGGTGCGGAAGCGGCTCGTCCGCTGGCTGCCTTCTCTAGGGTGTCTGCACCACATCGAGCGGGCTGATGGGTCGCGTGACCTGCATGATCAGCGCGTAGGATACCCGATCGAAAACGCGAAACACGAACGCGAGCCCGGCGCGCTCGTCGGGCAGCGAGATGAACGCGTCCGGCGCGTTCTTGTCCTTGGTCGTATCGCGCACTTTCCCACCGAGCGAATAGAGGGCAAGCACGTGGCCGACCTCGAGGCCGTCGGCCTTGCCGCGGCTGATGCTGATGATCTGTTGCGGACCTGCCTCGCCGGTCTTGGTGCCGCCGTAGATTCCGATCACCCGCCCCTTGATCTGCGAGCCCGGCGCGCGCGGCGCGTAGTTCACGGCCTGCGGCCGGCCGGCCGCCACCAAGTGGTCGCCGGCGCCGACTTCCTGTACCGCGCTGGTAAGCGTGATGGTCGCGGGCTCGCCGGGTCGCGTCAGCTGCGCCGTTCCAAGATAGATCGCTTCGTAGCCGAGGGTCTTGTTGGTGTCCGGGTCGACCAGCGCTTCACCCTTGCGGTACACGTACCAGGTCTGCTCCTTGGCGCCGCCGAGGCCGCGCACGTAGGCGTAGTTACCCGAGGCGAGGATCACCCGGTCGTTCTGGGTTGCAATGATGGTCGGGGCCTTCTCCAGGCCATCGGGCTCGATCACCAGCGGTCGCGACAGGAAAGGCTCGATCGCCGAGGGCGGGATGCTTGGGATTTCCTGCTTCGCGAGCGACTCGGCGCGTACGCTCGGGCGGAGCTTGACCGCTCCCGGAGCGGTGGCGGGCGCTTTGCTCGGGGCCGGCGCAGGCGATGGGGCCGCTGCTCCCGGCGTCGTATCCGGCGCAGGCGCAGCCTGCGTAGTGCCCGGGGTGCGCTCGGTGCCGGCGATCGTCAGCTGGGCACGGTCGCGGTCGAGCACGATGATGTAGCCCGGGTAGATCAGATGCGGGTTGCGGATCTGCTCCTTGTTCAGGTTCCACAGATCGGGCCAGCGCCAGGGCGAATCGGTGTAGCGCTGCGAGATGCCCCAAAGGGTGTCGCCCGGGACCACGACATAGCGTTCCGGAGCATCGGGCTTGATGGTTAACGGGGCGCTCGGCGCCTGCCCGAAGAGGCTCCCAGGGACAAAGAAAGCCAGCGCTATGATAGACTTACAGACTTGCTGGACCATGGCGACCCCGTTCTTTTGCGGTTTCCTGGATCGGCTGGAAATTCAGTTTCTCCACCCCAATGTAGCACAACGGTCGAACTGCTTATACGTCGCCTGAGATTCTCCATATAATCTATTCAATTTGCAAGTGAATTTGTCCTGCCGATGGCTCTCCTGAACATCCTGCGCTACCCCGACGCCCGCCTCCACAAGGTCGCCGCTCCTGTCACGGTCTTCGACGAGGGCCTGAAAAAGCTCGTTTCCGACATGGCTGAAACCATGTACGCGGCGCCGGGTATCGGGCTTGCCGCGATACAGGCCGATGTGGCGAAACAGGTGATCGTGGTGGACGTTTCCGAGAGGCGCGATTCGCTCGTGGTGCTGGTCAACCCGGAGATTCTCGAAGCGAACGGGGTTTCGGACATCGAAGAGGGTTGCCTTTCTGTGCCGGGGATCTACGAGCTGGTCGAGCGCGCCGAGCGCGTGAAGGTGCGCGCGCACGACCAGAACGGCAATCCGTTCACGCTCGAGGCGCAGGGCCTGCTCGCGGTGTGCATCCAGCACGAAATGGATCACCTCCAGGGCAAGGTATTCGTCGAGCACCTCTCGCAGCTGAAGCAGCAGCGCATCCGCGCCAGGCTCGCCAAGCAGCTGCGCAAGACGGCTTGATCGCTCCGCTTTCCTGCGCCTAGTTTTCGCCGGCACCGCCCCGTTCGCTGAACGGGCTCTGGCGCGCCTGCTCGAGGCGGGCCACGAGGTGGCGCTGGTCCTGACGCAGCCCGATCGTCCCGCGGGCCGCGGCCTGCAGCCCGCGGCGAGCGCGGTGAAACAGCTCGCCCTCAACCGCAGGCTGCCGCTGCTGCAACCCGAAAACCTGAAAGCGCTCGATCCTGTCGGGCGCGTGGCCGCTGTCCGACCGGAGGTGCTGGTGGTCGCCGCCTACGGCCTGATCCTGCCGCAGCGCCTGCTCGACGTCGCTCGCCTGGGGGCGCTCAATATCCACGCGTCGCTCCTGCCTCGCTGGCGCGGGGCAGCGCCGATCCAACGCGCGCTGCTCGCGGGCGACGTCGAAACCGGGATCTCCATCATGCGGATGGACGCGGGTCTGGATACCGGGCCCGTGTTCGCGCAGCAGCGCGTGGCGATCGCCGCCGCCGAAGATGCCGGCACGCTGCACGACAAGCTCGCGGCGCTCGGCGCCGAGGCTATCGTCGCGACGCTCGCCGAGCTCGAGGGCGGCCGTGCGCGCACCACGCCGCAGTCGGCGAGCGGCGTTACCTACGCTTCGAAGATCGACAAGCGCGAGACGCGGCTCGACTGGTCGCGCCCGGCCGTGGAGCTTGAGCGAGCGGTGCGCGCTTTCCGGCCGGCGCCGGGCGCCGCCACCACGCTTGCCGGCGAGCCGGTCAAGATCTGGCGCGCGCGTCTGGTCGACGGCCGCGGCGCACCCGGTCTGGTTCTCGAAACGAACAAGGAAGAATTGGTCATTGCCTGCGGCGAACGGGCGCTCGCGGTCGCCGAGTTGCAGCGCGCCGGCGGGCGGCGGCTGGCGGCAGACGAATTTCTGCGCGGCCGGCCGTTGCCGCCGGGCGCGCGTTTCGCATGACCGCCCTGGCGTCCGCGCTGCGCGAAGCGGCGCAGATCGTCGCGCGCGTCGCGACCGGCCGCAGCCTCGCGCAGGAGCTCGAGCGTGCCGGCGAAGGCGAGAGCTCGCGCGCGGCGCTGATCGATTTCACGCATGGAACGCTGCGCCGCTACGGCCGCGTGCAGGCGATCGTGCGCGAGTTGTCGCGGCGCGGCCCGCCCGAGCCGTTGGTTGAAGCGCTGCTGTGGTGCTCGCTGTACGCGCTCGAGTCCGGCCGCCATGCGGACTACACCGTGGTCGACCAGGCGGTGCGCGCCTGCGGCATGCTCGAACGCTGGACGGCGAAGGGCTACGTGAACGCGCTGCTGCGCGCCTTTCTGCGCGAACGGGGCTCACTCGAGGCGCGGATCCAAGCCGACGTCGAAGCGCGGTATCAGCATCCGCGCTGGTGGATCGATCTGCTGCGCGCGGCGCATCCGGGGCAGTGGGAGGCGGTGCTGGCGTCGGGAAACAATCATCCGCCCATGTGCCTGCGCGTGAACCGGCGCCGCACCGGGACCGACGACTATCGCGCGCGGCTCGCCGCGGAGGGGATTGCCGCACGCCGCGTCGGCGACGAGGCGCTACTGCTCGAGCGCCCGGTGCCGGTGGAGCGGCTGCCGGGCTTCGGCGACGGGCAGGTGTCGGTGCAGGACGCCGGCGCGCAGCGCGCCGCCCGCCTGCTCGACCTTGCGCCAGGCCAGCGCGTGCTCGACGCCTGCGCCGCTCCCGGCGGCAAGGCGGGACATGTCCTCGAAAGCGCGGCGGTCGCCCTGACCGCCCTCGATTCGGATGCGGCGCGCTGCGCGCGCATGGCGCGTAACCTCGAGCGCCTCGGGCTCGCGGCGCGCATTGCGGCTGCCGATTGCACGCGGCCCGGCGACTGGTGGGACGGGACGCCGTTCGATCGCATCCTCGCCGACGTGCCCTGCTCGGCGTCGGGCATCGCGCGGCGTCACCCGGACATCAAGTGGCTGCGCCGCGCCGGCGACCTTGCCGCGCTCGCGGCGCGCCAGGCGGCGATCCTCGACGCGCTTTGGCAGGCGCTTCGCCCCGATGGTAAATTGCTGTATGTCACCTGCTCGGTGTTCCCGCAGGAAAACGACGCCGTGATCGAGGCATTCCTCGCGCGCGCGCCGCGGGCGCTGCGCCTGCCGTTGTCGGACGCGGCCGCGGCGCAGGGGCTGCCCGACGCCGAGCGCGACGGCTTCTACTACGCGCTGATCCAGAAGCAGGCCTGACGCCACGCGCGATGCGCGGCATCGCCCTCCTTGCCGGGTTGCTCGCGGTGCTCTCCGCGGGAGCGCCCGCAGGCGCGCGCGCCGACGAGATCGAAGTGCGCGAGGCGGCGCTGCGCAGCGTCGAGGATGGACTCGCGCTCGACGCCGATTTCGAGTTTGAACTGACGCCGCGTCTCGCCGAGGTGGTGGCGAACGGCGTGCCGCTGTACTTCCGCGTCGATTTCGAGCTCACGCGGCGGCGATGGTACTGGTTCGACGATCGGGCGGCGTCGCGGCGCATGCACCTGCGGCTGTCCTATCATGCGCTGTCGCGGCAATACCGGCTTGCGAGCGGAGCGCTGCAGCAGAACTTCCAGACGCTCGACGAGGCGCTCAACGTGCTCAAGCGCTTGCGCAACTGGCTGGTGGTGGAGCGCACGGTCGGCTTCGCGAACTCGGACTACGAGGCGGCAGTGCGCATGCGCCTGGATACCACCCTCCTGCCCAAGCCGTTCCAGCTCTCGGCGCTCACCGGGCGCGATTTCCAGCTCGATTCGCCGTGGAAGCGCTTCACGGTGCGCGCGCCCAAGCAGCAGCCGGCTCCGGTGGAGACGCGCGCGCTGGAGGAGGCTCCGCGATGAAATGGCTGGTGATCGTCGGCGGTGCGGTCGCCGCGGTCGGGCTGTTCCTGCTCGCCACGGCGAGCAGCGATACCACGCTTTTTGCGCGGCACTATCCACTGCTGCTCGGCCTGAACGCCGCGCTCGCCGTGTTGTTCGCGGCGCTCGTCGCCTACCAGCTGGTCGTGCTGGTACGGCGGCACCGGGCGCGCGTGTTCGGCTCGCGCCTCACGCTGCGGCTGCTGTTGCGCTTCGCCACGCTGGCAGTGGTGCCCGGGCTGATCGTCTACGCGGTCTCGGTGCAGTTCCTGACGCGATCGATCGAGTCCTGGTTCGACGTCAAGGTCGACGCCGCGCTCGAGGGCGGCATCAAGCTCGGCCAGCAGGTCATCGACCAGATGATGCTCGACCTGCAAGGCAAGGCGAACGCGATGGCGCTCGAGCTCGCCGACCGCGGGCCGGCGGAGGCGGCGGGCCAGCTCGAGCGCCTGCGCGGCCAGCTCGGCGTGGACGAGGCGGTACTGGTCACCGGCAGCGGTCGCCTGGTGGCGAGCGCGGGGCGCGACGTGACCCGGCTCGTGCCCGAGCTGCCCACCGGGCAGGCGCTGCGCCAGGCGCGCGCGAACCGCGGCTACACGGCGGTCGACACGGCAGTCGGGCGGCCCCTCGCGCTGCGCGTAGTGGTGCCGGTCGACATGCCCGGCCTGGGCGGCGAGGCGCGCTTCCTGCAGGTGCGCCAGAGCGTGCCGGCCTCGATTGCGCGCAGCGCCGAGGCGGTCGAAGCGGCCTACCGCGACTACCGCGAGCTGGCGATCTCGCGCGAGGGTCTGAAACGCATCTACATCGTGACGCTGACCTTCGCGTTGCTGATGGCGCTGTTCGTCGGCGTGGCGGTGGCCGTGACCCAGTCGGGCCTGCTCGCCGAGCCGCTCGCCAACCTGGCGCAGGCGATGCAGGCGGTGGCGCGCGGCGATCTGTCGCGGCGCGCCCCGGTGCGCAGCCGTGACGAGCTCGGCGTGCTCACCGAGTCGTTCAACTCCATGACCCGCCAGCTGGAGGAGGCGCGCCACGGCGTCGAGGCGAACCGCCTCGCCCTCGAAGCCGCCAAGGTGCGCCTGGAGAACATTCTCGCCAACCTGTCGGCCGGCGTGCTGGTGTTCGACCACGAGTTGCTACTGTCAATCTCGAACCACGGCGCGGCGGCGATCCTGGGTGGCGAGCTCGACGCCTTCGCCGCGCGCGTGCGCGAGCAGTTCGCCGCGGCGGGCGAGCACGACTGGCAACTCGAGCTGCAGCTCAAAGGCACCGGCAAGACGCTGCACGCCCGCGGCGCGCGCCTGCCGCAAGCGACCGGCGGCGGCTCGGTGGTGGTGTTCGACGACGTCACGCAGTTGATCCAGGCGCAGCGCGCCACCGCCTGGGCGGAAGTGGCGCGCCGCCTGGCGCACGAGATCAAGAACCCGCTCACCCCGATACGCCTGTCGGCCGAGCGGCTCGAAATGAAGCTCGGCGGGCGCCTGCCGCCCGAGGACGCCGAGACCCTGAGGCACTCGACCGAGACCATCGTCAACCAGGTCGCGGCGCTCAAGGCGATGGTGGACGACTTCACCGACTACGCGCGGCTGCCGGCGCCCGTGCCGCAGCCGCTCGACCTGAACGCCCTGGTACGCCAGGTGCTGGCGCTGTACGAGAACTCGACCGCGCCGATCGCCCGGCAGCTCGCCGAGCCGCTGCCGCCGGTGTGGGCCGACAGCGCGCAGATCCGGCAAGTGATCCACAATCTGGTGCAGAACGCGCAGGATGCGCTCGAGAACCAGCCGGCTCGCGGCTCGAGCCCGGCGATCGAGGTGCGCACCGAGCTCGCCGGCGACCGCGTCCGGCTCGCGGTCTCCGACAACGGCGGCGGTTTTCCAGAGGAGCTGATGGCGCGCATTTTCGAGCCCTACGTCACCACCAAGCCGCGCGGCACCGGTCTTGGCCTCGCCATCGTCAAGAAGATCGTCGACGAGCATCACGGCACGGTGGCGATCGAGAACCGCCCGAGCCGGGGCGCGTCGGTCAGCGTGCTCCTGCCGCTGGCGAAGGCGGCCTAGCGTGGCGCAAATCCTGGTCGTCGACGACGAGGTCGGCATCCGCGAGCTGCTCTCCGAGATCCTCGCCGACGAGGGCCACCAGGTGATGCTCGCCGACAGCGCCGGCGCGGCGCGCCGGCTGCGCGAGCGCGCCCGTCCCGACCTGGTGCTGCTCGACATCTGGATGCCGGACGCCGACGGCATCACGCTGCTCAAGGAATGGGCGGCGAGCGGGCAGCTCACCATGCCGGTGGTGATGATGTCCGGGCACGGCACCATCGAGACCGCGGTCGAGGCCACGCGCATCGGCGCGCTCGACTTCCTGGAGAAGCCGATCGCGCTGCAGCGCCTGCTGGCGACGGTGAAGCGCGCGCTGCGCAGCCCGGAAACCGCCGCCGCGCCCGAGCTGTCGATCGGCGCCCTGGGCCGCTCGCCGGCCCTCGCCGACGCGAAGAAGCGGCTGGCGCAGCTCGCCCAGTCGGGCGCGCCGCTGCTGCTGCGCGGCGAGCGCGGCACGCGCGCCGAGCTTTTCGCGCGGCTGCTCGCGGCGCCCGGCGCGCCGTTCCTCGCCGGCG
This sequence comes from uncultured Enterobacteriaceae bacterium, assembly GCA_964576525.1. GTDB lineage: Bacteria > Pseudomonadota > Gammaproteobacteria > Burkholderiales > SG8-39 > SCGC-AG-212-J23. The sequence continues at coordinate 48,403 of CAZNVH010000056.1, forward strand.
CCGAGCTGCTGTCGCAGCCGCCCTCGGAGCTGCTCGCCAAGGCCGGCGGCGGCATCCTGTTCATCGCCGACCTGAGCCGCCTGGGGCACGCCGAGCAGCGCAACCTCGAGTTCCTGCTGCCGCGCGCCGAGAAGCACCGCGTGCGGCTGGTGTCGTTCTCGCCCGTCGACGCGCGCAGCCTCTCGGACAAGCACGGCTTCGACGCCGAGCTCGGTGCGCGGCTCGGAGAGCTCACGCTCAAGCTGCCGGCGGTGCGCGAGTTCGCCGAAGACGTGCCCGACCTCGCTTCGCTGATGCTGGCGCAACTGGTCGAGGTACGCGCCTGTCCGGCGCGGCGCTTCGCGATCGCCGCCCTGAACGCGCTGCGCCACTACGGCTGGCCGGGCAACCTGGCCGAGCTCGAGAGCGTGGTCAAGGACCTGGCGCTGAGCGCGCTCGAGGAGGAGATCCAGCTCGAGGACGTCGAGCGCGTGATCGCCGCGCGCGGCTCGCCGGGAGCGCTGCCCGAGGTGGCGTTCGACCGCCCCTACCGCGAAGCCCGCGAGGCCTTCGAGCGCGTGTATTTCGAGCACCTGCTGGTGCGCGAGCACGGCAGCATGTCGCGCGTCGCCGAGCGCTCCGGCCTGGAGCGCACGCACCTGTATCGCAAGCTGAAGGCGCTCGGCCTGCCGGTCGGACGGCGCGAGGAATGAAGATCGTGATCCTCGGTGCCGGGCAAGTGGGCAGCTCGGTCGCCGAGAGTCTGGTGTCCGAGCAGAACGACATCACCGTGGTCGACCTCGAGCCGCAGCGGCTGCGCGCGCTGCAGGACCGCCTGGACCTGCGCACCGTCATCGGCAGCGGCGCGCACCCCTCGATCCTGGTCGAGGCCGGCATCGAGGACGCCGACCTGCTGATCGCGGTAACGCAGTCGGACGAGACCAACCTGGTGGCCTGCCGCCTGGCGTCGCGGCTGTTCAACGTGCCGCGGCGCATCGCGCGCATCCGCGCCACCGACTACCTCGCCAACCAGAAGGTCCTCGACCCCGACGGCTTCGACGTCGACCTGGCGATTTGCCCGGAGCAGGTGCTCACCGACTACATCGTCAAGCTGATCGAGTTTCCGGAGGCGCTGCAGGTGCTCGATTTCGCCAACGGCAAGGTCAGCCTGGTCGCGGTGCGCGCGTTCAGCGGCGGGCCGCTGGTCGGCCGGCCGCTGAAAGAGCTCCCCAGGCACATGCCGGGCGTCGAGGCGCGCATCGTCGCCATCTTTCGCGGCGACCGTTCGATCGTTCCCGACGGCGACAGCGTGATCGAGCCCGGCGACGAGGTGTTCTGCCTCGCGGCTTCGGCGCACATCCGCGAGGTGATGCGCGAGCTGCGTCGCATGGACCGCCCGGTGAAGTGCGTGATGATCGCCGGCGGCGGCAACATCGGCCTGCGCCTGGCGCAGGCGCTGGAGCGCGACTACTCGGTGCGCGTGATCGAGCACAACAAAGGACGCTGCGCGACCCTCGCCGCGCAACTCGGCGCGGCGCTGGTGCTGAACGGCGACACCACCGACGAAGGGCTGCTCGAGGATGAGAACATCGGCGAAATGGACCTGTTCGTCGCCGTCACCAACGACGACGAGAACAACATCATGAGCTCGCTGCTCGCGAAGCGCATGGGCGCGCGCCGCGTGGTGTCGCTGATCAACCGGCGCTCCTATGTCGACCTGCTGCAGTCGGGGCAGATCGACATCGCCATCTCGCCGGCGCAGGCAACGATTGGCACGCTGCTCGCGCACGTGCGCCGCGGTGACATCGTCGCGGTGCACAGCCTGCGGCGCGGCGCCGCCGAGGCGCTCGAGGCGATCGTGCACGGGGACCGCGAAGCCTGCCGCGTGACCGACCGGCGCATCGACGAGATCGACCTGCCGGTGGGCACGACCATCGGAGCGGTGGTGCGCGGCGACGAGGTGATCATGACCCACCACGACACCGTGATCCGCGCCGAGGACCACGTCATCGTGTTCGTCACGGACAAGAAGACGCTGCCCCGGGTGGAGCGGCTGTTTCAGGTCGGCGTCGGGTTCCTGTAGCGCCCATGCGGCTGGCCGCGGTCCTGAACCTGCTGGCGGCGGTGCTGGTGCTGTTCGCCGGGAGCATGGCGCTGCCCTGGGGCCTGTCCTATGCGCTCGCCGACGGCGCGCAGCGCGCCTTCGGCCTGGCGCTCGCGATAACCCTCGGCGTGGGCCTAGCGCTGTGGTTCGCGACGCGCTACGACCGCCGCGAGCTGCAGGTGCGCGACGGCTTCCTCCTCGTCGGCCTGGTGTGGACGGTGCTGCCGGCGTTTGCCACCCTGCCCCTGATGCTCAGCCTGCCGCGGCTGGGGTTCACCGACGCCTACTTCGAGGCGGTCTCGGGACTGACCGCGAGCGGCGCCACGGTGCTGAGCGGGCTCGACGCTTTGCCCCCTTCGGTGAACCTGTGGCGCGGCTTCATGATCTGGCTGGGCGGTATGGGGGTGATCGTGCTGGCGGTGGCGATCCTGCCGCTCCTGGGCGTCGGCGGCAGCCAGCTGTTCAAGGCCGAGACGCCGACCCCGATGAAGGACACCAAGCTCACCCCGCGCATCGCCGAGACGGCCAAGGGGCTGTGGCTGGTGTACTTCGGCCTGACCGCCGCCTGCTTCGGCGCCTACCGCGCCGCCGGCATGACCTGGCTCGACGCACTGATGCATGCGTTTACCACCATGGGGCTGGGCGGCTTCTCGACGCACGACGCGAGCTTCGCGCACTGGGACTCGCTCGCCATCGAGCTGGTCGCCATCGCCTTCATGCTGGTCGCGGCGATCAACTTCGCCACCCATTTCCTCGCCTGGCGCCGGCTGAGCCTGCAGCCTTACCGCGCCGACCCCGAGGCGCCGGTGTTCATCGCCGTGCTGGCGGTATCGGTCGCCGCCATCGCCGGCTACCTGCTGCTGCACGGCGTCTACGACGACTACTGGACGGCGCTGCGCTATGCCGCGTTCAACGTGGTGTCGGTGGCCACCACGACCGGCTACGCGAGCACCGACTACGACCGCTGGCCGATCTTCGTGCCGCTGTGGATGCTGCTGCTGTCGAGCTTCGCCAGCTGCTCGGGCTCGACCGGCAGCGGCATCAAGATGGTGCGTGCCCAGATCCTGTTCAAGCAGGTGCTGCGCGAGCTGCTGCGCATCATCCACCCTCGGGTTTACTCGCCGGTCAAGCTGGGGACCCGCCCGGTGGCGAATGCCACGGTGTTCGCCGTGCTCGGCTACATCTTCGTCTACGTCGCGAGCATCGTGGTGATCACGCTACTGCTGACGGCGTCAGGACTCGACGTGGTGACCGGATTCTCGGCCGCGGTGGCATCGCTCAACAACACCGGCCCGGGCCTCGCGCAGGTCGGGCCGGCGACGACCTACGCCGCGCTCAACGACCTGCAGACCTGGATCTGCAGCTTCGCCATGCTGCTCGGCCGCCTGGAGCTGTTCACGCTGTTCGTGCTGCTTACGCCGGCGTTCTGGCGCAGGTGAACCCGCTCAGCGCGGCTTCTTGACCTTCTTGACGCGCTGCGGCCGCTTCTTGCCGTAGCTACCCTTGTAGATCTTGCCCTTGCGCGTGCGCTTGTCGCCTTTTCCCATGCGCCCAATTATAGCTATGCATTGGCCAGCTCATAGGCAAGATAGGGCGCGAGCCATTTTTCGGCTTCGGCGAGGCTGATGCCGCTGCGCCGCGCGTAGTCTTCCACCTGGTCGCGGCCGACCTTGCCGACCGCGAAGTAGCTCGCCTCGGGATGCGACAGGTAGAACCCCGACACCGAGGAGGCGGGCAGCATGGCGAAGGACTCGGTCAAGGTCATGTCGGCGTTGCGGCCGGCATCGAGCAGGCGGAACAGCGGCCCCTTCGGCGTGTGGTCCGGGCACGCGGGATAGCCCGGTGCCGGGCGGATGCCGCGATAGCGCTCGGCGATCAGCTCGGCGGCGCTCAGGCGCTCGTCGGAGGCATAGCCCCAGTATTCGCGGCGCACGCGCTCGTGCAGGCGCTCGGCGAAGGCCTCGGCCAGGCGGTCGGCGAGCACTTTCAGCATGATGGCGTTGTAGTCGTCGCCGCGCGCTTCCAGCTCTGCGACGCGCCCGTCGAAGCCCCCGGCGCTGACCGCGAACGCTCCGACCCAGTCGCGTGCGCCGCTCGCCTTCGGTGCGACGAAGTCGGAAAGGCACAGGTTGGCGCGGCCTTCGGGCTTGTGGTTCTGCTGGCGCAGGTTGCGCCAGGTCATGAGAAGCTCGCTTCGCTGCTCGTCGCGGTAGATCTCGATGTCGTCGCTGTTGACCTGCGCCGCGGGGTAGAGCGCGAATACGCCGTTCATCTCGATCAGGCCTTCGCGCGCGATGCGCGCGAGCATTTCCCGGCCTTCCGCAAAAAGCTTTCTCGCGGCTTCGCCGACCACCGGGTCCTCGAGGATCCTGGGATAGGGGCCGGACAGCTCCCAGGCCTGGAAGAACGGCCCCCAGTCGATGGTGTCGACCAGCTCGGCGAGAGGGTAGCGCCGCAGCACCGTGACGCCAGGCTTGGCCGGTGCCGGCGGAACGTAGTTCTGCCAGTCGGTCTTGAAGCCGAGCGCTCGCGCGCGGGCAATCGCGTGCAGCGGCCCGGGCCCTTTCTTGTCGCGGTGCTGCTCGCGGATGCGCTCGTAGTCGGCGCGCACCTCGGCGAGATACTTGTCGGGCCGCTCCGACAACAGGTTCTGCACCGCGGGCACGCTGCGTGAAGCGTCGGGGACGTAGATCACCGGGCCGGAATAGTTCGGCGCGATCTTCACCGCGGTGTGCGCGCGAGAGGTGGTGGCGCCGCCGATCAGCAGCGGCAGCTTGAGCTGCGCGCGCTCCATCTCGCGCGCCACATGCGACATCTCCTCGAGTGAAGGCGTGATCAGCCCCGACAGGCCGATGACGTCGGCTTTCTCGCGCCGGGCAGTCTCGATGATGGTCTCGGCCGGGACCATCACGCCGAGGTTGAGCACATCGTAGTTATTGCACTGGAGCACCACCGCGACGATGTTCTTGCCGATGTCGTGCACGTCGCCCTTGACCGTGGCGAGCACCAGCTTTCCCTTCGCGCGCCCGGCTTGGCCGCTCTTCGCCTTCTCCGCCTCAATGTAGGGCACGAGATGCGCCACCGCCTGCTTCATTACGCGCGCCGACTTCACCACCTGGGGCAGGAACATCTTGCCGGCGCCGAACAGATCGCCGACCACGTTCATGCCGTCCATCAGCGGTCCTTCGATCACCTCGATCGGCCGCGGGTACTTGCGCCGCGCTTCCTCGGTATCGGCAACGACGTGCGCCGAGATGCCGTTCACCAGCGCATGCGCGATGCGCTGCTCGACGCTGCCCGAGCGCCAGGCCTCGTCCTTCGTGTTGTCCCTCGCGCCCGCTTTCACCGTCCCCGCGAACTCGACCAGGCGCTCGGTGGCGTCGGGCCTGCGGTCGAACAGCACATCCTCGACGCGCAGGCGCAATTCGGGGTCGATCTGTTCGTAAACGCCCAGCTGCCCGGCGTTGACGATGCCCATCGACAGGCCGGCGCGGACCGCGTGGTACAGGAAGGCGGTGTGCATGGCCTCGCGCACGCCGTCGTTGCCGCGGAACGAAAACGACAGGTTGGACAGGCCGCCCGAGGTCCTGACGTGCGGCAGGTTGGCGCGAATCCAGCGCACCGCCTCGAGATAGTCGATGCCGTAGCGCGCATGCTCCTCTAGCCCGGTGGCGATGGCGAAGATGTTCGCGTCGAACACGATGTCCTCGGGCGCGAACCCGGCCTGCGCGGTCAGCAGCTCGTAGGCGCGCTGGCACACCGCGGTGCGCCGCTCGAGCGTGTCGGCCTGGCCGCGTTCGTCGAACGCCATCACCACCACGGCTGCGCCGTACTGGCGGCACAGGCGCGCCTGGCGCAGGAACTCCGCCTCGCCCTCCTTCATCGAAATCGAGTTGACGATCGCCTTGCCCTGCACGCACTTCAATCCGGCCTCGATCACGCTCCACTTCGAGCTGTCGATCATCACCGGCACGCGCGCGATGTCCGGCTCGGCGGCGACCAGACGCAGGAAGGTCGTCATCGCCTTCTCCGAGTCGAGCATCGCCTCGTCCATGTTGACGTCGATCACCTGGGCGCCGTTCTCGACCTGCTGGCGCGCCACCGCCAGCGCGCCGGCATAGTCCCCGCCAAGCACCAGGCGCGCGAAAGCGCGCGAGCCGGTGACGTTGGTGCGCTCGCCGACATTGACGAACAGCGAACTGTCGTCGACATTGAGCGGCTCGAGCCCGGAGAGCCGCAGGGCGCGCGCGCGCTCGCCGAGGCGGCGCGGCGCGATCGGACGCAGCGCGTCGCCGATGGCGCGGATGTGCTCGGGGGTGGTGCCGCAGCAGCCGCCGGCGAGGTTCAGCCAGCCGGCGCGCGCCCATTCGGCGGCGTGCCCGGCCATGTTTTCCGGCGTGTCCTCGTATTCGCCGAAGGCGTTCGGCAGGCCGGCGTTCGGGTGGCAGGACACGTAGCTTTCGGCAATCCCGGCGAGCTCCTCGACGTAGGGCCTGAGCTCCTTCGCGCCGAGCGCGCAGTTCAGCCCGACGGCCAGCGGCCGGGTGTGGCGTACCGAGTTGTAGAACGCCTCGGTGGTCTGCCCGGAAAGCGTGCGGCCGGAAGCGTCGGTGATGGTGCCCGAGATGATCACCGGCAGGCGCGCGCCGCGCGCGGCGAACGCCTGCTCGACCGCGAACAGCGCCGCCTTGGCGTTGAGCGTATCGAACACCGTCTCGACCAGCAGCAGGTCGACGCCGCCCTCGAGCAGCCCGGCGATCGCCTCGCCGTAAGCCGCGACCAGCTCGTCGAACGAGACTGCGCGGAACCCCGGGTCGTTGACGTCCGGCGAAAGCGACGCGGTCTTGTTGGTCGGGCCGAGCACGCCGGCGACAAAGCGCGGCTGCCGCGGCGTGCGCGCCTCGCAGTCGCGCGCGGCGTCCACCGCGAGGTGCGCCGCGGCGCGGTTCAGCTCGCGCGCGAGATCCTGCATGCCGTAGTCGGCGAGCGCCACCGAGGTGGAGTTGAAAGTGTTGGTCTCGAGGATGTCGGCGCCGGCCTCGAGGTACTGCGCGTGGATGTCGCGCACCAGCCGCGGCTGGGTCAGCGACAGCAGGTCGTTGTTGCCGCGCAGCTCGCGCGGCCAGTCGCGAAAGCGCGCCCCGCGGAAGTCCTCCTCGGCGAGACGCGCGCGCTGGATCATGGTGCCCATGGCGCCGTCCAGCAGCAGGATTCTTTCGCGCAACAGCGCTTCGAGCTTCATCGGTCCCAAAAAAGAAAAAGCCCGCTCGGCTTGCGCAGGACGGGCTTCGACGCGCGTCTCTTTAGCGGTATTTGTAACGCGCCCGCAAGCTGAGCCTCAAATCGGCGCGATAGTGGGATTCTGCCCATCAAGTCCTGATCTGTCAACGGCTTATAATCGATCGATGAGCGCGTTCGAGTCAGAATTTCAGTCCATCGTCGGGCGCTTCGTCTGCGAGGTGTACTGGGGCGACTGCGACCCCGCCGGCATAATTTTCTATCCGACCTACTTCCGCTGGATGGACGCCGCCACCTGGGCGTTCATGGGCTCGGTCGGCTACAGCCCGAAGCGCATGCGCGAAGAGCACCAGTCGATGCCTCTGATCAGCGCGGAATGCAAGTTCGTCGCCCCCGCGCAGCATGGCGATCGCTGCGAGGTGCGCTCGCGCATTGCGCGCTTCGGCAACGCCTCGTTCGTCGTGGCGCACGACATCGTGCGCGCCGACGGCGTGAAGCTGGCGCAGGGAAGCGAAACGCGCGTCTGGGCCCGCTACGTCAACGGCCCCGGCACCCCAATCAAGAGCCAGCCGATCCCCGAGGACGTCAAGGCGCTGTTTCGCACCCGGTAGCGTTCAAGGGGCCGACAGGCTCTTCTCCAGGCGGTCTAGCGTTTCCATCGCCGGCAGGCACTGCGCGACACTCGCGTTGGGCTCGCGCTTCTCGCGTATCGCGGCAAAGAACTCGCGGTCCTGCAGCTCGATGCCGTTCATTGAGACATCCACCTTGGAAACGTCGATCTTGTTCTCCTTGCCGTCGAACAGGTCGTCGTAGCGCGCGATGTAGGTGCCGTTGTCGCAGATGTAGCGGAAGAACGTTCCCAGCGGCCCGTCGTTGTTGAACGACAGCGCCAGCGAGCACACCACGCCCGAGGGCGTGCGCATCTGGATGCTCATGTCCATGGCGATGCCCAGCTTCGGGTTCACCGGCCCCTGCAGCGCGCGCGCCTGGGAGATCGTCTCCCCGGTCTGGTACTGGAACTGATCCACGGTATGGCAGGCGTGGTGCCACAGCAGGTGGTCGGCCCAGCTGCGCGGCTTGCCCGCGGCGTTCATGTTGGTGCGGCGGAAGAAGAAGCTCTGCACCACGAAATGCTGCAGCTTCAGCTCGCCGGCGAGGATTTTCTTCCTGACCCACTGGTGGCTCGGGTTGAAGCGCCGCGTGTGCCCCGCCATCGCGATCAGCCCGGTCTCCGTCTGCACCTTGAGGATCTCGCGGGAATCGGCGAGCGTGTCGGCCATCGGGATCTCGACCTGGACGTGCTTGCCGGCGCGCATGCACTGGATTGCCTGGCGCGCGTGCATCTGGGTGGGGGTGGCGAGGATCACGGCTTCGACGCCCGGCTGCTTCAGGCTCTCCGCGAGGTCGGTGGTCCAGTGCGGAATCTTGAACTTCTGCGCAACCTCCTTCGTCGCATCGGCGTTGCCGCCCGCGAGCGTCACCACCTCCACGCCCTTGATGTTGGCGATCCCTTCGAGGTGCTTCTGCCCGAAGGCGCCCTGCCCTGCCACGCATACTTTCATTTGAGATTTTCCAGGATGAGGTGCCCCACCGCGGTGTTCGAGGCGGGCACGTGGTAGAAACGGTGCACTTCCCTGACCTTTTCGTCGAGCGCACCGCGCATGATGAGCCACATCACCAGCTCGATGCCCTCCGAGCCCGCTTCGCGCAGCAGTTCCAGGTGCGTGATGCGGGTGAGCGACTTCGGGTCCCTGGTCATGCGATCCAGGAAGCGGCGGTCGAACTTGCTGTTGATGAACCCTGCGCGCGGCCCCTGCAGCTGGTGCGACATGCCGCCGGTGCCGAACACCACCACGCGCAGGTCCTCGTCGTAGGAGCGGATCGCCTTGCGGATCGCGCGCCCGAGCTGGTAGCAGCGGTGCGCCGTCGGCGGCGGGTAGACCACCACGTTCACCGGCAGCGGGATCACCGGGCAGGGCCAGGCCTTGGGCTGTCCGTACATCAGCGACAGCGGCACCGTCAGCCCGTGGTCGACCTCCATTTTATTGACGACGGTGAGGTCGAACTCGTTGAGGATCACCGACTGGGCGATGTGCGCGGCAAGCTCCGGATGGCCTGTCACTTTCGGCACCGGCCGCGGCCCCCAGCCCTCGTCGGCGACCGGAAACTCCGCCGCGCAGCCCAGCGCGAACGTCGGGATGATGTCGAGTGAAAACGCGACGGCGTGATCGTTGTAGACCAGCAGGATGACGTCGGGCTTCGCCTTGCGGATCCACTCCTTGGACCGCTCGAAACCGTCGAACACCTTCTTCCAGTAGGGTTCGCCGCTCTTGCCATTGTCGAGCGCGGCGCCGATCGCCGGCACGTGCGACATGGTGACGCCGGCGATGATCCTAGCCACGTTTCTTCCCTTTCCGCTTTTTCCAATCCGCGAGCGTGCGGTTGCCCTCCGGCGGCCGGCCGCCGTTCAACATCATCGCCGCGTATTCCTCCTGGGTGCTGCCGGTCATGATCGCGGCGACGTACTGGAACGACTTCTGGTCGTTGAAGAACAGCTTCGCCAGGTAGTAGATGTTGCCCCCCAGCGAGATCATGCGGTTCCAGTCGCGTTTAAGCACCGCCTGCTTCTGCTCTTTGGTCATCGGCCAGCGGTCGAGGTAGGCCCGCTCGCCCGCCTTGAACTGCGCGCGGTTGTCGGCCTTCATCAGCGACATGCAGAACATGTTCATGTGGTAGCCCTGCCGCGAGCGCTGCGCGTCGAACACCGTGGTGCCCGGGATGTCGTCGTATGCGTTGGGCTTGCCCACGGTCTACTCTGCGTCGGGTTGTTTCGCGGGCTGTGCGCGATCGAAGGCCTCGAGCTTCATGCACTGCTCGAACACGCGCATCGTGGTCGGATAAGGAGCGAGGTCGCTGTTGTAGCGCTTTGCGTTGAAGATCTGCGGCACCAGGCAGCAGTCGGCCATGGTGGGCGCATCGCCGTAACAGAATCTACTCTTCTTGTCGGCAACCAGCTCTCCTTCAAACTTCATCAGCCCGTCGGCGATCCAGTGGCGGTACCAGGTGTTGACCTGATCTTCATTCTGCCCGACCACGCGCTTGAGGTGCTGCAGCACGCGCAGGTTGTTCAATGGATGGATCTCGCAGGCGATCAGCTCCGAGAGCGAGCGCACGCGTGCTTTGCCCAGGGAATCGCCCGGCAACAGCGGCGGCCGCGGATGCTTCTCGTCCAGGTACTCGATGATCGCGAGCGATTGGTTGAGGTGCGTGCCGTCGTCGAGCACCAGCGTCGGCACCAGCGCCTGCGGATTGACCTTCGCGTATTCCGGCTGGCGGTGCTCGCCTTTGGCAAGGTGCACGAACTCCGGCTGGTAGGCGAGGCCTTTCAGGTTGAGCGCGATGCGGACGCGGAACGCGGCCGAGCTGCGGAAGTAGGTATACAGCCTCACAGGGCCGGAAGGATCTTCACCTTGAGCTCGCCGACGCCGTCGATGCCGGCGTGCAGCTCGTCGCCCGCTTTCACCGGGCCGACGCCCGCGGGCGTGCCGGAAAAGATCAAGTCGCCCGGCTCGAGCGTGTAGTACTCCGAGAGATACGCGATCTGCTCGGGTACCGACCAGATCATGTCGCCGAGGTCCGCTTTCTGGCGCTGCTTGCCGTTGACGTTGAGCCACAGCGCGCCGCGCGCGGGATGGCCGATCTTCGCCGCCAGCACCAGCGCGCCGCACGGCGCCGCTTCGTCGAAGTCCTTGCCGAAATCCCAGGGCCGGCCATGGTCCTTGCCCCATTGCTGCAGGTCGCGGCGCGTCATGTCGAGCCCGACCGCGTAGCCGAACACATGCTCGTTGGCGCGCGTAGCGGCTATGCGCCGGCCGCCCTTGGCGAGCGCGACGACCAACTCGGTCTCGTAATGGTAGTTGGACGTCTTGGCCGGATAGTGGACATTGCCGCCCTGCGGCACCAGCGAGTGCGCGCTCTTGATGAAGAAGAACGGCTGCTCGCGGCCGTCGCCGCCCATTTCCTTCTGGTGCTCGGCGTAGTTGCGCCCGACGCAAAAAATGCGCCGGACCGGAAAGCTGTCGGAGCCGCCCGCGACCGGCAGCGCCGGCGGGCTCCACAGGGGAATGGCGTGACCCATGGAATTCCTCGAAAAAGCGCGATTCTAGGTTATCCCTCGTACTGCGGCGCCACGCGGATGCGGAACTCGCCGACGCTCTGGATTCCGGCGTGAATCTCGTCGCCCGGCTTGACCGGACCCACGCCCTCGGGGGTGCCGCTGAAGATGATGTCGCCCGGGTGCAGCGTGTAGAAGCTGGTGGCGAACTCGATCAGCCGCTCGACGTTGTACACCATGCGGCGCGTGTTCGAGCGCTGCCGCGTCTCGCCGTTCACCGTGAGCCACAGGTCGAGCGCGTTCGGGTCGGGCACCTCGTCGCGCGTCACCAGCCAGGGCGCGAGCACGCTGTAGGTATCGATCGACTTGCGGAAGCTGGGGAACTCCGGGCCGCGCAGCGTCATGTCGAGACCGATCGAGTAGCCGCAGACGTAGTCGAGCGCGCGGGCGCGCGGCACATGGTTCGCTTCGCGCCCGATGATCACCGCCAGCTCAACCTCGTGGTCGTTGCGCCGCTCCGGGAAGCGCAGCCGGATCGGGTCGGCGGCGCCGATCAGCGAGCTCGGCGCCTTCAGGAACAGGCCCCAGTCGCCGATGGTCTTGATCTCGCGCCCGTGCGCAATGCCCTGGTCGGCCTTGGCCTCGTCGATGTGCGCCTGGTAGTTGATCGGCGCGTTGACGATCTTCGACGGATTGGCCACCGGCGGGCGCAGGCGCACCTCGGCCAGCTTGCGGCGCGGCGCGCGCGGCGCCAGCGCCTTCGCCCGCTCGAGGACCGCCGGCAGGTGCGCGATCAGCGCGTCGCCGTGCGGGTAGGGCCATTTGCGCGGCGCGATCGCGTCGAGCGCCGCGCTCACGTCGAGCACCTCGGCGCCCTCCACGATGCCGAGCCTGTCGTCGTCGAATCTGCAGAGCTTCATAGGCGGATCACGATATCACTCCACACCTGGGTGCGGCAGGCCAGCACGATGCTGCCGGCGCGCTCGGCGGCGGACAGGGCGTGCTCGGAATACTCGAGTTCCTGGACCTTGCCGGACACCAGCTCGCACTTGCAAGTGCCGCAGTTGCCCGTCTGGCAGGCAAAGGGGAATGGGAGTCCGGCACGCAGCAGCGCGCCGAGCAGCGTGTCGCCGGCTTGCACCGGCACCGGCTGGTCGTGGCCTTCGAGGGTGATTTGCATGCGCGCCGGGGGTCTCCTACGATGGTATCAAGCTGTTTGGAGGCCAAACAGATTCTCAAACCCGGTTTGCTTTCGAGTCTGATCGGTTATCGACTGCGCCTCGCGCAGCAGGCGGTGTTCCGCGACTACGCGCGCGCCATCCCCGAGGCTTCGCCCGGCCGCGCCGGAATCCTGCTCCTGATCGACGCCAATCCGGGCGTGACGCAGAGCCGGCTCGCCCAGGCAGTCGGCATCGACCGCTCGACCCTGGTGGGGGTGCTGCACGCGCTTGCGGCGCGCGATCTCGTCGAGCGCCGGCGCGGCGAGGACCGGCGCACCAACGGGCTGTGGCTGACGCGCGCCGGGCGCGCGCTGGTTGCCGGGCTCAAGCAACGCATCCGGATGCATGAGCGTCGCGTTGCGTCCCGCCTGAGTGCCGCCGAACGCGCCCAACTGCTGGCGCTTCTCGAGAAGCTCGCGGGATAAAAAAAGGGGCGCCGAAGCGCCCCCTTTTCGTACGCGGAGTGACTGCTTACATGCGGTAAGCGGCTTCTCCGTGCGAGGCGGTATCCAGGCCCTCGCGCTCGTCCTCTTCGGTGACGCGCAGCCCGATCGTCCAGTCCACGAGCTTGAACGCCACTAGGGCGACGACCCCCGACCAGACGATCGTCACGCCGACGGCCTTGGCTTGGACCCAAAGCTGCTCGCCGATCGAGCTGAACCCGGTCTTGGCGGTAATCCAGTCGGTGACGAAGCCCGGCCCGCCGAGGTCCGGCGAATTGAACACGCCGGTAAGCAGCGCGCCGAGAATGCCGCCGACCGCATGCACGCCGAACACGTCGAGCGAGTCGTCGGCGCCGAGCAGCTTCTTCAGCCCGCTCACGCCCCACAGGCACACGATGCCCGCGGCCAGGCCGATGACGAAGGCGCCCGGGAGGCCGACGTTACCCGCGGCAGGGGTGATCGCCACCAGGCCGGCGACCGCACCCGACGCCGCCCCGAGCATGGTCGGCTTGCTCTTGAAGATCGCCTCACCCAGGCACCAGGAGAGCACCGCGCAGGCCGTGGCGATGTAGGTGTTGAGGAAGGCGAGCGCGGCGGAGTTGCCAGCCTCGAGCGCCGAGCCGGCGTTGAAGCCGAACCAGCCCACCCACAGGAGCGAAGCGCCGATCATGGTCAGCGGCAGGTTGTGCGCGGGCATCGCTTCCTTGCCGTAGCCGACGCGCCGGCCCACCAGGTAGGCGCCGACCAACCCGGCGACGCCGGCATTGATGTGCACCACCGTGCCGCCGGCGAAGTCGAGCGCGCCCCACTGCCAGATCAGGCCGGCCTTGCCGTTCATCTCGTCGGCCACCCCCTTGGCTGCGGTATACGCGTCCGGGCCCATCCAGAACCACACCATGTGCGCGACCGGGGTGTAGGCGAAGGTGAACCACAGCACGATGAACACCAGCACCGCCGAGAACTTGGCGCGCTCGGCGAACGCGCCGAGGATCAGGCAGCAGGTGATCGCGGCGAAGGTCGCCTGGAACGCGACGAACACGATCTCCGGGATGACCACGCCTTTGGAGAACGTCGCCGCGTTGGCGAACTCGCCTTTGCCGGCATCCAGCGCGCCCGAGAGGAACAGCCGATCGAAGCCGCCGAAGTACGCGTTGCCCTCGGTGAAGGCGAGGCTGTAGCCGTAGATGACCCACAGCACCGTCACCAGCGAGAACACCACGAACACCTGCATCAGCATCGACAGCGCGTTCTTCGAGCGCACCATGCCGCCGTAGAACAGCGCCAGCCCCGGCACGCTCATCATGATCACCAGCGCGGTCGACACCAGCATCCAGCTGACGTCGCCCTTGTTCGGCGTCGGCGGCGCGGGCTTGGCTTCTTCCTTCTTCGCGTCCGGCGCCGCCGCGGCCGGCTTGTCCGGCGCAGCCGCGGGCTTGTCTTGCGCCAGCGTTGCGCCCGCGAACATCAGCGAGAGCACCAGCGCCAGGAATGCACAGAGCTTCTTCATCACATTCTCCTCAAAGCGCCGCCGCATCGGTCTCGCCGGTGCGGATGCGGATGACCTTCTCCAGATCGAACACGAAGATCTTGCCGTCGCCGATCTTGCCGGTGTTCGCCGATTTCTCGATCGCCTCGATCGCCTGCTCGACGAGCTCCGACTTGACCGCGGCCTCGACCTTCACTTTCGGCAGGAAATCGACCACGTACTCGGCGCCGCGGTAGAGCTCGGTGTGGCCTTTCTGGCGGCCGAAGCCCTTCACCTCGGTGACGGTGATCCCCTGCACGCCGATCGCCGACAGCGCCTCGCGCACCTCGTCGAGCTTGAACGGCTTGATGATTGCGGTAACCAGTTTCACTGGACCCCCGTTTCGTTAGAACGCCTTCATGACGGAGAGCACGACGGTGCTCTTGCCGATTTCCTTTTTCCCCTTGCTGCCGGCGGTGTAGTACCACTCGGGCTTGGCGTCGGTGTCGACGTAGGCGGCGCCCAGGACCCAGCCGTTCAGGTCGTAGGTGACGCCGAGCTTCCAGTCGCTGTAGTCGAGCTCGTTGTACTTCTTGACATCCAGATAGCCGTAGTGCACCACGAGCGACAGCTCCTTCGAGAGCGGGATGGCGGCGGTCAGGTCGAGATAGATGGTGCCCGCCGAGCCGCCCTTCCCGCCGAGCGCAGCGTTGGTGTCCTTGTGCGCGAAGTAGCCGCCGTCGGCCATCTCGTTGCCCAGGCCGAAGTAGTCGGAGAGCGAGTAATAGGCCTTCGCCGATGCCCACTTCCAGCTCGCGCCGACGTACACCTCCAGGTTGTCGAACTTGGCGTTGCCCGCGGTAGCGCCGGCATTCGCGTTCCACTCGGCGTTCGGGTAGTAGTAGTAGATCGTCCCGATGTCGATGCCGAAGTCGCCGAAGGTCTTCTTCCAGCCGCCGTAGAAGTCCATTTCGATTCCCGAGCCGCCGGAGAACAGGGTGCTGTTGACGTTCGAGTTCCAGTTGCCGAGATAGACGCCGCTGTCGTGGGCGTAGTCGATGCCGCCCTGAATGGCCGGGCCGTTGTAGGTCTGCGAGATGCCGCGGAAGCGGTAGTCGCTGGCGATGGTCATGTTGCCGGCCACCGGCGAGGGCACCGCAGCCGGGGCCTGCGCGGCCGCGATCATTGGAGCGGCGAGGGCGGCTGCCGTCGACAGCGAGAGGATGGTCTTGCGCATCGGGAACTCCCTTTTCAGTTTGGAAATGGAAAGACAGGGAAGACTTAGCATCTCCTGTGCCAACGTATAACCTATTATTTTATATGACAGTATTTTTGAGGCGGTGGCTGAGCGCACCCTCCTGGTGCGCGGCCCTGAAGCGCTTGCGCATCGCTGGTGCGCGGCCCTGCGCTACCTTTGGGCGATGAGCGACCCCCGCCTTTTCGAGGATCTGCGCCAGCGCATCGACGAAGCGCTGCGCAACTCCCCGGCGCAGGACCTGGAGAAGAACCTGCGCGCGCTGCTCAGCGCCTGGTTCGACCGCATGGACCTCGTGCTGCGCGAGGACTTCGAGGTCCAGAAGAAGCTGCTCGAGCGCGCCGGGGCCAAGCTTGCCGAACTGGAAGCGCACATCTCCGAGCTCGAAGCACGCAAGTAAACCCCGGCCGCTGCCGGACGTTCTATAGGGATGACGGTCGCCATCGTGGCGAGCCGCGCGCTCGCGGGTATTGATGCGCCCGAGGTCACGGTCGAAGTGCACCTCGGCCCGGGCCTGCCCGCTTTCCATATCGTCGGCCTGCCCGACGCCGGGGTGCGCGAGGCGCGCGACCGGGTGCGCGCGGCGCTGAACCATGCTCGCTTCGAGTTTCCGGCGCGGCGCATCACGGTCAACCTGGCGCCGGCGGAATTGCCCAAGGACTCGAGCCGCTTCGACCTGCCGATCGCGCTCGGCATCCTGGCGGCCAGCGGCCAGCTCCCGCCGCAGGCGCTCGCGGGGCTGGAGTTCGCGGGCGAGCTTTCGCTCACCGGCGAGCTGCGCGCGGTGCGGGGCGCGCTCGCCATGGCGCTCTCCGCGCGCGGCGTGGGACGCGCCTTCGTGCTGCCGGAGGGTAACGCGCCGCAGGCCGCGCTCGCCGAAGGCGCCCGCATCCTTCCGGCGCGCACGCTGCTCGAAGTCGTCGCGCATCTGGCCGGCGAAACGCCGCTCGTGCCCTATGCCGGCGGCTCGCGCCCGGCGACGGCGGCCTATCCCGACTTCAACGAGGTGAAGGGCCAGCAGCAGGCGAAGCGCGCCCTCGAAGTGGCGGCGGCCGGCTCGCATAGCGTGCTGATGGTCGGGCCGCCGGGGACCGGCAAGTCGATGCTCGCCGCACGCTTTCCCGGGATCCTTCCGGGCCTGTCGGAGGCCGAAGCGCTCGAGGTCGCGGCGATCCACTCGGTCTCCACGGGCGGCTTCGACGCGCTGCGCTGGGGCGAGCGGCCGTTTCGCTCCCCGCATCACAGCGCCTCCGGCGCGGCGCTGGTCGGCGGCGGCGTGCTGCCGCGCCCGGGGGAGATCTCGCTGGCGCATCACGGCGTGCTGTTTCTGGACGAGCTGCCGGAGTTCGACCGCGACGTGCTTGAAGCGCTGCGCGAGCCGCTCGAATCCGGACGGGTGTCGATCGCACGCGCCGCGCGGCAGGCGCAGTTCCCGGCGCGCTTTCTGCTGCTGGCGGCGATGAACCCCTGTCCCTGCGGTCATTGCGGCGACCGCGCCGGGCGCTGCCGCTGCACGCCCGAGCGCATCGCCCGCTACCGCGGGCGCGTGTCCGGGCCGCTCGCCGACCGCATCGACATCAAGCTCGAAGTGCCCGCGGTACGCGAAGCCGAGCTGATCGCGCCGGTCGCGGGCGAGGCGTCGGGTTCGATCCGCACGCGCGTCGACCAGGCGCGGCGGCTGCAGCTCGAGCGCCAGGGCAAGCCCAACTCCCTGCTCGGCACGCGCGAGATCGACCGCCTGTGCGGCACCGACCGCGAGGGCGATCAGCTGCTGCGGCACGCGCTCGCGCGCTTGCTGCTCTCGGCGCGTGCCTACCACCGCGTGCTGCGCGTGGCGCGCTCGATCGCTGATCTCGCCGAGAAGAGCACCATCACCGCCGAGCACATCGCCGAAGCGATCCAGTACCGCAGGCTCGACGCGAGCTTTTAGCCGGGATTCCCCTACAGGTTTCGGACAACAGGACAAATGCCGCCACGTTTGTGAACCATTTGTGACGTCTTTCGCATTGCCTAGCACCCGCAATCGGCGCAGATTAGCGAGGTGTGAGCAAGACCAAATCCGCAACCCGTGAGGAACTGGTGCAGTACCTAGAGAAACTCACTGGCCGCTCGCTGAAGACGCGCCAGGACATCCGCGAGTACGTGAAAGAGGTGTCCGCGCGCAAGGGCCGCGACCAGCCTTCGGTGCGGCGCTGGCTGAAGGCGAAGCAGGCGACGCTGATGGCGCTGCTCGCGTTCGGCGTCATCCAGTACTACATGCTCGACGTCCTGCTCGAGATCGTTTCCATGCGCAGCAGCACCTTCTTCGTCCCCGCAAGCGTGCGACTGATGAAGTCGATGCTCCTTACGCTGCTCGGCTAACCGCGGCGGCGATCTCCCCTGCTATAGTCGCCGCCGATGGCGACGTACGTAATCGGCGACGTGCAGGGTTGCTTCGACGAGCTCAAGCTGTTGCTGAAGGAGGTCGGCTACCACGAGCGCCAGGACCGGCTGTGGTTCGTCGGCGATCTGGTCAACCGCGGCCCGAAGTCCCTGGAAGTCCTGCGCTTCGTGCGCGGACTGGGCGAGCGCGCGGTCACGGTGCTCGGCAACCACGACCTGCATCTGGTCGCGCAGCACGAGGGCTTCGAGCGCGCGCGCAAGGACGACAGCTTCCATGACGTGCTCGCCGCCGCCGAGGCGCGCGAGCTGGTGACCTGGCTGCGGCGGCGGCCGATGATGCACGTCGAGGGCCGCTACGCCATGGTGCACGCCGGGCTGCTGCCGCAATGGAGCATCGCCCGGGCGCGCGAGCTGGCGCGTGAAGTCGAGGACGCGCTCGCCGGCGAGCGCTACCGGGATTTCCTGAAGAACATGTACGGAGCCAAGCCCGAGCAGTGGAGCGACGACCTCGCCGGCTGGGACCGGCTGCGCGTGATCGTCAACGCGATGACGCGCATGCGCTTCTGCACGCGCGACGGCCGGATGGAGTTCCACGCCAAGGGCGCCGAGCCGCCGGCCGGTTACCTCGCCTGGTTCGACACGCGCCCGCCGGAGCGCGAGACCCTCCTGTGCGGGCACTGGTCGCAGCTCGGGCTGAAGCTCGGCAAGCGCCTGGCGCTGCTCGACAGCGGCTGCGTCTGGGGCGGCGCCCTGTCCGCGCTGCGCCTCGAGGACCGCGCATTGCATCAGCTATCCTGCCGTGGTTACCAGGCAGCGGGAGGCGAGGCGTAGTGGAAAAGATCGGCGATTGCGTTTTCTGCCGGATCGTGGCGCGCCAGATCCCGGCGACGGTGGTCCACGAGGACGAGCACACCCTCGCCTTCATGGACCTCGGGCACGTGAACCCCGGTCACGTGCTGGTGGCGGTGAAGAAGCACGCCGAGAACCTGTACACCCTCGACGACGCGCAGGCCGGCGCGGTGCTGCGCGCCGCGGCGCGCGTCGCGCGCGCGATTCGCGATGCCTTCGCGCCGCAGGGCCTGTCGGTGTACCAGGCAAACGGCAAGGCCGCAGGCCAGACCGTGTTCCACTATCACGTGCACTTGGTGCCGCGCCACGACGGCGACGGCATGGCGCTCAGCTGGCCGGTGAAGAATCCCCCGCGCGACAAGCTCGAGGAATACGCCGCAAAGATCCGCGCGTCCCTGGGCTAGCGCTTCCAGGGCGAATAGCCGAACGCCTGCCGGAAGCGCGCCTCGAGCTCGGCCGGCGTCGCGACGTGGTTCTGCGCGCCGCGCTGCGCGATCTTGAGGGCGCCCATCAGCGCGCCGAGCCGGCCGGCGCTCGGCCAGTCCCAGCCGTGCGCGATGCCGTAGAGAAGCCCCGCGCGGTAGGCGTCGCCGCAGCCGGTCGGATCGACCACCGCCTGCGCCTCGACGCTGGGCACCTCGTGGCGCTCGCCCCCTGCCAGGATGAGCGAGCCCTTGGCGCCGAGCGTGCAGACCAGCGCCTTGACCTGGCGCGCAATCGCCTCGAGCTTGCGCCCGGTCTTCTCCTCGAGCAGCTTGCCCTCGTAGTCGTTGACCGCGACGTAGGCCGCCAGGCGCAGGAACTCGTCGAGCTCCTCGCCCGAGAACATCGGCAGGCCCTGCCCCGGATCGAACAGGAACGGGATGCCGGCGGCGGCGCACTCGCGCGCGTGCTGCTGCATGCCCTGCTTGCCGTCGGGCGCGATGATCGCGACGCCCGCGCCGAGTTCGTGCGTCACGCGGTTCTCGTGCGCGTGGTTCATGGCGCCAGGGTGGAACGCGGTGATCTGGTTGTCGTCGAGGTCGGTGGTGATGAAGGCTTGCGCGGTGAACTGGCCCGGGATGCGCCTGAGCAGGCGCGCGCCGATGCCGAGGGCCTCGAGGCGCTTCAGGTAGGGATCGATGTCCTCGCCCACCGTGGCCATGACCAGCGGGTCCTCGCCGAGCAGCTTCAGGTTGTAGCCGATGTTGCCCGCGGTGCCGCCGAATTCGCGCCGCATCTCGGGCGTGAGGAAGCACACGTTGAGAATGTGCAGCTGGTCGGGGAGCAGGTGGTTGCGGAAGCGATCCGGGAACACCATGATCGTGTCGTAGGCGATGGAGCCGGTCACCAGGATTTTCACGAGGGGTAGAAGAAGTCGACCTTGTAGTTGGTGGCGCGAACCTGGCGCACATCGAGGTAGACGGTCACCGACGCCGCGCTCTCCGCGTCGATACCGCGCCGCAGGAGCAGCGGCGCAAGCTTCGGGTCAAGGTATTCGCGCGGCAGCAGGACGCGGCTCGCCAGCGCCGCGCCGGCGCCGTCGGTCAGCGCCAGCTTGAGGGCCGGGTACTCCTGGGCGAACGGCGCCCGGTTGCTGATCACGAAGTCGAGCACCAGCACGCCGTCGTGCTGCGGGTGCTCGCGCACCTCGTAGGAGTCGAGCACCAGCAGCTTCAGCTGCCGCGGCAGCGACACCTCGCAGCCGAGGCTGCGGCACGCGGCCTCGAGCGGCGCGCGCGTCTCGGGCGCGTAGGCGATGATCTCGGCCCGGTAGCGGTATACCGCCTGCCCGGCGAGCAGCGCCGCGGCGGCGAACGCCGCGAGCCCCCACAGCCAGCCGAAGCGCGGCGCCTGAGCGGGCTCCTCCAGGAACTCGGGGGACGGCGCGTCGGCGCCCGCCGCGCGCGCGGCCTGCGCCGGCCGCCGCGACGGGTCGAACAGGCCGAGCTGCGGCGACGGGTCGATCGCGAGCCGCTCGGCGCCCTCGTCCAGCGCCGACACGCCGTCGAACACCGTGCCGCACTTGCCGCAGCGCACCTTGCCGGCGCGCGCGGCGAGCTGGTCGCGCTGCACGCGGAACGCCGTGCCGCAGACCGGGCAGCGGGTCGTCAGGCTCATCGGCGCGACCCCAGCAGAAGCGCCCACCCACCTTCCCGATCATGAACCTTGACGTTCATCCAGGGCAGGTAAGCGGCGATCACCTCCCCCGCCTGCTCGTCCAGGATTCCGGAAAGCACGACGCGCCGGCCGCGCGCTGCGAGCAGCGGCGCGAGCAGGATCAGGGGTTGGGCGAGGATGTTCGAGACCACCAGGTCATAGCTTTCCGGAGCGAGCGCCTCGGGCAACGCGGCGCGCAGCACGACGCCGTTGGCGAGGGCGTTGGCGCGCGTCGTTTCGACCGCCTGCGGGTCGAGGTCCACCGCGTCGACCTGCGCTGCACCCAGCCGGGCGGCGACGATCGCCAATATACCGGAGCCGCACCCGTAGTCGAGGACGTGCTCGCCGCCCCTGATGCTTTTTTCCAGGAAACCTAAAACCAATTTCGTTGTCGGGTGGCTTCCGGTGCCGAACGCGAGGCCCGGGTCGATGCGTACCGCGATACGACCCCGTGGCGCCTCGCACCAGTGAGGCCCGACCCAGAGGCGCCCCCCCACTTCGAGCGGCTTGAACTGCGCCTGGCTTTCGCGCACCCAGTCGCGGTCATCGAGCTGCTGCGCGGTGAAGCGCGGACTTGCGACGCCGGCCGCCTGTGCCGCCGCGGCGATCAGCGCTTCCGGGTCTTCGTGCGGATCGAGGATCGCGGACACCCGCCCGGCCTCCAGCGCCACCGACTGCGCGCCGGCCTCGAGCAGCGCATCGCTGAACGCCTCGGCCGCCACCCGGTCCACCTCGAGGCTCAGCGCGAGCCAGGGCATCACTTCTTCTTCTGCTCCTGCGCGAGCTTCTGCTCGAGGTAGTGGATCGACACCCCGCCGCGCATGAACAGCGGGTCGTTGAGGAGCTCGCGGTGCAGCGGCAGGTTGGTCAGGATGCCCTCGACCACCATCTCGGAGAGCGCGATGCGCATGCGGCCGAGCGCCTGCTCGCGCGTCGCGCCGAACGCGATGACCTTGCCGATCATCGAGTCGTAGTTGGGCGGCACGCTGTAGCCGTGGTAGACGTGCGAGTCGACGCGGATCCCCGGGCCGCCCGGAGGATGGTAGGAGGTGATCTTGCCCGGCGAGGGCGTGAAGCGATAGGGATCCTCGGCGTTGATGCGGCACTCGATGGCGTGGCCGCGGATCTGGATGTCCTTCTGCCGGAAGCGCAGCTTGTCGCCGGCGGCGACGCGGATCTGCTCCTGCACCAGGTCCAGGCCGGTGACCATCTCGGTGACCGGATGCTCGACCTGGATGCGGGTGTTCATCTCGATGAAGTAGAACTCGCCGCCCTGGTAGAGGAATTCGAAGGTGCCGACGCCGCGGTAGCCGATCCTGCGGCAGGCGTCGACGCAGCGCTCGCCGATCTTGTCGCGCTGCTTCGCGGTCAGCTCCGGCGCCGGCGCCTCCTCGACCACCTTCTGGTGGCGCCGCTGCAGCGAGCAGTCGCGCTCGCCCAGATGCACCGCGTTCTTGTGGGCGTCGGCGAGGATCTGGAACTCGATGTGGCGCGGCTCCTCGAGGTAGCGCTCGAGGTAGACCACTGGGTTGGCGAAAGCCGCCTGCGCCTCGGTGCGCGTCATGTTGACCGCGTTCAGCAGCGCCGCCTCGGTGTGCACCACGCGCATGCCGCGACCGCCGCCGCCGCCGGCGGCCTTGATGATCACCGGGTAGCCGACCTTGCGCGCGATGCGCACGATCTCCTTGGGATCGTCGGGAAGCGCGCCCTCCGAGCCCGGCACCGTCGGCACCCCGGCCTTGATCATCGCCGCCTTGGCCGAGACCTTGTCGCCCATCAGGCGGATGTTCTCCGGCCGCGGCCCGATGAAGACGAACCCGGAGCGCTCCACCTTCTCGGCGAAATCGGCGTTCTCGGCGAGAAAGCCGTAGCCCGGATGGATCGCCTCGGCGTCGGTCACCTCGGCGGCGCTGATGATCGCCGGGATGTTGAGGTAGCTCGCCGCCGCGGGCGGCGGCCCGATGCACACCGACTCGTCGGCGAGCTTGACGTACTTCGCCTCGGTGTCGGCTTCGGAATGCACCACCACCGTGCGGATGCCCATCTCGCGGCAGGCGCGCTGGATGCGCAGCGCGATCTCGCCGCGGTTGGCGATCAGGATCTTTTCGAACATCTAGCCCAGGATGAACAGGGGTTGGCCGTACTCGACGGGTTGCCCGCTCTCGATCAGGATTGCCTTCACCACGCCCGAGGCGTCGGCCTCGATCTCGTTCATGAGCTTCATCGCCTCGATGATGCAGATGGTGTCGCCCTCCTTCACCGCCTGCCCGACCTCGACGAACACCTTGGCGTCGGGCGACGGCGAGCGGTAGAAGGTCCCGACCATCGGTGCCTTGACCACGTGGCCCTCCTGGCCGGGCTCGGGTTCGGCCGGGGCCGGAGCGGCGGCCGCTGCCGGAGCCGGCGCGGCGGGGGTTGGGGGAGCGGCAGCCGCCTGGGGCGCAACCGGGGCGCTCATCGTCACGCCACCGCCCTTGACGATCTTGACCTTCTCTTCGCCCTCGGTGATCTCCAGCTCGGCGATGCCGGATTCCTCCACCAGATCGATCAGCTTCTTCAGCTTGCGCAGGTCCATGGACTCCCTCCTCGCAACGGCCGATCGCGCTTTTAGGCGTTTTTCGCCGCAGAACGCAGCATTTTACCGAAATAAGCCTGCAAGAACCTGATCGAGATCCTGGGCGGTCATGGCCCCCAGGTGGCGGTGGACCACCGACCCGCTGCGGTCGAACACCACTGTATAGGGGAGTGCGCCGGCACGGTTTCCGAGCCCTCGCATGAGCTCGATCGCCGCTGCGTCCCCCACGAGGATCGGATAGCTGATCCTGTACGTTGCCGCAAATTCGACGATCTTCTCTACAGAATCGATACCGATACCCACAACCTCGAGACCGGAGGAAAGGCGTTGCTGCCTTGCAGCAACGAGTAACGGGATCTCCTCCCGGCAGGGGGCGCACCAGGTCGCCCAGAAGTTACAGAGCAGCACCCTGCCCTGCCAGTCGAGAAGCCGCCGGCTGTTCCCGGAGAGGTCGCGGAAGCGCGCGGCGAGCAGATTCGCCGCCCCGCTCCGTGCCTGGAGGGCGAGCACGCCGGCGAGAGCGCCGGCGGCGGCGGCCGCCACCGCCACCGCCCCCAGGGTCAGGACTTCACGCCGAGCCAGCGCCATCGCGGAGCAGCGAGCCGACTTCGGCGATTCCGGCGCGGTCCATCACCCTGCCCGCCTGCGAGGTCTTGAGCGCCAGACGCTCGTCGCGCGGGTCGAACACCGACAGCTTGAGGGGCGTGTCCTGCCAGGTGAGCGACAGGACCCCCACGGCATGCGCGCGGTCGCCCGAATAGCGGCGCGCCTCGTGCGTGCTGTAGGAGATGTTGCGATCGAGCAGGAACAGCTCGACGTCCTTGGCGCTTTCGGGAAACAGCTGCAGGTCGATCTCGGCGTAAGGCCCGGCCGTGCCTTTCAGCACCGGCCCGGTGAGATAGGGGCTGAAGCGCTCGAGCGCCCGCATGGCGTCCAGCGCGATGCGCCGCAGCTCGGTGGTGCGCGCCGGGTGCTCCTTGGGCTGGTAGAGCGCCCGGTAGGCGCGCAGCTCGGCCTCGACCTCGTCGTTGTCGGGCAGCGCCTCGCGCATTTCGTCCCCGCGGGCGGCGCCGAGCTGGCGCGCCGCCTTGCGCTTGGCGAGCGCGAAGTCGTCGACGCCGTCCTCGGCCATGATGCGCGCCGCGGCTGCGGCGATGCGCACGCGCATGCCCGCCGCACGGTTTCCTCTGCGGCTCATCCCTGCGATTCAATCATAGAATCTTGTCCCTCCTGCATGGCCACCCACCTCCACATCCTCGGCATCTGCGGCACCTTCATGGGCGGCATCGCGGCGATCGCGCAGAGCGCCGGTTACCGCGTCACCGGCTGCGACGCCAACGTCTATCCGCCGATGAGCGAGCAGCTGCGCGCCCTGGGCATCGAGCTCACCGAGGGCTTCGGCGAGGAGCAGATCGCCCGGCGCCCGGACCTCTGGGTGGTCGGCAACGTGGTGACGCGCGGCAACCCGCTGATGGAGGCGATCCTCGATCGGGGGGAGCGCTACGTTTCCGGGCCGCAATGGCTCGCCGAGCACGTCCTTGCCGGCAAGCACGTGCTGGCGGTCGCCGGTACCCACGGCAAGACGACGGTCTCGGCCATGCTGGCCTGGATCCTCGAGCGCGCGGGCTGCAACCCCGGCTTCCTGATCGGCGGGGTGCCGAACGACTTCCCGGTTTCGGCGCGCCTGACTTCCTCCCTCCTCTTCGTCATCGAGGCCGACGAGTACGACACGGCCTTCTTCGACAAGCGCTCCAAGTTCGTGCACTACCACGCACGCACCGCAATCCTCAATAACATCGAACTCGATCATGCAGACATCTTCGACGATCTTGCAGCGATCGAACGGCAATTTCACCACTTCGTTAGAACGGTGCCCCGGTCTGGAAAGGTGATCGTGAACGGCGCCGACGAGGCGGTGAAGCGAGTACTTACAATGGGCTGCTGGACCCCGGTGGAAGTCTTCGGCCGAGCGCAGGGGTGGCAGGCCGGCGATCCCGGTCCCGACGGGAGCTTCGAGATCGCGCTGGCAGGGCAGGGTGTCGGTCGCGTCGGCTGGAGCCTGCCCGGCGCCCACAACAGGCTGAACGCGCTCGCGGCAATCGCGGCCGCGCGCCATGCCGGAGTCGAGCCGGCGGCCGCGATCGAGGCCCTGGGCAGCTTCGGCGGGGTGCGGCGGCGCATGGAGGAGCGGGGGCGGGTGAATGGTGTCACGGTGTACGACGATTTCGCGCACCACCCGACCGCGATCCGCGCCACGCTCGAGGGGCTGCGCCAGCGGGTCGGGAAGGCGCGCATCCTCGCGGTGCTCGAGCCGCGCTCGAACACGATGAAGCGCGGCGTCATGAAGGACGCGCTGCCGCCGAGCCTCGCGCAGGCCGACCGCTCCTACGTCTACGCCTCCGGCCTCGGCTGGGACGCGCGCGCGCTCTTCGCGCCGCTCGGCGCGCGCGTGCGTTGCGAGGAAGAGCTGGAGGCGCTGATCGGCGCGGTGGCCGGGGAGGCTAGGGCGGGGGACCATATCCTGGTGATGTCCAACGGTGGTTTTGGCGGTATTCACGACAAATTGCTTGATCGTCTATCTGCACGGGTTTAATTCGTCGCCCTTGTCCCACAAGGCACAGGTGATGGCGCGCTTCATGGCCGAGCGCGGCTTCGAGCGCGAGTACGCCTGCCCGGCGCTGCCGCCCCTGGCGGGCGAAGCGATCGCGATGGCCGAGAAGCTGATGCGCGGGAAAGCCTGCTTCGTCGGCTCCTCGCTCGGCGGGTTCTACGCCACCTGGCTCGCCGAGAAGCACGGGGGCAGGGCGGTGCTGATCAACCCCGCGATCGATCCGCATATCGGCCTGCGTGCCTACCTGGGAACGCAGAGGAACCTGCATACCGGCGAGCCCTACGAGCTTACCGAGGCGCACCTGCGCGAATGGGAGAAGCTCTATGTGCCGCAGATCACGCCGGCGCGCTACCTGCTCCTGGTCGAGACCGGCGACGAGGTGCTCGACTATCGCCGCGCGGTGGCGCGCTACGCCGGCGCCGAGCAGGTAGTGATCCCCGGCGGCGACCACAGCCTGCAGAGCTTCCCGCAACACCTGTCGCGCATACTCGAGTTCTCCCGTGCAGCTTCTCTATGAGGAAGACGGCGACCTGAAGGTCGGCACGGTGCTGACCCGGGCGCCGGCGTCGTTCCAGGTCGAAAGCCCGCACGGCCGCCGCTCCAAGGTGAAGGCCGCGAACGTGCTGCTCGAGTTCGAACGTCCCGCGGCCGCGGAGCTGCTCGCCGCCGCCGCGGGCTTCTCGCTCGGGCTCGAGGTGCCTTTCCTGTGGGAATGCAGCGCCGGGCGCGAGTTCGGCTTCCAGGACCTGGCGCGCGAGTACGTCGGGCGCGAGCCGACCCCGGTGGAGGCGGCGGGCGTGCTGATGAAACTGCACGCGGCGCCGATGTACTTCTACCGCCGCGGCAAGGGGCGCTTTCAGGCCGCGCCCGAGGCGACGCTCAAGCTCGCGCTCGCCGCGGTCGAGAAAAAGAAGCGCGCGCAGGAGCAGCTCGCGGCCTGGGCCGGGGAGCTCGCCGGCGGCGCCTGCCCGCCGCAGATCGCGGCGCTCAAGGACGAGCTGCTGTACGCGCCGGACCGCAGCAAGCCCGAGACCCGGGCGCTCGAAGAAGCCTGTGCGCGGACCGGGCTCGCGCCGGCGCGGCTGTTCGAGCGCTGCGGGCTGCTGCCCGACACCCACGAGTACCACCTGAAGCGCTTCCTGCACGAGTTCTTTCCGGCGGGCGAGGCGTTCCCGCCGCACGAGCTGCCCGCGCTGCCCGAGGCGCTGCCGCGCGCCCCGGTCGCCGCCTTCAGCCTGGACGAGGTCGGCACCACCGAGATCGACGACGCGTTCTCGGTGCAGCGCACGGCGGCGGGCCGGCTGCGCCTGGGCATCCACATCGCGGCGCCGGCGCTCGGCATCGCGCCCGGCTCGCCGCTCGCCGCGGTGGCGCGCGAGCGCCTGTCGACCGCCTACATGCCCGGGCGCAAGTTCACCATGCTTCCGGAGGACGCGATCGCGCGCTTCTCGCTCGACCAGGGCGGCGAGCTGCCGGCCGTGTCGCTGTACATCGACGTCGAGGAAGCCGGCCACGCGGTGCTCGGCCGGCACACGCGCCTGGAGCTCGTGCCGATCGTCGCCAATCTGCGCCACGCCGAGTACGGGGTGCTGAACGAGGCTTTTGAAAGAAACGAGAGCCGGGGACTCGCGTTCGAGGAGGAGCTGCGCACGCTGTGGCGCTTTGCCGGCGCGCTCGAGGCACGCCGCGGCCGGCCGAGCGCCGGCGCGGCGATCCTCGACTACAGCTTCCACGTCGAGAACGGCCGCGTGAGCATCGTGCCGCGCAAGCGCGGGGCGCCGCTCGACAAGCTGGTTTCGGAGATGATGATCTTCGCCAACTCGACCTGGGGCGAGCTGCTCGCCGAGCGCGACGTGGCGGCGATCTACCGCGTGCAGTCGGTCGGAAAAGTGCGCCTCAGCGTGCACCCCGAGCCGCACGAGGGCCTGGGCGTGGCCTGCTATGCCTGGATGACCTCGCCGCTGCGGCGCTACGTCGACCTCGTCAACCAGTGGCAGCTCGCCGCGGCGCTCGCCGGGCGCAAGGCGCCTCTCGCACGCAACTCCGACGCGCTGCTCTCGGCGCTGCGCGCCTTCGAGGTGACCTATGCGCGCTACGACGAGCACCAGCGCGCCATGGAAACCTACTGGAGCCTGCGCTGGATCCTCCAGGAGCAACTCAAGGCGCTGGAGGCGGTGGTGCACCGTGAGAATCTGGTCCGGATCGACGGCCTGCCGCTCACGACGCGGGTAAGCTCGCTTCCCGCGCTGGAGCCCGCCACGCGGGTGCGGCTGGAGGTCACCGCGGTCGACCTGATCGAGCGTACGCTTGCCTGCACGTACCGGGAAACGCTCGGCCGCGACGCTGCCGGGGTGCAGGATGTCGCAGTGGACGCTAGTCAAAAAGCCTAAAATATGAAAGGCTTGTGGTATTGACGTGAGAATGCACTTCATCTTTCAGAACAAGGATCGGGTGCTCGGGGCGGCACTTGGCCTGTCGCTTGCCCTGCATGTGGTGCTGCTTTCGATGCATTTCACGATGCCGGATGCGCGGCGCTGGAAGCCGGCGCACGAGCCGATCGACGTGGTGCTGGTCAATGCCAAGACGCGCGAGCGGCCGGCCAAGGCCGACGTGCTGGCGCAGGCGAACCTCGACCGCGGCGGCACGGTCGACGAGCGCCGGCGCGCCAGAACCCCTTTGCCAGTGACCGAGCCGCGCAATCCGGGCAAGGACCTCGCCTCGGCGCAGCGCCGCCAGCGCGATCTCGAAGCCGAACAGCAGCGCCTGCTCGCCCAGATGCGCCAGGCGCAGACCACGGTGCCGCCCGAGGCGACCCGCAAGCCCGGCGCCGCCGAGCCGGCGACCCAGCCCGACGGGCGCGACCTCGCCGACCTGGCGCTCGCCGCGATGCGGCTGCAGGCGCAGATCGACCGGCAGATCGACGAATACCAGAAGCGCCCGCGCAAGAAGTTCATCGGCGCGAACGCCTCCGAGTACCACTTGGCGCAGTACGAGGAGGAGTTCCGCGCCAGGATCGAGCGCATCGGCACCGTCAATTACCCGGCGGAGGCGCGCGGCAGGCACTACGGCAGCCTGCGGCTGACGGTCACGATCCGCCCCGACGGCACGGTCGACTCGATCGAGCTCGACCGCTCCTCGGGACTCAAGGTGCTCGACGCCGCGGCCTTCAAGATCGTGCGCATGGCGACGCCTTTCGCCCCCTTTCCCCCGAACATCCGACGCGATACCGACCTGGTGGTCATCACGCGCACCTGGATCTTCGACAAGGGCGACAAGATCTGGACTGAGTAGTCGGATGTAGATGCAATGAGCGACCGATACGCAATCATCGGCAACCCGGTCGCGCACTCGAAGTCGCCCTGGATTCACGCCGAGTTCGCCCGCGCCACCGGGCAGGACCTCGAGTACGTCCACCTCGAGGCGCCGCTCGACGGCTTTGCCGCGACGGTGGAGCGCTTTCGCGCCGCGGGGGGCAAGGGCCTGAACGTCACGCTGCCGTTCAAGCACCAGGCGTTCCGCTATTGCTCGAGGCACAGCGACCGGGCAAGCGCCGCGCAGGTGGTGAATACCATCGTTTTCGACCGCAGCTTCGGCGACAACACCGATGGCGTGGGACTGGTACGGGACCTTTCCGAGAATCTTCAGGTATCTCTCAACGGCAAAGGCTTGTTGTTGCTCGGCGCGGGCGGCGCCGCACAAGGTGTGGTCAGCGCGCTGCTCGAGGCCGGCGTAGCGCAGCTGGTCATCGCGAACCGCACCCTTTCCAAGGCGCAGTCGCTTGCCGAGCGCTTTCCGGGCGCCAGCGCCTGCGGCTACGAGGCGCTGAGCGGGAGGTCGTTCGACATCGTGGTCAACGCGACCTCGGCCGGGCTCGCGGGAGCGGCGCCGCCGCTGCCCGACGGGCTGCTGGGGGCGAAAACGCTCGCCTATGACATGGTGTACGGGCGCGACACGCCGTTCCTCACCGCGGCGCGCGCTGCCGGCGCGCGCGCCTGCGACGGCCTGGGCATGCTGGTCGAACAGGCGGCCGAGTCCTTCTACCTCTGGCGCGGGGTGCGGCCGCAAGCGCGCCCGGTGCTGGCCAAGCTGCGTGGCGCGTAGCCGCCTGCGCTTCGTGGTGCTGGCGTGGAAGGCGTTCTGCTACACGCTCGGCGCGGCGGTGCTCGTCGTGCTCGGGATCCAGCTCTGGTTCTACGGCCACATCCTGTACTGGAGCGAGGCCAATCCGTCCTCGAGCGCCTTCATGGAGCGCCACCTCGAGAAACCGGGAGCACGGCTGCGGCACACCTGGGTCCCCTACGAGCGCATCTCCGAGCACCTGAAGCGCGCCGTGGTCGCCGCCGAGGACGCGCGCTTCCTCGACCACGAGGGCTTCGACTGGGAGGCGATCCAGAAGGCGATGCAGAAGAACGAGAAGCGCGGCAAAGTGGTCTCGGGCGCCTCGACCATCAGCCAGCAGCTCGCCAAGAACCTGTTCCTCTCCGGCGAGCGCTCGTGGCTGCGCAAAGGCGAGGAGGCGGCGATCACGTGGATGATGGAGCGCACCCTCTCCAAGCGCCGCATCCTCGAGCTCTATCTCAACCTCGCCGAGTGGGGCGAGGGCGTGTTCGGCGCCGAGGCGGCGGCGCGCCACCATTTCGGCGCGACGGCCGCGGCGATTACGCCGGAGCAGGCCGCCTACCTCGCGGCGATCCTGCCCAGCCCGCGGCGCTACGACCGCGGCCGCGAGACCCCCTACATCGCCGGGCGCATGGGGACGATCACCGCGCGCATGGCCGGAGCGCAGATCCCGTGAGCGAAGTCAAAGGGTCTTGAAGGCAGTCCGCGCCGCGGCGAGCGTCGCGTCGATCTCGGCCGCCCCATGCGCCGCCGACACGAAACCCGCCTCGTAGGCGGACGGAGCAAGATACACGCCACGCGTGAGCATCTCGTGAAAGAAGCGGTTGAAGCGCTCGCGGTCGCACTGCATGACCTCGGCGAAGCTCCGTGGCGGTGCATCGCGGAAGACCAGGCCGAACATGCTGCCGATCGACTGCGCCGAGAACACTACGCCGGCCTTTCTGGCTTCGACCGTCAAGCCTTCCACCAGCGCGCGCGTGGTGGCCTCGACCGTCTCAAAAAATCCGTTCTTTGTAACCACCTGCAACGTCGCGAGCCCCGCGGCCACCGCGATCGGGTTTCCCGAAAGCGTACCCGCCTGGTACACCGGCCCGAGGGGCGCGAGGCGCTCCATGATGTCGCGCCGCCCGCCGAGCGCCGCGAGCGGCAGGCCGCCGCCGATGACCTTGCCGAGCGTGGTGAGGTCGGGGCGGATGCCGAAGCGGTCCTGCACGCCGGCGGGCGCGGCGCGAAAGCCGGTCATCACCTCGTCGAAGATCAGGAGCGCGCCGCTGCGCGTGCATTCTTCGCGCAGCGTTTCGAGGAAGCCGGGCGCCGGCAGCACCAGGTTCATGTTTCCCGCCACCGGTTCCACGATCACGGCAGCGATTTCTTTCTCATTGAGAAGCTTTTTTACCTGGGCGGCGTCGTTGTAGTCGAGCACCAAGGTCTGCGCCGCGATCTCCGGTGGCACGCCCGCCGAACTCGGGGTGCCGAAGGTCAGCGCACCCGAGCCCGCCTTCACCAGCAATGAATCGGCGTGGCCGTGGTAGCAGCCCTCGAACTTGACGATCAGGCTGCGGCCGGTGAAGCCGCGCGCCAGGCGCAGCGCAGTCATCGTCGCCTCGGTGCCCGACGACACCAGCCGCAGCATCTCGAGCGAGGGCACGAGGCGGCACAGGAGCTCGGCGATCTCGACCTCGGCCGCGGTGGGCGCGCCGAACGACAGCGCGCGCAGGGCGGTTTCCCGCACCGCTTCGACCACCGCGGGATGACCGTGGCCGGCGAGCATCGGGCCCCAGGAGCCGACGTAGTCGATGTAGCGCGTGCCGTCCGCGTCCCACAGGCAGGCGCCCGAAGCGCGCTCGAAGAACGGCGGCGTGCCGCCCACCGCGCGGAACGCGCGCACCGGGGAATTCACGCCGCCCGGGATGAGGGCCTGGGCGCGCTCGAAGAGCTCGCGACTTTTCTTCATTGGAAGAGCTTCCGGTATTCGCCCGCACGCTGCGCGATGTCGGGCGCGTCGAAAAGATCCGAGATTACCGCGAGCAGGCCCGCGCCGGCGGCGATCAGGCCCGGCGCGTTCGCCAGCGTGATGCCGCCGATCGCGCACAGGGGAACGCCAAGATCGCCCTGGAACAGGGAAAGCGGCGCGACCACGGCCCCGGGCTTGGTCGGCGAGGGGAACACGCTGCCGAAAGCGATGTAGTCGGCGCCGGCACGCACTGCCGCCCTGGCGAGGTCCGGGTCGTTGTAGCAGGAAGCGCCCAGGAGCCTGCTCGGAAGCTGCGCGCGCGCCGCGGCGAGCGCGCCGTCGTCGCGGCCGAGGTGCAGGCCATTAGCGCCCACCGCGAGCGCGATGTCGAGGTCGTCGTTGACGATGAACGGCACGCCGTAGCCGCGCGCGATCGGCGCCAGCTCTTTCGCCTGGAGCAGGCGCTTGTCCTTCGACATGATCTTGTTGCGGTATTGCAGCAGGCTGACGCCGGCGCCGAGCGCTTGCTCGACCTTGCGGACAAGCAGCCCGGTGTCGGCGGTGTCCGGGGTGATCGCGTAGAGGCCGCGCAGCATCATTCAAGAACCGCTCATTTCCAGAACCTATTGGGCAGCGACTGGCCCGCCCCGGTGCGAAACGCCGCGGCCAGCGCCTGCCAGGTGTATTCCTGGGCCTCGCGCACCGCCTCGGGCACGCTGCGCCCTTTGGCGAGCGCCGCGGCGATCGCGGAGGCGAGCGTGCAACCCGAGCCGTGATAGCTGCCGGGTAGCCGCTGCCAGCGGTCCTCGCGCACCACGCCGCCCTTGTCGTAAAGCGTGTTCACTACGTCCGCGGTGGCGGCGTGCGTTCCGGTCACCAGCACGTAACGGCAACCGAGGTCGAGGAGGCGCTGCGCGCCGCCGAGGCGCTCGGCTTCGATGCTGTTCGGCGTCGCGACCGTGGCGCGCGGCACCAGCGCCTCGCACAGCGCCGCGGGCACCGCGTCGCTCGCCAGGGCGTCGCCGCGCCCCGAAGCGAGCACTGGGTCGAGCACCAGCGGCACCTGCGGGTGCTCGCCGACCACGGCGGCAACCGCGCGCACGTTCTCGGCCGACGCGAGGACGCCGGTCTTGAACGCCGCGACGCGGCTCTCGGCCAGCACGCGGCGCGCCTGCTGCGCGACCAGCTCGGCCCGCACCGCTTCGAGGCGCTCGACGCCGCTCGTGTCCTGCACCGTGAGCGCGGTGATCACCGACAGCGGATGGCAGCCGAGCGCGGCGAGCGTGAGCAGGTCGGCCTGGATGCCGGCGCCGCCGGTCGGATCGGAGGCGGCGAAGGCGAGGACGAGCGGAGGGCGCGACGACATGGGTTAATATCGCCCGGATTTTACTGCCCCGAAAACGATCACCACCGCGATGACCGAGAGCCAGGTTCAGTTTAAGACGTGGATGTGCCTTATCTGCGGCTTCGTCTACGACGAGGCGGCAGGGCTGCCCGACGAGGGCCTCGCGCCCGGCACGCGCTGGGAGGACGTGCCGATGAACTGGACCTGCCCGGAGTGTGGGGCGCGCAAGGATGATTTCGAGATGGTGGAACTATAAAGCGGTAAAATATCGAGTGGGCGCATGTCCTCGATCAACCTGACGCATCACTTCCTGATCGCCATGCCCAGCATGGCCGATCCGTACTTCTCCCGGACTCTTACTTACATCTGCGAGCACAACGACCAGGGCGCGCTCGGCCTGGTCGTGAACCGGCCGATCGACCTGACCCTGCAGGCGCTGTTCGAGCGCCTGTCGCTCAAGCTCGGCGACGCGGGGCGCAGGGACGCGCCGATCTACTTCGGCGGGCCGGTGCAGACCGACCGCGGCTTCGTGCTGCACGCGCCCGCCGGCAACTGGCAGTCGACGCTGCGTGTGCGCGACCTGATCGGGCTGACCACCTCGAAGGACATCCTTGAAGCGGTCGGGCGCGGCGAAGGGCCGGCGCGCATGCTGGTGACGCTCGGCTACGCCGGCTGGTCCCCGGGCCAGCTCGAGCACGAGCTGTCGCAGAATGCCTGGCTCACGGTCGAGGCGAGCGACGGCATCATCTTCGAGACGCCGTCGGAGGAGCGCCTGCCGGCGGCGATGGGACTCCTCGGCCTCGACTACGCGAGGCTGCAGGACGAAGCGGGACATGCCTAGGGGACCCGAGCGCTCTGCGCGAGCCAACGCTACGGTCCTTGCCTTCGACTTCGGTCTCAAGCGTATTGGCGTAGCGGTGGGGGAACCCGAGGTCCGGACCGCTCATCCCTTGCCCGCGGTGTCGGGCTTCCCGGAAATACAAAAACTCGTTGCCGAATGGAGCCCGGCGCAGTTCGTCGTCGGCTGGCCGGTGGCCGAGCGCGGCGAGCACCCGCTCGCCAAGCGCGTCGAGCGCTTCGCGCGCCAGCTCGAGGGCCGGTTCCGCCTGCCGGTGGCGCGCGTCGACGAGCGCTTCACTTCGGTCGAGGCGGAATCGCGCCTGAAGGGACTCAAGAAGAAGGCGATCGACTCGGTCGCGGCGCAGCTCATCCTGGAGCAATACTTTGACGAAGCTGCCTGAAGCCGAGAAGCTCTGCGAGCAGCTCGTCGCCGAGCTCAAGCCGCGCATCGGCCCAAAGAGCGCCATGGTGGGCCTCTACACCGGCGGAGCGTGGCTGGCCGAGCGCCTTCACCAGATGCTGGCCATGAAAAGTCCTTTGGGGTTCATGGACATCGCGTTCTACCGCGACGACTACGCGGCGCGCGGCCTGAAGCATGACCCGAAGCGCACCCGGATCCCGTTCGACGTCAACGGCGCCGAGCTGCTGCTGGTCGACGACGTGCTCTACAGCGGGCGCACGGTGCGCGCCGCGATGAACGAGTTGTTCGATTACGGCCGGCCGGCGAGCATCGCGCTGGTGGTGCTCGCCGACCGCGGCGGGCGGCAGCTGCCGATCTGCGCGCAGCACTGCGGCGCGCGCGTCGAGGTGCCGGCCGGCATGCGGCTGCGCCTGAAGCGCAGCGATGCCGGGAAACTCGCGCTCGCGCTGGAGCCCGACCGTGCAGCGTAACCCGCAGCTCAACGACAAGGGCGAGCTGCAGCATCTGCTGTCCATCGAGGGGCTGCCGCGCGAGATCCTGGTGCAGATCCTCGACACCGCGGAATCCTTCGCCGGCGTCACCGAGCGCGAGGTGAAGAAGGTGCCGCTGCTGCGCGGCAAGAGCGTGTTCAACCTGTTCTTCGAGCCCTCGACGCGCACCCGCACCACCTTCGAGATCGCCGCCAAGCGCCTTTCGGCCGACGTCATCAACTTGAACATCGCGGTGTCGTCGCACACCAAGGGCGAGTCGCTGCTCGACACCGTGGCGAACCTGTCGGCGATGCATGCCGACATCTTCGTGGTGCGCCACGACGCTTCCGGCGCGCCGTTCCTGATCGCGCGCCACGTCAAGCCGCACGAGCACGTGATCAATGCCGGCGACGGGCGCCATGCGCACCCGACGCAGGGACTGCTGGATCTCTACACCATCCGCCACTACAAGAAGGACTTCAGCCGGCTGACGGTGGCGATCGTCGGCGACATCCTGCACTCGCGCGTGGCGCGCTCGCTGATCCACGGGCTCACCACGCTCGGCGCCCCCGAGGTGCGCGTCATCGGCCCGCAGACCCTGATGCCGAGCGGCGTCGAGGCGCTCGGCGTGCGCGTGTGCCACGACATGCGCGAGGGCCTGCGCGACTGCGACGCGGTGGTCATGCTGCGGCTGCAGAACGAGCGCATGCGTGGCGCGCTGCTGCCTTCGGCGCAGGAGTTCAACAAGCACTACGGACTGTCGGGCGACAAGCTGGCGCTCGCCAAGCCCGACGCCATCGTGATGCACCCCGGGCCGATGAACCGCGGCGTCGAGATCGACTCCAGCGTGGCCGACGGGCCGCACTCGGTGATCCTGCCGCAGGTGACCTTCGGCATCGCGGTGCGCATGGCGGTGATGAGCATCGTGGCGGGCAACTGATGGCGCTGCATATCAAGAACGGCAGGGTGATCGATCCGGCGAGCGGGCGCGACGCACCGGGCGATGTTTTCGTGGCCGACGGAAAGATCGTCCAGGCGCTGAAAGGCAAGGCCGAGAAAACCATCGATGCGAAAGGCCTGGTGGTGGCGCCGGGCTTCATCGACCTGTCGGCGCGCCTGCGCGAGCCGGGCTACGAATACAAGGCGACACTCGAGTCGGAGATGGACGCCGCGGTCGCCGGCGGCGTCACCAGCCTCGCCTGCCCGCCCGATACCGACCCGCCGCTCGACGAGCCGGGGCTGGTCGACATGCTGCGCCGGCGCGCCAAGGCGCTGTCGCGCGCGCGTGTCTACCCGGTG
Source organism: uncultured Enterobacteriaceae bacterium (assembly GCA_964576525.1). GTDB lineage: Bacteria > Pseudomonadota > Gammaproteobacteria > Burkholderiales > SG8-39 > SCGC-AG-212-J23. Next base: position 85,225 of record CAZNVH010000056.1, read on the forward strand.
GGCGCGCTGACCGTGAAACTGCAGGGCACGGCGCTCACCGAGATGGGCCAGCTCTCCGACGCCGGCTGCGTCGCCTTCTCGCAGGCGAACGCGCCGATCGCCGACACCCAGGTGCTGTGGCGCGCGCTGCAGTACGCCGCGACCTTCGGCTACCCGGTCTGGCTGCGCGCCGAGGACGCCGGGCTGGCGAAGGACGGGGTGGCGCACGACGGCGAAGTCGCGACGCGCCTCGGCCTGGCCGGGATCCCGCCGTTTGCCGAGACCATCGCGCTCGCGACGATCCTCGAGCTGGTGCGCGCGACCCGCGCCCGGGTGCACGTCTGCCGCCTGTCCACCGCGGGCGGCGTCGAGCTGATGCGCCGCGCGAAGCAGGAGGGCCTGCCGGTCAGCTCCGACGTCGGCGTGCACCACGTGCACCTGTGCGACGTCGACCTCGGCTACTTCGACTCGCATTGCCGCCTCGAGCCGCCGCTGCGCAGCCAGCGCGACCGCGATGCGCTCTCGCGCGGCCTGGCCGAGGGCGTGGTCGACTGCCTGTGCTCCGACCACACGCCGGTGGACGAGGACGGCAAGCACGTGCCGTTCGCCGAAGCCGAGCCGGGCGCGACCGGGCTGGAGCTGCTGCTGCCGCTCGCGCTGCGCTGGGGCGAGGCGCAAAAGCTTTCGCTGGCGGCGACGCTGGCGCGCATCACTTCCGCGCCGGCGCGCGTGCTCGGCGTCGCCTCCGGCAGGCTCGAGCCCGGGGCGCCGGCCGACGTGGTGCTGTTCGACCCGGCGGCGTCGCAGCGAATCGCGGCCGAGTCGCTCAAGAGCCAGGGCAAGAACACGCCGTTCCTCGGCTACGAGTTGCCGGGCCGCGTGCGCATGACGATCGTCGCCGGCAACGTGGTGTACGAGTCGTGAGGAAATGGGTTTGTTTTGCAGTTCTGTTTTTGGTTGCTTGTGGTTCAACCCCGGAAAAGGGCGGCTACTACAAGGACGACGGCCCCCACGAGCGGCCGCCGGCGCACCTCGACCGGATACCGGATGCCGTTCCACGTACTGAACCATTGAGTCGCGGTGCGAACCAACCGTATGAGCGTTTCGGTAAACGCTATGTACCGCTTACTTCTGTGCAGCCGTTCCGCCAGAGTGGCGTTGCAAGCTGGTATGGAAAACGCTATCACGGCAGCAAGACGTCGAACGGCGAGACCTACGACATGTACGCGATGACCGCCGCGCATCCCACGCTGCCGATCCCGAGCTACGCGCGCGTCACCAACGTGAAGAGCGGCAAGAGCGTGGTGGTGCGCATCAACGATCGCGGGCCGTTCCACGCCGCGCGCGTCATCGACCTGTCGTACGTCGCCGCGTACAAGCTCGGCTACATCCAGGCGGGCGCGGCGCAGGTCGAGGTTGAAAGCATCGTCCCCGGCAAGCGGGCCGGGCTGTAGATGCGCAGCGCCCTGGTTGTGCTGGTCTGTGCAGTTTGTTTCGCCGCCGAAGCTGCGGCGCCGCGGCCGCCGGGGGTGATCGGCAAGGCCTGGGTGCTCGGCGACCTGTCGAGCGGCCAGCTGCTCGCTGCGCACCAGACCGACGAGCGCTTCGAGCCGGCCTCGCTCACCAAGCTGATGACGGCCTACGTGGTGTTCGTGGCGCTGCGCGAGAAGAAGCTCACGCTCGAGCAGCAGGTACAGGTGTCGCCGCGCGCCTGGAAAGCCGCCGGATCGCGCATGTTCATCGAGCCGAGCCGCCCGGTGAGCGTCGACGAGTTGATCCGCGGCGTGGTGGTGCAGTCGGGCAACGACGCCTGCGTCGCGCTCGCCGAGGCGGTCGCGGGTTCCGAAGAAGCGTTCGTGCAGCTGATGAATCGCGAGGCGGCGCGCCTGGGCATGAAGAACTCGCGCTTCATGAACGCCTCCGGGCTGCCCGACGCCCAACACTACAGCTCGGCGCAGGACCTGTACCTGCTCGCCGCGGCGCTGATCCGCGATTTCCCCGCCGAGTACGCGCAGTACTACTCGCAGAAGGAGTACCGCTACAACGGCATCGCGCAGCCCAACCGCAACCGCCTGCTGTGGATCGACCCCAGCGTCGACGGCGTCAAGACCGGCCACACCGAGGCCGCGGGCTACTGCCTGGTCGCCTCCTCGCGCCGCGGCGGCCGGCGCCTGCTGTCGGTGCTGCTCGGCGCGACCTCGGAGGCGGCGCGCGCGCAGGAATCGCTCAAGCTGCTCAACTGGGGCTATCAATCCTTCGAGGCGGTCAGGCTTTATCCGGCGGGCGGCGAGGTCAAGTCGCTCGAAGTTTGGAAAGGCGCGGCGCGCTCGGTGAAAGCCGGCGTCGCCGGCGATCTTTTCGTCACCGTGCCCAAGGGCGAAGCCGACCGGCTCAAGGCCGAGCTGGTGTCGCAGCAGCCGTTGCTCGCGCCGGTCGCGAAGGGCCAGCGCGTCGGCATGCTGCGCGTGATGCACGACGGCAAGCCCTACGGCGAATACCCGCTGGTCGCGCTCGAGCCGGTCGCGCAAGCGGGAATTTTCGGACGTGCCTGGGATACACTGCGGCTATGGCTGAAGTAGGCACGGTTTTCCTCAACGGCAGGCTGCTGCCGGCCGAGCAGGCGAGCGTCTCGGTGCTCGACCGCGGCTTCATCTTCGGCGACGGCGTGTACGAGCTGGTGCCGGTGTATTCGCGCGTGCCGTTCCGGCTCGACGAGCACCTGGCGCGCCTCGAGCGCAGCCTCGGCGAGACGAAGATCCGCAACCCGTATTCGCGCGCCCAGTGGGCGGACCACATCTACCGCCTGATCGACGCGCAGGCGTTCGAGGACCAGGCGGTGTACTTCCAAGTGACGCGCGGCGTCGCCCGGCGCGACCACGCCTTCCCGAAGAGCGTCGAGCCGACGGTGTTCATGATGTCCAACCCGCTGCTGCCGCCGCCGCAGGCGCAGGTGGAGCAGGGCGCCGCCGCGGTCAGCGCGCCGGACAACCGCTGGCTGCGCTGCGACATCAAGTCGATCTCGCTCATCGGCAACGTGCTGCTGCGCCAGGTTTCGGCGGAGGCGGGCGCGGCCGAGACGATTCTGTTCCGCAACGGCAAGCTGACCGAGGCCTCGGCCTCCAACGTCTTCGTGGTGAAGGGCGGCACGATCCAGTCGCCGCCGAAGAGCAACCTGATCCTGCCCGGGATTACCTACGACGTGGTGGTCGAGCTGGCGCAGGCCAACGGTCTCGCCCTGGAATTCAGGGATGTGCTCGAAGCAGAAGTCCGCTCCGCGGACGAGATCTGGGTGACTTCCTCGTCGAAAGAGGTGCTGGCGATCGTCGAGCTCGACGGCAAGCGCGTCGGCGACGGGCGTCCCGGGCCGGTGTTCCGGCGCCTGTACCGGCTCTACCAGGAGTTCAAGCAGAAGGTGATGCGCGCGGGCAAGCGGGAAGCCGTCTCCGCCTAGCGGGTCGCGCCATGCCCGTAGTCGCCGACGGCTCGGTACTCGCCTATCCCTGCGATTTCCCGATCAAGGTGATGGGCCGCAAGCAGCCGCGCTTCGCCAACGCGGTCACCGAGATCGTGCGCAAGCACGCGCCCGACTTCGACGCGGCGAGCGTCGAGCTGCGCCCGAGCCGGCAGGGCAGCTACCTGAGCGTGACCTGCGTGGTGCGCGCCACCTCGCGCGAGCAGCTCGACGCGCTCTACCAGGAGCTGTGCGACCACCCGGCCGTGGTGATGGTGCTGTGAGCGCTCTGCTCGAAAGGTTTTTCGTCAAACATCTCGGGCGCGTGGCGTACCCGGAGGCGCTCGAAGCCATGCGGGAATTCACGCGCCGGCGCGGCGACGCGACGCCCGACGAGCTGTGGATCGTCGAGCACCCGCCGGTGTATACGGTCGGGCAGGGGACTGCGCTACCCGCCGTTCCCGGTTCCATTCCGGTGCTAAAGACCGACCGCGGCGGCGACATCACCTACCACGGTCCCGGGCAGGTGGTGCTCTACACGCTCGTCGACCTCGCGCGCCGCTCGATCAAGGTCAAGCGCTTCGTCTGGCTGCTCGAGCAGGCGGTGATCGACCTTCTCGGACCGCGCGCCGAGCGCAGGGCGGGCGCCCCCGGCGTGTACGTCGCCGGCGCCAAGATCGCCGCGCTCGGCATCCGCGTGGTGCGCGGGCGGGCGTACCATGGCCTGGCGCTCAACGTCGACATGGACCTTTCGCCCTTCCACGCCATCGATCCTTGCGGCTATCCCGGCCTTCGCGTCACTCAGACGAAGGACCTGGGCATGACCGTGACGGCCGATGACCTGGCTCAATCCGTGATGAAGAACCTCGATGCGTGAAGCCGGCGTAAAAGAGCGCGGGGCGCGCAAGACGATCCGCATCGTGCGCGGTGAGGACGCGACTGCGGCGCCGCTGCCCAAGCCGGCGTGGATCCGGGTGCGCGCCGCCAGCCCGAACTCGCGCTTCTACGACATCAAGCGCATCCTGCGCGAGCAGAAGCTGCACACGGTGTGCGAGGAGGCGTCCTGCCCGAACATCGCCGAGTGCTTCGGCAAGGGCACCGCCACCTTCATGATCCTCGGCGACATCTGCACGCGGCGCTGCCCGTTCTGCGACGTGGCGCACGGCCGGCCGCTCGCGCCGGACACAGAGGAGCCGCGGCATCTCGCCGAGACCATCGCGGCGCTGAAGCTGCGTTACGTGGTGATCACCAGTGTCGACCGGGACGATCTCAAGGACGGGGGTGCCGGGCATTTTGTGGAATGCATTCGTGCCGTTCGTCAGGAATCTCCCAATACAAGAATCGAAGTTCTCGTTCCTGACTTCCGGGGAAGGATGGAGCGCGCACTAAAAATCATCGCGGCGGCACCGCCGGACGTGATGAACCACAACCTCGAAACCGTGCCGCGGCTTTACAAACAGGTACGCCCGGGCGGCGACTACCGCCACTCGCTGCGCTTGTTGCAGGAATTCAAGAAGGAAAATTCTGGAATTCCTACCAAATCCGGCTTGATGGTCGGCTTGGGCGAGACCGACGCCGAGATCCTTGCGGTGATGCGCGACCTGCGCGCGCACGACGTGGACATGCTGACCGTCGGCCAATACCTGCAGCCTTCTCCCTATCACCTGCGGGTCGAACGCTACGTCGTGCCGGAAACATTCTCGTTGTTTGAGTCAGAAGCCGGACAAATGGGATTCAAGCATGCCGCCATCGGGCCGATGGTGCGGTCCTCCTACCACGCCGACCAGCAGGCGCATGAAGCGGGCATCGATCAGGGCGCTTTCGGCGCATTGCAGAAATAGGGCTCAGGACTCAACCCCGGACGGGCCGGCGGACGCGCTCGCGGATACGGGCGCCGAACCTGTGCATCCCGGAGCGCGTCAGGGAACAGCTCAGGCCGGAAGTGATCGACGAGAAAGTGGTCACGCTCGCCGACGGCTCGGTGCATAATGTTTTTTACGTCGGCCCGATTGCCAGACCATCTCAATTCCAGATCATGGAACCATGCGGCACGGGACCCTGAAGATACGAAAACAACGAGGCTTCTTCGTCGAGCTCGGTGTTCTTAAAACGCTGCTCGTCATTGCACTGATCATCGCGTTCGTCGCTGGTGTCAGCGTAGCCACGGTTCTTGGGGCGAACGACACGGACGACGATGACGCGCGGGGGTTGATCAACTCGTCGACCTGCCCGGAGCTGCTGGCGCGGTCGAATGAATCGTGGGTAGATGCCATTCGCAAGTTGCTTGACGGCCCGACGGGGGACGACGATGAACAGGCTATCAACAAGTTGCTTGGGTGCCTGCCTTGCGATCGCGTGACTGCGGTCGTCAATACCGTCGGCCGCGACAATATCCTCGACGACATCCATGGTGCGGAATGGGACGAGACGATGGAACTCATGCAGAAGTGCGGGCTCGTCAATCTGTCCGCGTTCGACGACGACGCTTCTCGCCGGCTGATAAATATCAAGAGCTGCGATTCGCTCAATGCAATGAGTGCTGCCGACCAGAGGCAACTGATACTCAACATGTTCAATGGCCCCACTGAAGATGACGATGAGCGGGCAATCATCAAGCTGATCGAGTGCATGCCGTGTGCCCGCCGGAAGGAGATACAGGGCATGTCGGGTACGCGTTTCAGCGATTTTGACTCCGACGTCCACGGCTCCGAGTGGACGAAACTGGAGCCGCTTCTGAAGTGCAACTAGCTACTTCCGCTCGATCCTGCGGCTGGCGACGACGCCCTTCGACCTATTGATCTCGCCCGCGACGAACTCTCGCATTTCTGCGGGAGATTGGGCAAATCGTGCGGCGCCGTGCGGCCGGGGCGGATAGATTTTCCTATCCGCTAGTGGGCTTGGTCCCAGTTATCGCCGACGCCGACGTCGGCGATGAGCGGGACGTCAAGGGTGTAGACCGATTGCATCAGCTCGGGCACTTTGTTCTTCACGGCTTCGAGCTCGGCGAGCGGCACTTCCAGCACCAGCTCGTCGTGCACCTGCATGATCAGCAGGGTCTGCATGCCTGACTCGTCCAGCCATTTCTGCACCGCGATCATGGCGAGCTTGATCAGGTCGGCCGCGGTGCCCTGCATCGGCGCGTTGATCGCCGAGCGCTCGGCGGCCTGGCGGCGCACCGGTGCGCCGCTCTTCAGCTCGGGCAGCCACAGCCGCCGGCCGAACAGCGTTTCGACGTAGCCGAGCTCCTTCGCGCGCTTGCGCGTCTCGTCCATGAAGCGCTTGGCCCCCGGGTAGCGCTCGAAGTAGCGCTCGACGTAGGTCTGCGCCGTGCCGCGGTCGATGCCCAGGTTCTGCGCCACGCCGAACGACGACATGCCGTAGATCAGACCGAAGTTGATCACCTTGGCCACCCGGCGCTGATCGGGTTCTACTTTTGAAATAGAAACGCCAAAAATCTCCGCCGCAGTGGCGCGGTGCACGTCCTCGCCCTGCGCGAAGGCGCGCTTCAAGTTTTCGTCGCCCGACAGGTGCGCCATGATGCGCAGCTCGATCTGCGAATAGTCGGCCGAGACGATCTTCGACCCGGGCGGCGCGATGAAGCACTCGCGGATGCGCCGCCCCGCCGGCGTGCGGATCGGGATGTTCTGCAGGTTGGGGTCGTTGGAGGAAAGCCGACCGGTGACCGCGGTGGTCTGCCCGTAGGTGGTGTGCACGCGGCCGGTGGCCGGATGCACGCTCTTCGGCAGCTTGTCGGTGTAGGTCGACTTGAGCTTGGCGAGCGTGCGGTGCTCGAGGATCAGCCGCGGCAGCGGGTGGTCGAGCGCCAGCTCGGCGAGCGAATCCTCGTCGGTCGAGGGCTGGCCCGAGGGCGTCTTCTTCTTCACCGGCAGCTTCTGGCGCTCGAACAGGATCTCCTGGATCTGCTTGGGCGAGCCGAGGTTGAACGGCTGGCCCGCGGCGGCGTAGGCCTCCTGCTCCTTCCGCAGGATCTCCTTGCCGAGCTCGTGGCTTTGCTGTTCCAGCTTCGCCTTGTCGAGCAGCACGCCGTTGCGCTCCATGCGGTAGAGCACCGGCAGCACCGGCATCTCGATCGCGCCGTAGACGAACTTCAGCTTTTCGTCCGCTTGTATTCTCTTGAAAAGCAGTTCGTGCAAGGCGAGCGCGCAATCGGCCCGCGGCGCGGCGTACTCGGTGGCGCGGGCGACGTCGACCGCCGAAGGCGCGATGCGCGATGCGCCCTTGCCGGTGATCTCGTCGATGCCGAGGAGCGTCCAGCCGCAATGGCGCTGCGCGAGCGAGCCGAGGTCGTGACGCTCATGCACTTCGAGCACGTAGGACTCGAGCTGCAGGTCGTGGGCGCGGCCCGCCAGCCGCACGCCGTGGTTGGCGAGCGCGTGCGAGTCGAGCTTCAGGTTCTCGCCGACCTTGCGGCAATCCGCGCGCTCAAGCCAGGGCTTGAGCAACCGAACGGCCGTCTCGCTGTTCACGTATTCAGGAGCGCCGGGATGCTCGTGAGCCAAAGGCACATAAACAGCCTCATCGGCGAAGGCGATGGCTAGCCCAACGAGTTGTGCCGTCATCGGCTCGTCGCCTGCGCACAGCGCGCCGAGGCCGGCGAGCTCGACCGTCTCGAGCCTGGCGACGAGCGCCTTCAGATCCTCCTCGGTGAGGATCGTGCGGGTCGTGCGCTTTTCCACCGAGGAGGGAGGCGGGACCGGGGCGGCGGCGGGCGCCGCGGCCGGCGCGGCCTCGCCTTCCAGCTCGCGCATCCGGAAACCGAAGCGCTCGAAGAGCGCGCGTTGCTTCGCCGGGTCGGCCTTGAGCACCAGCTCCGGCACCTTGACCGAAAGCGGAACGTCGCGCTTGATCGTCAAGAGCGAGCGCGCCTTCGGCAGCCAGTCGCGGCTCTTGCGCAGGTTCTCCCCGGCAAGGCCGGCGATCTCCCCAGCGTGCTCGAGCACGCCCTCGAGCGAGCCATACTGCTCGATCCATTTGCCGGCGGTTTTCGGGCCGACCTTGTCGACGCCGGGGACGTTGTCGACGGTGTCGCCGATCAGCGTGAGGTAGTCGAGAAAGCGCTCCGGCAGCACGCCGAATTTTCGCTTTACGCCCTCGATGTCGAGCACTTCGTTCGACATGGTGTTCACCAGCGTCACGCGCTCGTCGACCAGCTGGGCGAAGTCCTTGTCGCCGGTCGAGATCACGGTGCGCCAGCCGGTGCGCCGGCCTTCCTCGGCGAGCGTGGCGATGACGTCGTCGGCTTCGACGCCTTCGACCACCAGCACCGGCCAGCCGAGCGCCTCGACCGCCTCGCGCAGCGGCTCGACCTGGCGCGCGAGGTCCTCGGGCATCGGCGCGCGGTTCGCCTTGTAGTCGGCGTACTCGGCGTCGCGGAAGGTCTTGCCTTTGGCGTCGAACACGCAGGCCGCGGCCTGCGGCTTATAATCGGCGGCGAGCTTGCGCAACATGTTGAGCACGCCGTAGATCGCCCCGGTCGGCTCGCCCTTCGGACTCCTCAGCTCGGGCAGCGCGTGGAACGCGCGGTACAGGTACGACGAGCCGTCGACCAGCAACAACGTCTTTTCAGGATTCATCCCCGACATGACACCGGACAAGCAAGGGCTGGCCGAGCTGGCGAAACAGGTTCCCGCGGGCGAAGCCTCGTGGGTGCTCGGCATTATGGCAGAGTTGGTCGAGGCGACCGAGCGCCTCGCCGGCGTCCATCCGGCGGTCTCGGTGTTCGGCAGCGCGCGCGTCAAGCCCGGCACGCCGTACTACCAGCTCGCCGAGGAAACCGCGCGCCGCCTTTCGGACGCCGGCTTCGCCGTGGTGAGCGGCGGCGGCCCCGGGCTGATGGAAGCGACGAGCCAGGGCGCGTTCCACGGCCGCAGCCGCGTGGTCGGCCTCAACATCGACCTGCCGGGCGAGCCGTCGGCGCTCCGCCACCAGCACATCAGCCTGCGCTTCAAGCATTTCTTCACCCGCAAGGCGATCTTCGCCAAGGTGGCCTGCGCTTTCGTCGTGCTGCCGGGAGGCTACGGCACGCTCGACGAGCTGTTCGAGGCGCTGACGCTGGTGCAGACCGGCAAGACGCGCCGCATGCCGGTCATCCTGGTGCACGAGCCCTACTGGCGCGGGCTGCTCGGCTGGATGCGCGAGCGCCTGGCCGCCGAGGACATGATCGGTCCGCAAGACCTCGAGCTGCTGCAGGTCTGCGACCAGCCGCAGCAGGTGGTCGACGCGATCCTCGCGTTCTACGGAGAGCGCGGCTTCGCGCTTTCGCCCGCCGAGCGCGAGGCGCTCGCGAACCTCTAGTAAAATCCGGTCGATGCGGCGCCTGCTGTTCCTTCTCCTGGTGGCGAGCGCGCTCGCCCATGCGCAGCAGAAGGCTCCGCCCAAGATGGAGCCCCTGCCCGAGCCGCCGCCTCCCCCTGCGCTGCCGGCGCTCGAAGAGCCCGCGGTGCGCATCCCCGTGCAGGAGGGCGACAAGGTCGAGGCGGTGCGCGAGGGCGCACGCGTGGTGATGATGAAGGTCACGCCCAAGAACGGCCCGCCTTACTACCTGGTCGACACCTCCGGCAACGGCAACTGGATGCGGCGCGATTCCCTGGACGACGGTGTGCGCGTGCCGATGTGGCCGATCCACACGTTCGACTGACTTGTCGGTCTACACCCCCGTATCGCAAGCCGAGCTCGCCGATTGGCTCAGGAATTATTCGGTCGGCGGGCTGCAGGGCTGCGAGCCGATCGAGTCGGGGATCGAGAACTCCAACTACTTCGTCACCACCACGCAGGGCCGCTACGTCCTCACGCTGTTCGAGCGCCTGCCGGCCGGCGAGCTGTCGTTCTATCTCGAGCTGATGGCGCATCTCGCGCGCCACGGCATTCCCTGCCCGGCGCCGATCGCCGATCTCTCGGACCAGTTCCTGCAGCGGCTGAAGGGCAAGCCGGCGGCGCTGGTCACGCGGCTCGCCGGCGCCTCGATCGAAAAGCCCGGCAAGGCGCACTGCGGGGAGCTCGGCGCGCTGCTCGCGCGCCTGCACCTCGCGGGCCGCTCCTACGGCGCCTACCTCGAGAATCCGCGCGGCCCGAGATGGTGGCGGTTGGCGGCGAGAGAAGTCATGCCGTTTCTTGATTCACAAAAAAAAGACCTTCTGGAGAAAGAGCTGGCGTTCCAGGCGGAGCATCGTTTCCCCGACCTGCCGCGCGGCCCGGTGCACGCGGACCTGTTCCGCGACAACGCCCTGTTCACCGACGGCCGCATTTCCGGGGTGATCGACTTCTATTTCGCCGGCGTCGACTGCCTGCTCTACGACCTGGCGGTGTGCGCCAACGACTGGTGCATCCTGAAGGATTGCAGCCTGGATGCGGGGCGCGTCGGCGCAATGCTCTCCGCGTACCACGCGCTGCGGCCGTTCACCCCGCACGAGCGCGAGGCCTGGCCGGCGATGCTGCGCGCCGCCGCGCTGCGCTTCTGGCTCTCGCGCCTGCACGACTTCCACCTGCCGCGGCCCGGGATGCTGGTGCACGCGCACGACCCGGAGCACTTCCGCCGCATCCTCGAAGCGCGCATCGCGGGGCGCGCGCCCTGGACGGACTGAAGGCATGCAAGCGCGCATCGTGGCTCCGGGCAACGGCGCGCGCTGGCTCGCCGAGGGCTGGCGGCTGTTCCGCGTGGCGCCGCTCGGCTGGCTCGCGCTCGCCTTCGCCTACCTGATGCTCAGCAACCTGGTGATGCTGGTGCCGCTCGTCGGCGTCGCCGCGTTCCTCGTGCTGTACCCGGCGTTCTCGGTCGGCCTGATGGCCGTGGCCCGCGCCGCCGCGCAGCGCGCGCCGCTGCAGATCGGCCTGCTGTTCGACGGCTTCCGCCAGGGCCTGCGCACCCAGCTCATCCTCGGAGCGATCTACCTGGCGGCCTCGATCGCGATCTTCGGCGGCACGATGCTCGCCGACCAGGACGACATCCTGCGCGCCGTGCTGAGCGGGCGGCGCAAGGCGGACGAGCTGGAGGCGGGCGATCTGCTGCCGCCGCTCGCGGCGCTCGCCGCCCTGTACGCTCCGGTGCTCATGGCGTACTGGTTCGCGCCGCCGCTCGCCGCCTGGCATGCGGTCGGCGCGCTGAAGGCGCTGTTCTTCAGCTTCGCCGCCTGCCTGCTCAACTGGCGCGCCTTGCTGGTCTACGGCGTCACGACCGCCGCCGTGACCCTGGCGTTCACCTCGGGCGCGCTGCTCGCGGCGGCGCTGTTGTCCACGGCGAACGTCGTGCCGGCGGCGCTGGTCCTGCCGCTCGCGATCGTGCTGCTGCCGACCCTGTTCGCGAGTTTCTACGCGAGCTACCGCGATATATTCGCACCCGACGAGCGCGGCCAGCCGAGCCCGCCGCAAGAGCCATGACCGAGCGCGTTGTCACCGGGATCACCCTGCACCAGAAATCGCGCGTCCTGGAGATCGCGTTCGCCGATGGCCGCAGCTTCCGCCTGCCGTACGAATTCCTGCGCGTGCACTCGCCCTCCGCCGAGGTGCGCGGCCACGGCCCGGGCCAGGAAGTGCTGCAGGTCGGCAAGCGGGCGGTGGAGATCCGTGCGCTCGAGCCGGTCGGATCCTACGCGGTGCAGCCGCAGTTCTCGGACGGGCACAATACCGGCATCTACTCCTGGACCTATCTCTATGAGCTGGGCGAGAACCAGGACCCGCTCTGGTCCCGCTACCTTGAAAGGCTCGCCGCCGCAGGTGCCGGCCGAGACTAAGACCGAAAAAGTCCGGCGCGTCTTCGATTCGGTCGCGGAGCGCTACGACGTCATGAACGACCTGATGTCGTTCGGGCTGCACCGCGCGTGGAAAGCCATGGCCGTGGCGGTCGCGCGCCCGCGGCCCGGCGAGCGCTTCCTGGACGTCGCCACCGGCAGCGGTGACCTGGCGCGCGCGCTGGCGCGCAGGCTTCAGCCGGGCGGCGAGCTCTGGATCACCGACATCAACCGCCGCATGCTCGACCGCGGCCGCGACCGCCTGCTCGACGCCGGCGTCGCGGCGAGCGCGGTGCAGTGCGACGCCGAGCGGCTGCCGTTCCCCGGCGGCCACTTCGATTGCGTGACCGTGGGCTTCGGGCTGCGCAACATGACGCGCAAGGACGTAGCGCTCGCCGAGATGGCGCGCGTGCTCAAGCCCGGCGGCCGGCTGGTGGTGCTCGAGTTCTCCAAGGTATGGAAGCCTCTGGAAGGCGCCTACGACTGGTACTCGTTCAAGGTGCTGCCGTGGCTGGGCGCCCGGGTGGCCGGCGACGCGGATGCCTATCGCTACCTGGCCGAATCGATCCGCCTGCATCCCGACCAGGAGACGCTCGCCGGCATGCTGCGCGCCGCAGGGCTCGTCGAGGTGGAGGTGTTTAACCTCGCTGCCGGAGTGGTTGCAATCCATCGGGGCACCCGTATTTGATAGCATTACCAGTTCGGAGGTGTCGATCATGCGCAAGTGGCTTCTGCTGGCTGGAATTCTGACGTTGGGTGGAACCCTCGTCGCGACCGAAGTTGAAGCGCGCCGCATCGGCGGCGGCCGCACGGTGGGCGCGCAGCGCAACGTCACCGCGCCTCCCGCGCAGACTCCCGCGAAGCAGGCGCAGCAGGCCGCGCCGGCCCAGCAGCAGCCCGGCCAGGCGGCGCCCGCCGCAGCCCGCACGCCGTGGGGCGGCATCCTCGGCGGCCTGGCGCTCGGCGGGCTGCTCGGCTACTTCCTCGGCGGCGGCGGCCTGATGGGCAGCCTGCTGGGAATCGTGCTGCTGGCCGGGCTGGTCATGCTCGCGGTCATGGCCTTCCGTGCACTCGCGGCTCGCCGCCAGGAGGCGCCGCAGCCGCAGCACCTGCAATACGCCGGCATGCGCGAGACGGTGGCCATGCCCGCGGCAAGCGCAGGAGGCGCGCTTCACGCCAGCCCGAGAACTGCCGTTCCGGCCGGGTTCGACGCCGCGGGTTTCCTGCGCGCGGCGAAGCTCAACTTCCTCAAGCTGCAGATGGCGAACGACGCCGGAGCGCTCGACGAGATCCGCGAGTTCACCACCGGCGAGCTGTACGAGGAGCTGAAGAAGGACCTCGCGGCACGCGCCGGAGCGCAGCAGACCGAAGTCGCGTCACTCGAGGCCGATCTGCTCGAAGTGGCGAGCGACAACGGCGCGCACTGGGCGAGCGTGCGCTTCTCCGGCCTGGTGCGCGAGGAGAGCGGCGCCGAGGCGCTGCCCTTCCAGGAGGTCTGGAACCTGGTGAAGCCGGCCGACGGCACGAGCGGCTGGCTGCTTGCCGGCATTCAGCAGATGCATTGAAGCCGGCTCTGCCGCTCGACAAGGCCACCCCCGCGGTGGCCTTTTGTTTTCTGCTGAACCGCTTGCTTGCCGCCGAGCCCTGGGCGCGCGAGCGGCTGGCACCGTTCGCCGGCGCGGCGCTCGAGCTGCGCGCGCCGCCGCTTCCCGAGCTAGGCTTGCGCATTCTTCCGGGAGGGACCGTGGAAGCCGCGCACGCTGCGCAGGAGCCGCAGCTGACCCTGACGCTGAAGCCCGAGCTGCTGCTCGCGCTCTGGCGCGGCGAGGAGCACGCGCTGCGTGCGGTGCGCGTCGAGGGCGATGCCCGGCTGGCGGGCGAATTGCTGGCGCTCGCGCGCCATTTGCGCTGGGACGCCGAGGAGGATCTGTCGCGCCTGGTCGGCGACGCCGCGGCGCACCGCCTCGCGCAGGCGGGGCGCTCGCTCGCCGCGTGGCATGTCGATGCCGCGCAGCGGCTGGCCGCCGCGTTCGGCGACTACGTCACCGAGGAGAAGCGCCTGCTGGTGCGCCGCATGGAGTTCGAGGCGCACGCCGACGCAGTAGCGCGGCTGCGTGACGGGCTGGAGCGCCTCGGCAAGAGGATTGAACGCTTTGGCTAGAGTACTGCGGCTGGTACGCATCCTGAGCGTCGGACTGCGCTACCGCTTGCACGACCTCGCGTCGCCGTCGCGCGGCACGCGCCTGCGGCAGGCGCTGGAGACCCTCGGGCCGATCTTCGTCAAGTTCGGCCAGGTCCTCTCCACGCGGCGCGACTTGGTGCCGCTCGACATCGCCGACGAGCTGGCGAAGCTCCAGGACCGCGTGCCGCCTTTCGCCTCCGACCTTGCGGTGAAGGAGATCGAGAGATCTCTTGGAAAACCTGTAGCTCAATTGTTCTCGATATTCGATGCAACCCCGGTCGCCAGCGCCTCGGTGGCGCAGGTCCATCTCGCCACGCTTCCCGGCGGCGCGGAAGTCGCGGTCAAGGTGTTGCGGCCCGGGGTGGAGGCGGCGATCGCGCGCGACCTCGCGCTGCTCGATACCGCCGCCGGCCTGGTCGAGCGCTTTTGGGCCGAAGGCCGCCGACTGAAGCCGCGCGAGGTGGTGGCCGAGTTCGCGCGCCACCTCGACGACGAGATAGACCTGCTGCGCGAGGCGGCGAACGCCAGCCAGCTCGGCCGCAACTTCGCGGGCTCGCCGCTGCTCCTGGTGCCCGCGGTGCATTGGGACCTGTGCGCGCAGCGCGTGATGGTGATGGAGCGCATGCACGGCACGCCCATTTCTCAGACTCAACTATTGAAAGACCAGGGAATTGATATCCCGGCCTTGGCGCGGGCGGGGGTGGAAATCTTCTTTACCCAGGTATTCCGCGACGGCTTCTTCCATGCCGACATGCACCCCGGGAACATTCTCGTGGCGCCGGACGGCCGCTACGTGGCGCTCGACTTCGGCATCATGGGCACGCTCACCGAGGTCGACAAGAACTACCTGGCGCAGAACTTCCTCGCCTTCTTCAACCGCGACTACCGCCGCGTCGCGCAGGCGCACCTCGACGCCGGCTGGGTGCCCG
The DNA here is from genome assembly GCA_964576525.1 of uncultured Enterobacteriaceae bacterium. GTDB lineage: Bacteria > Pseudomonadota > Gammaproteobacteria > Burkholderiales > SG8-39 > SCGC-AG-212-J23. The sequence continues at coordinate 100,510 of CAZNVH010000056.1, forward strand.
CCGGCACGCGCGTCGACGAGTTCGAGGCCGCGATCCGCGCGGTGTGCGAGCCGATCTTCGCCCGGCCGCTCAAGGAGATCTACTTCGGCAAGCTGCTGCTGCGCCTGTTCCAGACCTCGCGCCGCTTCAACGTCGAGGTGCAGCCGCAGCTGGTGATGCTGCAGAAGACGCTGCTCAACATCGAGGGGCTGGGGCGCGAGCTCGACCCCGAGCTCGACCTGTGGACGACCGCCAAGCCCTTCCTCGAGCGCTGGATGGGCGAGCAGGTCGGCTGGCGCGGCCTGCTGCGCACTCTCCGCAACGAGGCGCCGTTCTGGGCCGCGACCCTGCCGCAGCTGCCGCGCCTCGTGCATCGCGCGCTTGCCGAGGACCGCCTGGGCGCGCTGCACCTGGCGCTCGAGCGCCTCGCCGAGCAGAACACGCGGCGCAATCGGCTGCTGGCGGTGCTGGTCCTGGTCGCAGTCCTCGGGCTCATCGTGCTTGCCCGCGGATAGCTCTAGGCCCGACTTCTGGGACACGCGCTACCGCGACGGCGTGACGCCGTGGGACGCGGGCGGCGTGCCGACGCAGCTTGCCGTTTGGCTTCTAAACAAAAAACCTTCTCTGAAAGTGCTGATTCCCGGCGCCGGGACCGGCTACGAGGTGCGCGCCTTCCACGGGCACGGGCACGACGTGCTGGCGATCGATTTTTCAGAGGCCGCGGTCGAGGCGGCGCGCAAGGAGCTCGGGCCGCTCTCCCGGCTGTTGAGGAAGGCGGACTTCTTCGCCCTGGAGGAGGGGCAGTTCGACCTGGTCTACGAGCGCGCCTTCCTCTGCGCCCTGCCGCGGGCGCTGTGGCCGCAATGGGCAAGCCGCATGGCGGAGCTGCTGCGGCCGGGGGGCGAGCTCGCCGGGTTCTTCTACTTCGATGACCACCCCAAGGGCCCGCCTTTCGGCATCGCGCCGGCGGAGTTGAGGGCGCTCCTGGAGAAAGCCTTTGAATTGACGGAGGAGCAGCTGGTCCCGGCGTCCCAGTCCATCCCGGTGTTCGCGGGAAAGGAAATTTGGCAGGTCTGGAAGCGACAGCTATGATTGCCCGCGCATGCTGATCGGGTCGGTCATCCTGTACCTCCTGCTCACGATCGCCATCGGTTTGTGGGCGGCGCGGCGCGTCCACAACGCCAGGGATTACGTAGTCGCCGGCCGCAGCCTGCCGCTCTACATGAGCGCGGCGACGGTGTTCGCCACCTGGTTCGGCGCCGAGACGGTGCTGTCGGTGTCGGCGACCTTCGCCAAGGACGGCCTGGGCGGCATCGTCGCCGACCCCTTCGGCGCCTCGTTCTGCCTGCTGTTCGTGGCGCTGTTCTTCGCGCGCGCCTTCTACCGCATGGACCTCCTGACGATCGGGGACTTCTACCGCAAGCGCTACGGCAAGACGGTCGAGGTGATCACCAGCGTCGCGATCACTGCCTCGTACCTGGGCTGGACCTCTGCGCAGATGACCGCGCTCGGGCTGGTGTTCTCGGTGCTGTCGGGCGGTGCCATCAGCCTGAACGTCGGCATCGTGATCGGCGCGGTCATCGTGGTCGGCTACACCATCTGGGGCGGCATGTGGTCTGTGGCCCTGACCGACCTCTTCCAGTCGGTGGTGATCCTGGTCGGCCTTACGGTGGTGGCATGGCTGGTGAGCGACATGGCGGGCGGGGCGGGCAAAGTTATCGCGGCGGCCTCCGAAGCCGGCAAGTTCGAGTTCTGGCCGAAAGGCGGCACCAAGGAATGGCTGTGGTTCCTGGCCGCCTGGATGACGCTCGCCATCGGCTCGATCCCGCAGCAGGACGTATTCCAGCGCGTCACCTCGGCAAAGGACGAGAAGACCGCGGTGCGCGGCACGCTGATCGGCGGCGCTGTGTATTTCGTCTTCGCCTTCGTGCCGATCTTCATCGCCACCGCGGCGCTGGTGATCGACCCCGGCTACGCCAAGCTGTTCGCCGACGAGGACGCGCGCGAGATCCAGCGCATCCTGCCCAACCTGATCCTCGACCGGACCCCGGTGTGGGCGCAGGCGCTGTTCTTCGGCGCGCTGCTTTCGGCGATCCTGTCCACCGCGAGCGGCGCGCTGATCGCGCCGACCGCGCTGTTCACCGAGAACGTGATCCGGCCTTTCGCCGGCAACATGAGCGACCGGCAATTCATGCTCCTGTTGCGCGTGGTGCTAGTCACCTTCACGCTGGCGGCGCTGCTGTTCGCGCTCAACTCGAAAAGCACCATGTACGAGATGGTGCAGAACGCCTACAAGGTGACGCTGGTGTCGGCGTTCGTGCCGCTGGCGGCGGGGATCTTCTGGAAGCGCGCCAACACGGTCGGCGCCATGCTCTCGGTGGTATTCGGCCTCGTTTCCTGGACCATCGCAGAGATGGTCGCGGCGGACGCCACCGTGCCGCCGCAGCTCGTCGGCCTCGGCTTCTCGATCGTCGGCATGGTCCTCGGTTCGCTGGTGCCGAGCGCGAGCAGCGCGCCGGCTGCGGACACCCACGGCAAGCACTGAGCTCGCGGCAGCCCGCGCCTCGCCGCTGGCGAGGATCCTGTTTCTGGTCTACGTCGTCCTCGCCGCCTACGCCTCGCTCTATCCGCTGGAGGGCTGGCGCGCGGTCGGTCTTTCTCCCTTTGCCTATCTGACCGGTTCCTGGCCGCGCTACGTCACTGGCTTCGACATCGCGGCCAACGTCGCCGGCTACCTGCCGTACGGCTTCCTGGCGGTGGCCGCCCTGCATCCGCGCTTGCGTGGCGCCGCCGCGTTCGCCGCCGCGGTGGCGAGCGGGGCAGCGCTTTCGCTCCTGCTCGAGGCCGGCCAGAGCTACCTGCCGGCGCGCTTCGCCACCAACCTGGACGTGCTGTGCAATGTCGCCGGCGCGGCGCTCGGCGCGGCGCTCGGGCTGCGCTTCGCGCCGCGGGTCGCCGAAGGGCCGCTCGAGCGGGAACGCGCCGCGCTGTTCCTGCCCGGCGCCAGCATCGACTTCGGGCTGGTGCTGATCGGCCTGTGGCTGTTCATCCAGCTCAACCCGGCGACGCTGCTGTTCGGCGCCGGGGACCTGCGCGACTTCCTCGCGCCGCTCGAGGGACGGGCGCGCGGACCCGAGTTCTTCGTCTTGATCGAGGCGTTCACCACCGCGGCCAACATGGTCGCGGTCGGCCTGCTGCTCTCGGCGCTCACTGCGCCCGGGCAGCGCGCGCTCGGCCTGCTCGCCGGCGTGGTGCTCGCGGCGCTCGCGGTCAAGGCGACGGGCTTCGCCATCCTGATGCGCGCCGACGACGTGCTCGCCTGGCTCACCTACGGCGCGCTGCTCGGCCTCGCCGCCGGCACGGCGGGGGCGTTGGCCGCGCTCGAGCTGCCGCGCACCGCGCGCCTCGCTCTCGCGGCGGTGCTGATCATGGTGGCCACAGTGTTCGTCAATCTCGCGCCGCCGAACCCCTACCTCGCGGCGATGCTCAAGGTGTGGCAGCAGGGGCACTTCCTCAACTTCAACGGCCTGACGCGCGTGGTCAGCGCGCTGTGGCCGTTCATGGCCCTCGGCTACCTCATCTTTCTCGCCGCACGCCGGCTAAAATAGCGGGCTCATGTCGTACTACTCCAGGCATGTCTTTTTCTGCTGCAACCAGCGCGACGGCGGCGATCGCCCCTGCTGCAACGGCAAGGGCGCGTCGCAGATGCGCGACTACGCGAAGAGCCGGGTCAAGGCGCTCGGCCTCGCCGGCGAGGGCAAGGTGCGCGTCAACCAGGCGGGCTGCCTGGATCGCTGCGAGGAAGGTCCCTGCGTGGTGGTCTATCCCGATGCGGTCTGGTACACCTACGTCGACCGCTCGGACATCGACGAGATCATCGAGGAACACCTGCAGAACGGCCGCATCGTCGAGCGCCTCAGGATGTAATGCGGGCGAGCACCCGTCGCGAATTCATCGCCGGCCCGGCAGGCCGCATCGAATGTGCAGTCGACGAGCCCGCGAGGGAGGGTCAAGGCGGAGCGCTCGGCGTCGCTCTTATCGCGCATCCGCATCCCTTGTTCGGCGGCACGCTCGACAACAAGGTCGTGCAGACGCTGGCGCGCTCGTTCGTGGAGATGGGCTATCAGGCGTGGCGGCCGAATTTCCGTGGCGTCGGCCAGACCGAGGGCGTACATGACGAAGGCAGGGGCGAGCTCGACGATCTTTCGACCGTCCTCGAAAAAATACGCACTGAAAGGTTCATCCTTGCCGGTTTCTCCTTTGGTGCGGCGCTCCAGGCGAGACTGGCCGAAAAAGCCAAACCGGAATGGCTGGTGCTGGTCGGCATCGGCATCACAAGGCTGCCCGCGCCGCCGGTGCCGCCCGGCACGCTGGTGATCCACGGCGAGAACGACGACACGGTGCCGCTCGCGACGGTGATGGACTGGGCGCGGCCGCAGGAGCTGCCGGTGGTGGTGGTGCCCGGCGCGGACCACTACTTCCACCGCAAACTGCATCTCCTGCGTCGCATCGTCGAGGAACGCAAGCCATGAGCGCGCTTTCAGCACGCGGGCTGCGCAAGTCCTACGGCGATATGGAGGTGGTGTCGGGCGTCGACCTCGTGGTGGAGCCGGGCGAGTGCTTCGGCCTGCTCGGGCCCAACGGGGCGGGCAAGACCACCACGCTCAAGCTGTGCCTCGGCCTGATCGAGCCCGGCGCGGGCGAGATCGAGCTGCTCGGCGAGCCGGTGCCACGCCGTGCGCGCGAGGCCCGCGTGCGGGTCGGGGTCGTGCCGCAGTTCGACAACCTCGACCCGGACTTCACCGTCGCCGAGAACCTGGTCGTCTACAGCCGCTACTTCCGCATCCCGGAGGACCGCATCCGGGAGCGCATCCCGGGCCTGCTCGAGTTCGCCGGCCTGGCCGGGCGCGGCGACGCCAAGATCAACACCCTTTCGGGCGGCATGAAGCGCCGCCTCACCCTGGCACGCGCGCTGGTCAACGATCCACAGCTCGTGTTCATGGACGAGCCGACTACCGGGCTCGACCCGCAGGCGCGCCATCTCATCTGGGAGCGGCTGCGCCGCCTGACGCAGGAAGGCAAGACGCTGGTGCTGACGACGCACTTCATGGAAGAGGCCGAGCGGCTATGCCACCGCCTGGCGATCATGGACCGCGGCCGGATCATCGCCGAGGGCTCGCCGCGCGCGCTCATCGCCGAGCACATCGAACCGCAGGTCCTCGAGGTGCACGGCCCCGGCTACGAGACCTGGATGGAGAGCGCCAGGAGCCTCGCGCCGCGCCTCGAGCGCGTCGGCGACACGGTCTATTGCTACGGCAACGACATCGAGCCGCTGCTCAAGAGCATCTCCGGCGAGCTGAGCTACCTGCACCGCCGGGCGAGCCTGGAGGACGTGTTCCTCAAGCTCACCGGCAGGGACCTGAGGGACTAGGAGGAGAACTGAATACGCGCTGGGTCTCTGTGTGGCGTAGGAACATGCTGGTCTGGCGAAAGCTCATGGCGGCGGCCGTGCTGAGCAACCTCGCCGACCCGCTGATCATGCTGTTCGGCCTCGGCTACGGCCTGGGCGCGCTGCTGCCCTCGGTCGAAGGCATGTCCTACATCGCGTTCTTCGCCGCGGGGCAGCTGTGCACCGCGACCATGTTCACGGCTTCGTTCGAGTCCATGTTCTCCGGCTTCTCGCGCATGCACGGCCAGAAGACCTGGGACGCGATCCTGTACGCGCCGCTGACCATCGACGACATCGTCGCCGCCGAGATCGTCTGGGCGGCGAGCAAGGCCTGGCTCACCGGCTCGACCATCGTCGGGGTGGCGGTGGTGTTCGGGCTGGCGAGCTCGCCCTGGGTGCTGCTCGCGCTGCCGACGGCGTTCCTCGTCGGCCTCGCCTTCTCCGCGGTCGGCCTGGTCATGTGCGTGCTGGCGCGCGGCTGGGACTTCTTCAGCTACTACATGACGCTCGTCATGACGCCGATGATGATGATCTCGGGCGTGTTCTTCCCGGCCGAGCAGCTGCCCGCGCCGCTGCTCGCCGTGGCCAAGGCGCTGCCGCTGTACCACGGCGTGCAGATCGTGCGGCCGCTGATCGCGGGCGGCCCGCCGCCCGACCTGTGGCTCCACGTCGCGGTGCTCCTCGGCTATGCTGCGGTGGGTTATTCGCTCGCCATCCACTTCGCGCGCAAGCGCTTCTCGTCCTGACCATGCTCTGGGTCAAGTCGCTGCACCTCATCTTCATGGTGACCTGGTTCGCCGGCCTGTTCTACCTGCCGCGCCTCTTCGTCTACCACGCGCAGGCCGGGGATCGCGTCTCGCTCGAGCGTTTCCAGGTCATGGAGCGCAAGCTGTTCTGGGGAATCATGACGCCGGGCGCGGTCCTCACCATCGTGTTCGGCGTCTGGCTGTGGCTCGGCTGGTTTCGCGGCGCGACCGGCTGGTTCCACGCGAAGATCGCGCTGGTGGCGCTGCTTGCGGGCTACCACCTGTGGTGCTGGCGGCTGATGCGCGACTTCGCCGCCGGGCGCAATGCCAAGAGCCCCGTCTGGTTCCGCTGGTTCAACGAGTTCCCCACGCTGGTGCTGTTCGCCACGGTGTTGCTGGTTGTCTTCAAGCCGTTCTGAGGCGTTCTTCGCCAGCTGTCCCCGCGGCCTGGAGGAGCTGCTCCTTCGGGAATTGAAGTCTTTTGAAGCAGAAAAAACAAATCCCGTTCCCGGGGGCGTCACGTTCCGCGGCTCCTGGGAGACTTGCTATCGCGCGAACCTCTGGTCGCGCATCGCGTCGCGAATTCTGTGGAAGGTCGGCGAATTCAGCTACGCCAATGAGAAGGACCTCTACGACGCCGCGCGAGCGGTCGCCTGGCCGGGATACTTTTCAGTGCAGAAGAAGATCCGGGTCAACGTCACGGCGCAGAACAGCCCGCTGAAGAGCCTCGAGTTCGCCACGCTGAAGATCAAGGACGCGGTGTGCGATCTGTTCCGCGACAAGCTCGGCAGCCGGCCCGACGTCGATCGCGCGGCGCCCGACGTGCGTATCCACGCGTTCCTGGAGGCCGCGAAAGGCGCTCTGTACCTGGACACTTCCGGCGAGGCGCTGTTCAAGCGGGGCTGGCGCATGGACGTCGCCGAAGCCCCGATCCGCGAGAATCTCGCCGCGGGGATCATCATGCTGTCGGGCTGGAAGTTCGACCAGCCGCTGCTCGATCCGATGTGCGGCGGCGGCACGCTGCTCTCGGAGGCGGCGGCGATGGCGCGCGGCCGCGCGCCCGGAGCGAAGCGCTCGTTTGGTTTCGAGAAGTTGAGTGTTTTCAGCTCGAATTTGTGGGAAGAAGTTAAAGGCGAAAGGCAAGGCGCTCCAGTCGAGCCGCGCCTGTACGGCAGCGATACCGATCCCGAGGCGCTCAAGGCCGCGCGCCGCAACCTCGGCGCCGCGGGCGTCGAGCGCTGGGTCAAGCTGGAGCAGGCGGACGTGCTTGAGCGCGCCGCGCCGGAGAGCGCCGGGGTGATGGTGGCCAATCCGCCCTACGGCGAGCGCATCGGCAGCGCCGACGAACTCGCAGTGCTCTACCCGAAACTCGGCGACGCGCTGAAGAAGAGGTTCGCCGGCTGGCGCTGCTACTTCTTCACTTCCGACCTGAGGCTGCCCAAGCTGATCCGCCTCGAGCCCTCGCGCCGCACGCCGCTGTGGAACGGCGCCCTCGAATGTCGCCTCTACGAGTTCCGGATGGTCGCCGGCAGCAACCGCCCTTTGCCGTCAGCCTGAGCGGTCGCGCCTAACGTTCGCGATCAGCGGCCGCGAAATAGCGGGGGAAAGCCCGCTGTGAAGCGGTCCGCTGCATCGCGTGGTTGGGCAGCGTTTTCTCGACCACACCTGGCCTCAAGAGAGTGGCCGCGAGCCCTTCGCGAGCAGAAACGCCCAGATGCAGAGGCAACCCGGCAAAAGGATCCCTATCCATGAAACCCAGAATGGCACATCCCAACTTCCCACCTGAGCGGGCCACTGTAGTACGAGCCTCACGGCATGGAGAAGAGCGATCAGTCCGAAGAGAGCGCCAGAGATAACGAGGTAGGTCTTCATACTCGTCTCCGATTCGTCCAGCGGTGGCGGGCTTCGCAACCAAGAATGGCAACGTCGGCCCAACGTTCGACGTAATGGGCAAATTGCGGCCTGCCGCAATTTGTCCCCTTGACGGAGGGGTTAGGCTTCAGTTGTTCGGAGTGCATGCGCCGCTCACTTTGCAAGGAACGCAGTCGGTGGCCTCTTTGTAGCTGGAAGCGAGCTCAATGAGCTTCTCGGCACTCGGAGGGCTGGGCTCGGAGCGAGCAATTTGGAGGACGAAGAAGTTCACTGTTTGCCGACCTACGAAGTAGGCGACCTGTTCCTCGGCTCCGTTTGGGTAGCCCTTGAATCTCCAAAGCTCACCTTGTTCACCGCCGGCGCCTTGAAGATCTTGAGACTTGGCTGCCGTCAGCGCAACCGATGGAGATGACTTGAGGTACAAGTCGAGAACCGACGAGACCTGCACTTTGATTTTCTGCTCGTTACTGCTCGGTCCGGGCTTGAAGGTGGCAACTCGGGCGTAGATGGCATCCTTGGCGCTTTTCCAACTTGAGCCGATTGGATAGGAGACCATCGGCACACCATTGGGCGCCCCGCTGCGGTTGTCGAGCGTCCAGCCTCCCGGAGCAGCAAAGTAGAAGCAGTGATCAGCGCCATGCAGGTAGCCTGCCTGGCTCCAGGCTGGCGAGCAGGCGAAGTATGAAGCGGCCACGAGGAGAAAGTGACAACGCATTCCTGAAGCCTAACGTCGCAAATCAGGCGGCGGCAAGCTTCCCCCGAATTAGTTGACACTTCGGGCTAACAGCTCGGAGGTGTGTTGTGGCAAGAGCAGGCCCCAGGAAGATTGCAAGATACGGTGATCGATTCAAGGCGACTGCAGTGAAGCTGAGCAGCCTGCCTGACG
>CAZNVH010000057.1:0-29227 GCA_964576525.1 uncultured Enterobacteriaceae bacterium
AGTCCACGACCGTCCGGGCCTGAACCTCGCCGGACTGCACCTGCACCTTGGCTCGCCCGTCAACACCGTTGAACCGTACGTCGAAGCCATCCGCCGGACGCTCGCCCTCATCGACGATCTCCGGAGAGACGGCATTACGATCCGCGCCCTTAACATGGGTGGTGGTTTCGGCGCGCATTACCAAGGCGGCGAAGCCCCCTCCGCCGCGGACTACGCCGCCAAGATCGTTCCGCTTCTCACCGAGCAAAAGATCGAAGTCCTCCTTGAACCGGGCCGGAGCATCGCCGCCAATGCGGGCGTGCTGCTCACTCGGGTCCTCTACACCAAACAGTCCGGCGAACGCCGCTTCCTCATCGTCGATGCCGGCATCACGGAGTTGATTCGCCCGGCGTTCTACGGTTCGTTTCATTTCGCCTGGCCCGCGAACCCGGCGCACGGAATGACCCCGCCGTCGCGCGCCGCGGACCTGCAATTACCCGATTCCGAGCGCGTCGACATCGTAGGTCCGGTCTGCGAAAGCGCCGATTTCCTCGCCAAGGGGCGCAAGCTGACGGCGGGGGCCGGAGACCTGCTGGCGATCATGTCCTGCGGGGCCTATACGATGGCGATGAGCTCGAACTACAACACGCGGCCGCGCGCCGCCGAGGTCCTGGCGGCCGGGGGGGCGGCGCATTTGGTGCGCCGCCGCGAATCGGTCGAGGAGCTGTTTGCCCTGGAGCACATTCCGGCCTGACAATCGTCGGTTTCATGACCACCGCCACCCGCCGCATCGCGATTTTCAGCGTCTTCGCCGCCGTCCTGGCCGCGGCCGGCCTGGGCGCGTACTTCTTCGCCGGCGACGGCCGCGCCGCGCGCGACAGCGGCAAGGCGGCCAAGGGCCCGCAGGCAGTCCTGATCACGACCGCCGCGGTGCAGCCGCGCAGCCTGGAGATCTACGAGCAAGTGGTCGGCACGGTCGAGAACGTGATCGATCCGACGGTCGGCGCCGAGGTGGCCGGGCGGGTGACGCGCGTCGCCGGCTTCACCGGCAAGAAGGTGGCGAAGGGCGATCTGATCGCCGAGATCGACGCCGCCGACTTCCAGATCCAGGCGCGCGGCGACCAGGCCGAGATCGGGCGCCTCGCCGGCCTGCTGGCGCACCAGGAAAAGGTCGTCGAGCGCCAGAAGGCGATGGTCGGCCAGGGATTCATCTCGCAGAACGCGCTGGAGGACGCGGTGTCGCAGCGCGACGCGCTGCGCCAGTCGCTCGCCTCGGCGCGCACGCGCGCCGAGCAGACCGGGCGCAGCCTGACCAAGTCGCGCGTGCTGGCGCCGGTCGACGGCGAGATCGAGACCCAGATCGTCGCCGTCGGCGACTACGTCAAGCTCGGCGATCCGCTGTTCAAGATGGTCGGCGTGCAGGAGCTGCGCGTGCACCTGCTGCTGCCGGAAGCGGCGGCGACCCGCATTCGCCCGGGCCTCAAGGTGGTGCTGTCCTCGCCGGCCGCGCCCGAGCAGCTGGTCGAGGCGCGCATCGACGAGATCAAGCCGACGCTCGGCACCAACAACCGCGCGATCGACGCGATCGTCAAGCTGCGCGGCGAGGGCACGCAGCTGCGCGGCGGCGGCACGGTCAACGCGCGCATCGTCACCAGCACGGTCGACGGCGCGCTGATGGTCCCCGAGCACAGCGTAGTGCTGCGGCCGGCGGGGAAGGTGGTGTACGTGCTGGAGGGCGGGGCCGCGCGCCAGCGCGTAGTTGAGACCGGCATAAGGCAGGACGGCATGCAGCAGATCACCAAGGGCATCGGCGTCGGCGAGAGCGTGGCGGTTGATGGCGCCGGCTTCCTCACCGATGGCGCCGCGGTGACGCTGCCCAAGCCGAAGGCGGTCGCCGACAAGGGCGCCAAAAAGGGCGGCACGTGACGCTTTCCGAGCTGTCGATCCGGCGCCACGTTTTCGCCTTCATGCTGAGCGCGGTCCTGGTGCTGTTCGGCTGGATCGCCTATCAGCGGATGGGCGTCGACAAGCTGCCGTACATCGAATTCCCGGTGGTTTCGATCACCACGATCCACAAGGGCGCCAACCCCGATATCGTCGACGCCTCCATCACCAACCTGATCGAGACCGCGGTCAATAGCGTCCCCGGGATCGAGCACATCGGGTCGACCTCGTCGCCCGGGACCTCGGTGGTGGTGATTACGTTCGGCCTGGAGAAGCGCATCGACGTCGCCTTCCAGGAGGTCCAGGCGAAAGTGAACCAGGTGGTGCGCCGCCTGCCGAAGGACGCCGATCCCCCGGTGGTGGCCAAAGTCGAAACCAACACCCAGCCGATCCTGTGGACGGCGCTGCAGGGCGACCGCACCCAACAGCAGCTCAACCAATACGCGATCAACGTCATCAAGAAGCGCCTGGAGACGATCGACGGCGTAGGCGAGATCCGCATCGGCGGCCGGCGCGACCGCACCATCCGCGTCAATCTGCTGCCGGCGAGGATGGCGGGCTTCGGCATCGCGGCGCAGGACATCACCGAAGCGTTCGGCCGCGAGCACATCCAGTTCGCCGGCGGCTTCTTGGTCGGCCGCTCGACCGAGCACCTGATCAAGCTCGACCTCGAGTTCCACAGCCTGGACGAGCTCGCCGCGATGATCGTCGGCTACAAGGATGGCGCGCCGGTGCGCCTGCGCGACATCGCCGAAATCGAGGACGGGCTCGCCGACTACCGGCAGTTCGCGCGCTTCAACGGCAAGCCGGCCATCGGTGTCGGCGTGGTCAAGGTGCCGAACACCAACACGGTCGAAATCGTCGACCGGGTGGTCGAGCGGATCGAGAAGGAGATCCGGCCGCAGTTGCCTCCGGGGATGGAGCTGCACTACGTGCAGAACGACAAGCTGTTCATCGGCGCCATGGTGGCGGCGCTCAAGAACCACCTGATCGAGGGCACCATCCTCGCTTCGCTGATCGTCTGGCTGTTCCTGAAAAGCTTCCGCGCGACCGTGATCATCGCCTGCTCGATCCCGGTGTCGCTGATGGGGGCAATCGCGGTGATGTATTTCTTCGGCTACACGTTTAACTCGGTGACCATGCTCGCGCTGCTGCTGCTGGTCGGCGTGGTGGTCGACGACGCCATCGTGGTGCTGGAGAACATCTATCGCCACCGCGAGGAGGACCGCGGCACCGACGCGCTCTCGGCCGCGGTCACCGGCAGCCGCGAGGTGACCTTCGCGGTGATCGCGGCGAGCTTCTCGCTCGTCGCGATCTTCGCCCCGGTGGTGTTCGTCAGCGGCATCCTTGGCCAGTTCCTGCGCTCGTTCGCGGTGGTGGTGACCTTCGGCGTGCTGGTGTCGCTGTTCGTGTCGCTCACGCTCACGCCGATGCTGTGCTCGCGCTACCTCGAGGTGCAGGAAAAGCACGGCCGCGTGTACTGGGCGCTGGAGCGCTTCTTCAATGCCATGGACGGCGCCTACCGCCGCAGCCTGGGTTGGGCATTGCGCCACCGCGCCTTGGTGCTGGTTGCGGCGCTGCTCGCCTTCGTCGCGGCCATGCCCGTGTTCCAGGGGCTGCCGCGCGAGCTCGCGCCGCAAGCGGACGAAGGCCGCTTCCTCATCGCCATCCGCACGCCGCTCGGCTCGTCGATCGACTACACCGAGACCAAGCTGCGCGAGGTCGAGCAGATCGCCTTCCGCTACCCGGAAGTCGTGACCGAGTTCGGCGTCATCGGCCTGGGCTCGGCGCAGCAGGTCAACCAGGCCACGGTGGTGGCGCGCATGAATCCCCGCAGCGAGCGCCGCCGCTCGCAGCAGGAAGTCATCGGCCTGCTGCGGCGCGACCTCGCCCAGATCGCCGGCGCGTATGCCTTCCCGCGCGCCTTCGGCCTGGTGCAAGGTCAGCGCTCCGAGCCGCTGCAGTTCGTCGTCAAAGGTCCGAACCTGCAGGAGATGGGCCGCGTCGCGCGCGAGCTGCAGGCCAGGCTGCAGGCCGATCCGGCGATCGGCCGCATGGACAACAACCTGCAGCTCGACCTGCCGCAGCTGGTGCTCGAGCCCGACCGGGTGCGCGCCGCCGGCTTGAGCCTCAACTCGGCCGACGTGGCGCTCGCCATCAACATGCTTGCGGGCGGCATCGACATCGCCAAGTACAACGATTACCCCGGGGACGGAGAACGTTACGACATCCGGGTGAAGGCGAAGGAGGGCGAGTTCCAGCAGCAGGCCGACCTGTCGAAGATCTACCTGCGCAACCGCCAGGGGCAGCTGGTGCGCCTCGACCAGGTGGCGCGCTTCCGCGAGGCGCTCGGGCCGGCGGTGATCGGGCGCTTCGACCTGCAGTACTCCGCCACCTTCTTCGCGTCGCCCAGCGTGCCGCTGGGCGACGCGATTGAAAAGGTGCGCGCCGCGTCCGAGAACCTGCCGATCGGCTACCAGGTGGTGTTCGTCGGCGAGGCCGAGCAGCTCGAGAAGACCGCGCAGGCGACGCAGTTCACCTTCGCGCTGGCGCTGGCGCTGCTGTTCATGGTGCTCGCCAGCCAGTTCAACAGCTTCCTGCAGCCGCTTTACATCATGCTCGCGGTGCCGCTCGGAATCGTCGGCGGCATCGCCGCGCTGTGGCTTTCGAACAGCACGCTCAACATCTATTCGGGCATCGGCCTGGTGCTGCTGATCGGCCTGGTGGCGAAGAACTCGATCCTGCTGGTCGACCTGACCAACCAGCGCCGCGGCCAGGGCATGAGCGTGGACGACGCGCTGCGCGACGCCTGCCCGACGCGCATGCGCCCGGTGGTGATGACCTCGCTCACCATCATCCTCGCGTTGACTCCGGCGGCGATCGGCCTGGGCGCCGGCGCCGAGACCAACGCGCCGCTGTCGCTCGCCGTGATCGGCGGCATGATCACCTCGACGCTGCTCACGCTGGTCGTGGTGCCCGCCGGCTATTCGCTGATGGAGGGCTGGCGCGAGCGCCGCTCGGCCAAGCGCGCCGGAGCGGCGGTAGTGCAGGCGCCGCAGGCGCGGCGCGAGGACCACTAGCGGTGGCCGGCGCCCCGGAGACGCGCAGCCTCGCGGTGTTCTGCGACTTCGAGAACATCGCCCTCGGCGTGCGCGAGGCGAAGTACGACAAGTTCGACATGGCGAAGGTGCTCGAGCGGCTGCTGGCCAAGGGCTCGATCGTGGTGAAGAAGGCCTACTGCGACTGGGAGCGCTACAAGGAATTCAAGGCGGTGATGCACTCGGCGGCGTTCGAGCTGATCGAGATCCCGCACGTGCGCCAGTCGGGCAAGAACTCGGCCGACATCCGCATGGTCGTCGATGCGCTCGACCTCTGCTACACCAAGGAGCACGTCGACACCTTCGTCATCGTGAGCGGCGACTCCGACTTCTCGCCGCTGGTGTCCAAGCTGCGCGAGAACGCCAAGACCGTGATCGGCGTCGGGGTCAAGAACTCGAGCTCCGACCTGCTGATCAACAACTGCGACGAGTTCATCTACTACGACGACCTGGTGCGCAACGACGAGCAGAAGCGGCGTGCGGCGAAGAAGCGCAAGGACGCGGCGCCGGCGGCCGCCGGCGGCGATCCGGGCAACGGCGACAAGAAGCAGGAAGCCTTCGACCTGATGCTCGGCACGCTCGAAGCGCTGATGGCCGAGCGCGACGCCGACGAGCGCGTCTGGGGCTCGATGGTGAAGCAGGCGCTCAAGCGCAGGAACCCCGGCTTTAACGAGTCGTACTATGGCTTCCGTGCCTTCTCCGACCTCCTCGAGGAAGCCGAAAGAAAGGGCCTCATCAAGCTCGAAGCCGACGAGAAGTCCGGCGGCTACATCATCAGGCCGGCCTAGGGCGGGTTGAGCTGCTGGTAGGCGGCGTTGGCGACATCCAGCAGGGTCTCCTTGCTGATGTCGCCTGAGGACAGCGCATAACCGTGCTTGCTGTCGACCCAGTAGAAGACGCCGACCGTGCCTTCGTGCGCGTAGCGGAACGCAGTCGAGCGGCTCGCGCCCATGTCGCTGCGCACGTAGAGCGTGACGCGCGTGCCGCGGTTGCACTGGTACATGAAATGCGCCGCCGGCCCGTTCTCGCCCGGCAGCAGCCGGCCGCCGACCAGGTTGTAGCCTACCGACTCGAGCTTCGGCGCGCGCAGCTGGGTGCCGAGGCGCTTGGAGAGCCAGGCGATCAGATGCGCTTCCTGGTCGGCGCCGACCTCGACCGGGTGGCGCACCTCGGGCGAATAGGTCGCGTGCGCCACCACGGCGCGGTGCGCCATGATCGCGGCGCCGTCCGCGGCGCCGCCCGGGACCGCGCGCATGCCGTGCAGCTCCCACCCGAGGATGCCGCCGAGCACCGCGCCGAGGACGACCCAGCCGGCGACGCGCGCGACGCGCCTCAGCCGCGCCGGGCGCAGGCCGCGCTCCAGGCGCTCCGGCACCGGCTCCTCGAGCACCGCAGAGTAGGTGCTGCGCAGCTCCTCCGCGATCTTGCGGTAGCTCTCGATGCGCTCGGCGTCGTCGGGATGCGCGCCGAGCCATGCCTCGACCGCGGCGCGCCGTTCCTGCGGCAGCGCGCCGTCGGCGTAGGCCTGCAGATCCAGCTCGGTGACGCGTTGCTCGCTCATTTCACCAGTTTCAGTTTCGCCGCCGGGCCCTGGCCCAGCATCATTGCGCGCAGCTTCTCGCGCGCGCGCGACAGCCGCGACATCACGGTGCCGATCGGGATGCCCATGGTGCGCGCCACCTGCTCGTAGCTCATCTCCTCGAGCACCACCAGCAGCAGCACCGCGCGCTGCTCCGCGGGCAGGCGCCCGATGGCGCGGTCGAGGTCGCGCACCAGCAGCGCGTCGCCCTGCGCGGCGCGCTGCGCGAGCTCCGGCATTTCGTCCTGGAGCGTGTCGGTGGCGCGCGCGGCGCGCACGCGGTTGACGTGTACGTTGTGCATTACGGTGAACAGCCACGCACGCAGGTCGGTCCCGCGGCGATAGAGGTGCAGCTTTGTCCAGGCCCGCTCGAGGGTGTCCTGCACCAGGTCATCCGCGGTGGCGCGGTCGCCCACCAGCGCGCGGGCATAACGCCGCAGCCGCGGGATCAGCTCGACCATGCGCTGGGCTTCGTTCATATGGAGGAACAGGGTCCGGGAAGGGAGTATTCCACCTATTTCCCCTCCTCGGGCAACGGCGGCAGCGAGCGCAGATAGGCCAGCAGCGCCTCGAGGTCGGGCTTGGTGAGCTGCGCGGTCGTGTTCTGGATCACCTCGCCCATCGTGTCGCCGACCACGTCGCCGTCGGGGCTCAGGCCGGTGGTGAGGAAGTCCCTCAGGTCGCCGTCGCCCCATTTCTTCAGCCGGGTGGGCGTCAGGTTGGGCGCGCCGTCCTTGCCTCCCGCGCCCGCCAAGTGGTGGCTGTTCTTCTTGGCGCCGAGAAAGTTGCGCGGCGTATGGCATTCACCGCAGTGCCCGAGCGCGTTCACCAGGTAGGCGCCGCGGTTGAGGACCGCGTTCTTCCCTGGATCCGCGACAAAGGGGCCGGGGGTGAAGAACAGCCATTTCCAGATGCCGACGAGGAAACGCCACCGATACAAGAAGCCGAGCTCGTGCGGCTGGCTCGGCCGGCTGCTGGGCGCGAGCGAGCGCAGGTAGGCCCACAGGTCGCGCAGGTCGGCGTCGCCGATCAGCGTGAACGACGGGTAGGGAAAAGCGGGGAAGTAGTGCGCGCCGTCGGGACGCCGTCCCTCGCGCATCGCGCGCACGAAGTCGGCTTCGTTCCAGCGCCCGATCCCGGCCTCGGCGTGCGGCGTGATGTTGGGGCCGTAGAACGTGCCGAACGGCGTCTTCAGCGCGCGCCCGCCGGCGTAGGGCGCGGCGCCCTCTTTCGCTTCCGTATGGCAGCCGACGCAGCCGCCGGCCTTGGAGAGATATTCGCCGCGCTTCGCGTCGCCCTGCGCGAACCCCGGCGTTGCCGCCAGAAAAAGCAAAAGCCCCGCTAGCGCGGGGCCTGCTCTCAGCACCGAAGACCTGCTACTTGGCGCGGAAGCCGTCGTGGCAGGCGCCGCAGACTTTGCCGACCGCGGCGAACTGCGTCTTCACGCCGGCCTCGTTGCGCGCACGCGCGACCTCGCCGAGCTTCGCGGTCTCGGCCTGCAACCGGTCGGCCAACTCGTCGAATTTGGCCCGCTGCGACCAGACTTCGGGGAGCGCGCGGCTCTTCTCGCCCTTGGTGCTGTCGTGGAATCCGTCCCACGGCATCTGCGCCAGGTTCTCGAGGTAGGTGGCGTTGCGCGAAATCACATCGGCGTTGTAGGGCGACACCTTGCCCGACGCCATGCCTGCGATCGGCCCCCAGTACTTCCCGATCAGGGTCATCGCGGACTGGCGTTGCTTGGCCAGGACGTCGGGCTTGACCTGCGCAAGCGCGATGCCGGCAACGCTGCCGACGGCGATGGCTACACCGGCTGCCACAAGGGTCTTCTTCATCGGGTCCTCTCTCCTAGTCTCGCGGCTTGCGCCGCACCGTTAAAAACACCTGGGCGAACGGACTATTCCCTCAGCGTAACCCGGCGGCGTACTCGGCGACTGCCCGGATCTCGCGCTCGGTCAGGCGCGCGGCGACCCCGCGCATCATCCCGTTCGGATCGTTCGTCCGGCCGCCCTCCTTGAAGGCCCTGAGCTGGCCGGCGACGTACTCGGCGTGCTGCCCGGCGAGCCGGGGATACTGGGCCGGAATGCCGGCGCCGGCGGGACCGTGGCAGCCCGCGCAGGCGGGTACCCCGGTCGCAGCGTTGCCGCCGCGCCAGAGCTTCTGCCCGAGGGCGACCAGCGTTTTGTCCGACGCGGCCGCGGGACTGAGCTTCTGGCCGGCGTAGTAGGCGGAAAGCGCCTTCATGTCGGCATCGGAGAGGTTGGCCACCATGCCCATCATCACCGGGTTCTCGCGCGCCGGCTTCTTGCTCCCCTGCGCCTTGTAGTCGGTGAGCTGCTTGTGCAGGTATTCGGGAAACTGACCCGCAATCTTGGGATTGGCGGGTGCGGTGCTGTTCCCGTCCGCAGCATGGCAGGCGGCGCACAGCTGATTGGCGATACCCTGCGCCTTGGCGTCCTGCGCCAAGGCCTGCCCCGCCGGCCCCATGAACAGGCCCGCGATCAGCGCCAGTGTGCGGATCATCCCCTTCCCTCGCTGCGCTCGAAAGGCGCGATTTTATTAGAATTCCCGCTTTCCCATGAGGCCATTCGCGCAAGCGGCGTTCCTCGCCGCGGCAGGCCGGGCCGCCCAGCTGCCGCCCGCCGGCCCCCCCGAGCTCGCGTTCGCGGGGCGCTCGAACGTCGGCAAGTCGAGCGCGATCAATGCGCTGCTCGGGCGCAAGGGGCTCGCCCGCACCAGCAAGACGCCCGGCCGGACGCAGACGATCAATTTCTACGAGCTCGGCGGCGGCGCCCGGCTCGTCGATCTGCCGGGCTACGGCTACGCGCGCGTGCCGCAAGCCATGCGTGCACAGTGGCGGGAACTGGTCGGTGCCTACCTGAACGGCCGCGCCGCGCTGGTCGGGATCGTCGTGATCATGGATGCCCGCCATCCCCTTACGCCCCTCGACCGGCAGCTCCTCGAGTGGCTCGGCGCGACACGCAGCTTGTGCCTGCTGTCGAAGGCGGACAAGCTTTCGCGCCTCGAGCAGGCGGCAACCCTGAAGAAGGTGGCTGCCTCGTTGAAGACCGAAGTACTGCTCTTTTCGAGCGTGACGCGGCAGGGCGTCGAGGAATCTCGCGGCCTGCTGGAGTCCTGGCTCCAGCAGGCCGCAGAAATAAAAGACCCCCGGCAAAGGGGAGATGAAACCGGGGGCGAAACGCCTTAACTTGAGGTTAAGGCACCCGCTCAGGGAGGAGAGGCGGGAGACGATTAACTCGTCTGAAGGTAAGATTCGGCTCCGCCGGGAAAGTTCCCCCGGGGAAAACCTCAAGAAAAATCAATGAACATTTACGGCAGTTTCCCGGCGCTGCGCATGCGGCGCATGAGACGCCACGAGTTTTCGCGCCGCCTGATGCGCGAAACCCTGCTGACGGCCGGGGATTTCATCTACCCGGTCTTCGTGCTCGACGGCAAAGCCCGCACGCAGAAAGTGGCTTCCATGCCCGGCGTCGAGCGCATGACGATCGACAAGCTGCTGCCGCTCGCCGAGCAGTGCCTGAAGCTGCGCATCCCGGCGCTGGCGCTGTTCCCGGTCGTAGAGCCGGGCCTGAAGACGCTCGACGGCCGCGAGGCGTTCAACCCGAAGGGCCTGGTGCCGCGCGCGACCGCGGCGCTGAAGAAGCGCTTCCCCGAGCTTGGCATCATGACCGACGTCGCTCTCGATCCGTACACCACGCACGGCCAGGACGGGGTCATCGACAAGACCGGCTACATCCTGAACGACGTCACGCTCGACGTGCTGGTGAAGCAGGCACTCGCCCAGGCCGCTGCCGGCGTCGACATCGTCGCCCCCTCGGACATGATGGACGGCCGCATCGGGCGCATTCGCGCTGCGCTGGAGAAAGCCGGCCACATCCACACCAAGATCATGGCGTACTCGGCGAAGTACGCCTCCGGCTTCTACGGCCCGTTCCGCGATGCGGTGGGTTCGGCGAAAGCCCTGGGCAAGGCGGACAAGCAGACCTACCAGATGGACCCGGCGAATTCCGACGAGGCGCTGTGGGAAGTCGGCCTCGATCTCGCCGAAGGCGCCGACATGGTGATGGTCAAGCCGGGACTTCCCTACCTCGATGTCCTGCGCCGCGTGAAGGAGGAGTTCAAGGCGCCGACCTACGTCTACCAGGTATCGGGCGAATACTCGATGCTGCGCGCGGCGATCGCCAACGGCTGGCTGCCCGAGTCCTGCGTGCTGGAAACGCTGCTCGCCTTCAAGCGCGCCGGCGCCGATGGCATCCTGACCTATTTCGCGCTGGACGCCGCCAAGGCGCTGGCTAAGGCGCGCTAGCCAGGTCCAGGATCTTCCGGAAGCGCTCGGCGTTCTGGTAGCCGATCACGCGCAGGCCCCTGATCTCGCGCCCCTGCGCGTCGAAGAAGATGATCCCCGGCGGTCCGAACAGCGAGAAGCGCTTGAGCAGCGCCTTGTGCTCGGCGGTATTCGCCGTCACATCCACCTGCAGCAAGAGCATCCCATCCAGCTGCTTCTTCACCTGCGCGTCGCTGAAGGTGAACGCCTCCATCTCCTTGCACGAAACGCACCAGTCGGCATAGAAATCGAGGACCACCGGCTTGCCAGGCGAGGCGAGCCTCGCGTCCAGGTCGCTTGCCGAGGCCACGCGGATCCACGGCGTCGCCGCAGCCTCCGCAGACGGTCCGCCGGTGAGGCCGGCCAGCGGCCGCAGCGGATCCCGGCTTCCCGACAGAGCGCCGACGAGCAGCGCCACGCCGGCGACGAGCGCGATCACGCCCACCGCTTTCCACAGCCGCCACCAGCCGGGGGCCGCCGGCGGCAGCGAATCGAGCGCGCGCAGGAAGATCGCCGAGCCGATGAGCAGCGCCGCCCAGGCGAGCATCGCCGCGACGGCCGGAATCACGGGCGAGACGATCCACAGCGCCACGGCAAGCAGCAGCACGCCGAAGAAGCGCCGCACGCCGTCCATCCACGCGCCCGCCTTCGGCAGGAGCGCGCCTTCCGAGACACCGATGGCAACCAGCGGCACGCCCATGCCGAGCGCCATCGCAAACAGCGCCGCGCCGCCCAGCGCCACGTCGCGCGTCTGCGAGATGTAGAGCAGCGCGCCGGCGAGCGGCGCGGCGACGCAGGGGCTGACGACGACCGCCGACAGCATGCCCATTGCGGCGACCGAGGCGATGCGCCCGCCGCGCAGTTGGCTGTGCGCGCCCTGCAGGCGGTGCTGGATGAAGCCTGGGAGCCGCAGCTCGTAGAAGCCGAACATCGAGAGCGCGAGCGCCACGAAGACCAGCGCGAAGGCGCCGAGCACCCACACGTTCTGCAGCGCCGCCGCGAGCAGCGAGCCCGAGTAGGCGGCGGCAACGCCTGCCACGGCATAGGCGAGCGCCATGCCGAGCACGTAGGCGAGCGACAGGACGAGGGCCTTCGCCTTGGTGATGTCCTTGCCCTCGCCGGCAATGATGCCCGACAGGATCGGGATCATCGGCAGCACGCAGGGCGTGAAGGTCAGGAGCAGGCCGAACACGAAAAAGCTCGCCAGCACCAGCAGGAAGCCGCCCTGGAACAGGCCGGCGATTTCGATGTCGCTCGCGAACACCGAGAAGCGCGGCTCGCCGGAGCCGCCCGCGGTATTGTTCAGGCTCACCCTGGATTCCATCGGCACGTAGCACACGCCGATGTCGGCGCAACCCTGCGAGGTCACCTTGAGTTCGAAGCGCCCTTCGCCTTCCACCGGAACGCGAAGCGTCACCGCCTTGCGGTAGGTCTCGACCTCGCCGAAGAATTCGTCCTTGTGCTTCAGCCCGCGCGGCAGCTGCGGCGCGCCGAGGCGGACGTTTCCATCCGCCTCGAACTTGAAGCGCTCGCGATACATGTAGTAGCCGTCGGCGATCGCATAGCGGATTTCGACGGCCCCCTCGGCCATCTGCGCGGAGAAGCGAAACGCCTTCTCCGGCTCGAGCAGATTGTCCGCCGAGCCACCGAGCTTGAGCTGCGCCAGGGCCGGCAGGCAGGCGGAAAGAAGAACGAGAAGAAGAAGTCTTTTCACTTGGTTTCCGCGGCCACCCACTCCAGATAAGCGGGCAGGCCGCGCTCGATTGAGACCGCGATGATCTCCGGGAGTTCATACGGATGCCCGGCGCGCAGCGCCTGCTCGAGCGCCGGGTAGCGCTCGACCGTGGTCTTGATCAGCATCGGGTGCTCCTCGTCGTGCTGCACGGCGTCCTTCCAGCGGTATACCGAGCGGCACGGCGCGAGGATGTTGACGCACGCGGCGAGGCGCTGGTCGATGAGCGTGTCGGCCAGGCGCTCGGCGGCCGCGCGGTCGGGGAGATTCGTCAAAACCAGCAGAGTGCTCATGCCTCAAACCCTCTTATCATTGGTGCAATTGTATGCACACCGTCACGATCCGGCCCGCAGGGCACAGCTTCCAGGTCAACGACGGGGAATCGGTCCTCGCCGCGGCGCTGCGCGCAGGCTTCATCCTGCCTTACGGTTGCCAGAGCGGCGCCTGCGGCACGTGCAAGGGCAAGCTGCTCGAGGGCCGCGTCGACTATGGCGCGCCGCAGCCGCGCGCGCTGAGCGCAGCGGAGAAGGCCCAGGGAAAGATGCTGTTCTGCCAGGCGAAGCCGCTCTCCGACCTGGTGATCGAGGCGCGCACCGTCGGCGCCGCCAAGGGCATCCAGGTGAAGAAGCTGCCCTGCCGCATCCAGAAACTCGAGCGGCGAACCGAGGACGTCATGCTGGTGCAGTTCAAGCTGCCGGCGAACGAGAAGTTCGCGTTCCTCGCCGGGCAGTTCGTCGATTTCCTGCTCAAGGACGGCACGCGGCGCAGCTTCTCGATGGCGAATCCGGCGCACGCCGCAGAGCTGATCGAGATCCACGTGCGCCAGGTCGCGGGCGGGCAGTTCACCGACCACGTCTTCAACAAGATGAAGGAGCGCGACATCCTGCGCTTCGAGGGGCCCCTCGGCACTTTCTTCCTGCGCGAGGATTCGGACAAGCCGATCGTGTTCGTCGCCTCGGGCACCGGCTTCGCGCCGATCAAGTCGATCATCGAGGAAGCGCGCCAGCAAGGCATCCAGCGCCCGATGACGCTCTACTGGGGCGGACGCCGGCCGAAGGACCTGTACATGAACGCCCTGGCCGAGACCTGGGCCGGGCCGGCCTTCAAGTACGTACCGGTGATCTCCGAGGCGCTGCCCGAGGACGGCTGGACCGGCCGCAGCGGCTTCGTGCACCGCGCGGTGATGCAGGACTTCCCGGATCTCTCGGGCCACCAGGTCTATGCCTGCGGCGTGCCGATCATGGTGGACTCGGCGCGCGAGGATTTCATCGCCCGCTGCCGCCTGCCCGAGGAGGAGTTCTACGCCGACAGCTTCACCACCCAGGCGGATACCGCTCAGGCGCCTTCGCCGAGGTAGGCCTCGCGCACGCGCGCGTTGCTGAGCAGGTCCTTTGAGTTTCCGGACAGGGAAATCAGCCCGGATTCCATGACGTAGCCGCGGTGCGCCAGCTCGAGCGCGAGCAGCGCGTTCTGCTCGACCAGCAGGATGGTGACGCCGCGGCTCGCGATCTCGCGCACCACCTCGAAGATGCGCGCCACCATCATCGGCGCGAGTCCCATCGAGGGCTCGTCGAGCAGCAGCAGCTTGGGCTGGCTCATCAGCGCGCGCGCGATCGCCAGCATCTGCTGCTCGCCGCCCGAGAGCGTCCCGGCGACCTGCAGCCGGCGCTCCTTGAGGCGCGGAAAGGTCGCGTACTGCGGCTCCGGATCGCCGCCGCCGCGGGCGTAGGCGCCCATCGCCAGGTTCTCCTCGACCGTAAGCTGCGCAAAGATGCCGCGGCCCTCGGGCACCATGACGAGACCCTTGCGCGGCAGCTCGTGGACCGCCGCGCCAGCGATATCGCTTCCCTCATAAGCCATTCTTTTGGACCGGGAGGCAACGAGGCGACAGATCGCTTTGAGCGTGGTGGTCTTGCCCGCGCCGTTGGCGCCGATCAGGCAGACCAACTCGCCCTGCCCGACCTCGAGATCGATTCCCTTGACGGCGCGGATGCCGCCGTAGTGCACCTCGAGACCCTTGACTTCAAGCAGCACGCGGCGTGCCCAGATACGCTTCAATGACTTTCGGGTCCTTCTGCACCTCCGCGGGAGTCCCTTCGGCGATCTTCTCGCCGTAGTCGAGCACCATGACACGGTCGCACACGTTCATTACCAGCCGCACGTCGTGCTCGATCAGCAGCACGCTGACGCCGTCGTCGCGGATGCGGCGGATCAGCTTGCCGAGCGCAAGGCGCTCCGCGGGATTCATGCCCGCGGCGGGCTCATCGAGCGCGAGCAGCTTCGGCTCGGTGGCGAGCGCGCGCGCGACCTCGAGCCGACGCTGGTCGCCGTAGGGCAGGCTGCCCGCCGGGTCGTTGGCGCGAGTCCGGATGCCGACATAGTCGAGCAGCTCCAGCGCGCGGCCCTCAATGGATCTTTCTTCCAAGAGAGTTTTCCTGTTCCTCAATATCGCGCCAACCACGCCAGCTTTCGTGCGCGCGTGCCGCCCGATCATCACGTTTTCGAGCGACGACAGGTTCACGAACAGGCGGATGTTCTGGAAAGTGCGGCCGATACCGGCGCTCGCCACCTGGTGCGCCTTCAACCCGGCGAGGCTGCGCCCGTCGAAGCTGAACGACCCGGCATCGGTGCCGTAGATCCCGGTGAGCACGTTGAACAGCGTGGTCTTGCCGGCGCCGTTCGGGCCGATCAGGCCGTAGATCTCGCCGCGCTCGATCGAGAACGAGACCTCGTTCAGCGCCTGCACGCCGCCGAAGCGCTTGGCGATGCCTCGCCCGGCGAGCAGCGCCGGTTCGCGCATGGCGCTCAGGCGGCGCGCTCCTCGAGCTCGCGCTTGCGCACCGCCGAGGGCAGCAGTCCGGCGGGCCGGAACAGCATCACCAGCACCAGCGCCAGGCCGAACAGCAGCATGCGGATGACCTCGGGCTCGACCAGCATGCGGCCGAACAGCGCCTCCTGCACCGGGGTGACGGTCCAGCGCAGGATCTCGGGCACGAAGGACAGCAGCAGCGCGCCGAGGATCACGCCCCAGATGTTGCCCATGCCGCCGAGCACCACCATCGACACCACCATGATCGACTCGACCAGCACGAAGCTCTCGGGCGAGATGAAGGCCTGCATCGCGGAGAACATGCCGCCGGCGACGCCGCCGAAGCTCGCGCCCATGGCGAAGGCGAGCAGCTTGAGGTTGCGCGTGTCGATGCCCATGGCGCGCGCCGCGATCTCATCCTCGCGGATCGCCTCCCAGGCGCGCCCGATGCGCGAGTTCTGCAGGCGCAGGTTGACCACGATGATCACCAGCACCACCGCCAGCAGCAGGTAGTAGTACTTGATCGGGCTGTCGAACGTGAAATCGCCGAGCGTGAAGGGATCGATGCGGGTAATGCCCTGCGGGCCGTTGGTGATGTTCACCGGCCGCGACAGGTTGTTGAGGCAGATGCGGATGATCTCGCCGAAGCCGAGCGTCACGATCGCAAGGTAGTCGCCGCGCAGCTTGAGCGTCGGCGCGCCGAGCAACACGCCGAACAGCGCCGCCACCGCCGCGCCGATCGGCAGAATCACCCAGAAGGGCAGGTGCAGGCCGAACTGCGGGCTGGCGAGCAGCGCGTAGACATAGGCGCCGACGGCGTAGAACGCGATATAGCCGAGATCGAGCAGCCCGGCGAAGCCGACCACGATGTTCAGGCCGAGCGCGAGCAGCACGTACAGGATGGCGAAGTTGGTGATGCGCACCCAGCTGGTGCCGACCTGCGCCAGCGCGAACGGCAGCAGCGCGAGCGCAACCCCGATCAGCGCGAAGCCGACCCAGACCAGCCAGGGCTTGTCCTTGGTATCGAAGTACTGGCGCATCAGGCGCGATCCCCCACCCGTTCGCCGAGCAGCCCCTGCGGCCGGATCACCAGCACCAGGATCAGCACCACGAAAGCGAACACGTCCTGGTAGTTCGAGCCGAACAGGATGAAGTGGCCGCCGTCCTCGCAGGCCTCGAGCCGGATGCCGTACTGGCACAGGTCGCTCAGGTCGCCGATGTAGCCCGCGCCGAGCGCCTCGACCAGCCCGAGCAGCACGCCGCCGAGCATCGCGCCCGGAATGTTGCCGATGCCGCCGAGCACCGCGGCGGAGAAGGCCTTGAGGCCGAGGATCGAGCCCATGGTGTACTGCGCGATGCCGTAGTAGGTGCCGAACAGCACGCCGGCGATCGCGCCGAGGCCGGCGCCGATGACGAAGGTGATCGCGATGACGCGGTTGATGTCGATGCCCATCAGCCCCGCGACCTGCGCGTTCTGCGCGGTGGCGCGCATCGCGGTGCCGAGCGGCGTGCGGTAGACCAGGAGCGCGAGGCTCGCCATCAGCGTGAGGCAGATCGCCAGGATCGCGATCTGCACCGTGGTAATCGTGGCGCCGGCGACCGAGTAGGTGTGCGACGGCAGGATCTGTGGGAAGGCGAGCACGTTGCGGCTCCACACCATCATCGCCAGGTGCTGCAGGATGATCGACACGCCGATCGCGGTGATCAGCGGCGCGAGGCGCGGCGCGTGGCGCAGCGGCCGGTAGGCGAGGAGCTCCATGCCGTAGCCCACCAGCATGCACAGCGGCACCGCGCAGCCGGCGCCGATCAGCACGATGGCGAGCGGCGGCAGGCCTGAGGGCACCAGCAGGTTGATGATGCTGAACGCCACCATCGCGCCGATCATCACCACCTCGCCGTGCGCGAAGTTGATCAGCTGGATGATGCCGTAGACCATGGTGTAGCCGAGCGCCACCACGGCGTATACGCTGCCTGCGGTCAGGCCGTTGACCAGCTGCTGCAGGAACGTGTCCATACCCGGGGTGAGCCTAGCAGAAACAAAAACGGCACCCTAAGGTGCCGTCTTGTTCCCAGGTCTGCGAACTTACTTCTTGGAGAACTCCGCCCAGGAGGTGGTTTTGCCGCCCTTGATCACCGCGATCGGGACGATCTTGCCGCCTTGCAGGGTGAAGATGGTCATCTCCGCGTCCTTGCGGTCGCCCTTGCCGTCGAACGCGATCTTGCCGGTGACGCCGTTGAAGTCGAGCTTCGCCAGCTCCGGCAGGTACTTCTTCGGATCGGTCGAGTTCGCCTTCTGCATCGCCTGGATCAGCATGTTGGCGGCGTCGTAGGTGAACGGCGCGTACAGGATCGGGTCGGCGTTGAAGCGCTGCTTGTAGGCGGCGAGGAACTTCTTGTCCGCGGCCTCCGCCGGCAGCCCGGCCTGCGAGCATAGCAGCCCTTCGGCGGCCGCCCCGGCAAGCTTCGCCATGTCGTCGGTGCAGGCGCCGTCGCCGAAAGCGAACACCGCCTTGATGCCGAGCTCGCGGCCCTGCTTCATCAGCGGCCCGCCGGTGGCGTCCATGCCGCCGTAGAACACCGCGTCGGGATTGCGGCCGCGCAGCTTGGTGAGCACCGCCTTCCAGTCGGTGGTCTTGTCGGTGCCCTTCTCGCGCGGCAGCACGGTGATCTTCGCCGCCTTGAGGGTCTTCTCGACCTCGTTGGCGATGCCCTCGCCGTACGCGGTGGCGTCGTCGATCACCGCGACCACCTTCGGCTTGTTGTTGGTGGCGAGATAGCTCGCGATCGCCGGGCCTTGCTGGTCGTCGCGCCCGACGACGCGGAACTGCGTCTTGAAGCCCTGCTCGGTGAGCTTGGGGTTGGTCGCCGAGCCCGAGATCACCGGGATGCCGGCCTGGCTGTAGATGGGCGAGGCCGGGATCGAGGTGCCGGAGTTGAGGTGCCCGACCACGCCGGCGACCTTCGCGTCGACCATCTTCTGCGCGACCGTGGCACCGACCTTCGGGTCGGCCTGGTCGTCTTCGGCGACGAAGGCGAACTTGACTTCCTTGCCGTCGATCCTGATCTTCGCCGCGTTCGCTTCCTCGACCGCGAGGCGCGCGCCGTTCTCGTTGTCCTTGCCGAGGTGGGCGATGCCGCCGGTCAGCGGACCGACGTGGCCGATCTTCACTTCACCGCCTTGCGGGCCGCAGCCGGCAAGAGTGAAAGCTGCGGCCACGGCGGCCGCAACGAGGGTCATGCTGTAAAGGCTCTTCATGGGGTCTCCCGGGGAATTTCTCGTCTGGGGGCCGCTATCATACAGCCGCCCGGCTCACTTCTGCGACAGGATCCACTTCACCAGCGCGTTGATCTCGCCGTCCGGCACCGCTGCGTTGGGCGGCATCGGCACCGTGCCCCAAACCCCCTGGCTGCCCTTCTTGACCTTGTCGGCGAGCTTCGCGGGCGCGGCCTTGTCGGCGCGGTACTTTGCGGCCACTTCCTTGTACGACGGGCCGACCATCTTCTTGTCCAAGGTATGGCAGGCGAAACAGGCGTGCTTCTTCGCCAGCTCCTCGCTCGCCGCAACAGGGAATACCGCCAGGACTCCCAGAATCAGTACTGCACGCTTCATGCTTTCTCCTTGAGGGTTCGCCTCAAGTTTACAAGATCGCCGATCGGCTCGAGGCAGGTCGCGCCGCGGCACAGCCAGCCGCTGGCGGCGCCGGGGCGCGGCGGCTTGTCGAGGGCCGCCGGCAGGCCCGGCAGGCCGTCGGGCAGCGCGAGCACCAGGGTATCGGGCAGGAATTCGCGTGCGAGCTCCACCTGCCATGCGCGCAGCGCATCGCGCCTGCCGCGCAGAACCAGAACCTTGGGCGGCGCGAGCTGCTCGTCGAGCGCGATCGCCATCGCAGCGAAGCCGGCCGGGGTGGCGCGCATCGCCGGATAGAAGAGCCGCAGCGTGCGCCGGGCGGCGCGCGAGTAGCGCTCGTCGCCGGTCAGGGCGGCGAGCCGGCCGAGCGCCCAGGCCGCGACCGCGTTGCCCGAGGGCGTGGCGTGGTCCTGGCCGGGCTTGGGCCGGTGGATCAGCCGTTCGTGGTCGCGCGCGGTGAAATAGAACCCGCCGTCGGCTGGATCCTCGAACTGCTCGAGCAGCACGTCGGCGAGCTGCGTGGCGAATTTCAGGTCCGCCGCCGAAAAATCATCCTGCAGCAGCTCGAGCAGCGCCGCGATCGTCAGCGCGTAGTCGTCGAGGTAGGCGTTGAGGTGCGCGCGCCCGTCCTTGCAAGTGGCGAGCAGCCGCCCGTCGCGCCACATCGCGCTGCGGATGAAGCCGAGCGCGCGGCGCGCCGATGCGGTCCACTCCGGCCGGCCGAAGGCGCGCCCGGCGCGCAGCATGCCGCGAATCGCGAGAGCGTTCCAGGAGACGAGGACTTTCTCGTCGCGCCCCGGTCGAATACGCTTCTCCCGCGCATTGAAAAGCTTCTGCGTCGCCCCTTCGCCCGGCTGAGCGATGTACAAATGCCAGTGCCGATTCTCGAAATTGGGCGGCTGGTCGAGGCCAAAATGCGCCGCGGTCGCGGCGTATTCCTCCGGCGAGAGGAGCTGGCGCACCTCCTCGCGGTCCCAGACGTAGAACTTGCCTTCCTCGTGCTCGCTGTCGGCGTCCAGCGAAGAGTAGTAGCCGCCTTCCGGCGACTGCATCTCGCGCATCATCCAGCCCGCGGTCTCGGCAGCGCACTTCGCATAGAGGGACCCGCCACGCGCGTCGCCGCGCGCGAGCCAGGCGTCGGCCAGCAGCGCGAGCAGCGGCCCGTTGTCGTAGAGCATCTTCTCGAAGTGCGGGATCAGCCATTGCGCGTCGGTGCTGTAGCGGCAGAAGCCGCCGCCGAGCTGGTCGTAGACGCCGCCCTCGCACATGCGCATGAGCGTGGTGTGCGCGATGTCGCCCGCGCCCTTGCGCAGGCACAGCTCGAGATCGGTCGGATGCGGGAACTTCGGCGCGCCGCCGAAGCCGCCGAAGCGCGCGTCGAAGCTCGCGCGCAGGCTGTCGAGCAGCGCGCCGATCGGCGCCGGTCCGAGCTCGGCCTCGCCCGCCGCCCCATCCGGCAGCGTGCGCGCGAATGCCTGCGCCAGCTCGCCGTTCTGCGCCGCGATCTCGACGCGCTTCTCGCGCCAGAGCGCGGCGATGCGCTCGCACAGCTCGGCGAAGCCCGGCAGCCCGTAGCGCGTCTCCTTCGGGAAGTAGGTGCCGCCGAAGAACGGCGCGCCGTCGGGCGACAGGAACATGGTGAGCGGCCAGCCGCCGGCGCGCCGCGCGAGCATCTGGTGCGCGCTCTGGTAGATCTGGTCGAGGTCGGGCCGCTCCTCGCGGTCGACCTTGACGTTGACGAACAGGCGGTTCATCACCGCGGCGACCGCGGGATCCTCGAAGCTCTCGCGCGCCATGACATGGCACCAATGGCAGGCGGAGTAGCCGACCGACAGCAGGATCGGCTTGTCCTCCGAGCGGGCGCGCTCAAGCGCCTCCGCGCCCCAGGGATACCAGTCGACCGGGTTCGCCGCGTGCTGCTGAAGATACGGCGAGGTCTGGTCGCGCAGCCGATTCACTTCACGCGGTTCACCGCACCGGGCGCGTGAACGGGAAGATCTTGGTAAAGCCGAGGATGTCGGTGAGCAGCAGCACCAGGAATATCAGCACGATCGCGCCGAGCAGGCTCACGCCGCCCGCCGGCAGGCTATCGATGCGCGCGGCGAACTCGGCGGCTTCGTCGTCGGTCAGCGCCGCCACGCGCGCCTTGACCTCGGTGGCGCTCACGCCGTGCGCCTGCAATTGCGCCTGCACGTCGGCGCGCTCGACCAGGCTGGTGATGCGGCCGCGGTCGCCTTGACTCACGATAGCATCGGTGGTGATCATCCCGGCTTGCGCAGGCAGCGGCAGCCCGAGGCCGGCGAGCGAGACGATGAGCAGGCTGGCGATGAAGCGGCGGAATCGGCTGATCATGCGAGTCTCCTTTTTTCGTTGTTCGTGAATGAAAACTTTACCACTGCAGGTCCTGGGTTTCTGGTTCGGCAGGGGCGCCGAGCGTGGCCAACGACACAAGCGCTGGTTCGAGAAGAACCTCTCCTTGGATGCCGAGGTCAGGCAAAGGTTCCAGGGTTTGCACGAGGAAATGCGGGCCGGCGGGCATCGCGACTGGCTCGAGCGGCCGCGCCCTTGCCTGGCGCGTATCCTGGTGCTCGACCAGTTCCCGCGGCACATTCACCGCGGTCGCGCGGCGGCGTTCTCCAGCGACGCCCTCGCGCTCGAGACGGCGCAGCACCTGGTGGCGAAAGGCTGGGACCGCGAACTGCTCCCGGTCGAGCGCCTGTTCGCCTACCTGCCCTTCGAGCACAGCGAGTCTCTCCACGACCAGCAGCGCGCCTGCGAGCTGTGCCAGGCGCTCGAGGCGTTTCCCGAGACCGCCGACGTCCTGCGCTATGCGCAGGCGCACCGCGATGTCATCGAGCGCTTCGGCCGCTTCCCGCATCGCAACGCGGCGCTTGGCCGGCCGAGCACCGCGGACGAGATCGAATTTCTCAAGCAGCCCGGCTCAAGTTTCTAGATCGGTAATCGCGCCGAGCGACGCGGTCGAGACGAGCTTGCGGTACTTGGCGAGCAGCCCCCGGGTGTGGCGCGACTTGGGCGCCTTCCACTTCTTGCGCCGCGCGGCGAGCTCCTTCGCCGGGACGTTGAGCTGCAGCAGGCGCTTCTTCGCGTCGATGGTGATCGAGTCGCCTTCCTTCACCAGCGCGATGGTGCCGCCGACGTAGGCCTCGGGGGCGACGTGGCCCACCACCATGCCCCAGGTGGCGCCGGAGAAGCGCCCGTCAGTGAGCAGGCCCACCGATTCGCCGAGACCCTGGCCGACGAGCGCTGAGGTTGGCGCGAGCATTTCCTGCATGCCCGGGCCGCCCTTCGGCCCCTCGTAGCGGATCACGATCACGTCGCCCGCCTTGATCTTCTTCGCCATGATCGCCTTCATGCACGCGTTCTCGGAATCGAACACGCGCGCCGGCCCGGTCATCACCGGGTTCTTGAGGCCGGTGATCTTCGCGACGCAGCCTTCGGGGGCGAGGTTGCCCTTGAGGATGGCGAGGTGGCCTTCGCGGTACATCGGCTTCGACCAGGGGCGGATCACGTCCTGGTCCTTGCGCGGCTCGACCGGCACGTTCTTCAGCATCTCGGCCATGGTCTTGCCGTGGATGGTCATGCACTCGCCGTTCAGGACGCCGTTCGCGAGCAGGATCTTCAGCACCTGCGGCACGCCGCCGGCGCGGTGGAAGTCGACCGCGACGTAACGGCCCGAGGGCTTGAGGTCGCACAGCACCGGCACCTTCTTGCGCACGCGCTCGAAATCGTCGATGGTCCATTTCACGCCGGCCGCCGAAGCGATCGCCAGGTAGTGCAGCACCGCGTTGCTCGAGCCGCCGGTCGCCATCACCAGCGCGATGGCGTTCTCGATCGACTTGCGCGTGATGATGTCGCGCGGCTTGAGGTCGTTCTTGATCGCCTCGACCAGCACGCGGGCGGACTCCGCCGAAGAGTCGGCCTTCTCGGAGTCGGGCGCTGCCATCTGCGAGGAGCCGAGCAAGCTGACGCCGAGCGCCTCGAAGGAGGAACTCATGGTGTTCGCGGTGAACATGCCGCCGCACGCGCCGACGCTCGGGCAGGCGTTCTTCTCGATACCCTGGAAGTCTTCCTCGCTCATCTTGCCGGCGGCGAACGAGCCGACCGCCTCGAACGCCGAGACGATGGTCAGGTCCTTGCCCTTCCAGCTTCCGGGCTTGATGGTGCCGCCGTAGACGTAGATGGCCGGCACGTTCATGCGCGCCATCGCCATCACGCCGCCGGGCATGTTCTTGTCGCAGCCGCCGATCACCAGCACGCCGTCCATCGCCTGGCCGTTGACGCTGGTCTCGATCGCGTCGGCGATCACCTCACGCGACACCAGGGAGTACTTCATCGCCTCGGTGCCCATGCCGATGCCGTCGGTGACCGTCGGTACGCCGAACACCTGCGGCTTGGCCCCGGCCTGCTCGAGCGAGGCCATGGCGCGGTCGACCAACGGCTGGATGCCCGCGTTGCAGGGATTCATCGTCGAGTGCCCGTTCGCCACGCCGACGATCGGCTTGTCGAAGTCGCCGTCGCCGAAGCCGACCGCGCGCAGCATCGCGCGGTTCGGTGAACGCGCCACGCCTGCGGTGATCAGGCGGCTGCGCCGGTTGTACGCCATGCGTCGTTTCTCCTGTGCTCTAATCGAATTCTAATGTTGGTTCACCCCAATATCGACCCGATCGCGTTCTCGATCGGGCCGCTGGCGGTGCGCTGGTACGGGCTGATGTACCTGTTCGGCTTCGCCGCCGGCTGGTGGCTCGGCCTGCGGCGCATCAAACAGGGGCTCGCGCCGATCACCCGCGACCAGCTCGACGACCTGCTGTTCGCCGTCGTCATCGGCGTGATCCTCGGCGGGCGCCTCGGCTACGTCCTGTTCTACAAGCCCGACTACTACTTCGCGCACCCGATCGAGATCCTCTATATCTGGCAGGGCGGGATGGCGTTCCACGGCGGGCTGCTCGGCGTGATGCTTGCCATGACCTTCGTTGCGCGGCGCCACAAGGTCGACTGGTGGCGGCTGATGGATTTCGGCTCGCCGCTCATTGCGCCGGGCATCGCCGCCGGGCGCATGGGCAATTTCATCAACGGCGAGCTGCCCGGGCGCGTGACCGATGTCCCCTGGGGCATGGTGTTCCCGGGGGCGGGCGAACTGCCGCGCCATCCCTCGCAGCTCTACCAGTTCGCGCTGGAAGGCCTGGTGCTGTTCGCCTTCCTGTGGTGGTTCTCCTCCAAGCCGCGGCCGCGCGGCCAGCTGTCGGCGATGTTCCTGCTCGGCTACGGCAGCTTGCGCTTCGTCACCGAGTTCTTCCGCGAGCCTGACGCCTTCATCGGCCTGCTCGCCCTCGGTTTCACCATGGGCCAGTGGCTATGCCTGGCGATGATCGCGGGCGGCGTCGCGCTCTTCGCTTGGAGTCGACGCTAGACCCGGTGCTCAGCGCGGTCGCAGCGTCCTAGCCTGCCGCTTCCGGGTAGAGCCGCGGGAAGTAGAACGCGAGCGCGTCCAGCGGCAGGCCGACCCTCACCGGGCC
This sequence comes from uncultured Enterobacteriaceae bacterium, assembly GCA_964576525.1. Taxonomy (GTDB): domain Bacteria; phylum Pseudomonadota; class Gammaproteobacteria; order Burkholderiales; family SG8-39; genus SCGC-AG-212-J23. The sequence goes on from CAZNVH010000057.1 coordinate 24,646, forward strand.
TTTCGGCGTGTCCGAGACCAGCAGCTCCTTCTTCAGCATCGCCGCGATCACCTTGTCCGCAACCCGCGCGCCCAGGCCCGTCATCTGCTTGAACTCGCCCCGCCTGACCGATCCGGCCAGGAACACATGGTAGAGCGCCGGCTCCGCCTCGATCCGGATATCGCTCTCGGTCTCCGCGAGCAGCTTGAGGTAGGCCCGCATGCGCGGCCGCAGATCCTCTAACTGCAGCAGCTCCGACATGAACGTCACCTGGTCGAGGCAGGTCTCGAGGAAGTACCTCGCAAACGCGACAAGGCCCTTTTCCGAAAGATTGCCGCGTCCGTCCAGGTCGCCCTGTCGCGGCTGATCCGCATCGGAAAGCCGATCATGGTAGGCCTGCACCTCGCGCGCGAAGCCCCGCGACACCGCCCACAACCCGCTTCCCGCTCCCTGACGGATCAGCGCCGCCTGCGACTGCAGCCGCATCACGCGGCCGTTGCCGTCGCGGAACGGGTGCACCCATGCAAGACGGTGATGGGCGCAGGCAAGAGCGATCAATTGGCTCGTTGCGCCTCGCACCGAACCGTACGCCTGCTCTACTTGCGCAAGAAACTTAGCGACTGTGCCCCACTTGGGCGGCACATGCCTTCCGACCTCGACGTCTCGCTTTCGCAGTTCACCCGGCACGACGACATCGCCTTCCTTCGTGGTCCTGTCCTCGGGCGGAAGCTTCCCGTAGAAGCTCTTGTGCAGTTGTTTCAGGAATGCCGCAGAGTAGACCGCCGCCTCCGGATTGACCGCGAGCCAGGACTCCATCTCCTTCTGCGTGTCGATGTGCGCCACCGCCAGGCGTTGCAGCCGCGCCTTGTCCGGCGCCTTGTCGAAGTCCTTCCGCAGCGCGCGCTCGATCTCGCGCGGGTGCGTGTGCTGTCCCTCAATGCGGCTCGAGTAGTACGAATTCACCCCGCGCAGCAGCTCCGCGATCTGCGCCGCCGTCGCCGGATGCACCAACCCCTTCAGCTCCCGCGCTCTGGCCGACAGATCCTCGGCGAGCGCCTCCAGGTCCGGGTGTGCCAGCGTCGGCAGCAAGGGCTCGAACTGGCGGACGGAATCGTACACAAATATGCGAATCTATATGCGAATTATTAATTATCATAACATATTGATTAACATATATACTAATTGATAAATACGACACTTTTATGCGAATATTTATGCGAGTATTTTTTACCCCACACTCCCACCCAATCAACTGCTTAGCGCTTGGGCGAGCACGCGCGCGACGTGCAAGGCCTCCCGGCCCGCCCCGTCGGCGATCTGGTGCCGGCAGCTCGTGCCGTCGGCGACGAGCAGCGTTCCGGTCGAGGCTTTGCGGATGGAAGGGAGAAGCGAAAGCTCGGCCATTTTCATCGACACGTCGTAGTGCTCCGCCTCGTAGCCGAAGCTCCCCGCCATGCCGCAGCAGCTTGTCTGCACCGTGGACACTTTCAGTCCCGGAATCATGCCGAGCACCTCCTCCACCGCAGGCATGACATCGAAGGCCTTCTGGTGGCAATGCCCGTGCAGCAGCGCCTCCCCCGCCATCTCCTTCAACTTGAGCTTGCCCGGGTTGCTCGCCAGGAACTCCTCGAAGAGCAGCGCGCTTCGGGCCAGCTTGTCGAACCCCATGACGGGAAATTCGTCGCGTAGCGTAAACAGACAGGACGGCTCCAGGCCGACGATCGGAACACCGCGCTCGGCGTACGGCGCGAGCGCGGCCTGCATCTTCGCGGCTTCGTGCTTCGCCTGGTCCACCATGCCGACCGAAAGAAAAGTCCGGCCGCAGCACAGGCCGCGCGGCGCGTGCACGCGGTAGCCCGCCGCCTCGAGCACCTTGAGCGCCGCGCGGGCGTTCTGCGGCTCGAAGTAGCGGTTGAAGGTATCGACGAACAGCACCACGTCGCCGTCGGCCGCGCCCTGATCCTTGAAGTAGTCGGTGCGCCACTTCGGCAGTTCCCGTTTCGGGGAGAAGCCAAGCAGGTCCTTGAAAAAACCTGATGCGGCGTTTGCGAGCGGCGCCACGCTCCCTGCCCATGGCGCGTAGCGCGGCAGGTAGCCGATGGCACGGTCGCGGGCGCTAAGGCCGTGGCGCGCCTTGTAGTGCGCGGTGAACTCGATCTTCATGCGCGCCATGTCGACGCCGGTCGGGCACTCGCGCTTGCAGCCCTTGCACGATACGCACAGGTCGAGCGCGTCCTTGGCTTCCGCAAGAGGAATCTGGTTCGACAGCGCGAGGCGCAGCGTGTTGGCGCGGCCGCGCGTCAGGTGCACTTCGTCCAGCGTCGCGCGGTACGACGGGCACATGGTGCCGGCGTCGAACTTGCGGCAGTGGCCGTTGTTGTTGCACATCTCGACCGCCTTGGCGAACCCGCCCCCTCGGTCCTCCGCGCCCACTTCCCATTCACTCCAGTCGAGCATCGGCGTCGGTGGGCGCGCCGCGTAGCCCGGCTTGAAGCGAAACAGGCTGCGGTCGTCCATGCGCGTCGGGTTGACGATCTTTCCCGGGTTCATCAGTCCCTGCGGGTCGAGCCAGGACTTGATCTCGCCGAGCGCCGCGGTGAGCCGCGGCCCGAAGAACGGCGCGATCCACTCGGAGCGCACCAGGCCGTCGCCGTGCTCGCCGGAGTAGGCGCCCTTGTACTCCTTGACCATGGCGCAGGCTTCCTCGGCGATGGCGCGCATCTTCTCGGCGCCGTCGCGCCGCATGTCCAGCACCGGGCGCACGTGCAGCGTGCCCACCGACGCATGCGCGTACCAGGTGCCGCGCGTGCCGTGCTTCTCGAATACGCGCGTCAGGCGCTCGGTGTATTCCGCCAGGTGCTCGAGCGGCACGGCGCAGTCCTCGATGAAGGAAACCGGCTTGCCGTCGCCTTTCATCGACATCATGATGTTCAAGCCTGCCTTGCGCACGTCCCAGATTTGTTTTTGAAGTTTTTCGTCCGTAACTTCAACTACGCTGCCGGGCAAGCCGAGGTCGGCCATCAGCTGCACCAGGTCCTTCAGCTTTTTCCTTTCCGTAGAAAAATCTTCTCCTGAAAACTCGACGAGAAGGATTGCATCGGGATCACCCTGAATGAAAGCGTTGACAGTCCTCTCGAACGCCGGGATCTCGCGCGCGAGGCCGATCATGGTGCGGTCGACGAGCTCGACCGCCGAGGGGCCCAGCTTCACGATGTGCTGCGTGAGCTCCATCGCGGTGCGGAACTTCGGGAAGTGGCAAACCCCGAGGACGCGGTTCGCGGGCAGCGGCGCGAGCTTGAGATGCAGCCGCTCGGAGTATGCGAGCGTGCCTTCGGAGCCGACCAGCAGGTGCGCCGCATTGGCGTGCGGCGGACCGAGGTGATCGAGGTTGTAGCCCGCGACCTTGCGCAGGACCTTCGGGAAGCGCGCTTCGATCTCGCCCTTTTCGCGCTCGTAAAGCGAGAGGAGTTTCTTTACAAAATCCCCGTATTCGCCCCGAGCATCCGCCATCGGGCCAAAGCGCCATCGCGCGCCGGTTGCGGTCACCGCATCGATCGCCAGGACGTTGTGCACCATGTTGCCGTAGACGATCGAGCGCGAGCCGCAGGAGTTGTTGCCCGCCATGCCGCCGAGGGTCGCCTGCGCGCTGGTGGAAACGTCCACCGGGAACCACAGGCCGTGCTTGCGCAACGCCGCATTGAGGGCATCGAGCACCACGCCGGGTTGCACGACCGCGATTCTCTTTTCGATGTTTATTTCAATAATTCTGTTCAGGTACTTGGTGTGATCGATGACTAGGGCGGCGCCGACTGCCTGACCGCACTGCGAGCTGCCGGCGCCGCGCGGCAGGAGCGGCACGCGCTCTTGGGCGGCAATGGCGATCGCCGCACGCGCGGCTTCTTCGCTGCGCGGCACAACGATGCCGATCGGCTCGACCTGGTAGATGGAGGCGTCGGTCGAGTAGCGGCCGCGGCTGGCGGCATCGAAAAGGATCTCGGCGTCCAGCTCCTTGCGCAGCCGCGCGGCCAGCGACGACTGCTCGGCTCGGGCAAACCTGACCGGGATCAAGGGAGCGTTCATAGGGGCCGAAGGTAGAATACCCCAATGACCCGACGCGCCGGCCGCCACTTCCTGCAGATCCCGGGACCGACCAACGTGCCCGACCGCGTGCTGCGCGCGATCGACTTCCCGACCATGGACCACCGCGGGCCCGAGTTCGCGGCGCTCGGCAAGGAAGTGCTCGCAGGAATGAAGCGCGTGTTCAAGAGCACGCAGGGCGAGGTGGTGATCTATCCCGCCTCGGGCACCGGCGCCTGGGAAGCGGGGCTCGCCAACACGCTGTCGCCGGGCGACCGCGTGCTGATGTACGAGACCGGCCACTTCGCCACGCTGTGGCAGAAGATGGCCGCGAAACTCGGGCTGGAAGTCGAGTTCATCGCCGCCGACTGGCGCCGCGGCGCCGACCCGGAGGCGATCGAGAAAAAGCTGCGCGCCGACGCGGACCAGCGCATCAAGGCCGTGTGCGTGGTGCACAACGAGACTTCGACCGGGGTGGTTTCCCGTATTGCGGAAGTCAGGAAGGCGATCGATGCCGCCAAGCATC
>CAZNVH010000058.1:0-6019 GCA_964576525.1 uncultured Enterobacteriaceae bacterium
CCGCGAGGATTATCTGCGCACCCTCGCCTACCGCTTGCGCCGCCCGCCGCGCGGCTTTGTCAATGTCGCCGACGGGCCGGTGAAGGAGAAAAGGTTCAAGGGAAGCGACGTCGACTGGACCAAACTGCCGATCCCGATCCACAGCGAGCAGGAAACGCAGCCCTACGTCACCGCGATGAACATGGTGGTGGATCCGGAAACCGGGTTCCACAACACCTCGCACGCCGGCACCATCGTGTCCGGGCCGCGCAGCGGCCTGCCGAGTTTCGTCACGCCGCACACGCACGCGATAATGCGCAAGTACCGCGAACTCGGCCACGACCGCATGCCGTTCGTGATCGTGTTCGGACTGCACCCGGCGTACGAGATCATGGCCAACTACTCGGGGCTGCACATGGACATGTGGGGCGAGCTCGAGATGGTCGGCACCATCATGGACCAGGACATCGAGATGGTGCCCTGCGAGACGCTCGACATGCGCGTGCCGGCGCAGGCGGAGATCGTGGTCGAGGGTTATGTGGACCTCAAGGGCTTGCAGGACGTCGGCGTGTCGGTCGGGCCGTCGGGCTACTACCTGCCCAAGACCTCGAAGCTTCCCGAGTTCACGCTCACCGCGATGACGATGCGCGCCGACCGGCCGATCGTGCGCAACCATCAGACCTGCCCTGACACCGACCATCAGCCGCTGCCGAGGCTGTGCCACGAGGCGATGCTCTATAACCGGCTCACCGAAATGGGCCTCGCGGTGAAGGACGTGCGTTTCCCCACCTGGGGCGCGGCGCTGTCGTGCATCCTGCAGTTCGACTATGCGCGCGAGGGCATGGTGAACGACGCGCTGATGCTCGCCATGGGCTCGCCCTGGCTCAACACCAAGATGGTGGTCGCGGTGAGCCCGGACACCAACCTCGACGATCCGGCCGACGTGTACTACGCCATCGCCACGCGCTGCGATCCGGCGCGCGACGTCATCATTGTGCCGCACACGCGTGGCTCGCCCTACGACCCATCGGCGCAGCCGCTCGCGAGTGACCCGTTCTGGCGCACCGTCGGCAAGATCGGCATCGACGCCACCATCAAGTCGCGCCACGATCCGAAGGACTTCATCCGCAGCTTCCCGAAGCACTGGGGGAAAGTGAACCTGGGAGACTACCTGTGAACATGCCGGAACCGCGTTTCACCAAAGTCGAGGAACCGTTCATTCCCTACCTCCCCGACGAGGTGGTCATCGAGCGCCTGCGCGCCGTGGTCGAGCCCTACGTGAAGCGCATGGGCTTCCTGCCCAACGCGCTCAAGTTGTATGCGTATCGCCCCGAGATCGCCGAGACGCTGTTCCGCCTCAACAGCAACGTCATGCGCGACCCGAGCTCGACGCTCGACCAGTTCCTCAAACGCAAGCTCGCCGCCGTGGCCTGCAAGACCAACGGCTGCGCGTACTGCACGGCGCATAGCTGCAACATGCTGATGCGCCCCAAGGAGGGCGCCGAGGGCTGGGGGCTGTCGCAGGACGATATGCTCAAGATCCTGGACGACGACTACCGGCCCGCGAACCTGATGGAAGCCGCCTGCTTCGAATACGTGCGCGTGGCGTCGACAGATCCTTCGAACGTACCAACTCGGATTTTGGATGATCTGAAAAAACATCTGACGCCGCCGCAGATTGTGGAGCTGGCCTGCGTGGTCGGCTTCTGGAAGTTCTACAACACAGTGCACGACTCGCTGCACATCCCGGTCGAGGAGCACCTGCTGAGCGACACGCGGTACGTGGACGCTTGAAGCGCGGCTACCACCCGCCGCTGACCATTACGCGGCGGGCGCTGCTGGTCCAGGGTAGCGATGTCGAATTCCGCCGCCTCATCTATCGTCTGCTGCTGGTCGAGGAACGGCTGCGGCACGTACGGGCGTTCTTCGGCAGGCGCATCGGGCTTACCGGACCGCAGTACACGCTGCTGATCACCGTCGCTTACCTGCAGGGTGCGACCGGGATCACGGTGCGCTCGCTGGCGCGCAACCTGCGCGTCACCAGCGCCTTCATTACCGGCGAGTCGCGGCGCCTGATCGAGCGCGGCCTGCTCGCGAAGCGACGCAATCCGCACGACTCGCGCAGCACGCTGATGAGCGTAACGGCCGCCGGCCGGCGGCGCATCCATAAGGTGGTGCCGGAAGTGCGGCGCGTCAACGACCTGTTTTTCCGGAAAGTTTCGAAAGATTCATTCCGCCATGCCAAGCGCTTCCTTGAGCAGCTGCTCGACGGCTCCGAGCAGGTAGTGGCCCATATGTCGAATCATGCTTGAGCAGCAGATCGTCAACGGGCTGATGCTGGGCAGCGTGTACGCGCTGGTCGCGGTGGCGTTCACCCTCGCCATCGGCGTGCTCAACTTCCTCAACTTCAGCATCCCCGGCCTGTTCATGGTCGCCGGGATGCTGACCTGGTTCCTCCTGAAATCGGGCGTCCCCTGGCCGATCGCCGCGCTGCTCGCGATCGCTTCGGGCGGATTGCTGGCGCTGGTGGTCGAGCGCTTCACCTACCGCCTGATGAGCCGCTCCGAGCATTTCGTGCCGCTGGTGACCTCGATGGCGTTCCTGATCCTGTTTGAGAACCTGGTGCTCGTCGTCTGGGGCTCGGACCAGCAACGCGTGCCGCTGCCGTTCGAGACGGTGAGCTGGCGGCTCGGGTCTACGGTTATCGCGGTGCCGCAGCTCATCGGCCTGGCCTGCGCCGTGCTCGCGGTCGCCTCCCTGAATATTCTCCTGAAGAAAACCAGGACCGGGCGCGGTCTGCGCACCATTGCCGAGGACCCCGACACCGCGGCGCTGCTCGGAGTTCCGGTCGGGCGCGTCGTGCCGGTGGTGTTTCTCGTCGGCGGGCTGTTCACCGCGCTGAGCGGATTCCTGTTCGCGGTGAACTACCAGCAGGCGAGCCCGTTCATGGGCGAGGAAATCGCCCTGAAGGGCATTTCGGCGATGGTGGTGGGCGGCATGGGCAATATCTGGGGCGCGATCCTTGGCGGACTGCTGATCGGCATCGTCGAAACTTTCTCCATTCACTGGTTCGGCGCGCGCACGGTCGATATCTGCGTCTACGGCCTGCTGCTCGCGATCCTGTTCGTGCGCCCGACCGGGCTGCTCGGCGGCGTCATCCGCCAGCAGAGGATGTGATGAGCGGCTACCTCGAAAGCGTGCTGGTGCTGCTGGCCATCAACGCCATCCTCGCCTACGCGGCGTTCCTGCCGATGGTCGCGGGCCAGCTCAATCTCGGCGTGGCGGCGTTCGTGGCAATCGGGGCCTACAGTGCAGGTTACTGCTCGAATGCCTTCTCCATCCATCCCGTGCCTGCCGCGCTCGCCGGCTCGGCGGTCGCCGGATTGGTCGGCTGGCTGGTGGCCTTCCCGATCCTGCGCACCCGCGGCATCTACCTCGCGCTCGCAACCTTTGCGCTCAACCAGCTGGTACAGGGGATCATTCTCAACCTCAACGTGGTCGGCGGCGCCTCGGGCTACCCGGTGCCGGCGCACATTGGTTTCTCGGTAGTGGCCGCCTTCGCGCTGGCGGTGATCGTGCTGGTGTTCCTTACCTTCCGCACGCGCTTCGGCATCAGCGTCACCGCGGTGAGCGACGACGAGCGCGCCGCCGACCTGATGGGACTTTCGGTGCGCGGCCTGCAGAGCGCGGCCTTCACCGCAGGCGCCGCGCTTGCGGGCCTCGCCGGCGGCCTGTACGTGCATCATTTCAATTACGTCGAGGCGCAGAACTACGGCGTGCTGTTTTCGATCTACATCGTGCTCTACGTGCTGCTGGGCGGCACGCAGACGGTTTACGGCCCGCTGCTGGGCGCCGCGGTATTCACGCTGCTGCCCGAGTTGCTGCGCGGCAGCGCCGCGTGGCGCTACGTCATCTTCTCCTGCCTGATCATCGCCATCATGTCGCTGCGGCCGCAGGGCGTGATCCTGAAACGGTCATGGTTCTCGAAATAAGGAATCTCTCCAAGAGCTTCGGCGGCCTGAAGGTCATCGACGATCTTTCCTTCGGTGTCGAGCGCGGCGAGCGCCTGGCGCTGATTGGTCCCAACGGCGCCGGCAAAACCACCGTGTTCAACCTCATCACCGGCGTCTATCCGGTCGATTCCGGCGAGATTTTTCTCGAGCGGAATGACATCACCGGCCTGCCCTCTCGCCATCGCATCCGCCGCGGGCTGGCGCGCACCTTCCAGAACATCCGCCTGATGGCGCACCTCTCGGTGATCGAGAACGTAATGATCGCGCAGTACGCGCGCGCTCCGGGCCTGGTCTCGATGCTGCAGCCGGTAGGCTTCGGCCGCACCAACCGCTGGCGCGCCGAGGCACGCGCCGCGCTCGCCGAAGCGGGGCTTGAGGCCTACGCCGACGAAGCCGCCGGCTCGCTGCCCTACGGCATCCAGAAGCGCGTCGAACTGGTGCGCGCACTGCTTGCCGATCCAAGCGTGCTGCTGCTCGATGAGCCCGCCGCCGGACTTAACCCGTCCGAGACCGAGGCATTGCACCAGGCGCTGGAGGTGATCGCGCGCCGCGGGGTGACGCTGGTGGTGGTCGAGCACGACATGCAATTCGTCGGCCGCCTGTGTCCGCGGGTGGTGGCGCTCAATTTCGGCTGCAAGATCGCAGAGTGTGCCACCGGCGAAATCCATGCCGATGCGCGAGTGCGAGAAGCCTATCTCGGGACCGAAGAGCTTGCTTGAGGTCGACGCCCTGTCGGTGCGCTACGGCCGCGTGCACGCGGTGCGCGGCGCGAGCCTGTCGGTCGCCGAAGGCGAGATCGTCGCGGTGCTCGGCGCCAACGGCGCCGGCAAGAGCTCGCTCCTGAAAGGGATCCTCGGCGTTGTGCCCGCCGAAGGACCCGTGCGCATCAACAAGAAGAACTTCGCCTCCAGGCCGCCGCAGGAGCGGATCGCGGCCGGCCTCTCCCTGGTCCCCGAAGGCCGCCGCATCGTCATGAGCCTGTCGGTCGAGGAGAACCTGCAGATGGGCGCATACCTGCGGCGCGACACGGCCGCCGTGCGCGCCGAGATCGGGACCCTCTACGAGCGCTTTCCCAACCTCGGCGCGCGCCGCCACCTGCCCGCCTCGGTGCTCTCCGGCGGCGAGCAGCAGATGCTCGCCATCGGCCGCGGCGTGCTCGCCCGCCCCCGGCTGTTGCTGCTCGACGAGCCCTCGCTCGGCCTGAGCCCGATTCTGGTGCAGGAACTGTTCCGGCTGCTTGTCGAGCTCAACCGCGGCGGCCTCGCCCTGCTGCTGGTGGAGCAGAACACGCGGCAGGCGCTGCGCATCGCCGCGCGCGCCTACGTGATGGAGCTCGGTGTTATCGTGATGGAAAACCGGCCGCAGACGCTGCTCTCCGACGGGCGCCTGGTTGCCGCTTACCTTGGAGGAGGATCCCGATGAAACGCAATCTGCTGCTCGCCGCTGCGCTGTCGATCGCCGCAGCCCCGGCTCTTGCCCAGAGCGAGCTGGTCCTGGGTTATCTCACCGCCGAGACCGGGCCCTTCGTGAGTCTCTCGCGCACCAACGAAATCGCGGCGCGCATCGCGGTCGACGAGATCAACGCCGCCGGCGGCGTCAACGGCAAGAAACTGCGCTACATCACCTTCGACACCGCGGGCAACCCCGGACAGACGGTGGTGGGCCTGCGCAAGCTCGCCGAGGACGACAAGGTGCTCGCGGTCATTGGGCCGTTCAGCTCCGGGCAGGTGCAGGTCGCGGCGCCGGCCGCCGACCGCAGCGGCGTGGTGATCATGGCGATGGCCTCCTCGGCGCCCAAGCTGGTGGCGAATTTCCAGTTTGCCTTCCGCAACACCTCCGACGAAGGCTACATGTTCGACAAGGTGATCCGCACCATCAAGTCGAAAAACCTGCCGGCGGCGACCGGCGCGGTGGCCTACGGCAACGACGACACCATCTCGCGCATCATGGGCGAGAAGGTGCTGCCCGCGCTGATGCAGAAGAACGGCGTGCTGATGCGCGGCTCGGTGGATTTCAAGCTCGGCGCA
>CAZNVH010000059.1:0-40024 GCA_964576525.1 uncultured Enterobacteriaceae bacterium
CCTCCGCGCCGCGGACCTGGCCGATCGCAGCCGCAGGCTCGCCAGCGTCCTGACATCGCACGGACTCGGCACGTATCGGGAGCGCGCGGAGCTCGCCAACCACGAGTCGGGCCAGATATAGGACGGGATCAGATCCGTGTAGCGCGAAAAGATCTGCAGGCTGACCGGGATGATGAGGATGGCGACGGAGAAGGCGAGCAGCCCGGTCAGCAGCCTGCCGTACCAATAGGTGATTTTTCTCAACACAAAAAAAGCGGCGCGTAAGCGCCGCTGTTGCTCTCCAATATTCCCGTCTATTTAATCGCGTTGATCTTCGCCAGCAGCTGCTCGGCGCCGATCTCCTTGGCGTAGGCCGCCATCACCGGGTCGACCAGCTTCTTCATCTGCGCCCGGTCGGCGAACGGCACGCGTTTGAGTTTTCCGGCCTTCTCCATCGCCACAAGCTTCTGCTCATCCTCGCTCGACTCGATGTCGCGGCCGTACTTGCCGGCTTCCTTGCCGGCCTTGAGCACCGCGGCCTGCAGGTCCTTGGGCAGCTTGTTGAAGGTCTTGGTCGAGAAGCACAGCGGCCGGATGGTGATGGCGTGCTGCGTCATCGACAGGTGCGGCGCGACCTCGAAGAACTTCATCTGCTCGACGCCGGCGGCCTCGTTTTCGCCAGCGGCGATGACGTTGTTCTGGATCGCGTTGTACACCTCGTTGTAGGCGATTACCGTCGGCGCCATGCCGGCGGCGGTGAAAGTGCGGCTCCAGATCGGCGCGCCCTGCACCCGCACCTTGAGGCCCTTGATCTCTGCCAGGTTCCTCACCGGCTTGTTGACGAAGATGTTGCGCGTGCCGCCGCCGGCGTAGCCGATCAGCATCACCTCGGCTTTCTGGTTGATCTCGTCGGCGACCGGCTTGAGCACATCGGCCTCGAGCACCTTGTTCCAGTGGGCGAGGTCGCGGAACAGGAACGGCGCATCGATGAAGGGCGCGGCGCGCGAGAACGTCGACATGTGCGCCGGCGAGACGATGGCGTAGTCGACCGCCTTGCCCTGCGCCATGTACTCGAAGTACTGCTTCTCCAGGCCGAGCGCGCTGTTCTTGTGCAGCACGAAGTTGACCGGCTTGCCGTAGTATTTCTTCACCAGCTCCTCGAATCTGGTCATCGCCTTGGTGAAGGCGTGCTCGTCGCTGAACTGGGACGCGCCGTTGAGCGTGGTCTGCGCGGCGGCGGGCAGCGCCAGTGCAGCGGCAACGGCAGCGAAAATCAGCTTCTTCATGATGTCCTCTCCTCCTTGAGGGTGATACGCCACAGTGTACGCGGGTCGGCGGGGTCGGTGAGCGTCGCCGAGTGCAAAAGCGACGCGTTGTCCCAGATCACCAGGTCGCCCACCCCGTACTTGAGCCGCAGCTGGTATTTCTCCTGCGTGGCGTGGCCCTTGAGCTCGTCGAGCAGTTCCACTGCCTCGTCCCGGGGCATGCCCTCGATGCCGAAGGAACTGCCCGACACGGAGTACAGCGCGGTGCGCCCGGTGATCGGGTGGCGGCGCGCCACGGGATGGCGCACCCAGGCCAGCTTTTCCTCCTGCTCGGCGGTCAGCACCGAGGCGACGCTGCGCGAGCCCTTGTCGAGGTCGTCGCGGTTGCCGTAGTGATGCAGCGCAACAAGCGGCGCGATCCGGTCCTTCATCGAAGAGGGCAAATCGTCATAGGCCGCGTACTGGTCCGCGAACAGCGTGTCGCCGCCCCGGCTCGGGACCTGCAGCGAGTAGAGCATCGTGGCGCGCGCCGGCATCGCCAGGTACGAGTAGTCGGTGTGGAAGTAGGTGCCGGCGTCGGCGAGGCCGGTCGGCTTGCCGTCCTTCTCCACGTTCGACAGGATCAGGATGTCGGCGTGCTCGGGATGATGGAACTGGTCGATCACGTGCGGCTCGGGTTTGCCGAATTTTCCGGCAAAGGAAAGAAACCCCGATGGCGCGAGCTGCAGGGAGCGGAACACCAGCACCTGGCCGGCGAAGAACCCGTCCCAGATCTCCTGGAAAGGCGCGTCGAAGCGATCGGCTTCCAGGCCAAAGCGGCCGAGCGCCTTCAGCTTCATGGCTTGAGCCGCGGCACGTCCAGCCACTTGCGCTGCCGCCAGCTCTTCAGCCCCAGCTCGGCGAGCTGCACGCCTTTCGCGCCTTCGAGCAGGTTCCAGCGGAACGCGCCTTCGCCAGCGACGTGGCGCAGGAAAAGCTCCCATTGCGCCTTGAAGGCGTTGTCGGCGTTGTCGTCCGGCATTTCCTCCCAGCCCTGGAAGAAATCGATCGGCTGGGGAATGTCGGGGTTCCACACCGGCTTCGGCGTCTTTGCATAGCTTTGGATCAAGCAGCGGCGCAGACCGGCCACGGCGCTCCCCTGGGTGCCGTCGACCTGCAGGGTGAGCAGGTCGTCGCGCCGCACGCGCACCGTCCAGGAAGAATTGAAGTGCGCAATTGCGCCGCCGGCGAGCTCGAAAGTCGCGTAGGCGGCGTCGTCCGCGGTCGCCTGGTACTTGCGGCCGTTCTCGTCCCAGCGATGCGGGATGTGGGTCGCGCCGCGGCAGCTCACCGCCTTCACCTCGCCGAACAGGTTGTCGAGCACGTAGCGCCAGTGGCACAGCATGTCGAGGATGATGCCGCCGCCGTCCTGCTTGCGGTAGTTCCACGAGGGGCGCTGTGCAGGTTGGCGGTCTCCTTCAAAAACCCAATAGCCGAACTCTCCGCGTACCGAGAGGATTTTTCCGAAAAAGCCTTGCTCGCGCAGCTTGGCGAGTTTGAGCATTCCCGGCAGCCACAGCTTGTCCTGCACCACGCCGTGCTTAACCTTCGCCTTCTTCGCCGCCTTGTAGAGGTCCACCGCTTCGGCGAGCGTCATCGCCACCGGCTTCTCGCAGTAGACGTGCTTGCCGGCGGCGATGGCGCGCTTGATGAGCTTCGGCCGCAGCTGCGTGGATGCGGCATCGAAGAACACGGAATCGCTCCGGCTTTGCAGGGCCTCGTCCAAATCGGCGCTCCAGCGCTCGACGCCGTGCTTGTTCGCCAGTTCCTCGACCTTCGCCGCGTTGCGCCCCACCAGGATCGGGTCGGGCATGACGCGCCTGCCGTCTTTCAGCGCGACGCCGCCCGCTTTGCGGATCTCGAGGATCGAGCGGATCAGGTGCTGGTTCATGCCCATGCGTCCGGTGACGCCGTGCATGATGATGCCGATGCGCTTCTCGCTCACCGCTTGTTCAGCGCCGCGCCCCAGTTCGCGTCCCAGTCGTTGCCGAGCGCGTCGGTGACGCGCCCGTCCGGCTGGAAGAACTTGTTCGGCATCTGGAAGATGCCGAGGAACAGGCCGCCTTTGGGTCCGGCCCAGGCATGGTGGCGGCTGCCGGCGGGGCGCCAGACGTACTGGCCGGCGTGGCATTCGCCCTCCGGGCAGACCAGGCTGCCTTCGAGCACGTAGGTCTGCTCGATCTTCACGTGCTCATGGTCGGGGAGTCTTGCGCCGGGCGCCATGCGCATCAGCGCGGTGAGCAGGCCGGTCGATTTGTCCATGAGAAGCGTCTTCTGCTCGATGCCGGGATAGCGGGTCTTTTCCCAGGGCAGATTCTCGACATCGACGAAACGCGAGGCGAGCGGGGGAAGATTGAGATTGGTCATGACGAGAGGCGCTCTCCGATCTTGACGATCTTCATGGTGTTGGTGCCGCCGGCCTTGCCGATCGGCTCGCCGAAGGTGAGGACGATCAGGTCGCCTTCCTTCACCGCCTGGTTCTCGACCAGCACCTTCTCCGCCTCGCGTATCAGCTCGTCGCGGTCGTGGCCGACGTACTTCACCATCAGCGGGAACACGTCGCGGAACAGCGCGCAGCGGTAGCGCGTCGCGGTGTGCGCGGTGAGGGCGTAGATCGGCACGCCGCAGTTCAGGCGGCTCATCCACAGCGCGGTCGAGCCCGACTCGGTCAGCGTGGCGATGGCCTTGACCTTGAGGTGGAAGGCCGTGAACAGCCCCGCCATGGCGATCGACTGGTCGACGCGGGTGAACACGCGGTCGAGGAACTCGCGCTCCAGGTTGACCGGCTGCGTCTGCTCCACCTCGGCGCAGATGCGGTGCATCGCCTCGATGACCTCCACCGGGTACTGGCCGCTCGCGGTCTCGGCCGAGAGCATCACCGCGTCGGTGCCGTCGAGCACCGCGTTCGCCACGTCGGACACCTCGGCGCGCGTCGGCACCGGGCTCGAGATCATCGACTCCATCATCTGCGTCGCGGTGATGGTGAGCTTGTTGTGCTCGCGCGCCAGGCGGATCATCTTCTTCTGCAGCGCCGGCACCGACGCATCGCCGACCTCGACCGCCAGGTCGCCGCGCGCCACCATGATGCCGTCGGAGCCACGCATGATGTCGATCAGCGCGGCCTCCGTCACCGCCTCGGCGCGCTCGATCTTGGCGATGAGGAAGGCCTTGCCCCCGGCGGCGCGCATCAGCTCCCGCGCCATGTACATGTCGGCGCCGGTCTTCGGGAACGACACCGCGAGGTAGTCGCACTGCAGCTTGGCCGCAGTCTTGATGTCCTCCATGTCCTTCGCCGTAAGCGCCGGCGCGGTCAGGCCGCCGCCCTGGCGGTTGATGCCCTTGTTGTTCGACAGCACGCCGCCGTGGCGCACCACCGTATGCACCTCCTCGCCGCGCACGTCGGTGACGTCGAGCACGATCTTGCCATCGTCGAGCAGCAGCACCGCGCCGGCTTCGACGTCGCGCGGCAGCTCCTTGTAGTCGAGGCCGGCGCGGTCGCGGTCGCCGATCTCGATTCCGGCGTCGAGCACGAAGCGCTGGCCCTTCTCCAGGACCGTCTTGCCCTCCTTGAACTTGCCGACGCGGATCTTCGGGCCCTGCAGGTCGCACATGATCGCCACCGTGTGGCCGACCCTGGAGGAGATCTCCCTCACCAGCGCGGCGCGCTTCTGGTGGTCCGCGGCGGTGCCGTGGGAGAAATTCAGCCGCACCACGTCGACGCCGGCGCGCACCATGCGCTCGAGCACCGCGGGCTCGCTCGAGGATGGACCTAGGGTTGCGACGATCTTGGTACTGCGCAGCATGCCGACTTGAGTTTAACCGATCCGGCCGCGCTCGATGACCGTCTCGCCGCGATCGTTGCGGATCTCGAACGCGACGTGCTTGTCTTCCGCAGAAGCAAAAACCTGAAGACGCGACGGCATCAGCACCATGCCGGTGAACCGGCAGCGCACGCGCCGCACCGGATCGATCTTGAATTTCCTGAGAATGCAAGAAACAGAATACGCAAGAGTCGCTGTGCCGTGCAGGATGATTCCGGGCAGGCCGGCGGCGCGCGCGTAGGCGACGTCGGTATGGATCGGATTCCAGATGCGCGCGCACTCGGTGTAGACGTGCGCCGCCGTGGCCGCCACCGCGATCTCGCCGACGGGCGCCAGCGGCTGCGCCGGCGCTGCCGGGTCGGCGAGGGGCTCGAGGCTGCGATTGCCGCCCTCGAGCGGAACGCCGCGGTAAAGCACGCCGAAGTCGGTGCTGCTCACCGGCGCGCCCGACGCGTCGCGCGCGACGATGCGGAACACGACATAGGCCCCGGGCTTGCGCTGCACCGCCGCGGCCACTTTGGCCGCGATGCTCAGCGTTTCGCCCGCTCTCGGTTGCCGGTGGATCGTGAGGTCGTGCTGCGCGTGCACCAGCCTGGCATTGAGCGGTTCCAGCCCGGCACACGCGCGCAGTTCGTGCGTCGCCGGCCACTCGTAGCAGACCGGAAACAGCGGATGGGGAAATTCTGTTTCGCCGAGGCCGGCGCTGTACGCCATCAGCCAGCGCGCATCGATGCGCTCCTCGGTCGCCGGCGCCTCGCGGCCGACGATGTCGCTCGCGAGCTTCAATTCGCGCGCGAGCGTCAACGCTCGGCTCTCGCCTCGAGCGCCGCCACCGCCGGCAGCGGCTTGCCTTCGAGAAACTCGAGGAACGCGCCGCCCGCGGTCGAGATGTAGTCGATGCCGCCCTCCAGGCCGAACTTGTGGATCGCGGCGACCGTGTCGCCGCCGCCGGCAATGGAGAACGCCGGCGACTCGGCAATCGCGCGGCCGATGGCATGCGTGCCCTTGGCAAAGGCGTCCACCTCGAACAGGCCCACGGGGCCGTTCCACACGATGGTGCCGGCGACCTTCAGGCGCTCGGCGAACGCGGCCGCGGTGCGCGGGCCGATGTCGAGGATCATCTCGTCGGCCTGCACCTCGCCGGGCGCCTTGATGGCGCTGCGCGCGCGTGCCGATGCCTCGACGGCGACGACCACGTCCTGCGGCAGCGGCACCTGGGTGGCGGCGGCGATGCGCCTTGCCTCCTCGACCAGGCCCGGCTCGGCAAGCGACCTGCCGATCGGCTTGCCGGCGGCGAGGAGGAAGGTGTTGGCGATGCCGCCGCCGACGATGAGCGCGTCCACCTTCTTCGCCAGCGCGGCGAGCACCGTAAGCTTGGTCGACACCTTGGCGCCGCCGACCACCGCCACCAGCGGGCGCGCGGGATTGGAAAGGCAGCGGGTCAGCGCGTCGAGCTCGGCCGCCATGAGCGGCCCCGCGCAAGCCACCTTGGCGAAGCGCGCGACGCCGTGCGTCGTCGCCTCGGCGCGGTGCGCGGTGCCGAAAGCGTCGTTGACGTAGACGTCGCACAGCGCTGCGACCTTCTTCGAAAGATTTTCATCGTCTTTCTTCTCGCCGACGTTGAAGCGGCAGTTTTCGAGCATCACCACTTCCCCGGGGGCCACCGCGACGCCTCCCAGCCAGTCGCGCTCGAGCCGCACGTCGCTTTCGAGCAGCTCGGAGAGCCGGCGGGCGATCGGCGCCAGCGACTCGTTCGGATCGAACTGCCCTTCCTTCGGCCGGCCGAGGTGCGAGGTCACCATGACGGCGGCACCCTGATCGAGCGCCGCCCGGATGCCCGGCACGGAAGCGCGGATGCGCGTGTCGTCCGTGATGCGCCCGCCTTCGCAGGGCACGTTGAGGTCGGCGCGGATGAACACCCGTTTGCCGCGCAGGTCCACCTCGGACATGCGCCGGAACTTCATTACTTCGCGTTCATCAGCGCGAGGGCGGCGTCGAGCATGCGGTTGGAAAAGCCCCACTCGTTGTCGTACCAGGAGCTCACCTTGACCAGCGTGCCCTCGGACACCCGCGTCAGGCCGGCGTCGACGATCGAGCTGGCCGGGTTGTGGTTGAAGTCCGACGACACCAGCGGCTCGGCGCAGTACTCGAGGATGCCCTTCAGGTCGCCGTCCGCGGCCTGCTTCAGCGCGGCGTTGACCGCGTCCACCGTGGTGGGCTTCTTCGCCACGAAAGTGAGATCGACGATCGACACGTTGAGGGTGGGCACGCGGATCGAGAAGCCGTCGAGCTTGCCGTTGAGGTGCGGCAGCACCAGGCCGACCGCCGCCGCGGCGCCGGTCTTGGTCGGGATCATGTTGTGCCCGGCGGCGCGCGCCCGGCGCAGGTCGGAGTGGTAGACGTCGGTCAGCACCTGGTCGTTGGTAAACGAGTGGATGGTGTTCATCAGGCCGCAAACTACGCCGATCCGGTCATCCAGCGCCTTGACCAGTGGCGCGAGGCAATTGGTGGTGCACGAGGCGTTGGAGATCACCGTGTCCGTGGCCTTGAGCGTCTGGTGGTTGACGCCGACGACGATGGTGCGGTCGACGTCCTTGTCGCCCGGCGCCGAAATGATCACTTTGCGTGCGCCCGCCTGCAGGTGCGCGCCGGCCTTGGCCTTGCTGGTGAACAGCCCGGTGCACTCGAGCACCACGTCGACGCCGAGCGATTTCCAGGGCAGCTTGGACGGATCGCGCTCGGCGACCACCTGGATGGCGTCGCCATTCACCACCAGGGCCTTGTCCTTCACCGCGACGCTCGCCTCGAAGCGGCCGTGCGCAGTGTCGTACCGGAGCAGGTGCGCGTTGGTGTTGGCGTCGCCGAGGTCGTTGATGGCGACGAACTGCAAGCCGTGCTTCTTTCCGTCTTCGTAATGCGCCCTCAGAATGTTGCGGCCAATGCGGCCGAATCCATTGATGGCTACCTTGATCATTTGACGATGCTCCTGACTGCCTTGACGATGTTTTCCGGGGTGAAGCCGAAGTGCTTGAACAGGTCGCCGGCGGGCGCCGACTCGCCGTAGCGGTCGATGCCGACCACCGCGCCTTCCAGCCCGACGTATTTGCGCCAGAAATCCGTCACGCCTGCCTCCACCGCCACCTTCGGCAGCTGCGGCGGCAGCACCGAGCTCCGGTAGCCGGCGTCCTGGCGGTCGAAAACGCTGGTCGAGGGCATGGAAACCACGCGCACCGGCACCCCGGCGGCGGCGAGCTGCTTCTGCGCCTCGAGCGCGAGCCCGACCTCGGAACCGGTAGCGATGATGACGGCCAGGGCCCCGGGGGCATCGGAAAGGACGTAGGCCCCTCGCTCGATTCCCTCGAGGGAACTTCTCTTGCAAAAAGCGACGTTCTGCCGGGTCAGCAAGAGCGCGGTCGGGCCGTTGGTTCGGCGCAGCGCCGCCGCCCACGCCACCGCGGTCTCGACCGTGTCGCACGGCCGCCAGAGCTCCATGTTCGGCATCAGGCGCAGGCTCGACGCGTGCTCGATCGGCTGGTGCGTCGGTCCGTCCTCGCCGAGGCCGATGGAATCGTGCGTGAAGACGTAGATCACACGGATGCCCATCAGCGCAGCGAGGCGCAGGGCGTTGCGTGCGTAGTCGGAGAACACCAGGAAGGTGCCGCCGTAGGGGATCACGCCGCCGTGCAGGGCGAGCCCGTTCATCACCGCGCACATGCCGAATTCCCGCACGCCGTAGAAGACATAGTTTCCAGAAAAAGAATCATGCAAAACCGGCCTCGAGCACTTCGCCATCGTCAGGTTCGAGCCGGTGAGGTCGGCCGAGCCGCCGACCAGCTCGGGCAGCGCCGGCTTCAGCGCGTCGAGGAAATTCTGCGACGCCTTGCGCGTGGCGATGGTTTCGGCCTTCTGATTCGCTTCCTGGACAAAATTTTTCAGTTTCTCCTCGAGCTCGGCGGGCAGCCGGCCGGCGACGCAGCGCGTGAATTCCGCCGCCTCCAGCGGGTACTCCGCTGAGTACCTCTTGAACTGCAAATTCCACTTGCGCTCGGCGCGCTTGCCGGCGCCACGGGCGTCCCAGCCCTCGTACACCGCCTGCGGGATCTCGAAGGGCGCGTGCGGCCAGCCGAGGGCGGCGCGCGTCGCGGCAATCTCCTCGGCGCCGAGCGGCGCGCCGTGCGCCGCGCCGGTGTTCGCCTTCTTCGGCGCGCCCTTGGCGATCACGGTCTTGGCGCAGATCAGCGTCGGGCGCGCTTTATCGCGCTTCGCCTTGCGCAGCGCCTTGTCGACCGCCTCGACGTCGTGGCCGTCGACGCCCGCGATCACCTGCCAGCCGTAGGCTTCGAAGCGCCGCCGGACGTCGTCGGTGTACCACTGCCGGATCTGGCCCTTGTCGGAATCGATGGAGATGCCGTTGTCGTCGTACACGGCGATCAGCTTGCCGAGGCCCAGGGTGCCGGCAAGCGCGCAGGCCTCGTGCGAGATGCCTTCCATCATGCAACCGTCGCCGAGGAACACGTAGGTGTGGTGGTCGACCAGGTCGTGCCCCGGGCGGTTGAAGCGCGCCGCGAGCAGGCGCTCGGCGAGCGCCATGCCCACGGCGTTGGAGATTCCCTGGCCGAGCGGCCCGGTGGTGGTCTCGACACCGGGGGCGCAGCCGCGCTCGGGGTGGCCGGGGGTCTTGGAGCCGAGCTGGCGGAAGCGCTTGAGCTCGGCGAGCGGCAGGTCGTAGCCGGTAAGGTGCAGCAGGGCGTAGAGCAGCATCGAGCCGTGGCCGTTCGAGAGCACGAAGCGGTCGCGGTCGGCCCAGGCCGGGTTGGCCGGGTTGTGGCGCAGGTGGCGCTGCCACAGGGCCACCGCGATCTCCGCCATGCCCATCGGCATGCCCGGGTGGCCCGATTTGGCCGCCTCGACCGCGTCCATGGCGAGCGCGCGAATGGAATTGGCCAGCTCGCCGTCGGCAGCCTTGGGCGTCGCGCGTGAATCCATCGGAAGGCGCAAATTATACTCAGCGGTATGAGTGAACTGCCCTTCGGCCGGCCCGTCGATTTCGAGCAGCTGTGCCACGCCGAGGCGGCCGGCGCGGATCGCGCCGGTCACTGGTTCGTGTTCTGCGGCGATCGCCTGCTGGTCGAGCTCGGCCCGCCGGACCCGCGGCCGACCGACGATCTGCGGGTGCGGTCGCGGCCGGCCTGGGCGCGCTTGCCGGTGAAAAGCGCGTTGCAAAAAAACCACAATATATGGGGGCCAGAGGCTCTCAGAACCCTATATCTAGGCCGGCTAGGCGGCGTGGACTGCTGGGCCGCCGAGGCCGCCGCCGACACGCCGGCGCCGGCGGGCACCGCCTGGGAGGGCCTGCGGACCCTGTTCTCGGTGCTCGAGGACGCGCATTTCGCCCTCGCCGGGCGGGCGCTGCAGCTCCTCGACTGGGACCGCACGCACCAGTTCTGCGGCCGCTGCGGCACGCCCACCGCGGCAAAGCGCGACGAGCGGGTGCGCGTCTGCCCCGCCTGCAAGCTTTCGGCCTATCCCAGAGTGGCGCCGGCGGTCATGGCGCTGGTGAGACGGGGGCGGGAGCTGCTGCTGGCGCGCGGCTCTCACTTCCCGCCCGGCATGTACAGCGCGCTCGCCGGCTTCGTCGAGCCCGGCGAGTCGCTCGAGCAGTGCCTGGCGCGCGAGATCGCCGAAGAGGTCGGCGTGCAAATAAGCAACAGCCGCTACTTCGCCAGCCAGTCGTGGCCGTTCCCGCATTCGATGATGATCGCGTTCGTCTGCGAGTGGTCGAGCGGCGAGATCCGGCCGCAAGCCGGAGAGATCGAGGAAGCAAATTGGTTCGACGTATTGCAATTACCTAAACTTCCAAGCAAAATCTCGATCGCTCGCCGCCTGATCGACGCGATTTCCGCGCAGATCCGCGGCGAGTTTGCAAATGGGCCTTAGGAGGTCTTGCACGAATTGAACGCGATCGAAGAGCACTGTCCGCCGCAAGGCGCAGAGGTAAGGCGTAGCCTGGTTCGTTGCACGGCAGGCTGCGCCTTCGCATTTTGGGGGGTCAGAAAATGAACGGTCTGCATCTCATCGGTGATCTCACCGGCTGCCGCTGCGATCCGCAGCTCCTTCTGGACGGCGAGGGTTTCCGCGCCAAATGCCTCGAGATGGTGGCCGCGTCCGGCCTCACGACCATGGACGCGACCTTCCACACGTTCGAGGGCGGCGGCTTCACCGGCACGGTGGTGCTCGCCGAGTCGCACCTGGCGATCCATACCTGGCCCGAGCGCCAGGGGCTGACGCTCGACGTCTACGTGTGCAACTTCAGCGGCGACAACTCCGCCAAGGCGCGCAAGCTGTTCGAGCTGCTGGTCGAGCATTTCCAGCCCGCCGAGACGGCGCGCCACGAGGTCGACCGCGGCGAGCACCTGCTGATGGAGCCGCTCAACGACTCGACCGGCTTCTACATCAAGGCCGGGAAGCAGATCGGCGAGTGGCAGACGCGCTTCCAGAAGATGCAGATCTACGAGACCGCGCACTACGGCAAGATCTTCCGGCTCGACGGGTTCAACATGACCTCCGAGAAGGAGGAGTTCGTCTATCACGAGAACCTGATCCATCCGGCGCTCACCGCGCATGCGGCGCCGAAGAAAGTGCTGATCGTCGGCGGCGGCGACGGCGGTTCCTCGGAGGAGGCGCTCAAGCACCCCTCGGTCGAGCAGGTGACGATGGTCGAGATCGACGGCGACGTCATCGACGTGGCGAAGCAGTATTTCCACGCCGTGCACAAGGGCGTGTTCGACAACCCGAAGCTGCGCGTCATCGTCGACGACGGCATGAAGTTCGTGCGCGACACGCACGAGAAGTTTGACCTCATCGCCCTCGACCTGAACGACCCGATGGGTCCGGCCGAGGCGCTCTACTCCCCCGAATTCTTCCAGCAGCTGCGAGCCGCCCTGGCGCCGGGAGGCGCGCTGGCGCTGCACATCGGCTCGCCGGTGGCGCGCCCCGAGCGCGTGGCGCAGCTGGCGCAGCGCCTGAACGGCGTCTTCCGCATCGTGCGGCCGTACACCATGTACGTCCCGCTCTACGGCTCGCTGTGGGCGATGGCGGTGTGCTCGGACAAGCTCGATCCCAAGGCCTTCACCGCCGACGAGATCGACCGCCGCATCGACGCGCGCAAGCTCGCCGAGCTCAGGTACTACAACGGCGAGACCCACGAGGGCGTGTTCGCGCTGCCCAACTTCGTGCGCGACCTGGTGGTGGCGGCGCGCCTCAAGCAGCCGGCGCGCGGGCGCCGGCTCGGAGTGGTCAGGGCCGCTGCGAAGTAGACCCTACGGCGTAGCCCGGCCGTAGCGGTCCAGCAGGGGAACCAAGGCGGCATTCTTCGCGCGGGCGATCGACATCGCTCGCCCCGCGTCTGCGCCCGCCTTCAATAGCGACTCCGCGATCCCGGCATCTCCAAGGTCGACGGCGATCATCAGCGGCGTCATGCCCCGGCTGTCGGCCTTGTCGGGCCACTTGCCGAAGGCGAGGAGCTCGTTGACCGCTCCGGCGTCGCGATACAGCACCGCGGTAACCAGGTCGTTGAATTTCGGCCCCGGAATCGAGGGCCCCCGCAGCGCCGCCGGCACCAGGGAGACGGGCGCGGGCTTGGGCGGCTCGGCCGCGGCGGGCTTGGGAGACTCGGCCGCTACCGGCGCCGGCTCGGGCTCCGCCTTGACGGGCTCGGGAGCGGGCTCCTTCGCGGCGGGCTTGGCGGCTTCGCGCGCCAACTCTCTCGCGGCCGGGCTGACGGCGGGCTTGGGCGGCGCCTTCGGCGCAGGTTTTGCGGGTTCCTGGGCGACCGGTTTGGGCGCTTCCTTGGCGGGCGCCGGCTTCGGCGCTTCCGCGGCCGCCGGCTTTGGCGCCTCAGGGGCAGCGGGCTTCGACACCGCAACCGGTGCAGGGGGCGCGCTCAGCCAGTCCTGAAGGTAGAGGAACCACGCAGCGGCGCCGGCGCCGATAAGCGCCACGGCTCCAAGGAGGACTTTCGTGCGATTTGTCAGTGCAAGTTTCATGGTCGCCTATACCGTTCGCAACAACTAGGGAGTTCCGGCAAGAGCCGAGCGCACACAGTCGAAAAGCCGCTCGATGTGCGTTCGCTCGATGATGAGGGGCGGCGACAGCGCGATGATGTCGCCGGTGACGCGGATCAGCACGCCGTCCTCGAACGCCTTGAGGAACACCTCGTAGGCGCGCTTGCCGGGCTGGCCGGCGCGCGGCTCGAGCTCGATCGCGCCCATCAGGCCGCAGTTGCGGATATCGACGACGTGCGGCGCGCCCTTGAGCGCGTGCAGCGCGTCCTCCCAGTACTTCGCCAGCCCCGCGGCGCGCTCGAACAGCCCCTCTTCCTCGTAGGTGTCGAGTGTCGCGATGCCGGCGGCGCAGGCGAGCGGATGCCCGGAATAGGTGTAGCCGTGGAACATCTCGATGCCCTCCGGCCCCTGCATGAACGCTTCGAAGATTTTGTTGTTCACGAAAACGGCTCCCATCGGAACCGTCGCGTTGGTGAGTCCCTTGGCGGTGGTGAAGAGGTCAGGCATGACGCCGAAATGCTCGCAGCCGAAGGCCTTGCCGAGGCGGCCGAAGCCGGTGATCACCTCGTCGAAGATCAACAGGATGCCGTGGCGCGTGCAGATCTCGCGCAGGCGCTCGAGGTACCCCAGCGGCGGCACCAGCACGCCGGCCGATCCCGCGACCGGCTCGACGATGAGCGCCGCGATGGTCGACGGATCGTGCAGCGCGCACAGCCGCTCGAGCTCGTCGGCGAACTCCGCGCCATGGCGGGGTTGCCCTCTCGAGAATGAGTTTCTGGCGGGGTCATGCGTGTGCCGGATGTGGTCGACGCCGGCGACACCCGGGCCGAAGGTCTTCCTGTTGGCGACCAGGCCGCCCACCGCCATGCCGCCGAAGTTGACCCCGTGGTAGCCGCGCTCGCGCCCGATCAGGCGGTAGCGGCCGGGCTCGCCGCGCGCGCGGTGGTAGGCGAGCGCGATCTTGAGCGCGGTGTCGGCCGCCTCCGACCCCGAGTTGGTGAAGAAGATGCGCGAGAAGCCCGGCGGCGCGATGCGCGCCAGCCGCTCGGCGAACTCGAAGGCGAGCGGGTGGCCCATCTGGAAGGTGGGCGCAAAGTCCATGGTGCGCACCTGGCGCTGCACCGCCTCGACGATCTTCGGGCGGCAATGGCCGGCGTTGACGCACCACAGTCCGGAGGTGCCGTCGAGCACCTGGCGGCCTTCCGGCGTCCAGTAGTACATGCCCTCCGCGCGCGCCAGCAGCCGCGGCGACTGCTTGAACTGCCGGTTGGCGGTGAACGGCATCCAGAATGCCGCCTGATCGAGCCCCGCCGCGCTCGTCTCGTCCGATGCCGCCCGCTTGTTCATGGGTGGTAGCTTACGACTACTACCCCGAGTAAGGCACCACTTTCTGCCGCTGCTCGCCAAGGCCTTTGATTCCCAAGGTCATGACGTCGCCCGGCTTGAGGAACACCGGGACCGGCTTGATGCCGAGCCCCACGCCCGGCGGCGTGCCGGTGCAGATGACGTCGCCGGGCAGCAGCGTCATGTACTGGCTGACGTGCGAGATGATCTTCGCCACGCCGAACACCATGGTGCCGGTGTTTCCACTTTGCATCCGTTTCCCATTCACGTCTAACCACAGGTCGAGCGCCTGCGGGTCGCGGATCTCGTCGGCGGTGACCAGCCAGGGCCCGATCGGCCCGGCGGTGTCGAAGCCCTTGCCCTTGTCCCACTGCGTGGTGGCCATCTGGAAGGCGCGCTCGGAGACGTCGTTGATCACGCAGTAGCCCGCGACGTAGTCGAGCGCATCGGCTTCGGCCACGTACTTTGCCTGCGAGCCGATGACCACGCCCAGCTCGACTTCCCAGTCGAGCTTGGTGGAGTTCTTCGGCTGGATCACGTCGTCGTTCGGGCCGCTGATGCAGGTGGTGGCCTTCATGAAAACGATCGGCTCCGCGGGGATCGGCAGGCCCGCTTCCTTGGCGTGGTCAGAATAGTTGAGGCCGATGGCGACGAATTTGCCGATGCCGACGTAGGGCACGCCCAGGCGCGGGCTGCCGTTCACCGGCGGCAGCGATTCGGGCTTGAGGCGCGTCAGCATCTTCAGCCCGCGCGGCGAGATCTCGTTCGGGCCGATGTTGTCGACGACCTTGGACAAGTCGCGCAGCCGCCCGTCGCTGTCGATCAGCCCAGGTTTCTCGTAGCCCGCTTTGCCATAGCGGCACAGTCTCATATCGTGATACCCGCATTCATATCGTCATGCCCCCGTCGATGGAATAGGCGTTGCCGGTCGCGAACAGCGACTCGTCGGACGCGAGAAACACCAGGATGCCGGTGATGTCGTCCACCGTGCCGAGCCGCCCCATCGGCTGGCGCGCGACGAAGTCCTTGCGCGCCTGCACCGGGTCGGCGTACGAATTGATGCGCCCCTGCAGCGACGGCGTGTCCACCGTGCCCGGGCAGATGGCGTTGCAGCGCACGCCCTGCTTCACGTAGTCGGCGGCGATCGACTTGGTCAGCCCGATCACCGCCGCCTTGCTCGCGCCGTAGACGAAGCGGTTGGGCAGCCCCTTGAGCGAGGACGCCACCGAGGCCATGTTGATGATCGAGCCGCGCCCCTTCTTCAGCATGCCGGGAATGAAGGCGCGCGACACCAGGAACATGGATTTCACGTTGACGGCGAACGCCTGGTCCCAGTCCTTCGTCGTGGCGTCGAGGATGCTGCCGTTGTGCACGATGCCGGCGCAGTTGAACAGGATGTCGATATCGCCCACTTCCTTGCTTGTTTGTTGAATAGAAGCTTCATCGGTGACGTCGAGCACTCGCGTGCGGATGCTGCCGTCGAGGTCGCCGAGCGCCTTGGCGTTCATGTCGCTTGCCCAGACCGTCGCGCCTTCGCGGGCGAAGGCGAGCGCGGCGGCGCGGCCCATGCCCTGGCCGGCGGCGGTGATGAACGCGGTTTTTCCTGCGAGACGTCCTGCCATGAGGGCAGCGATTATACTTCGCGCTCCCCATGAATAAACTCGATTTCGCAGGCCGCAATGCGGTGGTCACCGGCGGCATGCAGGGCATCGGCGCCGCCATCGTCAAGCGGTTGAGGGCCTCGGGCGCGGAAGTGGTGGTGTGGGACCTCGACGGCTCGCCCGCGGTTGACGTCTCGGACCCTGTTTCCGTTTCTTCTGCTTTGAAAAAACTGGGGAAGGTCGATGTGTTGGTCAACAACGCCGGGATCGCCGGCAAGAACGTGCCGACCGTCGACTATCCGGTCGAGGAATGGGAGCGCGTGCTGCGCGTGAACCTCACCAGCCAGTTCCTGTGCTGCCGCGCGGTCGCGCCTTACATGGTGAAAGCCAAATACGGCCGCATCGTCAATATCGCTTCGATTGCCGGCAAGGAAGGCAATCCGAACGCCGTCGCCTACTCGGCCTCCAAGGCCGGCGTGATCTCGCTCACCAAGTCGCTCGGCAAGGAGCTCGCCCAGACCGGCGTGCTGGTGAACTGCGTCACCCCCGCCGCGGCGAAGACCGCGATCTTCGACCAGATGACCGAGCAGCATATCCAGTACATGCTGTCCAAGATCCCGATGAACCGCTTCGTCAACGTCGACGAGATCGCGGCGCTGGTGTGCTGGCTGGCGAGCGAGGACTGCTCCTTCTCCACCGGGGGCGTCTTCGATATTTCCGGAGGAAGGGCAACTTATTAAAAAGAAACCTCAACAACGCTCGATCCAGTGGTTCGGCCGCCAGGACATCTACGGCTTCATCTACCGCAGCTGGGTGAAGAACCGCGGCGTGCCGCAGGACCACTTCGACGGCCGGCCGGTGATCGGCATCTGCAACACCTGGTCGGAGCTCACGCCGTGCAACACGCATTTCCGCGTGCTCGCCGAGCACGTGCGCAACGGCGTGCTGGAAGCCGGCGGATTCCCGCTGGAGTTCCCGGTGATGTCGCTCGGCGAGACGCTGATGCGCCCCACCGCCATGCTCTACCGCAACCTGGCGGCGATGAGCGTCGAGGAGTCGATCCGCGCCAACCCGCTCGACGCCGTGGTGCTGCTGGCGGGCTGTGACAAGACCACGCCGGCGACCCTGATGGGCGCGGCGAGCGTCGACCTGCCGACCCTCCTGGTGTCGGGCGGGCCGATGCTCTCGGGCAAGTACCGCGGCACCGACATCGGCTCGGGCACCAATACCTGGTCGATGTCCGAGGACCTGCGCGCCGGCAAGATCAGCCTCGAGGAATTCCACGAGGCCGAGTCGTGCATGCACCGCTCCCACGGCCACTGCATGACCATGGGCACGGCCTCGACCATGGCCTCGATGATGGAGGCGCTCGGGGTCGCCCTGCCGGGCAACGCCGCGATCCCCGCGGTCGATGCACGCCGCAACGTGCTCGCGCGCATGGCCGGCAGGCGCATCGTCGAGATGGTGAAAGAAAACCTCGTCCTGTCGAAAATCCTCACCAAGCCCGCGTTCGAGAACGCGATCCGCGCCCTCGCCGCGATCGGCGGCTCGACCAACGCGGTGATCCACCTCACCGCGATCGCGCGGCGCATCGGCGTGAAGCTCGGCCTCGAGGACTTCGGCAAGCTCGGCCGCGGCGTGCACACGCTCGTGAACCTGATGCCGTCGGGCAAGTACCTGATGGAGGACTTCTACTACGCCGGCGGACTGCCGACGGTGCTGCGCGAGCTCGGAGAAAATTCATTCTTGAATAAAGAAGTTCCTACCGTGAACGGCAAGACGATGTGGCAGAACGTCAAGGACGCGCCGTGCTGGAACCGCGACGTGATCTTTCCCTTCAAGAAGCCGTTCAAGAAGAACACCGGCATCGCTGTCCTGCGCGGCAACCTGTGCCCCGACGGCGCTATCATCAAGCCGTCGGCGGCGACCCCGAAGCTCCTGAAACACCGCGGACGCGCGGTGGTGTTCGAGAGCATCGAGGACTTCCACAAGCGTATCGACGACCCGAAGCTCGACATCGACGAGCGCTGCATCATGGTGCTCAAGTACTGCGGCCCGAAGGGCTACCCGGGCATGGCCGAGGTCGGCAACATGCCGCTGCCGCCGAAGCTGCTGAAAAAGGGCGTCACCGACATGGTGCGCATCTCGGATGCGCGCATGAGCGGCACGGCGTACGGCACGGTGGTGCTGCACATGTCGCCCGAGGCGGCCGCCGGCGGCGCGCTGGCGCTGGTCGAGAACGGCGACCAGATCGAGCTGGACGTCGCCAAGGGCAAGCTGCATCTGCGGGTTTCCGAAAAGGAGCTTTCCCGCAGGAAGAAAGCCTGGAAAAAACCCAAGCCACCGCTGGACCGCGGCTACTGGCGCCTGTACTTCGACCACGTGCAGCAGGCCGACCAGGGCGCCGACCTCGATTTCCTCGTCGGGAAAAGCGGCCCCTTCGTGCCGCGCGACAATCACTGAGAGGCTGCCATGCTGCAAGCCGCCGACCTGACCATCCGCCTGCACGCCGAGGACGACGTCGTCATCGCGCGCATGGAGCTCGCCACCGGCACGCTGGTGACGAAGGAGAACGTGCGCACGCTCGTCACCATCGCGGCGGGCCACAAGCTCGCGGTGCGCGACGTGAAGCAGGGGCAGCCGGTCAGGCGCTACAACCAGATCATCGGCTTCGCCACGCGCGACATCCGGGCGGGCGAGCACGTGCACGTGCACAACATCGCCATGGGGGACTTCCAGCGCGACTATGCCTTTGCCTCTTTGAAAAAGGACACTCAGTTCTTTTCGGAAAAAGCGACTTTCAACGGCATCGTCCGCGCCGACGGCCGGGTGGCGACGCGCAACTACATCGGCATCCTGACCAGCGTGAACTGCTCGGCAACCGTCGCCCGCATGATCGCGCGGCATTTCGAGAACCGGCTGGAGGAATTTCCGAACGTCGACGGCGTGGTGGCACTCACCCACAAGACCGGTTGCGGCATGGCGAGCGAGGGCGAAGCCACCGACATCCTGCGCCGCACGATCGCCGGTTATGCGCGGCATTCGAACTTCTTCGCCTCGCAGCTCGTCGGCCTGGGTTGCGAAGCGAACCAGATCAACAATCTCCTCTCGGCGCAGCAGCTGAAGCGCAGCGACAAGCTCGGCGCGTTCACCATCCAGGAGAAGGGCGGCACGCGCAAGGCGGTGGCGGCCGGCATCGCACGCGTGAAGGAGATGCTGCCCGAGGCCAACAAGGTGAAGCGCGAGCCGGTTCCAGCCAGCCACCTGATCCTCGGCCTGCAGTGCGGCGGCTCCGACGGCTATTCCGGCATCAGCGCCAATCCCGCGCTTGGCGCGGCGGTGGATCTCCTGGTGCGGCACGGCGGCACGGCGATCCTGTCGGAAACCCCCGAGATCTACGGCGCCGAGCATCTGCTGACCCGCCGTGCAGTATCGAAGGAGGTCGGCGAAAAGCTCATTGCGCGCATCAAGTGGTGGGAGGAGTACACGAGCAGGAATGGCAACGAGATGAACAACAACCCCACGCCCGGCAACAAGGCGGGCGGCCTGACCACCATCCTGGAGAAGTCGCTCGGCGCGGTGGCGAAAGGCGGCACCACCAACCTGGTCGACGTCTATGAGTACGCCCAGCCGGTCGCGGCGAAAGGCTTCGTCTACATGGACACCCCGGGCTACGACCCGGTGTCGGCCACCGGCCAGGTCGCGGGCGGCGCCAACATGATCTGCTTCACCACCGGGCGCGGCTCGGCCTACGGCTGCAAGCCCTCGCCCTCGCTCAAGCTCGCCACCAACACGGCGCTCTTCGTGCACCAGGAAGAGGACATGGACATCAACTGCGGCACCATCATCGACGGCACCGAGACCATCCCGCAGGCCGGCGAGCGCTTCTTCCAGATGATCCTGCAGACCGCCTCGGGCAGAAAATCCAAATCCGAGGAATTCGGCTACGGCGAGGACGAGTTCGCGCCGTGGACGTTGGGCGCGACGATGTAGGTCAGGAAGTCACTTTTTCCACTTGATCGAGCAGCCGATCGAGTTGATCGGCTTGGCGGGCGCGGCGCCGGTCATCGCCTGGACCAGCTCCTCCAGGCGCCCGTGGTAGCGCAGCTCGAGATTGGCGTCGAAGCCGAAGAAATCCGGGGTACAGACCGCGTCGTAGGCACGCGCCACGTCCTGGGTCTCGTCCAGCACGTAGGGGAAGGCAAAGCCCTTGTCGCGCGCCACGCGCTTCATGTTGTCGAACGAGTCCTCGGCGTTGTAGGCGGGATCGTTGGACATGACGGCGATCGCGCCAACCCCCTTCGCCGCCAGCGCCCTGCAGTCGCTGGCGATGCGGTCGATCGACTTCTTCACGTACGGGCAGTGGTTGCAGATGAACATCACCACGATCCCGTTCGGGCCGCGCGCCGAGGCGAGGCTGTGTCGCTTGCCGTCAACGCCTTGAAGATCGAATGCGGGCGCCTTCATGCAAAAATCCTAGCATGGTCCCGCGCTTCTACCTCGATGCCCCGTTGCGCGCCGGCGGGGTCTGCACCCTGCCCGAGGACACGGCGCACCACGCGGTGCACGTGCTGCGGCTGCAGGCGGGCGACGAAATCACGCTGTTCAACGGCCGCGGCGGCGAGTACGCCGCCCGCATCGCTTCGGCACAGCGCCTGCACCTGGCCGTCGATGTGCTCCAGCACCGCGCGGTCGAGCGCGAGTCGCCGCTGCGCGTCACCCTGGTGCAGGGCGTGTCCTCGGCCGAGCGCATGGACAGCACGGTGCGCAAGGCGGTGGAGCTCGGCGCCGTGGCGCTGCAGCCGGTGCTGGCGGCGCGCTCGGTGGCGCGGCCAAAGGGCGAGCGTGCCGAGAACCGCCGCGCGCACTGGCAGAAGGTGGCGATCGCCGCCTGCGAGCAGTGCGGCCGCAACCGCATCCCCGAGGTGCGTCCGCTGCTGCCTCTCGCCGAGTACCGGGCGCCGGAGGGTCCGCTGAAGATCCTGCTGTCGCCGCTCGCGGAATTGCGCTTTTCAAAACTATCTTTAGAGAAAAACGACGTCATCCTTGCCGCGGGCCCGGAAGCCGGCTTCACGGCGGAGGAAGAAGCGGCGTTCGCGGCGCAGGGCTTCGTCCCGGCGAGCCTCGGCCCGCGGGTGCTGCGCACCGAGACCGCCGCGGTGGCGGCGCTCGCAGCGCTCAACGCGCTGCGCGGCGATTCCTGACTAGAATCCGGGCCCATGGATAACTTCGTCCGCTGGTTCCGCCAGGTCGCGCCCTACGTGCACGATTTCGGCGGGCGCACTTTCGTCGTCGCCTTCGGCGGCGAGATGGTGGCCGAGCGCGCGCGCTTCGCGAGCTTCATCCACGACCTGAACCTTCTCGCGGCGCTCGAGATCCGCCTGGTGCTGGTCTACGGCGCGCGGCCGCAGATCGAAGCCGAGCTCAAGGCGAAGGGGCTGCGCTCGCACACCGCGCAGGGCCTGCGCGTCACCGATCGGGACGCGCTCACCGTGGTCAAGCACGCCGGCGGCATGCTGCGCGTGGAGATCGAGGCGCTGCTGTCGCAGGGCCTGCCGAACTCGCCGATGGCGCGCGCGCAGATCCGCGCCGTGTCGGGCAACTACATCAGCGCGCGCCCCATCGGCGTGCGCAAAGGCGTCGACTTCCAGTTCACCGGCGCGGTGCGCAAGGTGGACGCGGCGGCGCTCTCCGCTCACCTCGACGTCGCCGACATCGTGCTGGTGCCGTTCGTGGGCTACTCCTCCACCGGCGAGGTGTTCAACCTGGCGTGGGAGGACGTCGCCGAGAGCGTCGCGGTCGCGCTGAAGGCCGACAAGCTGCTCATGTACACCGACCGGCTGCCCGCGAATCGCAAGGGCGGCGTGGTGTCGGAGCTCACGGCGGACGAGGCCGCCGCGCTCGCCGCGGCAAAGAAGAGCGACCTCACCCCGGGCGCGCGGCGCGCGCTGGAGCATCTGGCGCGCGCGGTCGACAAGGGCGTGTCGCGCGGCCACCTGGTGACGCGGCGCTCGCCCGGCTCGCTGCTGCTCGAGCTCTTCACCCACGCCGGCGTCGGCACCATGGTCACCGCCGACCCCGTGGAGAAGCTGCGGCCGGCGCGCATCGAGGACGTGCGCGGCATCCTCTCGCTGATCGAACCCCTCGAGGCCGAGGGCACGCTGGTCAAGCGCGACCGCGAGCGGCTCGAAGCCGAGATCGGCAACTACTTCGTGGTCGAGCACGACGCACGCATCGTCGGCTGCGCCGCGCTCTATCCTTACCCCGAGGACAAGTGCGCCGAGTTCGCCTGCCTGGCGGTGGCCCCCAACCTGCGCGACGCCGGCACCGGCGAGCGACTGCTCAAAGCTTGCGAGGAGCGCTCCCGCGGCCTGCGCCTGCGGCGCCTGTTCGCACTCACCACGGTGGCGGCGCACTGGTTCCTCGAGCAGGGATTCCGCGCCGCCGGCGTCGACGTGCTGCCCGAGGGCCGCAAAGCGCTATATAACCCCCGGCGCAATTCGAAGGTGTTCCTCAAGCGCTTATAATCGCCGCATGGCGCGAACGGTGAAATGCGTGAAGCTCGGCCGCGAGGCCGACGGGCTGGATTTCCCGCCCTATCCCGGCGAGCTCGGCAAGCGCATCTGGGAGAGCGTGTCGAAGGAAGCCTGGGCCACCTGGCTCAAACAGCAGACCATGCTGGTGAACGAGAACCGCCTCAACCTCGCCGACCCGAAGGCCCGCAAGTACCTGATGGAGCAGACCGAGCGCCACTTCTTCGGCGGCGGTGCCGACGTCGCCTCGGGTTACGTCCCGCCCACCAAGTAGTTACTTCTTGCCGTAGGTCTTGATGCCGTCGGCGGCCGCAAGCAGCAGGACATCGGCCGGTCGCCGCGCGAAGATGCCATTGGTCACCACGCCCGCGATCTGATTGAGCGCGGACTCGGTCTTCGGCGGATCGAGCAGCATCAGGCCGTGGCAATCGAGCACCAGGTTGCCGTTGTCGGTGGTGAAGCCTTCGCGCAGCCGCGGCTGGAAACCGAGCCTGAGCAGCTCGCGGCCGACATGGCTGCGCGCCATGGGAATTACTTCCACCGGCAACGGAAATTTGCCGAGCACCGGCACCAGCTTCGAGGCGTCGCAGATGCACACGAAGCGCCGGGCCACCGCGGCGGTGATCTTCTCGCGCGTCAGCGCGCCGCCGCCGCCCTTGATCATGTGCAGGTGCTCGGTCACCTCGTCGGCGCCGTCGATGTAGACCGGCAGCTCCTTGACGCTGTTCAGGTCGAAGACGCGGATGCCGTGCTTTTTCAGCCGCTCGGCGCTCGCTTCCGAAGCGGCGACCGCGCCTTCGATGCGGTTTTTCATTCCTGAAAGAAACTCAATAAACCTGAAAACGGTCGAGCCCGAGCCGACGCCGACCACGGAATCCTCCACCACGTGCTTCAGCGCTTCGCGCGCCACCATTTCCTTCAATTGATCTTGATTCATTTTTTGCGCTGAGGTGGAAGGTCCGTGCACACCCCTTCGAACAGCTCGGCGGCCATGCCGACCGACTCGCTGGTGGTCGGGTGCGGGTGGATGGTCCTGCCGATGTCGGTGGCGTCGGCGCCCATCTCGACGGCGAGCGCGAGCTCGGCTATCAGGTCGCCGGCGCCGGTGCCGACGATGGCACCGCCGACCACGCGGTGCGACTCGGGATCGAAGAGCAGCTTGGTGAAGCCTTCGTCGCGCGCGTTGGCGATGGCGCGCCCCGACGCCGACCAGGGAAACTTGGCCACGCCGATCGAGCGCGAGCTGTTGCGCGCCTCGTCCTCGGTCAGCCCGACCCAGGCGATCTCGGGGTCGGTGTAGGCCACCGACGGCACGACGCGCGCGTCGAAGTGCGACTTCATCCCGGCCGCCGCCTCGGCGGCGACATGGCCCTCGTGCACCGCCTTGTGCGCGAGCATCGGGTTGCCCGCGATGTCGCCGATGGCGTAGATATGCGCGACGTTGCTGCGCATCTGGGAATCGGTCTTGATGAATCCGCGCTCATCGACGGCTACGCCGGCCTTGTCCGCCCCGATCTTTTTCCCGTTGGGCACGCGACCGACGGACACGAGGATCAGGTCGTAGGTCTTCGCCTCCGCCCCTTCGAAGGAAACGCGCAGGCCGTCCCTGCCCGCTTCCACTTTCGTGGTCCTGGTCTTCAGCATCACCTTGTCGAACCGCCCGGCGTTGAACTTCTGCCACACCGCCACCAGGTCGCGGTCGGCGCCGAGCATCAGCCCGTCCATCATCTCCACCACGTCGAGCCGCGCACCGAGCGTCGAGTACACCGTGCCCATCTCCAGCCCGATGATGCCGCCGCCGATCACCAGCATCTTCTTCGGCAGGCTGCGCAGCTCGAGCGCGCCGGTCGAGTCGACGATGCGCGGGTCCTCGGGCAGGAACGGCAGCTTTGCCGCCTGCGAGCCCGCGGCGATGATCGCGTTCGCGAATTTGATGGTTTTCTTGCCCTCTGTTGCTTCCACCTGCAAAGAATTCTTGTCCAGGAACGAAGCGATTCCCTGCACCACGCTCACCTTGCGCATCTTGGCCATCGCGGCGAGGCCGTTGGTGAGCTTGCCGACGACCTTGTCCTTGAACGAGCGCAGCTTCGCCAGGTCGAGCTTCGGCTCGCCGAAGGCGATGCCGTGGTCGGCGAGGCCGCGCGCCGCGTCGACCACCGCGGCGGTATGCAGCAGCGCCTTCGACGGAATGCAGCCGACGTTCAGGCATACGCCGCCCAAAACCGGGTAGCGCTCGACCAGCACCGTCTTCAGGCCGAGATCGGCGGCGCGGAACGCGGCCGAATAGCCGCCCGGCCCGGCGCCGATCACGACCACATCGCACTCGAGATCAGCCGTTTCGGTTTTCGGTTTTCCTTCGCTCTTGGGCTTTTCCTCGGGCTTCGGTTTTTCCGCCGAATCCAGCACCAGGATCGGCGAGCCCTGCGACACCTTGTCGCCGACCTTGACGCGGATCTCCTTCACCACCCCGGCGCCCGGCGACGGAATCTCCATCGTCGCCTTGTCCGATTCGAGCGTGATCAGCGACTGCTCCTTGGCAATGCGCTCGCCCGGCTTGACCAGCACTTCGATGACTTCGATTTCCTTGAAGTCCCCGATGTCGGGCACCTTCACTTCGTGGGAACTCAAATGAGCGCCATCTAGAGGATCAGCTTGCGGATGTCGGAGAGCACCGAGACCAGGGTGCTGGAGAAGCGCGCGGCGCTGGCGCCGTCGATGGCGCGGTGGTCGTAGGACAGCGACAGCGGCAGCATCAGCCGCGGCGTGAATTCCTTGCCGTTCCATACCGGGCGCATCTGGCCGCGCGACACGCCGAGGATCGCCACCTCGGGCGCGTTGATGATCGGCGTGAAGGCGGTGCCGCCGATGCCGCCGAGGCTCGAGATCGAGAAGCTGCCGCCCTGCATGTCGCCGGGCTTGAGCTTGCCGTCGCGCGCCAGCTTGGAGATGTCGGCGAGCTCGCGCGCGATGTCGAACACGCCCTTGCGGTCGGCGTCGCGCACCACCGGCACCACCAGGCCGCCGGGCGTGTCGACCGCGACACCGATGTGGTAGTACTTCTTGATCACGAGGCCCTCGCCCGATTTCTCGAGCGAGGCGTTGAACTGCGGGTACTGGCGCAGCGCGGTGACGCAGGCCTTGATCATGAAGGCGAGCATCGTCAGCTTGAAGCCCTTCTTCTCGGTCTCGACGGTCTGGGCCTTGCGGAACGCCTCGAGGTCGGTGATGTCGGCCTCGTCGAATTGCGTGACGTGCGGGATCGAGATCCAATTGCGGTGCAGGTAGGGGCCGGAGAGCTTCTGGATGCGCGACAGCGGCTTCGACTCGATCGGCCCGAACTTCGCGAAATCGACCTCCGGCCAGGCCGGCAGGTTGAAGGGCAGGGAAGCGCCGCTTTTCGCCGTTACAGAAATTGTTTTCCCTGAAAGAACTCCCTTTACGAACGCCTGCACGTCGGTGTGCAGGATGCGGCCCTTGGGCCCGCTGCCCTGCACGCGCGCGAGGTCCACGCCGAGCTCGCGCGCGAACTTCCGCACCGAGGGGCTGGCGTGCGGCTTGGCGGCGCTCTCGTCGGTCGGCTCGCGCGGCACGGGAGGAACGGCGGCGGGCGGCGGCGCGGGTTTCGGGGATTGTGGTTTCGAAGGCTGGAGGGCTTCGGCTTTGGCGGGTGCTTCCCTGGAATCGAGCACCAGGATCGGAGCGCCTTTCGCGACCTTGTCGCCGACCTTCACCTTCAGGTCCCGCACGACGCCGCCAGCCGGCGAGGGGATCTCCATCGTCGCCTTGTCCGACTCGAGGGTGATCAGCGACTGTTCCTTGGTGACGACGTCGCCCGGCTTCACCAGGACTTCGATCACCTCGACTTCCTTGAAGTCGCCGATGTCGGGCACGGGAACGGTGATGGCTTCGCCGGCTGATTTCACGGCCTGCGGGATTGGTTGGTCATCCAGCAGGAGGATCGGCGAGCCCTTGGAAATCTTGTCGCCGACCTTGACCTTCAGCTCCTTCACCACGCCGGCGGACGGCGACGGAATCTCCATCGTCGCCTTGTCCGACTCGAGCGTGATCAGCGACTGCTCCTTGGACACGGCGTCGCCGGGCTTGACCAGCACCTCGATCACCTCGACTTCCTTGAAGTCGCCGATGTCCGGGACGAGGACCTGATTCATGCCGTAGTGGGGTCCGCTTTCTCGGGATCGATGCCGTACTTCTTGATCGCGTCGGCGACGGTCTTGGCCTTGCCTTCGCCCTGGTCCGCCAGGGCCTTCAGCGCCGCGATCGTCACGAAGAAGCGGTTGACCTCGAAGAAGTGGCGCAGCCGGGCACGCGAGTCGGAACGGCCGAAGCCGTCGGTGCCGAGCACGCGGTACACACGCTCCTTCGGGATGAACGGCCGGATCTGGTCGGCGAAGGTCTTCAGGTAGTCGCTCGCGGCGACGACCGGGCCCGCCGGCCTTTCTTTCAGCATTTTTTCAACGAAAGAAATTTTCTGTTTCCCTTCGGGGTGCAGCAGACTCCAGCGCTCGGCGGCGAGGCCATCGCGGCGCAGCTCGGTAAAGCTGGTCGCGCTCCACACGTCGGCCGCCACGCCCCAGTCCTTCTCCAGCAGCGCGGCGGCCGCCTCGACCTCGCGCAGGATGGTGCCGCTGCCGAGCAATTGCACTCGCAGCTTGCTCTTCGATTTGCTTTCCTTGAGCAGATACATCCCCTTCAGGATGCCCGGCTCGACCCCCTGCGGCATCGCCGGGTGCTCGTAGTTCTCGTTCATCAGGGTGATGTAGTAGTACACGTCCTCCTGGTTCGCGACCATGCGGCGCAGGCCGTCGTGGAGGATCACCGCCACCTCGTAGCCGTAGGTCGGGTCGTAGGAGATGCAGTTCGGTATCACCGAGGACAGGACGTGCGAGTGGCCGTCTTCATGCTGCAGGCCTTCGCCGTTCAGCGTGGTGCGCCCGGCGGTGGCGCCGAGCAGGAAGCCGCGCGCGCGCTGGTCGGCCGCGGCCCAGGCGAGATCGCCGATGCGCTGCATGCCGAACATCGAGTAGAAGATGTAGAACGGCACCGTCACCTGATTGGAATGGCTGTAGGAGGTCGCCGCCGCGATCCAGGAGGAGAACGCGCCCGCCTCGTTGATGCCCTCCTCGAGGATCTGGCCCTGCTTGTCCTCGCGGTAGAACATCACCTGGTCCTTGTCGACCGGCTCGTACTTCTGGCCCTCGGGCGCGAAGATGCCGAGCTGGCGGAACATGCCCTCCATGCCGAAGGTGCGCGCCTCGTCCGGCACGATCGGCACCACGCGCTTGCCGAGCTCCTTGTCGCGCACCAGCGCAGTGAGCACGCGCACGAACGCCATGGTCGTCGAGATCTCGCGTCCCTCGCCGGACCCTTTCAGCACCTGTTCGAATGCCTCCAGGGGCGGCACCGCGGGCACCGCGTCGGCCTTGCCGCGGCGCTGCGGCAGGAAGCCGCCGAGGGCCTTGCGGCGTTCGTGCAGGTACTTCATCTCGGGGGAATCCGCCGGCGGGATGTAGAACGGCAGTTCCTCGAGCTTGTCGTCCGGGATCGGGATGCTGAAGCGATCGCGCATCTCGCGGATCGTCGCGATGTCGACCTTCTTCAGCTGGTGGGTCGGATTCTTCGACTGGCCCTGCTTGCCCATGCCGTAGCCCTTGATGGTCTTGGCGAGGATCACCGTCGGCTGGTCCTTGTGCTTCACCGCCGCGGCGTACGCGGCATAGATCTTGTGCGGGTCATGGCCGCCGCGGTTCAGGCGCCAGATGTCCTCGTCGGTCATGCGCGAGACCATCTCGAGCAGCTTCGGGTGCTTGCCGAAGAAATGCTTGCGCACGAAGGCGCCGTCGTTCGCCTTGTAGTTCTGGTACTCGCCGTCGACGGTCTCCTCCATGATCCGCAGCAGCAGGCCATCCTTGTCGCGCGCGAGCAGCGGGTCCCAGTACGAGCCCCAGATCACCTTGATGACGTTCCAGCCCGAGCCGCGGAACTCGCCCTCCAGCTCCTGAATGATCTTGCCGTTGCCGCGCACCGGGCCGTCCAGGCGCTGCAGGTTGCAGTTGACGATGAACACCAGGTTGTCGAGCTTCTCACGCGAGGCGAGACCGATGGCGCCCAGCGACTCGGGCTCGTCCATCTCGCCGTCGCCGCAGAACACCCAGACCTTGCGGTTGGCGGTGTCAGCGAGCCCGCGCGCGTGCAGGTACTTGAGATAGCGCGCCATGTAGATCGCCTGGATCGGCCCCAGACCCATCGACACGGTCGGGAACTGCCAGTAGTCGGGCATCAGCCAGGGATGCGGATAAGACGAGACGCCCTTGCCGTCCACGTCGCGGCGGAAGTTGAGCAGCTGCTCCTCGGTGAAGCGGCCTTCGAGCAGACCGCGTGCGTAGATGCCGGGCGAGGAGTGGCCCTGGAAATACACCAGGTCGCCGCCGTGCCCCTCGTGCGGGGCGTTCCAGACATGGTTCTGCCAGACGCCGAACATGGTTCCGACCGAGGCAAAACTGGCGATATGGCCGCCGAGCTCGTCGTCGTTCTTGTTGGCGCGCGCCACCATCACCATCGCGTTCCAGCGGCAGTAGGAGCGGATGCGCTCCTCCAGCGCCGCATCGCCCGGCGAGCGCTCTTCCATGTGCGGCGGGATGGTGTTGACGTAGGGCGTATACGGGCTGTACGGCAGGGTGACGCCGGAAGTGCGCGCCTTTTCCGTCAGCTTCTCGATCAGGTAATGGGCACGCTCGCCGCCTTCGCGCTCGAGCACCGCTTCGAGCGCATCGAGCCATTCCTGCGTCTCGAGCGCGTCTGGATCGTTGGCGGCGGGAAACTGGGGAAGGGCAGACATTGAGGCCTCGAGCTTGTGGCTTTCGGTCATCGTATTATGCAACACATGGCCGCAAGAATTCTCGACGGCAAAGCCCTCGCGGCGGACGTCCGCGGCGCTCTCAAGCACAAGGTCGCGGCGCTGGCGCAGCGCGGCGTGCGGCCCGGGCTCGCCGTGGTCCTCGCGGGCGACGATGCCGCCTCGCGCGTCTACGTGCGCAACAAGACCCTGGCGGCCCGCGAGGTCGGGTTGCACTCGGAAATCATCGAATTGCCCTCGTCCGTGACGCAACAGGATTTGCTCCAGCGCATTTCAGTGCTGAACAAGAACCCCGCCATCCACGGCATCCTGGTGCAGCTGCCGCTGCCGAAGCACCTCGACGCGGCGCGCGTGCTCGAGGCGGTGGCGCCGGAAAAGGACGTCGACGGCTTCCACGTGTCGAGCCTCGGCGCGCTGCTCGCGGGACGCCCCGGCGCAGTGCCGTGCACGCCCGCGGGCGTGATGCGGCTGATCGCGCATGCCGGCGTGGCGCTCGCCGGCCGCCACGCGGTGGTCATCGGGCGCTCGAACATCGTCGGCAAGCCGCTCGCCCTGCTGCTCTTGCAAAAGGACGCGACCGTCACCATCTGCCATTCGAAGAGCCGCGACCTCGAAGCCATCGCGAAGCAGGCCGACATCCTGGTCGCCGCGGTGGGCCGCGCGCAGCTGGTGACGGCGCCGATGGTCAAACCGGGCGCCTGCGTCATCGACGTCGGCGTGAACCGGCTTGCCGACGGCAAGCTCGCCGGCGACGTCGACTTCGAGGCGGTGCGGCAGGTGGCCGGCTGGATTACGCCGGTCCCCGGCGGCGTCGGCCCGATGACCATCGCCATGCTTCTGGAGAACTGCGTCAATGCCGCAGCACGATAACCCGCTCACCGATTTTTCCGGCCTGCCGCGATTCGCGGACATCAGGCCGGAGCATGTCGCTCCGGCGCTGGACCGGCTGCTCGCCGACGGACGCGCGGCGACCCGGGCCGCGCTTCAGGCGCGGCCGGCCTGGGACGATTTCGTCGCGCCGCTGGAGGACGCGAACGAGCGCATCGGCCGCGCCTGGGGCCAGGTGGCGCACCTGCACGCGGTAAGGGACAACCCGGAGCTGCGCAAGGTCTACAACGCCAATCTGCCAACGATCACGCAGTACTGGACCGAGCTCGGCCAGAACCAGGACCTCTTCGAGAAATACAAGGCGCTGAAGAATTCCAGCGCCTTTGCAAAACTTTCCG
Organism: uncultured Enterobacteriaceae bacterium; assembly: GCA_964576525.1. Taxonomy (GTDB): domain Bacteria; phylum Pseudomonadota; class Gammaproteobacteria; order Burkholderiales; family SG8-39; genus SCGC-AG-212-J23. Next base: position 30,746 of record CAZNVH010000059.1, read on the forward strand.
CGGCGCGACGCAAGATCGTCGAGAACGAGCTGCGCGATTTCCGCCTTGGAGGGGCTGACCTACCGACCGACAAGAAAGCACGCTACGCAGAGATCGCAGAAGAGCTTGCCGGGTTGGAGGCGAAGTTCTCGGAGAATTTCCTCGATGCGACCAAGGCGTATTTCATCGTCGTCGACGAAACGAGAACCTCGGGCATTCCCGCCGACGATCTTGCTGCCGCACGCGAGGCAGCCGAGAAGGATGGAAAACGCGGTTGGAAGTTCACGCTCCATGCGCCCTCATACATACCCGTAATGCAGTATGCGAACGACCGTAACCTCCGCGAGACGCTCTATCGAGAAAGCGTTACGCGCGCTTCCGAACTAGGAAGTAGCGCTGAGTGGGACAACACGCCGCTCATTGCACGCATTGTCGCGTTGCGCCGCGAAAAGGCTCGGTTGCTTGGATATTCGACCTATGGGGAGTACTCCCTCGTGCCAAAGATGGCGGAATCGCCAGCCCAAGTGCTGGCCTTCCTCGATGACCTGGCGCGGCGAGCGCGGCCTTTTGCCGAGAACGACGTCGTCGAACTGCGCGAATTTGCGAAGGCAGAGCTAGGTCTGGAGCGACTCGAGGCCTGGGATGTCCCGTATGTATCCGAGAAGCTCCGCGAGAAGCGCTACGCGTTTTCTGACACCGAGGTCAAGCAGTACTTCCCACAGGACATAGTCTTGCAGGGGCTGTTTCGTGTCGTACAAACGCTCTATGGCGTCGTCATCCAGCCATCCTCGGCGCCGGTATGGCATGAAGACGTGCGCGTGTATGAAATACGCGACGGTGCGGGCGGGTTCATAGGTCAGTTCTACACGGACCTTTACGCCCGTGACGACAAGCGCAGCGGCGCTTGGATGGATAGCGCGATGAGCAGACGGCTCAAGAATGCAAGAATTCAAGCGCCGGTTGCCTACCTCACCTGCAACTTCGCCCGCCCGGTCGGCGGCAAGCCGGCGCTGTTCACGCACGACGACGTGCTCACCCTGTTCCACGAGTTCGGCCACGGCCTGCATCACCTGCTGACGCGGGTGGAGGACCTCGGCGTCTCGGGCATCAACGGCGTGGAATGGGATGCGGTCGAGCTGCCGAGCCAGTTCATGGAGAACTTCTGCTGGGAGTGGGACGTGCTGCGCGCGATGACGCGGCACGTCGAGTCCGGCCTGCCGATTCCCAGGTCGCTGTTCGATCGCATGCTGGCCGCGAAGAATTTTCACAGCGGCCTGGCGATGCTGCGCCAGATCGAGTTCGCGGTGTTCGACATGCGGCTGCATTCGGACAATGATCCGACCTCCGGTCGGAGCGACCCTTCGGCGGGGCGCAGCGCGCTCGAGCTGCTGCAGGAAGTGCGCGCGCAGGTCGCGGTGCTGCATCCGCCCGAGTACAACCGTTTCCCCAACAGCTTCTCGCACATTTTCGCCGGCGGCTACGCCGCGGGCTACTACAGCTACAAGTGGGCGGAGGTGCTTTCCGCCGATGCGTACAGCTTCTTTGAAGAGAACGGCATCCTTGACGCGAAGGTGGGCGCGCGCTTCCGTGACGAGATCCTCGCCGTCGGCGGCAGCCGGCCGGCGGCGGAATCGTTTCGCGCCTTCCGTGGGCGCGACCCGAGCGTCGACGCGCTGCTGCGGCACAACGGCATGACCGCGGCCTGAGCGGCGGGGGCGTGAAGCTCGCCACCTGGAACGTCAATTCGCTCAGGGTGCGGCTGCCGCACCTGCTCGACTGGCTCGCCGCGGTTCAGCCGGACGTGATGTGCCTGCAGGAGACCAAGACCGAGGACGCGAAGTTCCCGCACGCCGAATTGCAGGCCGCGGGCTACCAGACGGCGCACTTCGGACAGAAGACCTACAACGGCGTCGCGATCCTGTCGCGCTCGCCCCTCACCGCGGTAGAGCACGGCATCCCGGATTTTCCCGACGAGCTTAAGCGCGTCATCGCGGCGAGCGTCGAAACGCCCTCCGGCCCGCTGCGCGTGCTGTGCCTGTACGCGCCGAACGGCCAGTCGCTCGACTCGGACAAGTATCAGTACAAGCTCAAGTGGTACGACGCCCTGGCGCGCTGGCTGCGGCAGGACCTGCACAAGCACCCGAGCCTGGCGCTGCTCGGCGACCTCAACGTCGCGCCGGAAGACCGCGACGTGCACGATCCGAAACGCTGGCAGGGTCAGATTCTGGTCTCCGAGCCCGAGCGCGCGGCAATGCGCAGAGTGGTCGAGCTCGGCCTGCCCGACGCTTTCCGCCTGTTCACGCAGCCGGAAAAGCTCTTCTCGTGGTGGGACTACCGGCTGCAGGGCTTCCAGCGCAACTGGGGCCTGCGCATCGACCATATCCTGCTGTCGCAGGAGCTCGCCGCGCGCTGCACCGCCTGCACGATCGACACGGAACCGCGCAAGCGCGAACGTCCTTCCGATCACGCCCCGGTGATCGCGGAACTCCGCTAATCAGTCGATCAGCGGGTACGCGGGCAGGGTAAGGAACTCGACGTAGTGGTCGTCGGTGGTGATCTTCTCGAACAGCTTCGCGCCCTCATCGAGCTTGCCCTCGCCACCGGCCGCTTTCACCTTCTCCAGCTCTTCAGCAAGTAGTTGCCTGAACAAAGAAGAAGTCACTTTGCGGCCGTCGTCGAGCACGCCCTTGGGTGAGCGGATCCATTGCCAGATCTGCGAGCGCGAGATCTCGGCGGTGGCGGCGTCCTCCATCAGGTTGAACACCGGCACACAGCCATTGCCCGCCAGCCAGGAGCCGAGGTACTGGATGCCGACCGAGATGTTGTTGCGCACGCCGGCCTCGGTAATCGGCTTCTCCGGCTGGAAATCGAGCAGGTCGCGCGCGCTTACGCTCACGTCAGGGCGCTGGCGGCCGTATTGATTGGGCTGCGGCATGTGCTCGTCGAACACCTGCTTGGCGACCGGAACCAGCCCCGGGTGCGCCACCCAGGTGCCGTCGCAGCCGTCGGTGACTTCGCGCAGCTTGTCGGCGCGCACCTTGGCGAGCGCGGCCTCGTTCGCGGCCGGGTCGTTCTTGATCGGAATCTGCGCCGCCATGCCGCCCATCGCCGGCGCGCCGCGCCGGTGGCAGGTCTTGACCAGCAGCAGCGCGTAGGCGCGCATGAACGGCGCGGTCATGGTGACCTGCGAGCGGTCGGCGAGGCAGAACTCCGGGTTGGCGCGGAATTTCTTGATGCAGGAGAAGATGTAGTCCCAGCGTCCGATGTTCAGGCCGGAGGAGTGGCTGCGCAGCTCGTACAGGATCTCGTCCATCTCGAAGGCGGCGACCACGGTCTCGATGAGCGCCGTCGCTTTGATGCTGCCTTCAGCAATATTTAGTTCTTTTTCAGAAAAAACAAAAATCTCGTTCCACAACCGCGCCTCGAGATGCGACTCCATCTTCGGCAGGTAGAAGTACGGGCCCGAGCCGCGCGCGAGCAGCTCCTTGGCGTTGTGGAAGAAGTACAGCGCGAAGTCGAAAATGCCGCCCGACACCCGCTGGCTGTCGACCGTCACGTGCTTCTCGTCCAGGTGCCAGCCGCGCGGCCGCGGGATCAGCACCGCGGTCTTGTCGTTCAGCCGGTACTGCTTGCCGTTCGATTCCAGGCTGATGCTGCGGCGCACCGCGTCGCGCAGGTTGATCTGCCCGTCGATCATGTTGTGCCAGGTCGGGCAGTTCGCGTCCTCGAAGTCCGCCATGAAGGTCGAGGCGCCGCAGTTGAGCGCGTTGATCACCATCTTGCGGTCGGTCGGGCCGGTGATCTCGACGCGCCGGTCGAGCATGTCCGCGGGCTGCGGCGCGACCTGCCATTTGGACTCGCGGATGTGCCGCGTCTCGGGGAGGAACTCGGGCTTCGCGCCGGCGTCGAACGCTCTCTGGCGCACGGCGCGCAGCGCGAGCAGCTCCTGGCGCCGGGGTTCGAAGCGGCGATGCAGCCGGGCGACGAAGCCCAGCGCTTCGGGGCTCAGGATCTGGGCGAACTCCGGGCTGATCCGGCCCGAGATCGAGATTCCTTGGGGGAGCGGGCCGGACATGTGCATTGCAGCATTTTATTTCCATCTAATGCCGCACTGCAACATGAATCACCCGCTCCAGAGGAGTAGGCTTTCCCAACACATGCTGCGCCATTTCATATTGTGAGATGACATGAAACCCTTCGAAGTCCTGATCCTCGGCGCCTCGTACGGCTCCCTCCTGGGAACCAAGCTGGCGATGGGCGGGCACAACGTGAAGCTGGTGTGCCTGCCCGCCGAGGCCGAAGCCATCAACGCGGATGGGGTCCGGGTTCGCATGCCGGTGAACGGGCGCGAGGGCCTGGTCGAGGTTCACTCGCAGAAGCTGCCGGGCAAGATCTCGGCCGACGGTACGGCAGGGATCAAGCCGAAGGACTACGACCTCGTGGCGCTCGCGATGCAGGAGCCGCAATACCGCTCGGGCGGCGTGCGCGAGCTGCTCGACGCCGTGGCCAAATCCAGGGTGCCGTGCATGTCGATCATGAACATGCCGCCGCTGCCGTATCTCGCGCGGATACCAGGGGTTTCCACCAAAGAGCTTAGATCTTGTTATACGGACCCGACCGTGTGGGACAGCTTCGACCCCGCCCTGATGACGCTGTGCAGCCCGGACCCGCAGGCGTTCCGCCCGCCCGAGGAGAAGGTCAACGTGCTGCAGGTCAGGTTGCCGACCAATTTCAAGTCGGCGCGCTTCCCCTCGGAAGCGCACACCGCCATCCTGCGCAAGCTCGAGGCCGACGTCGAGGCGGCCCGCTTCGAGGGCATGGAGCTGCCGGTGAAGCTGAAGGTGCACGATTCCGTTTTCGTGCCGCTCGCCAAGTGGGCGATGCTGATGGCCGGCAACTATCGCTGCGTCACCCAGGAAGGCATGCGCCCGATCAAGGACGCGGTCCATTCCGACCTCGAAGCGTCGCGTGCCATGTACAACTGGGTGGTCAAGCTGTGCGTGTCCCTCGGCGCCGACGAGAAAGACCTGGTGCCGTTCGAGAAGTACGCCGCCGCTGCGCAGAGCCTGGGAAGCCCTTCCTCCGCGGCCCGCGCCCTGTACGGCGGCGCGCCCTACATCGAGCGCGTCGACCGGCTGGTACAAGCGGTCGCGAAGCAGAAGGGCATGCGCTCGGCGGTGCTGGACGAGATCGTCGGCCTGGTGGACGCCCGCCTGGAACTCAATCGCAAGGCGGCAAAAGCAGCCTAGCTTTCCTCGGCGTCCTTGCCCTCGATGCCGAGCTCCTGGATCTTGCGCGTGATGGTGTTGCGGCCCATGCCGAGCAGGTTGGCGGCGTCGATGCGCCGGCCGCCGGTGCGCGCGAGCGCCCTGCTGATGAGCGTGCGCTCGAACTGCCGCCCGAGCGCTTCGAGGATTCCGGTGTCGCCGCGCGCGAGGCGCCGCTCGGCTTCCTGCTCGAGCGCGGCGATCCAGTCGGAGGCCGCCGCCGCCGCCTGATCCTTGAGCTCGGCCGGCAGGTCGCCGAGGTCGACCACCTGCCCCGGCGCCATCACGGTGAGCCAGTGGCACAGGTTCTCGAGCTGGCGCACGTTTCCGGGAAACGTCAGCCGCGCGAGGTACGCCAGCGCCTCCTCGGCGATGCGCTTGGGCTCGACGCCGAGCTGGCGCGCGCTCGTCGCCAGGAAGTGCCTCGCGAGCAGCGGGATGTCCTCGGGCCGCTCGCGCAGGCTCGGCAGGCGCAGCCGGATGACGTTCAGCCGGTGGTACAGGTCCTCGCGGAACGCGCCTTCGCGCACGCGGCTGTCGAGGTTCTGGTGCGTGGCGGCGATGACGCGCACGTTGCCCTTGATCTGCTGGTGGCCGCCGACGCGGTAGAAGCTGCCGTCGGAGAGCACGCGCAGGAGGCGAGTCTGCAGCTCTGCCGGCATGTCGCCGATCTCGTCGAGGAACAGGGTGCCGCCTTCGGCCTGCTCGAAGCGGCCGCGGCGCTGCTGCTGCGCGCCGGTAAACGAGCCGCGCTCGTGGCCGAACAGCTCCGATTCGAGCAGGTCCTTGGGCATCGCCGCGGTATTGATCGCGACGAAGGGCTGCTGCGCACGCGCACTATGGCGGTGCAGCGCGCGCGCCACCAACTCCTTTCCGGTTCCGGATTCGCCGGTGATCAGCACCGTCGCGCTCGACTTCGACAGCCGCCCGATGGCGCGGAACACCTCCTGCATGGCCGGGGCCTCGCCAAGAATGTCTTTTGCTTCTTCTGGAGAATCACTTCCTACGGTTTCGCGCCGGCTTTCTACCAGGGCACGCCGGATGAGGTCCACCGCCTGGTCGATGTCGAAGGGCTTGGGCAGGTACTCGTAGGCGCCGCCCTGGAACGCGGCCACGGCGCTGTCCAGGTCGGAATAGGCGGTCATGACGATTACCGGCACCGCCGGGTGGCGGCTCTTCACCGCCTGCAGCAGCTCGAGGCCCGAGCGGCCCGGCATGCGGATGTCGGAGACCAGCACCTCGGGCGCGCCGCCGGACAGCGCGTCGAGCGCGTCCTGCGCCGAGGCGAAAGAGTCGTAGGCAATGCCCTCCCGGCTGAGGGCTTTCTCGATCACCCAGCGGATGGAGCGGTCGTCGTCGACGATCCAGACCGGTTTCATTTCAGCGGCAGCAGGATCCTGAAAATGGTTCGGCCCGGACGGGACTCGAACTCGACGACGCCCTGGTGATAGTGGACGAACGTCTGCGCGAGCGAGAGCCCCAAACCGGTGCCGCCTTCCCGGCCCGAGACCAGCGGATTGAAGATCCGATCCTGGATCTCCTCCGGTACTCCCGGGCCGTCGTCGACTACTCGCAATTCTAATGCCAGCTTGTGGCGCCGCCGCAGGATGGTGATCTGGCGCACGGCGCGGGTGCGGAACACGACCCGGCGGGCCCCGGCCTGCGCGGCGTTGCGCGCGATGTTGAGCACCGCCTGGATGAGCTGCTCCCGGTCGCCGAGCATCTCCGGCAGGCTGGGGTCGTAGTCGCGGCCGATCTCGACGCCGAACTCGGCGCGCACCAGGCTGCGCACGCGCTCGAGGACCTCGTGCAGGCCCAGCGCCTCGACGCGCGGCATGCGGTGCGGCGTGAGCATGCGGTCCATCAGCGCCTGCAGCCGGTCGGCCTCCTTGATGATCACCTGGGTGTACTCGCGCAGCTCATGGATACGAGAGCGCCCAAGGGCGCTTTGCTCCAGCTCTCCTTCGAGCAGCTGCGCCGAGCCGCGCAGCCCGCCCAGCGGGTTCTTGATCTCGTGCGCCAGGTTGCGGATCAGCTCGCGGTTCGCCTGCTGTTCGGACTCGAGCCGCTCCTCGCGCGCCTGGCGCATCTGCTGCTCGATCGGGCGCAACTCGGCGAGCAGCGCCAGGCCGAAGGCGTCGATGCGGGTCACGGTGCAGGACAGCGGCATCGGCTCGCGGCCGGTGCGCACATAGGTGACGTTGCGCGCGGAGTAGTCCCAGTGGATGACGCGCGCTTCCTCGAGGGAGCGCTCGAGCTCGGCGCGCTCGGCGAAGAAGCCGAGGAAGGGCTGGCCGATCAGGCTGCGCGCGCCGGCGGTCAGCAGGTTTTCCGCCGCCGGGTTGGCGTAGTGCACGCTGAAATCGTCATCCAGCACCACCACCGCCGTGGCAAGCAGGTCCAGGCCGGCGAACGAGGCCATGAGAGGACCGGTTCTGGGCGCTCAGCGCAGGTTGGCTAGCTCGCGCCGCAGCGCTGCGATGTTCTTCTCGTGGGTTTCGACGGAGTCCTTGAACGGTTGCAGACGTTCCTGGACCCGGGCGTAGTTGCGCTCGTCGCCGCTGCGGACGGCCTCCTGCGCGGCGAGCTCCTGCCTCGCCCGGGCGAGCGCCTCCTGCTCGGTGGCGAGCTCCTGCTGCAGGATCTGGCGCTGGCGCTCGCGGGCGCTCTGGTTGTCTCGCGCCGACTCGCGCGGGAACGCGCCGGGCTTGCTCGCCGGCGCCACGTTGACCTCGCGCGTTACCGACTCGCACTTCTGCTTCTCGGCCTGCCGCCGGTCGTTCGTGTAGGTCCAGTGGCCCTTCGCGTCGCGGCACTTGAAGATCTCGCCGCTCTGGCCGAGCGCCGGCGCGGCGTGCGGCGCCAACATCACGCCGAGCACCAGCACCCCCAGGATCCTGCAGGACCGCATTCCGGGAAGTCTAGCAAAATCAAGGACAAACCGCTCACGAGGCGTAGTACATGTCGAACTCAACCGGATGCGTGGTCATCCGGAACCGGGTGAGCTCGTCGTTCTTGAGCGCGATATAGGACTCGAGGAAATCCTCCGAGAACACCCCGCCGCGCGTCAGGAACGCGTGGTCGTCCTGCAGGCAGCCGAGCGCCTCCTCGAGCGAAGCGCACACCTGCGGCACCTTCGCCGCTTCCTCCGGCGGCAGGTGGTACATGTCCTTGTCGATCGGGTCCCCGGGGTGGATCTTGTTCTGCACGCCGTCGAGCCCGGCCATCAGCATCGCGGCGAACGCCAGGTAGGCATTGGCCGTCGGGTCGGGGAAGCGCACTTCGACGCGCCGCGCGTTCGGGCTCGACACGTACGGGATGCGGCAGGCCGCCGAGCGGTTGCGCGCCGAGTAGGCGAGGTTGATCGGCGCCTCGAACCCCGGCACCAGCCGCTTGTAGGAGTTCGTGCCCGGGTTGGTAATCGCGTTCAGCGCCTTGGCGTGCTTGATGATGCCGCCGATGTAGTGCAGGGCGAAGTCCGACAGCCCGGCATAGCCGTTGCCCGCGAACAGGTTCTTGCCACCCTTCCACACCGACTGGTGCACGTGCATGCCCGAGCCGTTGTCGCCGACGATCGGCTTGGGCATGAAGGTCGCGGTCTTGCCGTACGAGGCGGCGGTATTCCACACCGTGTACTTGAGGATCTGCATCCAGTCGGCGCGCTGCACCAGCGGCGCGAAGCGCGTGCCGATCTCGTTCTGCCCCATCGCGCCGACCTCGTGGTGGTGCACCTCGACCTCGACGCCCTGCTGCTCGAGCGCCAGGCACATCGCGTTGCGGATGTCGCCCAGCGTGTCGATCGGCGGCACCGGGAAATAGCCGCCCTTCACCGGGGCACGATGGCCCATGTTGCCCGACTCGTAGTCGATCCCGGAGGACCACGGCGCTTCCTCGGACTTGATCTTGACGAAGCAGCCCGACATGTCCACGCTCCAGGTCACTCCGTCGAAGATGAAGAATTCGGGCTCGGGGCCGAAATAGGCCACGTCGCCCATGCCGGTGGACTTCAGGTACGCCTCGGCGCGCTTCGCGA
>CAZNVH010000060.1:0-19946 GCA_964576525.1 uncultured Enterobacteriaceae bacterium
CCCGATGCAGGCCGCGTTTCGTGAATGCCACGGCCTGCAATGCGGTTTCTGTACGCCCGGCATGGTGATGTCGGCGGTGCAGTTGCTGAAGGACAACCCGAACCCGACCGAGCAGGAAATCCGCGACGGCCTGGAAGGCAATATCTGCCGCTGCACCGGTTACCACAACATCGTCAAGTCGATCCAGCTTTGCCAGAGCGGCAAGGTCGGCGTGGCGGCGTAGGAGAGACACATGACTGACATGTCCCAACCCCCCAACACCTCGCCCATCGGCCAGCCGATGCAACGCCGCGAGGACTATCGCTTCCTCACCGGCGCCGGCCAGTACACCGACGACGTCGCCCTGCCGCACCAGAGTTACGCGGCCTTCGTCCGCTCGCCCCACGCCCACGCCCGGATCAAGAAGATTTCCTTCGAAAAAGCGAAAAAGGCGCCCGGCGTGCTCGCCATCTTCACCGGCGAGGATCTCGCCAAGGCCAAGGTCGGCGGCCTGCCCTGTGGCTGGCTGATCACCGACGTCAACGGCAAGCCGATGAAGGAGCCGCCCTACCCGCCGCTCGCGCAGGGCAAGGTGCGCCACGTCGGCGAGCGCGTCGCCGTGGTGATCGCCGAGACGCTCGAGCAGGCGCGCGACGCCGCCGAGAAGGTGAACGTCGACTACGACGTGCTGGACGCCGTAGTCGACACCGCGAAAGCGAGCAAGGGCGCGGCGCTGCACGAGGTCGCCCCGGACAACACCTGCTACGTCTGGGCGATCGGCGACAAGGCGGCGACCGACGCCGCGTTCGCCAAGGCGGCGCACGTCACCAAGCTCGACTTGGTCAACAACCGCCTGATCCCGAACGCCATCGAGCCGCGCGCGGCGAACGCCAGCTACTCGCGTTCCGGCGACGACTACACGCTGTACGTCGCCAGCCAGAACCCGCACGTCGAGCGCCTGCTGATGACGGCCTTCGTTCTCGGCCTGCCCGAATCCAAGGTGCGCGTGGTGGCGCCGGACGTCGGCGGCGGCTTCGGCTCGAAGATCTACCTGTATGGCGAGGACGTGGTGGTCACCTGGGCGGCGAAGCAGATCAACCGGCCGGTGAAGTGGACCGCGGACCGCTCGGAGTCCTACGTCTCCGACGCGCACGGGCGCGATCACGTCACCGTCGCGGAGCTCGCGCTCGACAAGGATGGCAAGTTCCTGGCGATGCGCGTGCGCACCACGGCGAACATGGGCGCCTACCTGTCGACCTTCGCCACCTGCATCCCGACCATCCTGTACGCGACGCTGCTCGCCGGGCAGTACACCACCCCGCTCATCTACTGCGAGGTGACCGCGGTGTTCACCAACACCGCGCCGGTCGACGCCTACCGCGGCGCCGGGCGCCCCGAGGCGACCTACGTCGTCGAGCGCCTGGTCGAGACCGCCGCTCGCGAGATGAAGATCGACCCGGTGGAGATCCGCCGGCGCAACTTCATCCGCGAGTTCCCCTACCAGACGCCGGTGGCGCTGCTGTACGACACGGGTAACTACGATGCGACGCTTGATGCCGCTTTGAAATTGGCAGATGTAGAGAATTTCAAGAAGCGAAAAGACGAATCCGCCAAAAAAGGCAAACTGCGTGGTATCGGCTACGCCTGCTACATCGAGGCCTGCGGCATCGCGCCCTCCAACGTCGCCGGCGCCCTCGGCGCGCGCGCCGGCCTGTTCGAGGCGGGCGAGATCCGCGTGCACCCGACCGGCACGGTCACCGTGTTCACCGGCTCGCACTCGCACGGCCAGGGGCACGAGACCACTTTCGCGCAAGTAGTCGCCGACCGGCTCGGCCTGCCGATGGAGGCGGTCGAGATCGTGCACGGCGACACCTCCAAAGTGCTGTTCGGCATGGGCACCTACGGCTCGCGGTCGATCGCCGTCGGCGGCACCGCCATCGTCAAGGCCCTCGACAAGATCGTCGCCAAGGGCAAGAAGATCGCCGCGCACCTGCTGGAAGCCTCCGAGTCGGACATCGAGTACGACCGCGGCGAGTTCAAGGTCGCGGGCACCGACCGCAAGAAGATGTTCGGCGAGGTGGCGTTCGCGGCCTACGTGCCGCACAACTATCCGCTGGACAAGCTCGAGCCCGGCCTGAACGAGAACGCGTTCTACGACCCGGCCAACTTCACTTTTCCCGCGGGCACCTACGTGTGCGAAGTGGAGATCGACCGCGAAACGGGCAGCACGCAGGTCGCGTCGTTTACCGCGGTGGACGACTTCGGCAAGATCATCAACCCGATGATCGTCGAGGGTCAGGTGCACGGCGGCCTCACCCAGGGCATCGGCCAGGCGCTCACCGAGGGCTGCCGCTACGACGCCTCGGGCCAGCTCCTCACCGGCTCGTTCATGGACTACTGCATCCCGCGCTCGGGCGACGTGCCGCAGTTCAAGGTCGACACGCGCGAGACGCCGTGCACGCACAACCCGCTCGGCGTGAAGGGCTGCGGCGAGGCCGGCGCGATCGGCGCCCCCGCCGCAGTGATGAACGCGATCACCGACGCGCTCGGCGTGAAAGACCTGCCGATGCCTGCGACCTCGCAGACCGTGTGGAAATCTCTTCGGGAGAAAAGCAATGCACGCGTTTGAATATCACCGGCCCGGCAGCACCAAAGAGGCTGTTTCTTTAAGTTCCAAAAAATCGGAGGGTCGCTATCTCGCCGGCGGCCAGAGCCTGGTGCAGGCGATGAAGCTGCGCCTTTCTTCGCCGTCCGATTTAATTGATTTATCTTCTTTGAAAGACTTGGTCGGCATCAAGGCGTCGGGCAACGCCGTGGAAATCGGCGCCATGACGCGCCACGCCGACGTCGCCGGCTCGAAGGACGTGAAGAAGGCGATCCCGGCGCTCGCCGCCCTCGCCGGCATCATCGGCGACCGGCAGGTGCGCCACATGGGGACGATCGGCGGCTCGCTCGCCAACAGCGATCCGGCGGCCGACTACCCGGCGGCGGCGCTCGGCCTGGGCGCGACCATCACGACCAACAAGCGCAAGATCGAGGCCGACAAGTACTTCAAGGGCCTGTTCGAGACCGCGCTCGAAGCGGGCGAGCTGATCACCTCGGTGTCCTTCCCGGTGCCCAAGCGCGCCGCGTACATGAAGTTCAAGAACCCGGCGTCGCGCTTCGCGCTGGTGGGGGTGTTCGTCGCCGACTTCGGCGGCGGCAAGGTGCGCGTCGCGGTCACCGGCGCCGGCGTCTGCGCCTTCCGCCAGGCCGACATGGAGAAAGCGCTCGCGGCGAAGTTCGCGCCCGAAGCCGTGGCGAGCATCAAGGTGAAGGCCGACGGCCTGAACAATGACCTGCACGCCTCGCCCGAGTACCGCGCGCACCTCATCACCATCATGGCCAAGCGGGCGGTCGAGGCCGCACTGAAATAATTCGGGGTCAGAGCCCGAATTACCAGTGCTTGGGCGGTTCCTTGTTGATGGTGATCTGCCGGCCGGTGATGGAGATGTAGCCGCCGATCGACAGGTCGCGCAGGATCAGGCCGATCATCTCGCGCGACGCGCCGACGCGGTTGGCGATCTCGCGCTGCGTCAGCTTCTCCGCGATCAGGCGCACGCCGTTCCGAGTCTCCGCCAGCTCGAGCAGCAGGCGCGCGACGCGCCCGTAGACGTCGAGCAGCGCGAGGCTCCTCACGTTGTTGGTCAGCGCGCGCGTGAAGTGGATCAGTTTCTTGATCAGGCGCACGGTGAACTCCGGGTGCGCCGCGATGAAGGCCTCGAAGGTCTCGCGCGACACCATCGCCAGCTGGGCGGGCTCGAGGGTAAGGACAGAAGCGGAGCGGGGACCCTCGTCGAGCACCATCTCGCCGAAGTAGTCGCCCGGCCCGAGCGTGCGCAGGGTCACCTGGCGCCCTTCCTCCGACAGGAACACCTTCACCTTTCCCGTGAGGATGATGTAGAGCGTGTCGGTGCGGTCGCCCTCGCTGACCACCAGCGTCTGGCGCGGGACTTTCCGCACCTGCGCCTTGCGCGTCAGCTCCTCGAGTTCCTGCGGCGCGAGGGTGAAAACAACGTTGTCCAATTAATCGAGCACGCTGTCGCTGCGCAGGAACAGGTCCGGCGGGATCGCGAGCCCGAGGGCGTGCGCCGCCTTGCGGTTGATGTGCATCTCGAATTTCGCCGGCCGCTCGATCGCCATCTCGCCCGGGCGCGCGCCCTTGAAGATGCGGTCGGCGTAGCCGGCGGCGCGGTAGTACAGGTCGGAGTAGCTCACGCCGTAGGAGATCAGGCCGCCGGCTTCGACGAAATCCCTCGCCGAGTAGATCGCCGGCAGGCGGTGCTTCGCGGCGAGCTCGACGATCGCCTTGAGGTTGGACTGCGTCAGCGTCTCGATGCCGACGATCAGCGCCCCGGCGCCCTGGCGTACCGCGTCGGCGAAGGCCGGCTCGATCCCTTCCACGCTGCGCACGTCGAGGAGCAGCGCCTGCAGCCCCATCGCCCGCGCCGTGGCCTCGGTCTCCTTCCAGGAGGAGGCGGCGGCGACGTTGCCGAGGTTGGCGTACGCCGCGACGCGCGTCATCTTCGGCACCAGTGCCTTCAGCAGCTCCAGGCGCTTGGGCGCGAGCTCGGTGGTCGCGCTGGTGAGGCCGGTGACGTTGCCTCCGGGCCGCGCCAGGCTCGCGGCGAGCCCGCTCTCGACCGGGTCGCCCACCGCCGCCATCACGATCGGGATCGCCGCGCTCGCCTTGCGCGCCGCGAGCGTCGCCGGCGTGCCGCGGGTCACGATCAGGTCGACCTTGAGGCGCACCAACTCCTGCGCCAGCCCGGCGAAGCGCTCGGCGCGTCCCTCGGCCGAGCGGTACAGGATCACCAGGCTCGGCCCCTCGACGTAGCCGCGCTCCGCCAGCCCGGTGCGCAAGCGGCCGAGGTTCTCGGCGTTTTTCGCGAGCGACGTGGTCTCGAGCACGCCGATGCGGTAGACCTTGCGAGGCTGCTGCGCCCTGGCGACAAGCGGCGCGAGACAAAGCAGGCCGAGCAGGTCGCGACGCGTCGTCATCCAATCACCCTTGCGGCTAAGTGTGCGCCTCCGCGCGCCCGGCGTCTTGTTCCGATTCACGGGATGAAATGGCGAGTGGCGGCGCCACGTCAAATACCGGAAAATGAACGGCTTATGTCGACACCCCTGCCGAAATCCATCGACCAGACGCAGGCGCTGCTCGCCCAGGGCGAGTACGTCGCCGACCGCAGCCTCGCCACCTCGCTCTACCTGTCGCTCGCCATGCGGCGGCCGCTGTTCCTCGAGGGCGAGGCCGGCGTGGGCAAGACCGAGATCGCCAAGGTGATCGCGCAGGCGCTGGGGCGCGAACTGATCCGGCTGCAGTGCTACGAAGGCCTCGACATCTCGCAGGCCGCCTACGAGTGGAACTACCCGCGGCAGATGATCGAGATCCGGCTGGCGGAGGCCGCGGGCGAGAAGTCGAAGGACCGCCTGAGCGCCGACATCTATTCGGAGAAGTTCCTGGTAAAGCGCCCGCTGCTGAAGGCGCTGGAAGGCCACGCGCCGGTGCTGCTGATCGACGAGCTCGACCGCACCGACGAGCCTTTCGAGGCCTACCTGCTGGAAGTGCTGTCGGACTGGCAGATCACCATTCCCGAGATCGGCACGGTACGCGCCGCCGAGCCGCCGATCGTGGTGATCACCTCCAACCGCACGCGCGAGATCCACGACGCGGTGAAACGCCGCTGCTTCTACCACTGGGTCGACTATCCCGACGCGCGCCGCGAGCTCGAGATCCTGCGGCGCAAGGCGCCCAAGGCGGCCGACGGGCTGTCGCGCGAGGTGGTGGCCTTCGTGCAGCAGCTGCGCAAGGTGGACCTGTTCAAGCTGCCCGGGGTGGCCGAGACCATCGACTGGGCGAACTGCCTGACGGCGCTCGACCGCGTGGTGCTCGACCCCGAGACGGTCAACAACACCCTCGGCGTGCTGCTCAAGTACCGCGACGACCTGGAGCGCATCGCCGGCGAAGAGGCCGTGCGGCTGGTCGGAGAAGCGAAGAGCGCCGCGGCCGCCGCAGCTTGACCGTGGGTCCGGGAAGGCTCGCCGAAAACGTAATGCATTTCGCGCGGCTGTTGCGCGCCGCCGGCCTGCGCATCGGCCCGGACCGCGTCATCGACTGCGTGCGCGCACTGGAGATCGCCGGGGCGCACGAGTTCCCGCTGCGCCGCGAGGACTGGTACTGGACCATGTCGGCGGTGCTGCTGTCGCGCCAGGAGAGCCGGCCGATCTTCGACCAGGCCTTCAAGATCTTCTGGCGCGACCCGAAGCTGGCCGAGCGCATGATGCAGCTGCTGCTGCCGCAGGCCTACGGCCGCGCCGCCAAGCCCGACGAGCAGCAGAGCCAGCGCCTGACGGACGCGCTGTTCGGCGAGAAGCAGGAACAGGCCGAAAGTCAAAGACTCGAGCTCGAAGCGCGCCTCACCTTCTCCTCGCGCGAGGTGCTGTCGCGCATGGACTTCGACACCATGTCGGCGGCCGAGCTCGCCGCGGCGAAGAAGATGCTCGCCGGGCTGCGCCTGCCGCTGCCGCTGATCCGCACCCGCAGAAAAAAGATCTCCCTGAAGGGAAAAACCATCGACCTGCGCGCGAGCCTGCGCGCGAGCCTGCGCGACGGCGGCAACATCATCCCGCTGGTGCGCGCCGCGCCGGAGGAGCTGCACCCGCCGCTGGTGGTGCTGTGCGACATCTCGGGCTCGATGAACCCGTACTCGCGCATGTTCCTGCACTTCCTGCACGCCATCACCAACGACCGCGACCGCGTCGTGGTGTTCGTGTTCGGCACGCGGCTCACCAACATCACGCGCCAGCTGCGCCACCGCGACGTCGACGTGGCGATGACCCGGGTGGCCGAAGCGATCAAGGACTGGTCGGGCGGCACGCGCATCGGCGCGTCGCTGCGCGAGTTCAACTGGCGCTGGGGGCGCCGCGTGCTGGCGCAGAACGCCTGCGTGCTGCTGGTGTCCGACGGCCTGGACCGCGAGGCGGGCGAAGGCCTGGGCGAGGAGATGGAGCGGCTGGCCAAGTCCTGCCGCCGCCTGGTGTGGCTCAACCCGCTGCTGCGCTACGACAAGTTCGAGGCGCGGCCGGCGGGCGTGCGCGCCATGCTGCCGCACGTCGACCTGTTCCTGCCGGTGCATAATCTGAAAAGCCTGATCGACCTGGCAAAAACCCTGATCAACCGGGCCGCAAGAGACAAGGAGAACCGCGCGTGGAGATGAGCGGCGAGCAGCTGATCCCGGCCCCGCAGCAGCAGACCTGGGAGGCGCTCAACGACCCGGAGTTCCTCAAGGCCTGCGTGCCGGGCTGCGAGTCGATCACCCGCGTCAACGACAACGAGTACCAGGTGCTGATGACCGCCAGGGTCGGGCCGGTGAGCGCCAAGTTCCGCGGGCGCATGTCGCTCTCCGACATCAAGCCGCCGCAGTCCTACTCGCTCGCCTTCGAGGGCCAGGGCGGCGCGGCGGGATTCGCCAAGGGGGCGGCCCAGGTAAAACTTTCTTCTAAAAATGAAAATGAAACCTTGCTCGCCTACGACGTGAAAGCCAACGTCGGCGGCAAGCTGGCGCAGATCGGCTCGCGCCTGATCGACGCCGCGGCGAAGAAGGTCGCCGACGAGTTTTTCAACAACTTCAGACAGAAGATGACGGCCGCCGGGGACGCGACCGTGATGCTGGCGCCACCGCCGGCCGACGGCGCCGGGGCCGAGCCGGCTCTGCCGACCCTCCACGAGACCACGCTCATGTTCTTCGCCGCCGGCTCGCTGGTGGTGCTGGTCGTCGCGCTGTTCGCGCTGTTCGGCTAGCGGGTTACACTCGCGTTCCATGGCTAGCGCGTCCGAACGCCGCCCGGCGGCGATCCTCTACACCGAGCTGCGCAACTTCACCCGGCTCTCGGAAGTCCTCCAGCCGGACAAGGTGCTGGCGCTCGCCAACGAATTCTTCTCGCTCGCCGCGCGCGCCATCAAGGACAACACCGGCAAGGTGCTCTCGGTGCACAACGACGGGCTGGTCGCGGCTTTCGTCGCCGGCGACCCGAAGCAGTTCAACAGCGAAGGGCTCAAGGCGGCGCAGGCGATCCAGGGCGAGTTCGGCCCGATCGGCGAGCGCTGGCAGAAGGAATACGGCCTGCCCGCCGCGGTGGCGCTCGGCCTGCACAGCGGCGAGACGCTGTTCGGCATGGCCGGGCCGCAGGGCGCGCAGCAGTTCGTCGGCTTCGGCGACACCGTCAGCATCGCCGAGCGCCTGGTGCACCGCGCGCGCGCCGGCGAGATCGTGATCTCGGGCGACGTGCTCAAGGCGCTGGGCGACGCGGGCGCGGCGCTCGGCGCCGAGACGCTGCCGGCCCTCGAGCTCGGCGGCAAGCGCCCGGCCCTGCCGATCCACGGCGTGCTGCTCGAGACCCGGCTGGACTTTACCTAGACGCGGCCTGCCGCATCGCCTCGGCCAGCGATTCGGCCGGGTGGGCGCCGGCCACGCCGAGCTTGCGCTCGAAGATGAAAGTCGGCACCGCAGAAATCCCCAGCTCGCGCACTTCTTCCTCCTGCCGCGAGACGTCCTGCGCCTCGCCCGGCCAACCCTTCACGCCGCATTGCCGGGCGATGTCGGCGAGAACCGCCGCGTCGCCGATGTCGCGCGCTTCCTCGAAATAGGCTCGGAACAGGGCGCTCACCACCGCGTTACCAAGCTTCTCCCTTTGAGAAAGCTCTATCAACTGATGAGCCAGGGAGGTATTGGGCGTGCGCTCGATGCGCTCGAAGGCGAAGTCGATGCCCTCGCCCCGGCCCTCGGCGATGACGCGCGCGTCGAGCTGGCGCGAGCGCTCGAGCGAGCCGAACTTGGCCTTGCGGTACTCGGCGCGCGGCATGCCTTCGGCGGGCATGCCGGGGTTGAGCTGGAAGGGAAGCCAGCGCACCTGGGGCGCGATTTCGTCTTTCAGCAGGGCCAGCGCCTTTTCGAAGCGCTTCTTGCCGATGTAGCACCACGGACAAACCACGTCCGAGGCGATCTCGATCGTCAGCGGCTTCACTACTGTTTCTTGGGCGGGATCGACCAGAAATACACCACGCGGCCGCTCGACTCCAGGCGCTTCTCGGGCTTCCAGGTGCCCATGTCGAACTGGTGCGAGACGACGCGCGTGCCGGGCTTGAGCTCCTCCCACAGCCGCGGCCGCAGCTTCACGTTGAGGTCGGGCAGCAGGTACAGCATGATCACGGTCGCTTCCTTGAAATCCGCCTTGAACAGGTCCTCCTGGCGGAACTGCACCAGGTGGGTCACCCCGGCCTTGCGCGCGTTCTCGTTCGCTTCGCGGATGCGCTCGGGGTCGATGTCGATGCCCACCGCGCGGATGCCGAATTTCTTCGCCGCGGCGATCGCGATGCGGCCGTCGCCCGAGCCCAGGTCGTAGAGCACGTCCTTCTTGCCGACGTTGGCGAGGCGCAGCATGTCGTCGACCACCTCGTGCGGCGTCGGCACGTAGATCACGTCGGGCTGCTGCTGCGCCGGCTGGCGCGGCTGGGCGACGGCAGGCGCCGCGACCAGCGCGGCCGCGGCAAAGGCAAGGAGGATTCGCATGCGCGAAATTATGCCTTAGGGAGCGAAGCCGGTAGCGAAACGGCTACTCGCCGGCGATGGTCATGTTCTCGACCAGGATCGAGCCGCTCGAGCGCCCGCCGCGCACCAGCACGTCGCTGCCGACCGCCGCGATGCCGCGGAACATGTCGCGCAGGTTGCCGGCGATGGTGATTTCCTCCACGGGATGGCGGATCTCGCCGCCCTCGACCCAGTAGCCGGCGGCGCCGCGCGAGTAGTCCCCGGTGACCATGTTGATGCCCTGCCCGAGCAGCTCGGTGACCAGCAGGCCGCGCTGCATTTCGCGCAGCAGGCCGGCAAGATCAAGACTCCCCGATTTCACCAACAGATTGTGCGGGCCGCCCGCGTTGCCGGTGGACTGCATCCCGAGCTTGCGCGCCGAATAGCTGCCGAGGAAATAGCCCTCGACCACGCCGCCGCGCACGATCGGCCGCTCGCGCGACGCCACGCCCTCCTCGTCGAAGGCGCCGCTCGCCATGCCCTGCGGCTCGAAGGGCCGCTCGTCGATCTGCACGCGCGGGGAAAACACCTGCTTGCCCAGGCTGTCGGCGAGGAAAGTCGTCTTGCGGTACAGGTTGCCGCCGTTCACCGCCGAGGTGAAATGCCCGATCAGCCCGAGCGCCACCGGCGCCTCGAACAGCACCGGCGCCTGGCGCGTCGTAATCTTGCGCCCGCCGAGCCGCGCCAGCGTGCGCTGGCCGGCGTAGCGCCCGAGCCGCTCCGGGTCGGCGATCTTGCCCGGCACGCGCGAGGCGCTGTACCAGTCGTCGCGCTGCATCAGTCCCTTGTCCTCGGCGATCACGGCGCAGGACAGCCAGTGCCGCGTGCCGGCGAAGCCGCTGCTGAAACCCAGGCTGTTGGCGAACGCGAACTGGGTGTGCTGCGCCGACACCGTGGCGCCCTCCGAGTTGCGAATCTTCTTCGACACCGCGAATGCCGCCGCCTCGCAGCGCCGGGCGATCTCGACCGCTTCCTCGGTCGACAGGTCCCAGGGATGGTAAAGGTCCAGGTCCGGCTGCTTGCGCGCCAGCAGCTCCGCGTCCGGCAGGCCGGCGCAGTCGTCCTCGGCGGTATGGCGCGCGATCGCCGCCGCGGCGTCGACCGTCTGCTCCAGCGCGGCGCGCGAGAAATCCGAGGTGCTGGCGTGGCCGCGGTGCGCCTTCGGCCGGCTACCGAGGTAGACCGTGACGCCGATGCCGCGGTCGCGGTTGTGCTCGACCGTGTCGGGGCGGCCTTTGCGCACCGTGACCGACAGGCCGTAGCCCTCGGACACGTCGCAGTCGCAGCCGCTCGCGCCGGCGCGCTGCGCGCGCTCCAGCACCGCCTGCGCGAGGCTGCGCAGCTCGCCGGGGCTGCAACTGAAACCGTGGCGCTTCGGCATGGGGGCGCTATGATAATCGCGTGCCGGACGAAATAGTCAGCAAGACCCGGAAGAAGCTCGAAATGCTCGAGCTGCAGGCGCTCGGCGTCGCGCTTGCAAAGCTTTCCGATTTACAAGTTAAAACCATTGAAATTCCCGAAAACCTCAGGGAAGCGCTGCTCGAGGCGAAGCGCATCACCAGCCACGAGGCGAAGCGCCGCCAGCTGCAGTACGTCGGCCGCCTGATGCGCGAAGTCGACCCGGATCCGATCCGCGCGGCGCTCGCCGCGATCGAGGGCGGCTCGGCGCAGGCCACGGCGCGCCACCGGCGCCTGGAGTCCTGGCGCGCGCGGCTGCTCGCCGACGACGGCGCGCTGACCGAGTTCGCCGCCGAGCATCCCGGCGCAGACCTTCAGATGCTGCGCACCCTGATCCGCAACTCGCGCAAGGAGGCCGAGCTGGGCCGGCCGCCGCACGCCAGCCGCGAGCTTTTCCGCTTCATCAAGGAATGCTCCGACTCCAGCCCCTCCTGAGCGCGCAGATCGAGCTCGCGCCGCCGCAGGAGCTCGGCGACACGCCGCAGGGGCGCCGGCGCATCATCGGCATCACCGGCGGGCGCTTCGCCGGCGAGCGCCTGTCGGGGCGCGTGCTGCCCGGCGGCGCCGACTGGCAGCTGATCCGGCCCGACGGCGTGGCCGACCTCGACGCGCGCTACACGCTGGAGACCGCGGACGGAGCGCTGATCTACGTGCGCAACCGCGGCTACCGGCATGGGCCGCCCGAGGTCCTTCAGCAATTAAGTTCCGGTATCGACGTGGACGCGTCCCTCTATTACATGAGAACGACCCCCTGGTTCGAGACCGGCGACGCGCGCTACGCCTGGCTGAACCGCATGGTGTGCGTCGCGAGCGGCGCGCGGCGCGCCGCGGCGGTCGAGCTGGAGGTCTTCGAGGTCACATGATTATCGGACTGGTGTCGATCAGCGACCGCGCCTCGGCCGGCGTGTACCAGGACGAGGGCATCCCCGGGCTCAAGGAATGGCTCGCCGCGGCGATCGCCTCGCCCGCGTGGCGCGACGAGACGCGGCTGATCGCCGACGAGCGGCCGGTGATCGAGGCGACGCTGAAAGAACTGGTCGACGAGAAAGGCTGCAGCCTGGTACTGACCACCGACGGCACCGGGCCGGCGCCGCGCGACGTGACCCCCGAGGCGACGCTCGCGGTCGCCGACAAGGTGTTGCCAGGCTTCGGCGAGCTGATGCGCGCCGTGAGCTTGAAGTACGTGCCGACCGCGATCCTGTCGCGCCAGGTGGCGGTGATTCGCAAGCAGGCGCTGATCATCAACCTGCCGGGGCAGCCCAAGGCGATCCGCGAAACGCTCGACGGCGTGTTCGCCGCCGTGCCCTACTGCATCGACCTGATCGGCGGGCCGTACATCGAGACGCAAGAGTCGGTGATCAAGGCGTTCCGCCCGAAGTCCGCCCTGCGCAAGCAGTAGCGAGCGACGCGTTGGCCGCCTCGTCCGAGGCGCAATGCAACAGGTCGAGGAACGCGTCGGCCCCGAGCGCCTTGGCCGTCGTTTCCAGGCTGCGGCTGGCGAGCGCGGTGCAGCCGCCCGGGCCGCGCACGCAGACGATCGGCAGCTTGGCGCGCTCTTCCGCGGAGCGGATGGCGCGCACCAGGTCGAACATCTGCGAGTCGTCGAAGTGCACCCCGATCACCACCAGGTCGCAGCCCGCGGCGAGCGCCCGCTTCGCCTCGTCCATCGTGCGCACGAACGCCAGCGTCTCGCCCGGCAGCGCCGCCGCGTAGCGCTCGTCCATCTGCGGAACATCCGCAACCAGGATCCGTGTCATCTTCTCCCCGCCTCGTTTCTATCATGAACCGATTACACTGCGCGCGATGAACGCGGCCGCGATCGAGATCGAAACCGGGCCCGAACCGGACGCCGCGATAATCTGGCTGCACGGTCTGGGCGCAGACGGCCACGATTTCGAGGCGATCGTGCCGGAACTGGTGCTGCCGAAACCGGTGCGCTTCGTGTTTCCGCACGCGCCGATCCGGCCGGTGACCCTCAACCAGGGCATGCGCATGCGCGCCTGGTACGACATCTTCCAGTTCGGCGGCGGGCCGGAAGACGAGGCCGGCATCCGGGCTTCCCAGAAGACCCTGGAAGAGCTGATCAAGCAGCAACCCGTACCGGCAAACCGCGTAGTCCTCGCCGGCTTCTCGCAGGGCGGCGCGATCGTGCTGCAGACCGCGCTGCGCTATCGCGAGCGCCTCGCCGGGGTCATGGCGCTGTCGACCTACCTGCCCTTGCGGGGAGGCCTCGAGGCGGAAGCCGCTCCCGCGAACCGCGACCTCCCCATCTTCATGGCGCACGGGCGCTTCGACGACATCATCCCGCTCGACCGGGCGAGCCAATCAAGGGATTTGCTGAAAGAGCGGAACTACAACATCGAATGGCACGAGTACCCGATGCCGCACTCGGTCTGCGCCGAGGAGATCGGCGACATCTCGAGCTTCCTTTCTAAGATTCTCTGACCATCTCCCTGAACTTCACGATCTCGTAGTCGTCGCCGCGTCCGGCGACGCTCTGCGGCATGTAGACGTGCTGCCGGTCGCCGATCGTGGTTTCGAGGTTCTCCCCGGGAAGATAGACACCGGCGCGCAGCGCGATCGCCGACTCGCTCGAGCCGGGAACCGGCGCCGGCAGCAGCACGCCGGGCGCCTGGGTGGCGTTGCGCAGCGCGAACTGCGACACCGCCGGCGCGCGCGACAGCGTTTCGACGCCGACACGCACCTCCTGGGTCGAGACCTTGCTCACCCGCCGTACCCTGCCCACCTGCCAGTTCGCCGCGCCGTCGGGTTGCGCCGCGACCAGCGCTCCCACCTTCAGCCAGTCGCTCTTCGCCTGCGGCGCGAGCGCGCCAAAGCCCCCGGCGCTGACGTTTTCCACTACCCAGCTATCGGCGGTACGCGGGTCGAAATCGAGCGAGTCGCTCGCGCCGCCCAGCGCCCCGAGCACGCCGTCGAAGCCGTGCGCGATTTTCATGCCCGACTTCATGTTGTGGCGCTTGTGCTTGCGCTCGGGCGGCTCGGGCGCCCAGTGCAGCGCGAGGTGGCGCAGCACGCCGAGCACGGTCTCGGCGTCGTACTCGGGGCCGAGCTTGAGCTCGGAGGGCGGCTGGTGCTTCGCCTCGGTGCGCTCGATCATGCTGCGCAGCGTCGCCAGCGCCGCCCCCGGCCCGATGAAGCGCAGGCCGGCCGACGGCTGCGGCGGCTTGGCGCCGCGCGCCGGCGCCATCGCCTGGCCGAGATCGATCCAGTAGGGCAGGTCGGCCGCCGCGGTCTTCGACAGCGCGAAAGCCGGCGACAGGCCGGCGATCACGTGGTCGGCGAGCTCGGCTTCGGGCGTGAGCAGGCTCTCGGGCGCGCTGGCGCTGAACAATGCGCTCCTCAGGAACTCGGGCTTCGCCTCCGCGATGCCGCGCGCCTCGGCGAGCGAGAAGACGCGGTTGAGCAGCCCCCACACCGCGGCCTCGACCGGCCCGTAGCGCAGCTGCTGCCACTTGAGCTGCTGCCCGAGCGCGCGCAGCGCCGCGAGCAGCGCCGGGGCAAGCGCCTTCTCGGCGCCCTTGCCGGCCTGCGCCACCGCGTCGAGGCAGCGCGACTGCGCCTGCGCGGCCTGCCGCCAGTATTCGTGCATGCGCGCCCAGAGCAGGTTTTCCTGCGCCCGCGAGCCGCGCGCCGTGCGCGTCACCGCCAGGTATTCGCGGGCCAGCTTGCGCAGCCGCGGCTGCGCGTATTCGTCGAGCGTCGCCAGGCGCTCCGCGCGCTCCTCGGGCTTGAAGCCGGGCGCCGCGGCCACCGACTCGTGCCAGCTCGCCAGCTCCTCGATCGCCTTCAGATCCTGCGACGGCAGCTCGTCCAGGATGCGCCGCGCTTCCTTGCGGTCGGCCATGGCATGGTCCGGCTTGCCGGCGCCGAAGAGCTTCATCTCGATTTATCTCCCCGTACTGATCCTACCATGATGAGATGGCAAAATAGCCCGATGGCGCAGGAGCAGCCGGTCCCCGGCTACAACGTGGTGCACATCATCGGCCAGGGCGGCCAGGCGCGGGTGTTCCTCGCCGACCGCGAGCACGACGGGCTGCGCGTCGCGCTGAAGGTGCTCAACCGCGCGATGCGCGAGGACCCGACATTCCTCGAGCGCTTCGTGCGCGAGTACAAGCTGGTGGCGAGCCTGGACAGCGCCTTCGTCGCGCGCATCTACGACCAGGGGTTCACCGGCGACTTCCCGTACATCGCCATGGAGTTCCTGCCCTCGGGCACGCTGGCGGCGCGCATCCGCGAGGGGCTGACCCTGCGCGTCTCGATGCGCCTGGTGGCGCAGATCGCGAAGGCGCTCGATGCGATCCACTCGCGCGGCATCGTGCACCGCGACTTGAAGCCCGCCAACATCCTGTTCCGCGCCGACGGCCGGCCGGTGCTGGTCGATTTCGGCCTGGCGCGCGACCTGGCCGTCAATTCCACGCTTACAATCGCCGGGCTGTTCATCGCCACGCCGCGCTACATGAGCCCTGAGCAGTGCCTCGGCCGCCCGTCCGACGCGCGCTCCGACCTCTACAGCCTGGGGGCGGTGTTCTACGAGATGCTCACCGGCAAGAAGATCTTCGACTCCGCCAACTCCGCCGACGTGATCAGCATGCACGTCAGCGCGCCGATACCGCAGCTCCTCGGCGACTACGCCATCGCCCAGCCGCTGCTCGACGGCCTGCTCGCCAAGGCGCCCGACGACCGCTTCCAGAGCGCCGCCGAGCTGCTGACCAAGATCGACGCGTGAGCGGCGAGCGCCCCTACCTCGACCTCGTCGCCGAAGTGCTGGAGCGCGGCGCGCGCAAGTCCGACCGCACCGGCACCGGCACGCGCTCGGTGTTCGGCCGCCAGCTGCGCTTCGCGCTGGACCCGAGCTTCCCCCTGCTCACCACCAAGAAGCTGCACCTCAAGTCGATCCTCTATGAGCTGCTGTGGTTCCTGCGCGGCGACACCAACGTGAAGTGGCTGCAGGAGCGCGGCGTCAGCATCTGGGACGAATGGGCCAACGGCGACGGCGACCTCGGCCCGGTGTACGGCTACCAGTGGCGCCACTGGCGCAACCCCGGGGGCGGCGAGATCGACCAGATCGCCCAGGTGATCCAGTCCCTGAGGAAGAAACCCGATTCGCGCCGCCACATCGTGACGGCCTGGAACCCGACCGACGTCGATCGCATGGCGCTGCCGCCCTGCCACCTCCTGTTCCAGTTCTACGTCGCCGAGGGCCGCCTCTCATGCCAGATGTACCAGCGCAGCGCGGACCTGTTCCTCGGCGTGCCGTTCAACATCGCCTCCTACGCCGCGCTCACGCTGATGGTGGCGCAGGTCACCAACCTGAAACCGGGCGAGTTCGTGCTGACGCTCGGCGACGCGCACCTCTACCTGAACCATCTCGAGCAGGCGCGCGAGCAGATTTCGCGTTCCCCGCGCCCGTTCCCGAAGCTGCGGCTGAACCCCGCGGTGAAGGAGCTGCTGGATTTCCGCTACGAAGACTTCACCCTCGAAGCCTACGACCCGCACCCTGCCATCAAGGCCCCCATCGCCGTCTAGGCGAGGCGGTCGAGCGGGCTGCTGACGCCGCGCCCGCCCTTGTTCAGCACATGGGTGTAGACCATCGTCGTGCTGACGTCGGCATGGCCGAGCAGCTCCTGGACGGTGCGGATGTCGTAGCCCGCTTGCAGCAGATGGGTCGCAAACGAGTGGCGCAATGTGTGGCTGCCGACCGGTTTGGCGATTCCTGCGGCGCGCGCCGCTTCGCCGAGCGCGCGAGGCAGCACGTCGTCGTAGATGTGATGCCGGCGAACGACGCCGCTGCGGGGATCGGTCGAGAGCCTGCGCGAGGGGAACACGAACTGCCAGCCCCATTCGCGCCCCGCATTCGGGTACTTGCGATCAAGCGCGTAAGGCATTCCCGTTTCGCCGAAACCCTCAGACAGGTCGCGCTCGTGCATGACCTTGACGCGTGCGACGTGCGAGCGCAACGGCTCGACCAGGCCCGCCGGCAGCATCGTCACCCGGTCCTTCGCGCCCTTGCCGTCGCGCACCGTGATCTGGCGATAGCCGAAATCCATGTCCTTCACGCGCAGCTTCAGGCACTCACGCAACCTGAGTCCGGCGCCGTACAGCAAGGCTGCCATCAGCCACTTGGTGCCCTCCAGGCGCGCAAGCAGTGCGCGCACCTCGTCCTGCGTCAACACCACCGGAACTCGCACTGGACGCTTCGCGCGCTCGATGCCGTCCATCCACGGCAGCTTGACCTCGAGCACCCGGCCGTAGAGAAACAGCAGCGCGGACAACGCCTGGTTCTGCGTCGAGGACGACACCTCGCGCTCGCGTGCCAGGTACGTCAGAAACGCGGTGACCTCGGTTGCGCCCATCTCCTGCGGGTGGCGCTTGCCGTGGAACCAGATGAAGCGCTTGATCCAGTGCAGGTAGGTCTGCTCGGTGCGATAGCTGTAGTGCAGCCGCCGAATGGCGTCCCGCACCCGCTCGAGCAGGCGCGGCGGCGCCGCGCCATGCGAAGTGATGGGTACTTCGGACACGGCATCCCCTCCAATACCATTGAAGCGGATATCGGGTATCCGCACAGATCGGTAACGCCTTGACTCGGAACGGGTTGACAATCCGGGGTGACGAAAGACGGAATACACTCCGCTCTTTAGGCTTTCTACTTCACGTTAGGCGGCACTACACGCACGGCAATGGCGAAGCGCAAATTCAAGGTTCACTTTCGGATTCCACCATACGCCTCAACACGCAATGGCTGGCGTAGACTCATCTACGACTGTGCTCGCGTAGAGATGCAGGCGAAAGGGGTCGCGTATCGCAGCGACGATAAGCTGGCTGTGGCGCTTGTCCTCTACTTCGACCGCGTGGCCATCCGCTTCCACGACGTTGACAACCGCCTCAAGGATGTTCTGGACGCGTTGCAGGGGCGCATGGGTGGCCCCAAAGCGGTGCTGCGGCATCAGCCACTTATTCCGAACGACAGCCAGGTATTTAGAGTCACTGTCACCAAGATGCTGCCGCCACCGCAGAGTCACGACTTGGGGCATGTCACGATTCTCAAACACAGAGAGTATGAGCGTGCCGCCTAACAACGCGTTCGAGAACGGACGCGCCAAAATCGGCGCGCCGGCTCAACGCGAACGTTAGACGACTAAGGGTCCCCTTGGTTACGCACGCTGGCGGTTGCCACTGCGGCCGCGTCAGATTCGAAGTGAGTGCGCCGGCGAAGCTCCAGGTGCTGGAGTGCAATTGCTCGATATGCAGCAAGGGGGGTTACCTGCACCTTGTTGTACCAGCCGATTGCTTCAAGCTGCTTTCCGGAAGTGATGTGCTGACCTCTTACGGTTTCAACACTCACACGGCCAAGCACTTGTTCTGTTCAGTGTGCGGAATCAAGTCCTTCTACGTGCCGCGCGCGGATCCCAATAGTCGCAGTGTGAATGTTCGATGCCTCGATCCGGGCACAATTGAGGAGATGAGCGTCGAGCAGTTCAATGGTCGCCAGTGGGGAAGAAGGAGATACACACCATGATGGACAGTCTGTCGTCTAACCTCATGCTCGTGCCGACGGGCTGCAAGTGTCAAGACTCATCAGCGGCCGTGCTGGCCCGCGGCACAGCAAGACGTTAGGCCTCGGGCATGCCCCGCAATCGCATAACCATCCTTCATGACTCCTTCGGAAAGCGCCCCGAGCTGAGGAAGGAATGGGGTTTTGCGGCGCTGGTCGAATTCGGCGGCAAGCGCATCTTGTTCGACACTGGAAACAGCGCGATGACCTTTGCCCAGAATACTGAGGCGCTCGGGATCGACTTGCGCGTCCTCGACTTCGCCGCGATCTCGCATCGCCACGGCGATCATACGAGCGGGCTCAACCACCTTTTCAAGCTCAATCCCGGCGTAACGGTCTACACGCCGGACGAAACCTACGGAGTCTTCGGTTCCAGCCTTCCGGGCATCTTCTATCCGCGCTGCCACTCCCTGCCCTCATATATGCAGTACTACGATGGCAAGCCGCCGGAGGCGATTCGCCACGGCACACCTTGGCCGGAGGCCAAGTTCGTCTGGATAAAGGAAACCACTGAGATCGCGCCAGATGTCTGGCTGGTCGCAGTTGTTTCGGAACTGCCGGGCACGCGAGAGATGCGCGAGCTCTCACTGGCTTTGCGCACGTCTCGCGGATTAATTCTGATCGCAGGATGTTCTCATCCGGGTATCGAAAGCATTCTTGCCGCGTCCCGAGCGATTGAAAAGCGCGTGTACTGCATTTTCGGAGGTTTGCATCTCGTGCTAACCAAGGAGCCGGAAATTCAGCGCGTGATAAAGGCTTTGAGGGATGAATGGCGAGTGGAGCGCATCGCCCCCGGACATTGCACCGGGGAGCCTGCATTCCTGGCACTGAGCGAGGCATTCCAAGGAAACTACGTTTTTGCTGGCCTGGGTGACACTATTGACCTTCCGTAGATTTAAGAAGGTACGAGGCCTAACTTTAGCTGCACCGGACGCGCTGAAGCGCGCCGGTGAGCAAGACGTTAGGCATCGTGACACCGCAGGAGATTAGCAATGTCGTGACCTTCCTGGTGGCCGTCGCTACCGGATGGTTGGCGTGGGTCACTTTTCGCGTCGCAAGAGTCTCGAGAGATTCCCTCCTACTTCAGTCGCAACCGTTCTTGGCATTCCGTGGTATTTCACTAAAGCTAGGCCAGATCAGAGACCTAACGGCAACAACCAATCCGTCGGCAAGCTTCCCCCGAATTAGTTGACACTTCGGGCTAACAGCTCGGAGGTGTGTTGTGGCAAGAGCAGGCCCCAGGAAGATTGCAAGATACGGTGATCGATTCAAGGCGACTGCAGTGAAGCTGAGCAGCCTGCCTGACG
>CAZNVH010000061.1:0-42983 GCA_964576525.1 uncultured Enterobacteriaceae bacterium
TACACCTCCGGGTGGCCGAAGAACCAGAAGATGTGCAGGAACATCGTGGGGTCGCCGCCGCCCGCGGCGTTGAAGAAGCTGGTGCCGAAATGGCGGTCTGTGAGCAGCATCGTGACCGCGCCCGCGAGCACGGGCATCACCGCGATGAGGAGGTACGCGGTGATCAGCCACGTCCACACGAAGAGCGGCATCCTCATGAGCGTCATCCCCGGCGCGCGCATGTTGAGGATGGTGGTGATGATGTTGATCGAGCCGAGGATCGAGCTCATGCCGAGCAGGTGGACGGCGAAGATGGTGAGGTCCATGCCGATGCCCATCTGCACGGTGAGCGGCGCGTACATCGTCCAGCCCACGCCGGGCGCGCCGCCGGGCATGAAGAACGACAGCATGAGCAGCGTCGCGGCGAACGGCAGCAGCCAGAACGACCAGTTGTTCAGACGCGCGAACGCCATGTCGGGCGCGCCGATCATCATCGGGATCTGCCAGTTCGCGAAGCCGACGAACACCGGCATGATCGCGCCGAACACCATGATCAGGCCGTGCATGGTGGTGAGCTGGTTGAAGAAGTCCGGATCGGTGAACTGCAGCCCGGGCGAAAACAGCTCCAGGCGGATGCCGACCGCCATCAGCCCGCCGATCGAGAACATGACGAAGCTGAACCACAGGTACAGCGTGCCGATGTCTTTGTGGTTGGTGGTGGTGATCCAGCGCATCACCCCGCCATACGGGCCGTGGTGGCCGTGATCGTGTGCGTGATCGTGGACGACTGCGCTCATGAGTTATTTCCTTCTTGCCTTGACTTCGGCGGGCTGGACGTCGCTCGCCTTGTTGCCCCAGGAATTGCGCGTGTAGGTGATGACCGCCGCAATCTCGGTGTCCGAAAGCTGCTTGCTGAACGCTTGCATCGCGGTGTTCGGCCGCCCGTCCAGCAGCGTGTCGATCACACCCGCTTCGGCGCCGGCGGCGAACTTGCTGCCGGCCAGCGCGGGCGCTTTCATTGCGGGCGAGCCCTGGCCCGCCGCCTGGTGGCAGGCCACGCAGTTCGCCGCATAGACCCGCTCGCCGCGCACCACGAGATCCTTGACCTCCCAGGTCTTGCCCGGGTCGTCGGCGACCGCGGCCATGGCCTTTTTCTGCTCGCCGACCCACTTGGAATAGTCCTCGTTCGACACCACGCGCACCACGATCGGCATGAAGCCGTGCTCCTTGCCGCACAGCTCGACGCACTGGCTGCGGAACGTGCCGGTCTGCTCGGCGCGGAACCACAGGTCGCGGATGAAGCCCGGCACCGCGTCCTGCTTGGCGCCGAACGCCGGCACCCACCAGGAATGCACCACGTCGGCGGCGGTGGTCAGCACGCGCACCTTCTTGCCGATCGGCACCACCATCTCGTTGTCGACCTCGAGCAGGTAGTGCTCGCCCTTGGGCGCCTTGTTCTCGATCTGCTCGCGCGGCGTCGACATCGTCGAGATGAAGCTGATGCCCTCGCCCTCGCCCTTCAGGTAGTCGTAGCCCCACTTCCACTGGTAGCCGGTCACCTTGATCGTCAGGTCGGCGGCGCTGGTGTCCTTCTGCGCGATCACCACCTTGGTCACCGGCCAGGCGATCGCCACCAGGATGATCGCCGGGATCACCGTCCAGAGGATCTCGACGGTGGTGTTCT
The DNA here is from genome assembly GCA_964576525.1 of uncultured Enterobacteriaceae bacterium. Taxonomy (GTDB): domain Bacteria; phylum Pseudomonadota; class Gammaproteobacteria; order Burkholderiales; family SG8-39; genus SCGC-AG-212-J23. Next base: position 1,664 of record CAZNVH010000061.1, read on the forward strand.
CGTGGAACTGCGCGGCCTTGTGGCCGATCGATTTGCGGTGCGCCCAGCAGGCATAGAACATGAAGCCGAACACGCCGACGAAGATGACGATGATCACCCACATGACCAGCTGGTGCAGCCAGTCGATGTCGGCCGCCATCTTCGTGGCGGGCGCCTGGAAGTACCAGGCGATGGCGTGCGCCGATCCCGACGCGGCGGCCGCCGCGATCCCGGCAAACAGCGCTAAGGCTTTTTCCCCCCTCATGTCCCCGTTCCCCGGATCAATCTCTTACGCGTGCGGAAAGTAACACAGATCGAAGCGCGCTCTCAAGGCAGACGCTTGAAAACACGCACGGTTTTCGGCTCCGGTTCGGCCCTGCGACCCTTCCACGCATGGCCGTAGACGCACTCGAAGGTGGCGCGCGGCGCAAGCCCCGCGCGCAGGCGCTCGCCGAAGCCGCGGCCGGCGAGGCCGCGCGGGCGATCGGCGCGCGCGCTGGTCTGGCCGCTGGCGCGCAGATCGGCAAGGAGTGAACTGGGTTCTTTGTATGAAAAATTCAGGAGCTCCATGTCCATTACGGGAGCGCTGAACCCCGCCGCGAGCAGCATGTCGCCGAGGTCGTGCATGTCGGCGAAGGCGTGAACGCGCGCCGCGCCCGCGGCGGCGCGCAGCTCCTTCAGCGTGTCGGGGCCGAGCGTGCTGAGCATCAGCAGGCCCTCGTCGGCGAGCACGCGGTGGAACTCGCGGAACGCCGCCAGCGGATCGGCGAGCCAGTGCAGCGCCATGTTGCACCAGACCAGGTCGACCGCGCCCGCGGCGAGCGGCAGGCGCTCGAGATCCGCGCACACACGGGAAGGACTCTTGCGGAAAAAACCGAAGCGGGTGGCCCGCAGCATGCCGAGGGCGAAATCCAGCGCGATCACCTCGGCCTTCGGGTAGCGCCGGGCCAGGTCGCGCTGCGGCGGCCCGCTGCCGGCATCGAGGATGCGCCGCGGCGCGAGCTTCACGTAGTCGAGGCGCTCCAGCATGCGCGCGCCGACCTCGGCCTCCAGGCGCGCCGCGCTGGAATAGGTGCGCGCCGCGCGCTCGAAGCGCCGCCGCGCCGCGCGCGGGTCAAGCCCGGGCAAGCGCTTTCTCGACCGCGGCGGCCACCGCCAGGATGCGGCGGTCGCTCACGGCGGTGCCGCAGACCATCATTCCGACCGGCGCAGTGCCCGGCTCGTGGCAGGGAAGCGAGACGGCGCAGCCGTCCAGGAAGTTGATCAGGCCGTTGTTGCGCAGGATGCGGCCATTCCAGCGGAAGTAGTCTTCGTCGCTGCGGTCGGCGTCCGCGATCGACGGTGCCACGCAGGGCACCGTGGGCATCAGGATGGCGTCGAACGGTGCCGCGGCCGCCGCGATTGTGCGCATGAACTCCTCGCGCAGGAAGCCGAGTGCGACATAGTCGGCGCCGCTCAGGTCCTTGCCGAGCAGCACGCGCTTGCCGACGCGCGGATCATAGTGGTCGAGCTGCGCGAGCTGGCCCCGATGGATGTGGTAGGCCTCGGCGCCAGCGAAGCCGCCGCCCTTGAAGTACTCGGCCTGGCGGTCGAAAGCCGGCACCGGGACCTCGGAAACCTGCGCGCCCGCCTTCTTCAGCTTGTCGATCGAAGTAAGGAAGGCCGTCTCGACCTCGCGATCGAGATCCTCGAGGGCGGACGACCGCGGCAGCATGAGGCGCAGGCCCTTGGCCGGCAGCTCGGGCAGCGCGGCCGGCTCGCCGGCGAGCACCGCGTCGTAGGCGGCGGCGCAGGCGACGCTGTTCGCCAGCGGCCCGACCGAATCGAGGGTGTAGGAGAGCGGGAACGCACCCTCCCGCGGTACGCGCCGCGCGGTGGGCTTGAAGCCCACCAGGCCGCACAGCGCCGCCGGTCCGCGGATCGAGCCGCGCGTGTCGGAGCCGAGCGCCATTACGCACATGCCGTCGGCCTGCGCCACCGCGGCGCCGGACGAGGAACCTCCCGGAACACGTCCGGTCTTGCGGTCCCAGGGATTTTTCGGGGTGCCGTAGTGGGGGTTAAGCCCGACGCCGCCGAACGCGAACTCCACCATATTGGTGCGGCCGATGAACACCGCGCCCGCGGCCCGCAACCGGGCGACGGCGGCGGCGTCCTTTTCCGCCTTTGTCGTAAGAATCCTCGAACCCGCGCGGGTGATGTCGCCCGCCACGTCGAACAAGTCCTTCAACGACACCGGCAGGCCCTCGACCGGCGAGCGGCGCACGCCTTGCCTGCGCAGGCGGTCGGAAAAGTCGGCCTCGGCGAGCGCGCTTTCGGCGTAGACCTTGAGAAAAGCGCGCTGGCCCTCGCCCGCCGGGTCGGCGATGCGCGCCAGCGCTTGCTCGGTGAGCGCGCGGCTCGTGGTCTTCCCGGCCGCCAGGTCGGCGGCGAGCTGCGCTACAGTCCACATGAGAGAGAGTGTATGCGGAAAATCCTGGCGCGGCTGTTCGGCGGCAGCTGCTACCTGTGCCGCGGCGCGGCGCAGGAGCTGCTGTGCGCCGCGTGCGACGCCGACCTGCCGCGCCTCGACACCGGGCGCTGCCCGCGCTGCGCGCTCGACTCGCCGCGCGGCGAAGTCTGCGGCCGCTGCCTCGTGGAAGCGCCGCACTACGACGCCACCGTGGCCGCGCTCGCCTACAAGTTCCCGGCCGACGCGCTGGTGCACGCGCTCAAGTTCCGCGGCGAGCTGGCGCTCGCGTCGCTGTTGGGGGGTCTGCTTCTTGAAAAAATTAGTTCCAGTGAGGCGGATATCGTGATCCCGGTCCCCTTGTCGCCGAAGCGCCTGCGCGAACGCGGCTACAACCAGGCGGTGGAGATCGCGCGCCACCTCGGCCGCGGCCGGCTCGAGCTCGAGCTTTGCCGGCGCAGCCGCGACGCCCCGCCGCAGACCGAGTTGCCGATCGCCGAGCGCCGGCGCAACGTCAAGGGCGCGTTCGACTGCGCGCGCGCGCTTCCCGGCGCGCGTGTCGCGGTGGTCGACGACGTCATGACCACCGGCGCGACGCTCGACGAGATTGCGCTGGTCCTGAAGCAGGCCGGCGCCGCGCGCGTGGTGAACTGGGTCGTGGCGCGCACCTTTCCCCCAGGCTGATGTTCAACATCGTCCTGGTCAACCCCGAGATCCCGCCGAACGCGGGCAATGTCATTCGTCTCGCCGCCAACACCGGCGCGCGGCTGCACCTGGTCGAGCCGCTCGGCTTTTCGATGGACGACCGGCAGCTGAAGCGCGCCGGGCTCGACTACCACGAGCTCGCGTCCCTGACCGTGCACAAGAGCTGGGAAGACTGCCGCCGGGCGCTGGCCGGCAGCCGCCTGTTCGCGCTGACCACCCGCGGAACGCGCGGCTACGCCGAGGTCGAGTACCGCGCCGGCGACGCCTTCGTTTTCGGGCCCGAGACGAGCGGGCTGGCGCAGGAGCTGCTCGATCAGTTTCCCTCCGACCAGCGCCTGCGCCTGCCGATGCTGCCGGGAAACCGCAGCGTCAACTTGTCGAACGCGGTCGCCGTCGTCGTGTTCGAAGCCTGGCGCCAGGCCGGCTTTCGCGGATCGGGCTAGCGTTCTTTCTTCGGATCGCGCGACAACAGCTGGTCCACGGCGGCCTTGGGCGCAAGCTTTCCCTGCAGCACCGCATTGACCGCTTGGGTCACCGGCATATCGACACCCTTGGCCGCCGCCAGCTTCGCGACTTCGCTCGTCGAATGCACGCCTTCGGCGACGTGCCCGAGGTCGTGCAGGATTTTCTGGAGAGGCAGGCCTTGAGCGAGCTGCAGTCCAACCCGCCGGTTCCTCGAAAGGTCGCCGGTCGCTGTGAGGATCAGGTCGCCGGCGCCGGTCAGGCCGAAGATGGTCTCCGCGGAGCCGCCCATCGCGGCGCCCAGGCGCGCGATCTCGGCGAGGCCGCGCGTGATCAGCGCGGCGCGCGCGTTGTGGCCGAGGCCCAGGCCGTCGGAGATGCCGGCGGCGATCGCCATGACGTTCTTCACCGCGCCGCCGATCTCCACGCCGACGAGGTCGGCGCTGTAGTAGACGCGCAGCCGGCCGCCGTGCAGCAGCGCGGCGGCTTCCTTGGCGAACGCCGCGTCGCGCGACGCGAGCGTCAGCGCGCACGGCAGGCCGCGCGCGACTTCATCCGCGAACGAAGGCCCCGAGAGAGCGCCGCAGCGCGGCTGCTCGACGATCTGGTGCGGCAGGAGCCCGGTGCCCTGCTCGAAGCCCTTGCACAGCCAAACCAGCGAAGCATCCTTCGGCAGTTTTTTCGTCACGTCGCGCAGACCGACCACCGGTGTTGCCACCAGAAAAAAATCCGTTTGCGACGGAAACTCGGCGGCCACCTTCACCGCGGCGGGAATCTCGACCTTCGGCAGGTAGCGCTGGTTGCGCCGCGTGCGCGCCATCGCTTCGGCCTGCGCCGGGTCGCGCGCCCACAGCGTGACCTCGTGCCGCGCCGCGAGCACGGCGGCGATCGCGGTGCCCCAGGCGCCTGCGCCGAGGACCGCGATGCGCGTCACCGGGCGAGCTCGATCTTCGGCCCGCCGCCCTCGGTCACCTGCTGGCGCTGCAGGTACAGCGCCTCGAACGACACCGGCGCGAGCAGCACCGGCGGGAAGCCGCCGCGCACCACCAGGTCCGAGATCGTCTCGCGCAGGTAGGGGAACAGGATCGTCGGGCAGGCGATGCCGAGCAGCGTCTTCAGGTCCGCCTCGGGCACGTTGCGCATCTGGAAAATCCCCGCCTGCACCGCCTCGGCGAGGAACAGGGTGCGCTCGCCGATCTTCGCCGTGACCGTGGCGCTCACCGTCGCCTCGAAATAGCCCTCGGCGAAGGTCTGCGTCGCGGTGTCGATCTGCACCTCGAGCTGCGGCTGCGCCGGCTGCATGAAGATCTGCGGCGCGTTGGGAATCTCCAGCGAGAGGTCCTTGACGTAGATCTTCTCGATCTGGAAGGTGACCTGCGGGGGTTGCTGCGGTTCGCTCATCTGCTTCCTTCCTATCGGGCCTCGAGTAGGGGGTCCAGCCCGCCCGCGCGGTCGAGGGCGTAGAGTTCGTCGCAGCCGCCGACGTGGCGCTCGCCGATCCAGATCTGCGGCACGGTGAAGCGCCCGCTCTTCTGCATCATCTCGGCGCGCCGCGCCGGCTCGAGGTCGACGCGCACCTTCTCGATGCGCGCGCCCTTGTCGAGGAGCAGCCGCTCCGCCGCCTGGCAGAACGGGCAGGTCGCGGTGCAGTACATCAGCACGCCCGCGCCCGGGGTCATGGATCGACCCTCATTTCTCTACAGGTAAGCCGGCCTGCTGCCAGGCGCCCAGGCCGCCGGACAGGTTCACCACCCGGCCGAAACCCTGCTTCTTCAGGGCCGCAGCCGCTTTGGCCGAGCGGGCGCCGGTGTCGCAGTAGACGATCACCGGCTTGTCCTTGCGCTTCGCCAGGTCGCCACTGCCCTCTGCGAGGCGCGCCACCGGCACGTTCCTCGCGCCGAGGATGTGGCCGGCGCCGAACTCGCCCGGCTCGCGCACGTCGACCACCAGGGCGTCCTCGCGGTTGATGAGCTGGGTCGCCTGCGCCGGGTTCACCCAGGGGCCGCCGGTGGCGCGGCGGAACAGCGGCCACAGCAGCATCGCGCCGGAAACGACGGCGACCGCGAACAGCATGAGGTTGTTTTGGACGAAATCCACGAGGGGCGACATTATAATCAAGCGGCATGCGCAAGCTCGTGCTCCTGCGACACGGCGAGTCCGACTGGAACCGCGAGAACCGCTTCACCGGCTGGACCGACGTCGACCTGTCCGAGAAAGGCATCGCCGAGGCGCGCGCGGCGGGCCGGCTGCTCAAGTCTGGCGGCTACGCCTTCGATCTCGCCTTCACCTCGGTCCTGCAGCGCGCGATCCGCACGCTGTGGATCGCGCTCGACGAGCTCGAGCAGTTGTGGCTGCCGGAGGTGAAGGATTGGCGGCTGAACGAGCGTCACTACGGCGCGCTGCAGGGGCTGAACAAGGCCGAGACGGCGGCCAAGTTCGGCGAGCCGCAGGTGCTGGTCTGGCGCCGCAGCTACGACACCCCCCCGCCGGCGCTGGAGGCCGCCGACCCCAGATACGAGGGCAAGGACCCGCGCTACGCGGGCATCCGGGTCCCCCTGACGGAATGCCTCAAGGACACGGTCGCGCGCGTGGTGCCCTACTGGGAGGCGAGCATCGCGCCGGAAGTGCGCGCGGGCCGGCGCGTGCTGGTCGCGGCGCACGGCAACTCGCTGCGCGCGCTGGTGAAGCACCTGGACGGCGTCTCCGACGAAGCGATCGTCAAGCTCAACATTCCCACCGGCATTCCGCTGGTCTACGAGCTCGACGACGCGCTGCGTCCCGCGCGGCACTACTACCTCGGCGATCCGGCGGAGGTCGAGCGCCGCGTCGCCTCGGTCGCGGCGCAGGGGAAGGCGAAGGCCTGAGGCGCGCCCTCTTTCTGCTGGTGGGGCTTGCCTGCCTCGGCTGTTCCACCCCCGGCGCGGCGCAAGCCCCTCGCGAGCAAGACCTGAAGGCCCTGCGCGGCCGCATCGACGCGCTCAACCGGGATCTCGAGAAGCAGGAGGAAACGCGCCGCGAGGCGCGCGACGCGCTGCGCGATTCCGAGCGCGCCATCTCCAACGCGAACCGGGCGCTCAACCGCGCCGCGGTCGAGACGCGCCGGGTGCGTGCCGAGGCCGGCCGCATCGCCGAGCGGCGCGCCGCGCTCGAGCGCTCCGGCGCGGCGCGCGAAGCGGCGATCGAGCGCATGCTGGCAGCGCGCCTGGCGGGAATGGCGGCGGGCGGCGCCCCGGACGCGCTGCGCGTCGCGCTGTCGGGCGCCGACATTTCCGGCATCGGCCGCGCGCTGCACTACCTCGGCCACGTGTCGCGCGCCGCGGCCGCGCTGCTCGAGGAGCAGCGCGCGGCGCTCGCCGAGCTCGACCGGCTGGGCGGCGAGGCGCGCGCGCGCGCCGAACAGCTGCGCGCGCTCGAAGTAGCGAGCCGCGCCGAGCGTGAAAAAATACTCACCGAGCGCCGCGAGCGCCGCCGCGTGCTCGACCGCGCCGCGGGCGAGATCCGCAAGAACCGCCGCGAGGTCGCGGTGCTGCGCGCCGACGAGGCGCGCCTCGGGCGCCTGGTCGAGGCGCTCGGGCGGATGGCGTCAATTTCTGCAAGCGGGCCCTTCTCGGCCCTGCGCGGCAAGCTGCCCTTGCCGGTACGAGGGGAACTGACCGGGCGTTTCGGCGCTCCAAGAGGAGGCGCCGCCGGGACCGAAGCCAAGGGCCTGTTCTTCCGCGCCCCGCAGGGGCAGCCGGTGCGCGCGATCGCCGGGGGACAGGTGGTCTACGCCGACTGGATGCGGGGGTTCGGCAACCTGCTGATCGTGGACCACGGCGAGAGCTACCTGTCGATCTACGCCAACAACGAGTCGCTGCTGAAGGAACCGGGCGAAGCGGTCGCGCCCGGCGAGCCGATCGCCACGACCGGATCGAGCGGTGGCAACGAGGAAACGGGGCTATACTTTGAAATGCGGCACTTGGGCCGCGCCTTTGACCCGTCACGCTGGGTCAAGTTGAAATAAAGCGAGCGGTCATGCACACCAGGCTCCGCAACATCGGATTCATCGCCGTCGGCGCGGTTGCCGGCGTCCTCGTCAGCCTGAACTTCCAGGCGATCGCCGACCGCGCCACGCGCAGCTCGCTGCCGATTGAGGAGCTGCGCGCCTTCACCGAGGTATTCGGCGCGATCAAGAGCAACTACGTCGAGCCGGTCGAGGACAAGAAGCTGATCACCGAGGCGATCAACGGCATGTTGACCGGCCTCGACCCGCACTCGGCCTATCTCGACGCCGAAGCGTTCCGCGAGCTGCAGGTCGGCACGCAGGGCCAGTTCGGCGGCCTGGGCATCGAGGTCGGCATGGAGGACGGCTACGTCAAGGTGGTCTCGCCGATCGAGGACACGCCCGCGTTCAAGGCCGGCATCAAGCCCGGCGACCTGATCATCAAGCTCGACGACACGCCGGTGAAGGGCATGTCGCTGAACGACGCCGTGAAGAAGATGCGCGGCAAGCCGAACACGCAGATCACGCTGACCATCACGCGCAAGGGCGAGGCGGCGCCGCTGGTGGTCACGCTGACGCGCGCCATCATCCGCGTGCAGAGCGTCAAGTCGAAGCTGATCGAGCCCGGCTACGCTTGGGTGCGCGTGTCGCAGTTCCAGGAAGCGACCGCCGAGCACATGGTCAAGCACATCGACGGCCTGTTCAAGCAGGGTCCAGTGAAGGGCCTGGTGCTCGACCTGCGCAACGACCCGGGCGGCCTGCTGCACGGCGCGGTGGCGATCTCGGCGGCGTTCCTGCCGGCGAAGTCGCTGGTCGTGTCGACCGACGGCCGCGCCGAGGACGCGCGCAAGAAGTTCTACGCCAGCCCCGAGGACTACGCGCGGCGCGGCGAGGACGTGCTCAGAAGCCTGCCGCAGGCGGTCAAGACCGTGCCGATGGTGGTGCTGGTGAACGGCGGCTCGGCTTCGGCCTCCGAGATCGTCGCCGGCGCGCTGCAGGACCACAAGCGCGCCAAGGTGATCGGCACCCAGACCTTCGGCAAGGGCTCGGTGCAAACCATCATGCCGCTCGGCAACAACACCGCGAACCAGCTCACCACCGCGCGCTACTTCACGCCGGGCGGCCGCTCGATCCAGGCGCTCGGCATCACCCCCGACATCGTGGTCGAGGACCCGAGCGACACGCTGACACGCGTGCGCGAAGCCGACCTGCAGCGCCACCTCGAGAACAGCCGGCAGAGCGAGAAGAAGGACCCCGGGTCTGCTCCCCCTGTGACGCGCGCCAAGCCGGCGCCCGCGCCGGGCGAGATGAAGCCGGTCGAGCTCGGCTCGAAGGACGACTTCCAGCTTGCCCAGGCGATCAACTTCCTCAAGGGCGAGCCGGTGAAGACGCAGTCGCCCACGGTTGCCGCGGCCAAGCCGCCGGCGTCCACCACCAAAGTAGACTGAACGACGAGCAGCTTCTCCGGTACAGCCGGCATATCCTTCTCCCGGAAATCGGGATCGAAGGCCAGGAGAAGCTGCGCTCCTCCAGCGCGCTGATCGTCGGCGCGGGCGGCCTCGGCTGCCCGGCGGCGCTGTACCTCGCCGCGGCGGGCGTCGGCCGGCTCACCCTCGCCGACGGCGACCAGGTCGATCTCACCAACCTGCAGCGCCAGATCCTCTACCGCACCGAGTCAGTCGGCGCCGTGAAGGTCGAAGCCGCGCGCGCCGCACTGAATGCGGTCAATCCTGACGTCGCCGTGGTTCCGCTCCACAAGAGAGTCGCAGACTTTTCAGACCTGGTCGCAGCAGCGGACATCGTCCTCGACTGCACCGACAACTTCGCCACGCGCCACGCGATCAACCGTGCGTGCGTCGTCCACCACAAGCCGCTGGTCTCCGGCGCGGCGATTCGCTTCGATGGCCAGCTGATGGTGTTTGACCTCCGCAAGAAGGATGCGCCTTGCTATGCCTGCCTCTTTCCCGAGGACGCGCAAGTCGAGGAAGTGCAGTGCTCGACGATGGGCGTGTTCGCGCCGCTGACCGGCGTGATCGGCGCGGCGCAGGCGATGGAGGCGCTCAAGCTGCTCGCCGGCATCGGCGAGTCGCCGGGCGGGCGGCTGGCGATCCTCGACGCGAAGAGCGCCGAGTGGCGCTCGGTGAAAGTTACGAAGGACCCTGCATGTGGAGTCTGCGGCAGGAAATAGCGGGGTGTAGAGTAGGCGCTGGTGTTGTCCGGAGGCGCGTATGAGCCAGGCGAAGCGTAGGCAATTGCTGGCCGTTTGTGGGTCGCTCCTTGCGGTTCCCCTGCACCTGCTGGCGCAGCCACGCAAGGTCTTTCGGATCGGGGTGATGGGCGTCACCCAGCCGGATCCTGAAATTCTCAAGCTCAGTCATGACCCGTTTCGCCGAGCCCTGCGGGAGTTGGGCTGGGTCGAGGGCACACACTATGTTCTGGAAGTACGCTGGGCAGAAGGCAAGGCCGAGCGGTATCCGGAACATGCCGCTGAATTCGTGCGCCTCGGCGTGGATGTGATCCTGGCAGTACAGATGGGACAGATCATTGCCGCACGCAAAGCGACGAACGCGATCCCCATCGTGTCCGTCATGGCGGGTGATCTCGTTGAGGCGGGAATGGTCGCAAGCTACGCCCGCCCCGGCGGCAACGTGACCGGCTTCGTGCACGTCCTGGGTGAGTCGTACTTCGTAAAGCAGATGTCTCTGCTCAGGCAATGCGTGCCGAACCTTTCCAAGCTGGCTTTTTTCTACAACGAGATCGCCTGGCGAGGAGTGACGCGCAAGAGCCTGGAGGCGGCTGCCAAGGCGGCGGGAATCGATTTAATTCACTACACCGTGCGGGACCCTGCCGAGTTCGAATCCGCCTTCAAGCGGATGAAGAATGATGGCATGAAGGCCGTTCTCATTCACGTCGACGGAATGTTCTTCCTACACGCGCAGACGATCGGCGATCTCATCCTCAAGTACAGAATGCCGGCCAGTTCCCAGGTGTCGATGCTCACCCAAGCAGGAGCCTTGATGTCCTATGAAGTCGATCTCGCGGAGAGCTGGCGGCGCGCGGCGCGCTACGTCGACAAGCTATTTCGGGGCGCCAAGCCCTCGGAGCTGGCGCTCGAAGGTCCGGACAGGTTTCTTCTAAGGCTGAACCTAAAGGCGGCGCGGGCGCTCGGCCTAACTGTGCCACCCGAAGTCCTCCTGAGCGCAGACATCGTGATCGAGTGAGCTCTGTCCCTGATTTAGGAAAGCAGGTAGCGCTTCTGCGCTGAGAAGCTTTCGTTCGGCTTCCTGGTGAAGCCGCTCTTGGCGAACTGGTGCAGGCAGCCGAGCGCGTAGCGCAGCAGCGCGCCGGCGCGGCCGGCGGCGTCGGCATCCGAGCCGACCCTCAGGGATTGCTTGAGGGTGGCTTCGACGCGGTCGAAGAACTGGTTGATGCGCGCCTGCAGGCGCTCGTGCTCGCCAACCAGCGCTTCGCCGGTCATGACGCGCACCATGCCGGGGTTCTTCTCGGCGAAGGCGAGCAGCATCTCGACCAGCTTCTCGCACTGGCGGCGGCCGTCGGCCTCGTCCTGGGTGATCTGGTTGGCGAGCGTGAACACCGAGGTCTCGATGAACTCGATCAGGCCCTCGTACATCTGCGCCTTGGAGGCGAAGTGGCGGTACAGCGCCGCTTCCGAGACGCCGAGCTTCTGCGCCAGCGCGGCGGTGGTGATGCGCTCCCACTTGGGCGCCTCGAGCATCTGCGCGAGTGCCTTCAGGATCTCAAGCCGGCGTTCGCCTTTGGCGCGGGGCATCAGGGAGCAATTCTAAAGATCAGGGCCGGATTCTACGCGGCAGTTCGATGACCGAGGAGATGCGCAGATCCACGTAGGGCGCGCGCCGGCCGGCCGGGCTCACCCAGACGGTGGACATGCCCAGGCGGTGCGCGGCGCGCAGGTTGCCGAGCAGGTCGTCGACGAAGGCGCAGCGGTGCGGATCGAGGCGGTGCCTGCGCAGCAGCCTGTGGAAGGCGCTCGCCGCCGGCTTGCCTCGATAGCGCGAGTCCTCGATGGTGTGCACCGCATCGAAGAAGCGCCCCACCCCGAGCACCTGCAGCACCTGCTCGACATAGTGGCGCGGCGCGTTGGACAGCACCAGCTTGCGGCCGCCGAGGCGGGCAAGCGCGTGCTTGAGCGCGTTCTCGTGGTCGACCATGCCGGCGAGCTCCGGGAAGGCGTGAGTCTCGCGCAGAAAACGCGCCGGGTGCTCGCCGTGGTGGCGCATCAGGCCGTCGAGTGTCGTGCCGTAGCGACGCCAGAAGCCCTCGCGCATCGCGTTGGCCCCGGCCTCGTCGACGCGGTAGTGGCGCTGGAGGTACTGGTTGATCTGCGCGTGCATCCGCGGAAAGATGCTGGTGCGCGCGTCGTGCAGCGTGTTGTCGAGGTCGAAGATCCACACCCGCCGGGACGGCGGCAGCCGCGCAATCCTCACGAGCTATTTGCTGCGGATGAGCGTGCCGACGCCCTGGTCGGTCAGAACTTCGAGCAGCAGGGCATGCGGGACACGCCCGTCGATGATGTGCACGCTTTTCACGCCGCTGCGCGCGGCGTCGAGCGCCGAGCCGATCTTCGGCAGCATGCCGCCCGAGATCACGCCCTTCGCCACCAGGTCATCGATCCTCTTCGGCGTCAGGCCGGAGAGCAGCTTGCCGTTCTTGTCCAGCACCCCCGGGGTGTTGGTCAGCACCACCAGCTTCTCGGCGCGCAGCACCTCGGCGAGCTTGCCCGCCACCAGGTCGGCGTTGATGTTGTAGGTCATGCCGTCGCGGCCGGTGCCGATCGGCGCCACCACCGGGATGAAGCCGCCGGCCTCGAGCGCCCGGATCACCGCCGGGTCGATCGACTCGACCTCGCCCACCTGGCCGAGATCGACGTTGCCGTTGGTGTTGGCCGGCAGCAGCAGCTTGCGCGCGTGGATGAAAGCGCCGTCCTGCCCGGTCAGCCCGACCGCCTTGCCGCCGGCCTGGTTGATCAGCTCGACCACTTCCTTGTTGACCTGCCCGCCGAGCACCATCTCGACCACGTCCATGGTCTCGGCGTCGGTGACGCGCATGCCCTGGATGAACTCGCCCTTCTTGCCCAGGCGCGAGAGCATCCCCTCGATCTGCGGCCCGCCGCCGTGCACCACCACCGGGTTCATGCCGACCAGCTTGAGCAGCACCACGTCGCGCGCGAAGGAGCTCTTCAGCTCCTCGTCGGTCATGGCGTTGCCGCCGAACTTGACGACGATGCTCTTGCCGTGAAAGCGCTGGATGTAGGGCAGCGCTTCGCCGAGGATGCGGGCCTTCTCGGCGGCTTGCGGATTGTGGTTGAGGGGGGCGTTCATGCGCCCCCGATACTACAGAAAAACCTAGCCTTGTAAGATGCACAGCCACCCCATGGACGACTTTCGCTCCCGCGTCGAAGGCGAGCGCGCCTACCTCCTGCGCTACGCCAGCCTGCAGCTGCGCGACGCGCACGCCGCCGAGGACGCGGTGCAGGAGACGCTGCTCGCCGCGCTCGCCGGCGAAGCCGGTTTCGCCGGGCGCTCCAACCTGCGCACCTGGCTCACCGGCATCCTCAAGCACAAGATCGTCGACGCCATCCGCCGCGCGAGCCGCGAGGCGACGCTGCTGCCGCAGGATCCGGACATGGGCGAGTTCGACGCCCTGTTCGACGAGCGCGGCCACTGGCAGGACGCCCCCGCGGCCTGGGCCGACCCCGACGCCGCTCTCGGGCAGAAGCGCTTCTTCGCCGCGCTCGAAGCCTGCCTCGCGCGGCTGCCGCAGAAGATCGCGCAGGCCTTCATGATGCGCGAGCACCTCGGGCTGGAGACCGCCGAGATCTGTAAGGAACTGTCGATCACGCCGACGCATTGCTGGGTACTGCTGTACCGCGCGCGCATGGCGCTGCGCGAATGCCTCGAGAAGGACTGGTTCAAGAGATGATCCTGTCGTGCAAGGAAGTCACCCGCCTCGTGTCGCAAGGGCTCGACCGGCACCAGCCTTTCGGCCGGCGCGTGACGTTGCGCGTCCACCTCGCCATCTGCGACGGCTGCACGAACTTCAGCAAGCAGATGGCGTTTCTGCGCAAAGCCGTGGCCAGGCTTGCCGAGCACTCCCCGGAATCCTGAGTCCTGCGCGCGCTGCGGCGCGGCCTTCCAGGAGCTGAGAGAACGGGCCTAGTGATGCCCCTTTCTCGCATCTAGCGCCTCCACCTCGAGCTCGACCCGCAGCTCGCCGGCCTTCTCGAAGCGCAGCGTGAGCGGCACCCGCTCGCCCTTGGCGAAGGGGCGCTTGAGTCCCATGATCATCAGGTGCGCGCCGCCGGGGCGCAGGGTCAGGCGCTCGCGCGCCGGCAGCTCGAAGTGCTGCACCTGGCGCATGCGCATGACCTCGCCTTCGCGCTGCGTGACGTGCAACTCGACCCGTTCAGCGGCGGACGTCGAGGCGCCGACCAGGCGGTCAGGCGCGGCGCCCGCGTTGCGGATCTCGAGGTAGCCCGCGGCGACCTGCGCCCCGGGCGGCGTGGCGCGCGTCCACGGGTGGCGTACGTTCAGGTCCCCGATCTCAAAGCCGTGGGCGAGAGCGCTCGTGAGCAGCAGAAATGCCAACAGCAATCCAAAACCAACGGCTGCCGATTTCATGCTTGCTACTTGGACGGAACGGCGTCGGTCAGGCGGTAGAACACGCCGGTGGGATCGTCCTTGAGTATCGCGAGCTTGCCCGTGAGGATCACGGGCTCGAAGGTGTACTTGACTGGTGTCTTGCTCTTCACCTCGACCATGCTCTCGGGGCCGCCCGGCATGCAGAAGGCGCAGCTCTGCGGCATCGCCGTCAGCACGAAGTGTGTCTGCTTGTCGCCCACCTGCAGCGGCATCATGAAGCCCTGCACCTTGACTTCCTTCTTGTCGAGCGAGGCGACGGCGGCGGCGAACTGCGGCACGTAGCGGTCCTTCTGCTTCACCAGCTCGACCTGCGACAGCAGCTTCCAGGACACCACGTCCTTGCGCTCGGCGAGCGGCTTGAACTGGCTCGGGTCGGCGCCCGGCGGCGGCTGATGCTGCGCCAGCGCCGGGAAGGCGAGGAGCAGTCCTGCAAGAGCGATCCCGATCTTCATGTCCTGCAATCTTACCCCTGTGCCAGCGTTCGTGAGACATCGGTCCGGTAGGCCCGCCAGGCGGGCAGCAAGGCCGCGGCCACGCCGACGCCCAGCGCCACGGCGACCACCCAGAGTTCCTCCGCGCGCCATTCCAGCCCGGTCAGCGTGGTGTTCTGCTGGGTCTCGAGCCATACCCCGAGCACGGAGGCGAGCGCGTGGCCGATGGCCAGGCCGGCCGCGGCCCCGAGCACACTAAGTACCAGCCCCTCGGTCATCAGCAACCCGAACAGCTTGCCGGGCGAGGCGCCCAACGTGCGCATCACCGCCAGATCGTAGCGGCGCTCCTCGAGAGCGGTATAGAGCGCGATGAATACCGACAGTCCCGCGGCGAGGAACAGCACCGCGGCAAAGGCGCGCAGCGCTTCCACGCCGACGCCGATGATGCTAAACAGCCGCGCCGTCTCGTAGGCGGGCGAAGCCGCCTGCAATTCGCTTTGCGAGTTAATCTGGCGCGGCAGCAGCGCCGCGGCGAGCGGCGAGGCGTATTGCACGAGGACCACCGTCACCTCGCGTTCGGCTTCCTTGCCGCCTTGTTCGTGATGCACTTCCCACACGCTCTCGACAGGGGTAAGGACCAGGCGGTCGAGTACGGAGGCCGTCTTCTCGAGGATGCCGACGACGGTGTAGGCCTCTTCGTGCTCCGCGCCCTCACCGCCAACGCCGTGCGCACCGGTGAAGCTGCCCCCCACGCGTACGCCGGTGCGCGCGGCGACTTCGGCGCCGAGGACCACCTCCATCGGCTTCTCCCACAAGCGTCCGTTGGCGAGCTTCGCACCGTAGTGCTCGACGTAGGCGTGGGGCGCGCCGACAATGCGGTAGCTCTTCCAGCTGTCGCCCAGAGCAAGCGGGATCGCACGCTTCACCATTCTGTTTTTTGAAAGTAATTCAACCGAAGAAAGCGGAATGTTCCCCGTCGGCGCGTCGAGGTGGTAGATCCCGGCGAGGATCAGCTGCATCGGGCTGCCCTTGGCGCCGACGACGAGATCGATGCCGCGCGCGTCGCGGTGCATGCGCTCCTCGAGCTGGCCCACCACCAGCATCAGCAGCACGATGGTGGCGACGCCGAGCGCGAGCAGGATCAGGCTGAGTGCCGTGTTGAGCGGGCGCGAGCGCAGATAGCTCGCGGAAAGGCTGGCCAGGTTCACTCTGCCAGCTCCAGCTTCTTCTCGAAATGCTGCTTCACGCGCGCGTCATGGGTCGCGACGACCAGCGTCGCGCCATGGCGCTCGGCCTGCTCCAGAAGCAGCCCGGCGGCGTGCGCGGCTGCGCGATCGTCGAGATTCGCGGTCGGCTCGTCGGCGAGCAGCAGCTTCGGGCGGTTCACCACCGCGCGCGCGATGGCGACGCGCTGGCGCTCGCCTTCCGAAAGATCGGCCGGGTGCCGCGCCGCCTTGTCGGCGACGCCGAGCACGCCGAGCGTCTCGGTAATGCGCGCGTCGTCCTGCGGCGCGCGTGCGAGGTACTGCGCGAGGCGCAGGTTGTCGCGCACGCTAAGGTGCTTCACCAGGTGGAGGGCCTGCAACACGATGCCGACGTTCGCCCCGCGCCAGCGGTCGATTTCCTCCGGAGCTTTCGAGGAGAGATCGAATCCGTCGACGGAGACCTGGCCGGCGCTTGGCCGGATCAGGCCGGCCAGCGCGTGCAGCAGCGTGGTCTTGCCGCTGCCCGAGGGCCCGAGCACCAGCCAGCGCTCGCCCGCCGCGACCTCCCACGCCTCCAGCTCGAGGACCGGCTTGCCGTCGTAGCGGTGGCCGAGGCCCCGGACCGAGATCATGCTACTTCGCCAGGCACTCCTCGAGCCCGGCGAGGAAGATGTCCTTCGGCAGCTTCTTGCCGATGAACACCATGAGCGAGTGCTTCTTCTCGCCCTTCGCCCAGGGTTTGCCCATGTCGCCGCCCATCATCATGTGCACGCCCTGGAACACCACGCGGCGATTGTTGCCCTTCATCCACAGGATGCCCTTGTAGCGCAGCAGGTCCGGGCCGAAGTGCTGGATCATGCCGGAGAGGAATTGCTCGAGCTTCTCGCCGTCGAACGGCTTGTCCGACTTGAAGACGAAGGACTCGACCTCGTCGTGGTGCTCGTGGGCGATGCTGGTGAGGAACTCCGGGTCGAGCTCGAGGATCGCGTTGAGGTTGAAGCCGCGGATGTCGAGCACCTCGTCGAGCGGCGCGTTGCCGAAATTCACTCTCTTGATCGGGGCCCGGGGATTCATTCTTTTTAAACGTACGGAAAGCTTGGCCGCGTCGTCTTCCGAAACCAGATCCGTCTTGGAAAGCAGAATCCGGTCGGCAAACCCCACCTGCTCCTGCGCCTCGTGGAATTCATCAAGCTGCTTGGGCGCGTGCTTGGCGTCGACCAGGGTGATGATCGAGTCGAGCAGGTAGTAGTTGCCGATCTCCTCGTCGGTGAAGAAGGTCTGCGCCACGGGGCCCGGGTCGGCCATGCCGGTGGTCTCGATCACCACGCGGTCGAACTTGAGCGCGCCCTGGTCGCGCTTTTCCTTGAGCGAGCCGAGGATGCGGATCAGGTCGCCGCGCACCGTGCAGCAGATGCAGCCGTTGTTCATCTCGACGATCTGCTCTTCGGACTTCTCGAGGATCTCGCTGTCGACGCCGCTCTCGCCGAACTCGTTCTCGATTACGGCGATGCGCTGGCCGTGGTCCTCCTTGAGGATGCGGTTGAGCAGCGTGGTCTTGCCGCTGCCGAGAAAGCCGGTGAGGATCGTGACCGGCACCATGTTCGCTTCCTGCATGCGCGCTCCTTGCGAAGGGCCGGATTTTACCCCTTAAGGAGGAGTAGGCCCTTCAGGTATTCCCCTTCCGGAAACTCGATCGCTACCGGATGGTCGGCCGCGGCGCCGAAACGCTCGATGATCTTCACTTCGGCGCCGGCGTCGAGCGCGGCACCGGCGACGATGGACTGGAACAGCTCCGCCGACACGCCGCCCGAGCAGGAGAAGGTGGCGAGCAGCCCGCCGGGCGCGAGCAGCTTCATCGCCCACAGGTTGATGTCCTTGTAGGCGCGGGCGGCGTTCTTCGCCTGCGCCGCGGTCGGCGCGAACTTGGGCGGGTCGAGGACGATCAGATCGAACTTCGCGTTCCGGTCCCGCAGCGTTCTCAGCTGCGCGAACACGTCGGCCTTGAGGAACTCGACCTTCGAGGCGTCGAGCGGGTTCGCCGCAAGATTTTCTTTGGCGATGCCCAAAGCATCAATGGAGCTTTCTATGGCGGTCACCCGCTTCGCGCCGCCGGCGAGCGCGGCGATGGCGAAGCCGCCGGTGTAGCAGAAGCCGTCGAGCACCTCGCGCCCCGTGGCGAGCGCGCGCACGCGCTGCCGGTTCTCGCGCTGGTCGAGGAAGAAGCCGGTCTTCTGCCCCTGCTCGACGTCGACGCGGAAGTTGAGGCCGTACTCGATGATCGGGCAGCGCGAGGCGTTGCGGTTGCCGCGCGCGAAGCCGACGCGCGGCTCGAGTCCCTCCAGCTTGCGCACTTCGGCGTCCGAGCGTTCGAACACCGCTTCGCAGCCCGATATTTCGCTCAACAGGTTCAGGATTTCGTCGCGCCAGCGCTCCACGCCGGCGGCGAGAAACTGCGCCACCAGCACGTCGGCGTAGCGGTCGACCACCAAGCCCGGCAGCCCGTCCGACTCGCCGTGGATCAGGCGCAGGGCGTTGGTGTGCTTCGCGGCCGGCAGCGCCTCGCGCAACGCCAACGCCTTTTCGATTTTCTTTCTAAAGAAAACACCATCCACGGATTCGGCCGTGTCGAAGGTCCAGACCCGGGCGCGGATCTGCGACTTCGGGCTGTAAGCGGCGAGCGCGAGCGACTGTCCGGAGGCGTCGCGGATTTCGACGGTGTCGCCCACGCCCGGTTCTGCAGTCGTTCTTTCGACCGCGCCTGAAAAAACCCAGGGATGGCGCCGCTTGAGCGATTTCTCCCGGCCGCGTTTCAGGTGGATCATTTTTTCTTGGCGCGCGGGTGCGCGGCGTCGTACACCTTCGCCAGCGCCTGGAAGTCGAGGTGGGTGTACACCTGCGTGCTGGAGATGCTGGCGTGGCCGAGCATCTCCTGCACCGCGCGCAGGTCCTGCGACGATTGCAGCAGGTGGCTGGCGAACGAGTGGCGCAGCATGTGCGGGTGTACGCGCTCGCCCAGGCCGCGGCGCCGCGCCCAGGCCGCCAGGCGCGTGCCAACCAGCGTGGGCGCGATGCGCTTGCCGCGCGCGCCGACGAACAGGGCCTTCTCGCCGGGCGTCGCCATCGCGGCGCGCGCCTGCATCCAGGCGTCGATGGCGGCGCGCGCCTTGGCGCCCACCGGGA
The DNA here is from genome assembly GCA_964576525.1 of uncultured Enterobacteriaceae bacterium. Lineage (GTDB taxonomy): Bacteria > Pseudomonadota > Gammaproteobacteria > Burkholderiales > SG8-39 > SCGC-AG-212-J23. Next base: position 20,734 of record CAZNVH010000061.1, read on the forward strand.
CGGTGCGCGTCTTCGATCCCTTGCCGGTGACGGTCACCTCGCCCTGCGTGGGGTTGTCATCCACATTGAGCGCGACGAGCTCGCCCAGGCGCAGGCCCGAGGAATAGAGCAGCTCGAACATCGCGCGATCCCGGATTCCCGCGGAGGATTTCTCTTCCCCGGTGCCGAGAAGCCGTTGCGCGCTTTCCACCGAGAGCGCCTTGGGCAGCGGCCGCGAGGCTTTCGGCGCGCGGATGCCGAGCACCGGGTTGGCGCCGAAGCCGCGGTGCCGCGCCAGCCAGCGGTACAGGCCGCGCCACGCCGAAAGCGTCAGCGCCAGCGTGCGCGGCGACAGCCCCTTGGCGTGCAGCAGCGAGATGAAGCGCCGGACCTGGGCAGGCTCCAGCGACTTCAACGACTTCTCGTCCTGAAACTGCAACAACAGCTTGATCGCATGCGCGTAGTTGCGCAGCGTCGCCGGGGAAAGCCGGCGCTGATGCTTTAGCGCATCGAGATATTCGCCCGTCAGAGTCGGGCCGTCACTCCGGCTGCGCATAGCTCGCCGATGCGGCGAAGGTACAGCGTGCCCATCTCGGGAAAGAAACGTTTCGGGTCCTCGCTGCCGAGCGCCAGCAGGCCGAATACCGCGGTCTGGCCGAGCGGCACCAGCGCCAGCGAGCGCAGGTGCTCGCCCGCCTCGCCGAACCAGGGCAGGAAGGCATTGCCGGCCGCCGGCCCGCAGTGCGGCGCGCCCATGGCGTCGGCCTGGCGGCGCTGCGTCTCGTCGACCGTGCCCGCCTCGGGGAAGTCCGCCGGCACGCTCTTGCCCCAGACGCGCAGCGCGACGTGCGGCACGGCGAAGTCCTCGCGCAGGTGGAAGTACAGCGAGTGCGACAGCGCCGGGAAATCGCGCGCCCCGACCAGCGCCACGCCGAGCCGGTGCACCTTCTCGCCGATGGCGTCGTTCTCCCCGGCGAAGCGGATCAGCTCGCCGAGCCTGCCTTCGAGCAGCTTGAGCTTGTCGCGCAGCGCCACCGTCTGGCGCTCGGCGAGCGGGATCGCGCGCCCGCCGTGCGGGTGCGGCACGCTCAGGGTCTCGAGGAGCTCGGGGTGCTGGTCGAAGAACTGCGGGTGGCTGCGCAGGAAGCGCGCGAGGTCGTCTGCGTTCATGGCTCTTTTATTTCAAGGGTCCCTTCAAACACGGTGACCGCGGGGCCTTTCATCGACACCGGATTGTCGCCGCCGGCCCAAGCGACGGTCAATGTGCCGCCACGGGTCTCCACGCGCACCGGCGAGGCGAGCAGGCCGCGCGCGATTCCCGCCACCGTCGCGGCGCAGGCGCCGGTGCCGCAGGAGAGCGTCTCGCCCGCGCCGCGCTCCCAGACGCGCAGCTTCAGGCCGTGGCGGTCGAGCACCTGCGCGTATCCCGCGTTCACCCGGTTCGGGAAGCGCGGGTGCGTCTCGATCAGCGGGCCCTGGGTGGTCACGGGCGCGTCCGCCACGTCGGCCACGAACTGCACCGCGTGCGGGTTGCCGATCGACAGGACGGTGACTTCCACGGTGTTTTCTTCAACCTGGATCTTTTGAACGAGAGGCAATTCCACTGCGGCAGCCCCCATGTCCACGCTCACTTCGCCGTCGGCCTCCAGGCGCGGCCGGATCATGCCGCCGAGCGTCTCGACCCGGATCTCGCGCTTGGCGGTGAGGCCGCGCGCGTGCACGAACCTGACGAAGCAGCGCGCGCCGTTGCCGCACTGCTCGACCTCGCCGCCGTCGGCGTTGAAGATGCGGTAGCGGAAGTCCGCACCGGCGGCCTGCGGCCGCTCGACCACCAGGACCTGGTCGCAGCCTACGCCGAGATGGCGGTCGGCGATTGCCTTCAGATTCTCTGAATTCAGATTGAAGGGCCGATCGGTGAAATCAAAGACGGCAAAATCGTTCCCCGCACCATGCATCTTGGTGAACGCGAGCTTCATGCGGCGGCGCGCACGCAGGCCGCGATGCGGTCGATCGACGCTTCGTCGAGCAGGGGGTGGATCGGAAGGGACAGGACGCTCTTCGCCGCCGTTTCCGCGACCGGCAGGGAAACGCCCCTGGCCGCGGCCTGGTAGGCGGGCTGGCGGTGCAGCGGGATCGGATAGAACACCGAGCTGGCGATGCCTTCCTTGGCCAGCGCCTCGCGGATGGCGTCGCGCCGCTCGCTGCGGAGGGTGAACTGGTGGTACACGTGCGCGCCGCGGCCGTGCTCGGCGGGCAGGATGACGCGGGCGCCGGCGAGCTTCTCGCGGTAGCGGCGCGCCACCGCGCGACGCGCCTCGGTAAAGCGCACAAGGTGCCCGAGCTTCACGCGCAGCACCGCCGCCTGCAGCTCGTCGAGCCGGCTGTTCCAGCCGACGCGTTCGTGCTGATAGGTCTGGCTGGTGCCATGGTGGCGCAGCATGCGCAGGGTTTTGTCATGCTCGATTTCTCTTACAGTAATCAGGCCTGCGTCTCCGGCTGCCGCGAGATTCTTCGTCGGATAGAACGAGAAGCCGCCGAAGTCGCCCCAGCTCCCGGCGCGCCTGCCGTCGTAGTCGGCGCCGATCGCCTGCGCGCAGTCCTCCACCAGAACCAATTTCCGGTCTTTGCAGATCTGCGAGATCTCGTCGAGCGCGGCGCACTGGCCGAAGAGATGCACCGCGATCACCGCCTTGGTTTTCTTGCTAAGGCACTTTGAAAGAGAGGTGGGAGAAAGGTTGAACGTCCCCTCCTCCACATCCGCGAACACGGGTGTCGCCCCGGTATACGAAACGGCCTCGGCGGTGGCGAAGAAGGTGAACGCAGGCACGACCACCTCGTCGCCCGCGCCGATGCCGCAGGCGACCAGCGGCAGGTGCAGCGCATCGGTGCCGGAGTTGCAGCCGACCGCGTGGCGCGCGCCGGTGAACGCGGCGAGCTCGCGCTCGAACGCCTCGCCCTCGGGCCCGAGCACGTAGCGCCCGGAGGCAAGCACCCGGCCGACGGCGGCGTCGATCTCGGCTTTGAGCGCGCGGTACTCGCCCGCCGGGTCGACCATCGGTATGGGGGTTGGCTTCATTCGAATTTGGCCAGGCGCTCGCGCACCAGGCGGCCGATGTCGAGGGCGAGCTTGAGCACGCGGCGGCCTTCCGCGCCATCGACCATCACAGGATGATTCTTGGTAATAGCAAGAATGAAGCTTTCTGCCTGAGTCGCGAGCGCGTCGCCGCCGGCGTGCGTCTCTTCGTTCTCCTGGATGACGCCGCCGGCCTGCTTGACGTAGCGCAGCTTGCCGGCCTGCAGATCCGCCGATGCATAGAGCCCCGGCTGGAACACACGGAACTTGCGCACCACCGCCTGGCTCACGCGGCTCGCCGACAGGTCGGCGACGCAGCCGTTGACGAAGTCGATGCGCGCGCTGGCGATGTCGATGTCGTCGGTGAGCACGCGGAAGCCGCAGGCGCTGACGCCGCTCACCTCGGCGCGCGCGAGCGACAGCGCGAGATCCAGGTCGTGGATCATCAGGTCGAGGATCACGTTGACCTCGGCGCCGCGCTGCTTGAACCCGGAGAGGCGCTCGGCGTCGATGAACAGCGGCTTCTGCACGCGCCGCGCGAGCGCCTGGAAGGCGCTACTGAAGCGCTGAACATGGCCCACCTGAAGCACAAGCTTTTTTTTACTTGCTAATGAAACCAAGTCATCCGCCTGCTCGAGCGTCGCGGCGAGCGGCTTCTCCACCAGGATGTGCAGGCCGCTCTCCAGGCAGGCGCGCGCCACTTCATGGTGACGGTCGGTGGGCACCGCGATCACCGCCGCCTCGACCCGGTCGAGGATCGTGCGGTAGTCGGAGATCTTGGCGCGCGCCGGGTCGGGATCGACCACCGCGGCGAGCTCGACGCCCGGCAGGCGCGCGAACTTCTCGGCGTGGTAGCGCCCCATGTGGCCGGCGCCGATGATGGCGACACTGAGCCGCTCGCCCCTCAATAGAACCTCGCTTCGCCGGGCGGGCGCGTCTTGAAGCGCTTGTGCAGCCAGAAGTACTGCTCGGGCATCTCCAGCACCCGCTCCTCGATGAAAGCCATCATGCGGCGCGCGTCCGCGGTGTCGTCGCCGCTGGGGAAATCGCTCCACGGAGGATACAGCGTCGCGACGTAGCCGCCGCCGCCAGTAAGCACTCGCGTCACGCAGGGCACGACGGCCGCGCCGGTGCTGCGGGCAATATGCGCGAGCCCGGTCACGGTGGCGGCGGGCACGCCGAAGAACGGCACGAACACCGAGCGCTTCGGCCCGAAGTCGAGATCCGGCAGATAGTAGTAGCGCACGCCCGCCTCGATCTCCTCGATGCCGGTCTTGATGCCGGCCTGGCGCGGGAACATGCGCCCGCCGAAGCGCGTGCGGCCGCGCAGCAGCTGCGCCTCGAACAGCGGGTCCTTCTGCCGCGAATACATCATGCCCATGGGGAACTCGAGCGACAGGCGCGCGAGCGTCGCCTCGAAGCCGACGAAGTGCGGCGCGAATACGATCACCTTCCGGTCGCGCAGCGACTTCAGGATCTCCAGCCCCTCGAAGCGCACCAGCTGCTCGATGCGGCTGCGCGGCGACCACCACACGATGCCCTGCTCAATCACGGCGCGCACGAAGACGCGAAAGTGCGCGCGCGCCAGCCGCTCGCGCTCAGCTTCGGGCATCTGCGGAAAGCACTTGGACAGGTTGATGCGCGTCACCTTGCGCCGCTCCGGGATCAGCCAGTACAGGATCGCGCCGGTCGCGCTCCCCACCCTCGACAGCACCGCCAGGGGGAGAAAACGCGCGAGCCACATGAAGGCGAAGGCGAGCCGGATCATGACGGCGGCCTGGCGCCGCTCGGCACCTTGTAGCGGTTGTAGCCCCACAGGTACTGCTCGGGGCATTCGCGCACCAGGTTCTCGAGCGCGCGGTTGAGGTGGCGCACCGGCGTCTCGCCGGCCAGCGGCTCGGGCAGCGGGCGCATCAGCATGCTGTAGCCGGCGCCACGCGGCAGGCGCCGCGCCGCCACCAGGAAGCAGGCCACGTTCTCGCGCCGCGCGAGCTTCGGCGCGAGCGTCGCGGTGTACGCCGGCCGGCCGAAGAATTCCGCCCACTCGCCCTCGCCCAGGCCCGGCACCTGGTCCGGGAGGAAGCCGACGGCTTCGGCGCGCTTCAGCGCGGCGAAAACCTCGCGCACGCCGCGCAGGTCGGCGGGCACCAGGCGGATGTTGCCGCGCCCGCGGCCCTCGCGCATCAGCGGGTCGAGCCAGCGCATCTTGGGCGCGCGGTACAGCACGGTGATCGGCATGCGCAGCGAGGCGTACTGCGAGGCAACCTCGAAGCAGCCCATGTGCGGCGCGAGGAACAGCAGCGCCTTGCCCTGCGCGAGCGCCGCCTCGGCGAGCTCAATGCCGTGCACCTCACGCACCAGCGCGGCGAGCTCCGCCTGCGGCCGCAGCCAGATCGCCGGGATCTCGGCGAGCATCCGGCCGGCGGCGGCGATCGCGGCGCGGCGCGTGCCCGCATCGCGATACCCCGCTCGTTCCAGGTTTTCGCGCAGGTGGCGCCGGTAGGTGGGCGATATCCCATAGATGGCCCAGCCGAGGACGGTTCCCAATGCGTGCAGCACCGACAACGGAAGACCTGCGAGCAGCCTGAGGAGAATCCTGGGGAAGCGGTGCAAGTTTTTGGTATCCTTGCGGCCTTCCTTCAGCAGAAGAAACGACGCAGGCAATGAGCGATTTTCTGTTTACCTCCGAATCGGTGTCCGAAGGCCATCCCGACAAAGTCGCGGATCAGATTTCAGACGCCGTGCTCGACGCGATTCTAAAGCAGGACAAGACCTCGCGCGTCGCCGCCGAGACCCTGGTCAAGGACAACCTCGTGGTGCTGGCGGGGGAAATCACGACCAACGCGCGCGTCAACTACGACGCCGTGGCGCGCGCCACCATCAGGCGCATCGGCTACAACGACCCTTCGATCGGCTTCGACGCCGGCACCTGCACGGTGCTGGTCGCCTACGGCCAGCAGTCGCCCGACATCGCGCAGGGCGTGGACGAGGGCAAGGGGATGGACCTCGAGCAGGGGGCGGGCGACCAGGGCCTGATGTTCGGCTACGCCTGCGACGAGACGCCGAGCCTGATGCCGCTGCCCATCTATGTTTCGCACCGCCTGGTCGAGCGCCAGGCCGAGCTGCGCCGCAACGGCCGCCTGCCCTGGCTGCGCCCCGACGCCAAGTCGCAGGTCACGGTGCGCTACGTCAACGGCAGGCCCGACTCGATCGAAACCGTGGTGCTCTCGACGCAGCATGCCAAGGGCGTCGATCACAAGAAGCTCTCCGAGGCGGTGATCGAGGAAGTGATCAAGCCGGTGCTGCCGAAGAGCATGGTGAAAGGCAAAGTGAACTACCTGGTCAACCCGACCGGCGCCTTCGAGATCGGCGGGCCGAAGGGCGACTGCGGCGTCACCGGCCGCAAGATCATCGTCGACACCTACGGCGGCTCGGCGCCGCACGGCGGCGGCGCGTTCTCCGGGAAGGATCCCTCCAAGGTGGACCGCTCGGCGGCCTACGCGGCGCGCTACGTGGCGAAGAACATCGTCGCCGCCGGCCTCGCCGCGAAATGCCTGGTGCAGGTGTCCTACGCCATCGGCGTGGCGCGGCCGACCAGCGTGATGGTCACCACGCAGGGCACCGGCAAGATGTCCGACGACGCGCTTTCGGCGCTGGTCGGCAAACACTTCGACCTGCGGCCGAAGGGCATCATCCAGATGTTGGAGCTCTTGCGCCCGATCTACGAGAAGACCGCGGCCTACGGCCACTTCGGGCGCGAAGATCCCGAGTTCACCTGGGAAGCCACCGACAAAGCCCTCGCTCTGAAGCAAGCGGCTTAAGGAGTTCAGCATGAAAAATCTCGAGGAGGTGCTCCGCGCCGCCGGTAATCCCGTCACGGTGCTGCGCAACTCGCAGATCGGCGCCTACGTCTACCCCGTGGTTCCGGGGGAGTTCTCGAACTGGCGCGACGAGCAGGCGGCCTGGCAAAAGACTGCGGTGCTGTTCGACCAGTCGCATCACATGGTGGAGCAGTACGTCGAAGGCAAGGATGCCCTGAAGCTGTTCACCACCCTCGGCACCAACAGCTTCGCCAACTTCCCCGTGAACCGCGCCAAGCAGCTCGCCCCGTGCAGCTACAGCGGCCACGTGATCGGCGACGGCATCCTGTTCCACCTCGAGACCAACAAGCTGGTGTTCGTCGGGCGCGCGCCGGCGGCGAATTGGATCCAGTTCCATGCCGAGACCGGCGACTTCAAGGTGAAGACCCGGAAGGACGACCGCTCGCCCGGCAATCCCAAGGGCAAGGCCGTGGTGCGCAGGAACTACCGCTTCCAGATCCAGGGGCCGAACGCCTGGAAGGTGATCGAGAAGCTCAACCGCGGGCCGGTGCCGGAGCTCAAGTTCTTCCACCTGGCCACGATCAGGATCGGCAAGCGCAAGGTGCGCACGCTGCGCCACGGCATGGCCGGCGCGCCGGGGCTGGAGATCTGGGGTCCGTACGCCGAGCGCGAGGAGATCCGCGCCGCCATCGTCGAGGCGGGCCGCGATTTCGGCTTGAAGGAGGTCGGCGCGCGCGCCTACGCCACCAATACGCTGGAGTCGGGCTGGATTCCCTCGCCGCTGCCGGCGATCTACACCGACGAGCGCATGCAGGCCTACCGCAAGTGGCTGCCGGCGGCGAGCTACGAGGGCACGGGCTCGATCGGCGGCAGCTTCAATTCCGGCAACATCGAAGACTATTACATGACGCCTTACGAGCTCGGCTACGGGCCGTTCGTCAAGTTCGACCACGACTTCATCGGCCGCCCGGCGCTGGAGAAGATCGCCGGCAAGCCGCACCGCCGGAAAGTGACGCTCGCGTGGAACGCCGAGGACGTCGTCAAGGCGTGGCGCTCGATGCTCGAGAAGGGCGATCCTTACAAGTACATCGACTTGCCGCTGTCGAACTACACCTCGGCCTCGTACGACCGGCTGACCCACGGCGGCAAGACCGTCGGCATGTCGATGTTCGCCGGTTACAGCTACAACGAGCGCTCGATGCTGTCGCTCGCCGTGGTCGACCCGGACATCCAGCCCGGCAACGAGGTCAAGCTGCTGTGGGGCGAGGAAGGCGGCGGCTCGAAGAAAACCACGGTCGAGCGCCACAAGCAGATCGAGATCCGCGCCATCGTCAGTCCCGTGCCCTACGCCAGGCAGGCGCAGACCACCTACCACGAGGGCTGGCGCTCCAAAGCGACGGCGTGACGCCGTGAGGACCCTGGAAGACGTCATCCAGGCGGCGGGAAATCCGGTCGACCTGCTGCGCCATTCGCCGAGCGGCCCGAACGTCTACCCCGGCGTGCCGCCGGAGTACACCAACTGGCGCGACGAGCAGCAGGCCTGGCAGAAGACCTGCGTGCTGTTCAACCTGTCGTTCCACATGGCCGACCTGTATGTCGAGGGCCGCGACGCGACCAGGCTGCTTTCGCATCTGGCCATCAACACGTTCAGGAACGTCTCGCCCGGGCGCGCCAAGCAGTTCGTACCCTGCAGCTACGACGGCCACGTCATCGGCGACGTGATCCTGTTCAACCCGGCGGCCAACAAATACGTCCTGGTCGGCCGCATCCCGGCGCTGAACTGGATCCAGTACCACGCGCAGACCGGCAAGTACGACGTGAAGCTCGAGCTCGACGAGCGCTCGGCGGCGCGCAAGGACCCGTTCAACCGCAAGTCCTACCGTTTCCAGATCCAGGGTCCGAACGCGATGCGGACCCTGGAGAAGGTGCTCGGGAGCAAGCCGCCGGAAGTGAAGTTCTTCCACGTCGCACCCCTCACCATCGCCGGCAAGCAGGTGACCGCGCTGCGCCACGGCATGGCCGGCCAGCCCGGCTTCGAGCTCGTCGGGCCGTACGCCGAGGGCGACGCGGTGCGCGACGCGATCGTCAAGGCGGGCGAGGAGTTCGGCCTGCGCCTGGTCGGCGGCCGCGCCTATTCGTCGAACACGCTGGAATCGGGCTGGATCCCCTCGCCGCTGCCCGCGGTCTACTCCGGCGAGAAGATGAAGCCCTACCGGCAGTGGCTCACCGACGAAAGCTACGAGGCCAAGGCCTCGATCGGCGGCAGCTTCGTCTCGAAGAAGATCGAGGACTACTACCTCACGCCCTGGGACATGGGCTACGGGTCGTTCATCGACACCGAGCACGACTTCATCGGCCGCGAGGCGCTGCAGAAGATGGCCAAGGGGACGCACCGGAAAAAAGTGACGCTGGCGCTCGAAGAAACTGACGTGCTGCGCGTCATCGGCAGCCAGCTGGAGAAGGGCGAGCGCGGCAAGTTCATGGAATTCCCCTCGGCGGTGTATTCGATGCATCCGTTCGACAAGGTCGTCGCCGGCGGCAAGACCGCCGGCGTCTCGACCTGGATCGGCTACAGCTCGAACGAGCGCCGCATGCTGACCATCGCGGTGCTCGAGCCGGACCACGCCGAGCCCGGGACCGAAGTGACCTTGATCTGGGGCGAGGAAAACGGCGGCACGAGGAAGCCGACGATCGAAAGGCACCAGCAGATGGAAATCCGCGCCATCGTCAGCCCGGTGCCGTACGCGGAGACCGCCCGCAAGATCTACGCCGACGGCAAGGGCTGGCGCGCCACGACGCCGGCGTAGCGGGACCAATGCAACGCGCGCCGTTTCGAGCCGACCACGCCTAGCGCACGAGCGCGACGAAGCCGCCGGCGGCCGCGGCGAGAAGCGCGACCGCGAACAGGCGGCGCGCGGCGGCATCCCACAGCAGGCGGCGGATGATTCCCACCGGGCGCGCGGCGCGCCCGAGCTTCGCCGACTTGGCGAGCCGGCGCAGCGCGGCGGACGGGTCGAAGTGCCGCGACACCGGCAGCCGCGTGTCGGTCACGATGGCGCTCGCTGCGGGCGCGCCGATGGTCGGCTCGCCGCCCGCTTCCAGCTTCATGGTCTTGCTGCCGTCGCCCGCGCCCTGCGCGGCGGCGCGCGACTGCAGCTCGGCGAGGCAGCTGTGCAGGTCGGCCGCGAGCTCGCCGGCGTCCTGGTAGCGCACCGCCGGATCCTTCTTGAGCGCGCGCGCCACCACGAAATCGAGCAGCGGCGGCAGGTCGGGGTTGACGCGGGTCGGCGGCTCGTGCTCGTCGTAGGTGATGCTGTGCGTCACCTGCGCCATCTCGGTGCCGGCGAACAGGCGCCGGCCGGTCAGCATCTCCCATATCACGATGCCGAGCGAGAAGATGTCGGAGCGGTGGTCGACCGGCTGGCCGGTGATCTGCTCGGGCGACATGTAGCGCGGCGTGCCGAGCACCATGCCGGTGCTGGTCTTGTGGTCGGCGACGCGCATGCGTGCCAGGCCGAAGTCCATGATCTTCGCCGCGCCGCGGTCGGGCAGCATGATGTTGGCGGGCTTGACGTCGCGATGCACGATGCCGCGCTGGTGCGCGAAGGCGAGACCCTCGGCGACCTGGCAGCCGATCTCGACCGCCTCGGCCGGCGGGATCGGGCCCTGCTGCGCGCGCTTGCGCAGGTCGGTGCCCTCCAGGAATTCCATCGCCAGGTAGGCGACCCCGTCTTCCTCGCCGAAATCGTAGGTGGTGACGATGTGCGGGTGCGACAGCTTGCCCGCCGCCTTGGCCTCGAGGAAGAAGCGTTTGCGGTAGCCGGCGCGCTCCTCGACGTCGTTCTCCAGAATGATGGTCTTCAGCGCGACCACGCGGTCGAGGTTGGGGTCCTCGGCCTTGTACACCACGCCCATCGCGCCGCGGCCGAGCTCGGCGAGGATCTTGTAGCGGCCGATCTTCTTCGCCGGCTTGGCCATCAGTAGCCCAGCTTCTGCACCAACTCGCGCCAGTACGGGTATTTCTCCAGCATCAGGTCGACGAAGGGCCGCTGTTCGGGATTCGCGCTGCGCACCGCCGCCCCCGCGCCGACCAGCGCAACGGCGAGCATCGCGGCGACCGCGGTGTAGCGCCGCAGCCGGCGCCCCGGCGCCTTTTCGTCGGGGCTGAAGACTTCGTGGTTGCGCAGCCCCGCGTCGGTAAACGTGCCCGTGGCAACGAGCACGGCCTCTTCGCCGGGCGCGATCTCGGCCAGCGCATCGCGGAACGCGCGCGAAGCGAGCAGCCGCGCCGGCGGCGCGTACGCCGCCACCGCCGCCGCGACCGCGATGCCGTCGCCGGTCATGCCCTCGCCGCCTTTGCGCCCGGCGAGCTGCAAGGCGCCGTGGTTCAGGCCGGCCGAGAGCGGCAGGCCCACCTCGAAGGCGCTGAGCGCGCGGCTGCCCAGGCGCAGCGCGCCGCGCGGATCATCCAGCACCACCACCGCGGCGCCGTCGGCGGCATCCAGCACCAGGCGGCCGGCGGGCGCGATTTCCGCCGCCGTTACCGCCACCACCGCCTGAAGCTGCGCGCGCAAGCGCGCCTGCTCGCTGGCCGGACGGCGGGCAAAATCCTGGATCTTGAGGAACACCACGCTGGCGACGAGCGATGCGGGCATGCATCAAGTATAATTTCGTCCGCTGAGGAGCGTTGCGTCCCTTTACACAAGAGGGGTCAGGCTCAGCTAAAGACAACGGCGCTCGCATCGGAAACGGTGCGGGCGCTTTTTATTTCCAGGAGCCATTGATGAAGATCGAAGCCAAGTTCACCGATTTCAAGGTCGCCGACCTGGGGCTCGCCGACTGGGGCCGCAAGGAGATCGCGATCGCCGAGTCCGAGATGCCGGCGCTGATGGCGATCCGCCAGGAATTCTCCGCGAAACAGCCGCTGAAGAGCGCGCGCATCGCCGGGTCGCTGCACATGACGATCCAGACCGCGGTGCTGATCGAGACCCTGCAGGCGCTCGGCGCCGAGGTGCGCTGGGCCTCCTGCAACATCTTCTCCACCCAGGACCACGCCGCCGCTGCCGTCGCGGCGGCGGGCGTCCCGGTGTTCGCCTACAAAGGCGAGTCGCTCGAGGAGTATTGGGAGTTCACCCACAGGATCTTTGAATTTGCGGACGGCAAGGGTCCAAACATGATCCTCGACGACGGCGGCGACGCGACGCTGCTGATGCACCTTGGGCAGGAAGCGCAGAAGAACCCGTCGCTGCTCGCCAAGCCCGGCAGTGAAGAAGAAGAATATTTATTTTCTTCTATAAAACAACGTCCTTCGGGTTGGTACGCGCAGAAAGCCAAGGAGATCAAGGGCGTCACCGAGGAAACCACCACCGGCGTGCACCGCCTGTACCAGATGGCCAAGGAGAAGCGGCTGCTGTTCCCGGCGATCAACGTCAACGACTCGGTGACCAAGTCGAAGTTCGACAACCTCTACGGCTGCCGCGAATCGCTGGTCGACGGCATCAAGCGCGCCACCGACGTGATGATCGCCGGCAAGGTCGCGGTGGTCGCCGGCTACGGCGACGTCGGCAAGGGCTCGGCGCAGGCGCTGCGCGCGCTCTCCGCCCAGGTCTGGGTCACCGAGGTCGACCCGATCTGCGCGCTGCAGGCGGCGATGGAGGGCTACCGCGTGGTCACCATGGACTATGCCGCCGACAAGGCCGACATCTTCGTCACCGCCACCGGCAACTTCCATGTGATCAACCACGACCACATGAAGAAGATGAAGGACCAGGCGATCGTCTGCAACATCGGCCACTTCGACAACGAGATCGACGTCGCTTCCCTCTCCAAGTACCCGTGGGAGGAGATCAAGCCGCAGGTCGACCACATCATTTTCCCGGACAAGAAGAGAATCATCCTGCTCGCCAAAGGCCGCCTGGTGAACCTCGGCTGCGGCACCGGCCACCCCTCCTACGTGATGAGCTCCTCGTTCGCCAACCAGACCATCGCGCAGATCGAGCTCTACACCAACCCGTCGAAGTACCCGGTCGGCGTCTATACGCTGCCCAAGCACCTCGACGAGAAAGTGGCGCGCCTGCAGCTGAAGAAGCTGAACGCCACGCTCACCGAGCTCTCCGACACGCAGGCGAAGTACATCGGCGTGTCGAAGGCCGGCCCCTACAAGTCGGACCACTACCGCTACTAGGCCCCCACATGAAAATCGCCTGCATGGCGGCAGGCGGAGTGGGCGGGTACTTCGGGGCGCGGCTGCTGCAGGCCGGCCACGACGTCAGCTTCTTCGCCCGCGGCCGGCACCTCGAAGCGATCCGCAAGAACGGGCTGACCGTCGAAAGCCCTCAGGGTTCGGTCACCCTGAAGGTCAAGGTTTCGGATCGCCTCTCCACCCCCGTGGATGTGGTGCTGTTCGCGGTGAAGCTTTGGGACACCGAGAGCGCGGCCGGGCAGATCAAGCCGATCGTCGGCCCGGACACGGTCGTGATCCCGTTCCAGAACGGCGTCGAATCGGTCGAGCGCCTGCGCAAGGTCCTGCCCGAGAAATGCGTGATGAGCGGCAGCGCCTACATCGCCACGCATATCAAGTCGCCGGGCGTGATCGAGCACACCGGGCAGATGGCGCGCATCCAGTTTGGCCCGCTCCTGCCTTCCCAAGAAAAAATGGCTTCTGCTTTTCTGGGGGCCTGCCAGCAGGCCGGAATCCAAGCGGAAATACCGGCCGATATCGTCAAGGCCAACTGGGAGAAATTCGTGTTCCTGGTCGGCATCTCCAGCGCCACCGCGGTGGCGCGCGCGCCGCTCGGCGTGGTGCGCGCCGACCCGGACCTGCGCTGGCTGTTCGAGCAGTCGATGCACGAGACCTGGAAGGTCGGGCGCGCGCGCGGCGTCGCGCTCGCCGACGACTTCGTCGAGCAGCGCCTGAAGTTCGCCGACAGCCTGCACGCCGACATGAAGGCCTCGCTGCTGCACGATCTCGAGTCCGGCGGCAGGCTGGAAGCGCCCTGGCTGTGCGGCGCGGTGGCGCGCATGGCGCGCGAGGCCGGGTTCGACGCGCCGGTGAACCGCGCGGTGTTCGCCGCGCTCAAGCCCTACGTCGATGGATCTCAAGTCAAAGCTCCTTGACCCGGGCAGGACGGTCCTGCTCTACGGCACCACCCCGCCGCGCCTCGGCACGGCGGGCGCGCAAGTGCAGGACGCGGCGGACAAGCTCGCCGCGCGGCTGCGCGGACTGCCGCTCGACGGCGTGGTGGTCTACGACATCCAGGACGAGACCGGGCGCACGCAGTCTGCTCGTCCCTTCCCCTTCGCTGGCACCGTCGATCCGCGCAGCTACGCCCGAGTGCTCAAGCAATGCCTCGGCGTCGCGCCGATTACCTACAAAGCGCTCGGCATGATGGACGAAGCGCAATGGCGCACCTGGCTTTCCGAGTCAAAAAATGAGGTGGAATTTCTTTCCATCGTCGGGCGCCCGGCTTCGGGCGTGCGCTATCCCCTTGCGCTTTCGCGGGCGATCCGCGTCGCGGCCGCGACCGGGGACTTCGTCGTCGGCGGCGTGGTGATCGCCGAGCGCCACGACGAGAGCCGCAGCGAAGCGGCGCGGCTGCTCGCCAAGGGGATCGAAGGCTGCGGCTACTTCATCTCGCAGGCGGTGTATCACGCTGCGCCGACGCGACGGCTGCTCGCCGACTACCTGCGCGATTGCCGCGGCGCCGGCGTCGAGCCCCGCCGCATCGTGCTGAGCTTCGCGCCCTGCGGCCGCGACAAGACGCTCGCTTTCCTGCGCTGGCTCGGCGTCAACGTCGCGCCCGAGACCGAGCGCGCGATCCTGGGCGCGGCGAGCCCGCTCGCCAAGTCGATCGAGATCTGCCGCGACAACCTGCGGCAGATCCTCGACGGCGGCTATGCCGGGCAGATCCCCCTGGGCATCAACGTCGAGAGCGTGTCGATCAACCGCGACGAGATCGACGCCAGCATCGACCTGTTCCACGTCCTGCGCGAAGTGATGGGCGGCAAATGAAGCGCGGCCTCGCGCTGCTCGCGGCTGCGGCCCTCGGCGGCCTGGCGCTCGAGCTCGCGGTGCTGCAGTGGCTGACGCCGCTCGACAACCGGCTGCTCGACCGCTTCGTCAAGGCGCAGGCGGCGCCGCTCGCGCCCGACCCGGACATCGTGCTGGTCGACATCGACGAGAGGAGCCTGGCGGCGATGGAGAAGGAAGCCGGGCGCTGGCCCTGGCCGCGCGTGGTGCACGCCGAGCTGGTCGAGGGGCTGGCGGCGCAGAAGCCGCGCGCCATCGTGTTCGACATCATGTTCACCGAGGCCGACCGCTTCCGCCCGCAGGACGACGCGGCGTTCGCCGACAGCGTCGCGCAGCACCGCAACATCTACTTCCCGCTGCTGCGCCTGCCCGCGGCCGGCGACGCCAAGGGCGTGCGCATCGCCGAGCTGGCGCCGGACCTCGGGCTCGCGAGGACCAGCGGCGCCGACCCGGAGGCGCGCGTGGCGCTCGTGCCGCCGCTGGTGCTGCGGCCCGCGCAGTGGCGCGCGGGCCTCATCACCTTTACCGCGGATGCCGACGGCGTCGGCCGGCGCTTCCTGCTGCGCGAAACCGTCGGCGGCTGGCGCATTCCGTCGCTGCCGGCGCGCGTCGCTTCGGACCTCGGCTTCGCCGTGCCGGACGCCGACGACCTGGTGCTCGCCTGGCGCGGGCGCGCGGGCGGCTTCCCGCGCGTCTCCTACAGCGATCTGTACGAGGAATTCGGCCGTTCCGCCAAGCAACGCCGGGCCGGCGAGTTCACCGGCAAGATCGTGATCGTCGGCACCGCGGCGACCGGGCTGCAGGACCTGCGCGTCACGCCGCTCGACAGCCTGCACCCGGGCGCCGAGATCCTCGGCACCGCGATCGAGAACCTGAAGAACGCGCGCGCCATGCGCTACGCGCCCTCCTGGTGGCCGGCGGCCATCGGCGCTGCGCTCGTGCTGCTGCTGCTGCTCGCGTTTCACCGCGGCGTCGACGCGCGCGCGACCGGGGCGGCGCTTGCCGGCGCCACCGCGCTGCTCGTCGCCGGCCAGTGGCTGCTGGTCGGCGGCCTGCTCCTGCTGCCGCTCCTCGCCCCGCTCGGGGCGGCGTGGGCCTTCTACGCCGCCGCCGGGCTCGCGGAATACCTGCGCGAGCGGCGCCAGCGGCGCGAGGCGGTGGCGATGTTCTCGCGCTTCGTCAACCCGCACGTCGTCAGCCAGCTTCTCGACCGCGGGGTCCAGACTTCAAGGCGCGACGTGACGCTGCTGTTCTCCGACATCCGCGGCTTCACACGCTGTCC
Source organism: uncultured Enterobacteriaceae bacterium (assembly GCA_964576525.1). Classification (GTDB taxonomy): domain Bacteria; phylum Pseudomonadota; class Gammaproteobacteria; order Burkholderiales; family SG8-39; genus SCGC-AG-212-J23. The sequence goes on from CAZNVH010000061.1 coordinate 36,918, forward strand.
GAAACCAGGAGCCCGGAGGAAGTCGTCGCGCTCATCAACCGCTATTTTTCGCTGCAGGTCGACGTCGTGTGGCGCCACGGCGGCACGCTCGACAAGTACATCGGCGACTGCATCATGGCAATGTGGGGCGCGCCGCTGGACGACGCGAGCCACGCCCGCAACGCCGTGGCCTGCGCGCTCGACATGGCGGACACCTTGCAGGTCTTCAAGCGCGAGCTCGGCGCCGAGCAGCTCGATTTCGACGTCGGCATCGGCCTGCACTCCGGGCCGGCGGTGGTCGGCCTGATCGGCTCCGACAAGCGCCGCGAGTACACCGCGATCGGCGACACGGTGAATCTCGCGAGCCGCATCGAGGGCCTCACCAAGGAAGCGCAGCGCCGCATCCTGGTGTCGCGCGACACCATGGAGCGCTGCGCCGACGCGTTTGACTTTGTTCCCGCGGGTTCCTATAAGGTGAAGGGCCGCGCGCAGGAAGTGGAGTTGTTCGAACCCCGACGCAAATGAAGCGACTGACCGCCTGGCTGCTGCTCCTGGTCCCGCTCCTCTGCGGGGCCGAGCCTGCGACCGTGATCCGCGCCACCGAGCTCAAGCAGGATCCGGCAAGCGACGCCGCGGCGGTGGCGGCGCTCGCCGAGAACACCGCGGTCGAGGCGCTCGAGCGCAAAGGCGGCTGGACCCGCGTCAAGGCGGGCGGCGCCGAGGGCTGGGTGCGGATGCTGTCCCTGCGCTACGGCGCGGCCGCCGCCAAGCCCGGCGATACCGGCGTCACCCAGCTGTTCAACGTCGCGCGCACCGGCGCGAGCGGCACGCAGGCGACGACCGGCGTGCGCGGCCTCGACGCGCAGCAGCTGGCGAACGCGCGGCCCAACCCCGCCGAGCTCGCCAAGCTGCAGGGCTTCGCCGCCGAGCGCAGCGCCGCGGCGGGCTTCGCCGCCGAAGGCGCGCTCGCCGCGACACCGGTGGAGTACCCCAGGCCATGAGGCTGATCCTGCTGCTCGCGGGCCTCGCCGCGGCCGCCGCCGCCCACGCGCAATTCAGGCTGCCGAACCTCGACGTCAACCGCATGCTCGACACGGTCAAGAACGTCGGCAAGGCGGTCAAGGAGATCGACGAGCCCGAGGAGATCGCCATCGGCCGCGACCTGGCCTCGCGCCTGCTCGGCGCGGCGCCGCTGGTGGCCGACGCCGGGCTGCAGCGCTACGTCAACCACGTCGGCCGCTGGCTCGCGGCGCAGACCGAGCGCCCCGACCTGCCGTGGCAGTTCGGCGTTCTCGACGCCCCGCAGCTCAACGCCTTCGCGGTGCCGGGCGGCACGATCTTCATCACGCGCGGGCTGCTCGAGAAGATGCGCAGCGAGGCCGAGCTGGCCGGCGTGCTGTCCCACGAGATCGTGCACGTGCTGAAGAAGCACCACCTCAAGGCGATCCAGAAAGGCGCGCAGACCGCCCTGGCGGGCGATGCGCTGTCGACTGCGCTCAAGGAGCGCGGCGGCGCCGCGCGCGACAAGCTCATCACCCTCGGCACCGAGGTGTACAGCCGCGGGCTCGACAAGTCCGACGAGCTGGAGGCCGACCAGCTCGGCGTGGTGATCGCCGCGCGCGGCGGCTACGACGCCTACGGCCTGCCCTCGGTGCTGCAGGCGCTGCAGGCCATGAACGCGCAGGACTCGGGGCTCGCGCTCATGTTCAAGACGCACCCCGCGCCCGGCGAGCGCCTCGACGCGCTGAGCGCGAAGATGCAGCCGCTCCTCGACGCCTATTCCGGGCAGCCGCAGCTCGGCGAGCGCTTCGCCGCGCAGCTCAAGCGCCGCTGAAGCGTCTAGTCGGGCTTTGCGCCCGTGGTCCGGACCACGTTGCCCCACTTCTCGTACTCGGCGCGGTGAAAACGCAGGGCACCCTCGGGAGTGCCGCCGACCGCTAGCGCACCGACCTGGCGCAAGCGGGCCTGGATGTCCTCGCGCGCGAGCGCCTTGGTGGTCTCGGCGGCAAAGCGCCGCAGCACCTCGTCCGGGGTCTTCACCGGCGCGGCAATCAGCGCCCACGAGCTCAAGTCGAAGCCGGGCACCGCGGACTCGCCGATCGAAGGCACGTTCGGCATCTCCGGCCAGCGGTCCTTCGAGGTGACCGCGAGCACGCGGATGCGGCCGCTCTGCAGCTGGGAGGCGAACGACGGCAGGCCGTCGATCACAAGATGCACCTGCCCGCCGGCCAGGCCCTGCACCGCGGGACCGCCGCCGCGGAACGGCACGTGCGTGATCTTGATTCCTGCCTGGCGGAGGAAGGCTTCGGTAATAAGGTGGCCGGTCGAGCCGTTGCCGCCGGAGCCGTAGTTCAGCTTGCCCGGCTCGCGCTTCGCCATCGCGATCAGCTCGGCGAGGCTCTGCGCCGGAACGCTGCTGTGGACGCCGAGCACCTGCGGAAAGCTGGCGAAGTGCACCACCGGCACGAAGTCCTTCAGCGCGTCGTAGGGCAGCGTCGCATAAAAGTGCGGGTTGATGGCGATGGTGCCGGGCGACCCGACCAGGAAGGTGTAGCCGTCCGGCGCCGCCTTGGCCGCGGCCTCGGTGCCGAGGTTGCCACTCGCGCCGGGGCGGTTGTCGACCAGGAACTGCTGGCCGGTCTGCTCGCTGACCCGGTTCATGGTGATGCGCGTCACGACATCGACCGCGCCGCCGGCGGCGAACGGCAGGATCAGCCGGACCGGCTTCGCCGGCCAGTCCTGCGCGCTCGCAGGGTTGCAGAGGAGCAGCAGGCAAGGCAGCAGCAGCTTCTTCATGGGAGGATCCTCAACCGCAAAGGGAAAGGGCCGCGTACGCGCAGGTGCGCGCGGTGGTCCGCAGCTCGTCGATGTGCACGCGCTCGTCCGGCGCGGGCCACTCCGGATAGCGCTTGATGTTGCCGGGGCCGAACTGCACCGACGGGATGCCGGCGGCGTGCAGCACGTTGCCGTCGCCGAAATTGCCGATGCGCTCGACGCTGCCCACCAGCGGCTCCTGGCCGGTGGCGGAGCGGTAGCCCTCGGCGAGCGCGCGCACCAGCGGATGCCCGTCCTCCAGGAAGCTCGGCTCCATGTAGAACGGGTCCTCGGACCCGCCGGCCGGGATCGTCACTTCGCAGTCGAAGCGCGGGTGGCGCTTCTTGATGCCCTCGATCACGCGTGACACGTCGGCGCGCACCGCCGCGAGCGTCATGCCGGGGACCGTGCGGATCTGGAAGATGAGGTCGCACCAGCGGCCGTAGTGGTCCTTGTGGATGGCGTCGTGGCGGATCATCGGGAAATCGCGCAGCTCGGGATGCCGCTTGAAGCCGAGCCAGCCACCCTCGGGAACCGCTTGCAGGCTGGGGCCGAACGCCTGCAGGCACAGCATCTGCTGCTCGATCGAGTTGAAGTACGCGTCGCGCGCGTCCTTGGTGAAGCGAAAGAACAGGCCCGGCGTGGTGGTGCGGATCTTGACCCGGATCGAGCCGACGATCACCGAGCCGATGGTGTTGGCCGAGTGCTCGATGTTGATGCAATAGTCGGCGCGCACGCCTTTCTTCAGCATGACCCGCGTGCCGGTGCCGCCGAGCTTGTGCGTGGCCACCGGGCAGTACAGCAGGTCGCCTTTCAGGCGCGTCCCGGTGGCGACGATGGCCTCGATCGCCACCAGCGCCGCCGCGAGGCCGCCTTTGTCGTCCTGCGCGCCGTGGCCCCACACCCAGCCATCCTCGAACTTTCCCTTCAGCGGATCGACGCTCCATCCCGGCATCATCGCCGCCACGTCGAGGTGGCCGTTGAACATGAGCGTCGGCCCGCCGCCGGTGCCGCGCAGGCGCCCGATCGGCTGGCGCGTCACCTTGCCGGGCTCGTCCGGATGCTCGACGCTCATCATCTCCACGTCCATGCCGGTGCGGGCCATGCGCTCGGCGATGAAGTCCGCGACCGCGCCCTCCTCGAAATTCGGGCTGGGGATCGCGATCAACTGGCGCGTTAGCTCGACCAGCGCCTGATCGCTGATTGCGGCGTACGCCTTGTGCGCCGACGTCATGCGCCGATGTTACTGGAAGCGAAAAAGAGGGGTCTTCTGCGTTTCGCTAAGCCGCTCGTAGGCCTGCCACGGCGCGCCCGGGCGCTCGCGGCAGGCGCCGAAGCGGAACGGCATGGATTCGCGCCCGGGCGTCAGGAAACGCAGATCCGTGAACCAGACGCACCGCGAACCCTCCGTCATGCCATCGAATGCCGGCAGCTCCGCGAACCAGCGGAAAAAGCCGAGCGGCTCGGCATTCCACGCCTCGCGGATCAGCTCGCGGTCCGTCTCGCCGTAGCGCGAGCGCGTCACCCACACCGCCTGCGCCACCGGAAGGTAGGGCGAGTCGATCCGCGCGACGAAGCCGTCGCCCGGCTGGTAGCGGCGCGGCTCGCTGCGCACCAGGTTGACGTGGGCGAAGCGGTGCGCCTCGTCGTCGCTGACGAACACCGTCCAGTTGAACGGCGACACCGGCTTGGGCTGCGCCGTGACCCGTGCCCCGCTCATTCCTTTGGCAGCGGCGAAACGCTCGCCCAGCTCCAGCGCCTGCTGCTTCTGCAGGTATTGGAAGCCGACGTAACCGCAAAGCGCGATGCTTGCGGCCACCGCGGGAATCCTGCTGCGGTAGAAAACCGCGGAAAGCGCGAGGCCGGCCGCGATGATGCCGCTGAACCACAGGTCGATGATGAAGGTGGTGCCGATGCCGGCGCGCCAGTCGGAGAGCGGCTCGAGCAGCATGGTGCCGAAGCTGGTGATCAGGTCGCCGGCGATGTGCGCCCCGAGGGCGAGCGCGGTGACCCCATAGAGGGCGCGCCAGCCGCCGGGCTCGCGCAGCAGCTGTGCCAGGATCCAGGAGTAGAGCACCGCCCACAACGGCAGCAGGACCAGGGAGTGCGTGACGCCGCGGTGCGACAGCAGGTATTCGACCGGCCCGGCAAAGCCGATGACGAAGTCGAGATCGGGCGCGGCGCAGGCGAAGAAGCCGGCGGCGACGCGGCGCGGCAGCGAGCGCGGCGGCGCGTCGCGCGGCGCCGTGGCGCGTGCTATCAACGCCCCCGAAAGGGCGTGTGTAAGCGTGTCTACGCAGCCCTCTTCTTGCGCTGCGCGTCCTTCACATGCATTTGGGCATAAGCGCCATGCGCCGCCGCCTCGGCATCGCCGACGTGGACCGGCAGCCCCATGTCGGAGAGCACCGAGCCGAGCGCCGACAGGCACAGCATCACGTTGTCCGGCCGGCAGCTGTAGCCCATCAGGCCGAAGCGCCAGATCTTGCCCTTGAGCGGCCCGAGGCCGGCGCCGATCTCCAGGCCGAACTCGGTCAGCAGCGTGCGGCGCACTTCCTCTTCGTTCACGCCCTCCGGGCAGAAGACGGCGTTCATCTGCGGTAATTGGTTTTTTTCTGATACTAAAAATCTTAGGTTCATTGCTTCCAGCCCAGCCTTCAATGCGAGGTGATGGCGGGTGTGGCGCGCCCAGGAATTCTCCAGGCCCTCCTCGCGGATCAGCAGCAGCGCCTCGTGCAGCGCGAACAGCGAGTTGGTCGGCGCCGTGTGGTGGTAGGTGCGCGTGCCGGCGGTCCAGTAGTTGAACAGCAGGTTCATGTCCATGAACCAGCTGTGGATCTTGTCCTTGCGCTTCTTCACGTGCTCGACCACGCGCTCGGAGAACGACACCGGCGACAGGCCCGGGGTGCACGACAGGCATTTCTGGCTCGCCGAGTAGATGGCGTCGATGTCCCACTCGTCGGTCTTGACCGGCGTGCCGGCGAGCGAGGTGACGGCGTCGACGATCACCAGCGCGCCGTGCTTGTGCGCGATCTGGGTGAGCGCCTTCACGTCCGACTGGCAGCCGGTGGAAGTCTCGGCGTGCACGAACCCGACCACCTTGGTGTCCTTGTTCTTCTTCAGCGCGTCTTCGAGCTTCTGCGGGTCGACCGGCTCGCCCCACTTGTCGTCCACGACGATCGGGTGGCCGCCCATCCTCACCGCGTTTTCCAGCATCCTGCCGCCGAACACGCCGTTCTGGCACACGACCACCTTGTCGCCCGGCGCCACCATGTT
>CAZNVH010000062.1:0-40049 GCA_964576525.1 uncultured Enterobacteriaceae bacterium
CAGGTCGGGGCTCCAGTAGCGCGTCTCGTAGATTCCGACCGCGGCATCCCTCACCGCCGGGATCGAGATTTCGTCCACCGTGTACACCGAGTAAAGCGGCAGCTGGCCGCGCAGGCCGGCCTGGTCGTACTGCTTGAGAAACTGGATCCCCATGCCGCCCGGCAGGAACACGAATACCGCCTTCGGGTTCTTCGAGCGCAGCTGGGTGATCTCGGCCTGGTAGTCCTGCTGGCCGAGCTTGGTGTAGATCTCCTCGACGATGCGCCCCTTGTAGTTGCGCTTCAGGCCCGCCACCATGTCCTTGCCGGCCTGGTAGTTCGGCGAGATCACGTACAGGTCGTTGACATTGCTGTCCTGCAGGAACTTGCCCATCGCTTCGGGCGTCTGGTCGTTGTTCCACGAGGTCGAGAAATAGAGCTCGTTGCACTGCGCTCCGGCGAGCGGGCTCGCCCCGGCGTTGGTGCCAACCATGATCTTGCCGGAGCCGGTCACCACCGGCACCACCGCCATCATCACGTTGGACCAGATGATCCCGGAGACGAAGTCGACCTGGTCCTTTTTCAGCATCTGCTCGGCAACCTGCACACCGACGTCGGGCTTGAGCTGGTCGTCGCCGTAGATCATCTCGACTTCCATGCCGGCGATCCTGCGTCCGAGGTGATCGAGCGCGAGCTCGACCGAGTCCTTCATGTACTGGCCCATCACGCCCTGCGGGCCGGAGAAGGTGCTGATGAAGCCGATCTTGAGCTTCTGCTGCGCGAGCGCGGGCGTGGCGAAGGCGAGCGCGGCAACGATCGCGCCGGCCAAAAGGCCATGGATGGGTTTGCGCACGTTTTTCCTCCTCAGGAAATATAGTTCAAAAACGCGGACTTACGCAGTCTAGAGTCCATGCAGGGATAACGCAAGAGGTCACAGATTCACCTGCACCGTGTCGCTCCTCGTCTCCTTCCGGACGAACTTCTCGAGAATCGGCCGAAAGTGGGGGTGCCCCACCGAGGCGAGGACGTTCTGGATCTCGAACTCAGTGCACTCCTCGATCGATTGCCTCCACCCCATGTGGAACCGCTCCTTGGCCATCGCTTGCAGGTGCGTCGGGGCGGCGGCGAGCTCCTGCGCCACCCGCGCGACCCGCTCCTTGAACTCCCCCTTTGTGTAGACCCGGTTTACGATCCCCCACTCGAGCGCCTCGGCGGCCGAAAGCGTCCGGTTCGTGAGCATGAGCTCCATCGCCCGGCGGAACCCCACGATCCGGGCCAGCGAATAGCTGGTGGCAGTGTCGTTCCCGATCCCGATCGAGTGCCAGGCGCAGAGGAACCGGGCCGACTCGACGCAGACGGCGAGGTCCGAGACCAGAACCAGCCCCAGCCCGCCCCCCGCCGCCGGCCCGTTCACGGCCGCGAGGACGGGTTTCTTGATCCGCGTGATGTAGTTGATGACCTGGTGCCACCACATCGCCAGGACCTGGAAGTGCTCCTGGATCGCGCGGGTGCTCCCCTTCTCGAGGGGGATCCCCTTCAGGTTGAATCCCGAGCTGAAATGCTGCCCCTCCCCTGTGATGAGGAGCGCCCCGACTTCGTCGCGCAGGCCCGCCTCCTGCAGCGCCGCGTGCATCTCCTGGAGCGTTACGAGATCAAGGGCGTTCGCGAACCTCGGCTGGTCGATCACGATCGTCGCCAGACCCTTGGATACCTCAAAACGGATATTCTTGAACGTCTCTGCCATCGGCATCACCTCCTCGGTTCCAGCATTGTGCCCTGCCTCTAGGGAACCAGCCGCAGTGGCGCGAGGCGCTTGGGCGTACCGCTCTGCTCGGCTGCGATCAGCGATTCGACCATGCGCCGCGCCTGCACGCCGCCCTGGTCCGTGGCCACGCTGACGCGCGGAAGGTTCGGGTCGAGGTCGATGTTCTGCTGCTGGCCGGCGATCATCCGCAGGTCCTCCTGGAACGCGCTCTGCACGAGGCGGAAGTCGAGGTCGGACACGTTCGGGTCGTCGATGCCGAAGTTCTGCGCCTGCGCCCAGAAATAGTGCGTGGTCTTCTCGGTCTCCGGCGTGATCGCGTTCAGGTTGCGCGTGGTGATGCCTTTCGAGCGGTCGCCCGCCCGCGCGCCGCTGCCCGCAAGCGCGGCGCCGATGTCCAGTCGCACGTAGGCGGGCGGAGTGAACACCAGGTTCATCCAGCGGTCCACCATCGCGTCGCGTGAAAAGCCCGCGATGCGGCGAAAGTACGAAGTGACCGGCACGTTCTCGGTCCAGCGCTCGACCGAGACGCTGTTGCCCTCGCGGCGAATCTCCGCGGGCCCCTCCTTGGGCGCGATCGCGGTGTTGGCGAGCGAGGACGCATGCACGAACGGCAGGTGCGTAAGGTCGCACAGGTTCTCGACCAGCAGCAGGTAGTTGCCCTGCAGGTATAGGCGCTCGCCGCGAAAGCGCCATGCCGGGTCGCCGATCCAGTGGAAGTCCTCGATCAGGCTTTCGTCCGCGAGCGCCTGGTCGCCCATCCAGATCCAGATCAGGTGGTGGCGTTCGACCACCGGGTAGCTCCGCACGCGGGCGTTTGGCGGAACCGTGTCCTGCGTCGGGATGCGCACGCATTTTCCGGTCGGATCGTAGGTGAAGCCGTGATAGCCGCATTCGATGTTGTCGCCGCGCACCTGGCCTGCGGAAAGCGGCGCGTGCCTATGGCAGCAGCGGTCCTCCAGCGCCACCGGCTTGCCGTCGGTCCGGCGGTATAGCACGATCGGCTCGCCGAGCAGGATGCGCGGCAGCATCGCCATGCGGCCCACTTCGTTGTCCCATGCGGCGACGTACCAGCTGCTTCTCAGGAACATGATCAGCCCTTGCGCCGCGAAAGCGTCGCCCGCGCGCTCTCGCGCAGCGCCCGGCGCAGCACCTTGTTGGCGGCGTTTCGCGGTATCTCGTCGAAGAACAGATACGCGCGCGGCCGCTTGTAGTTCGCGAGCGTCGATTCGAGGCAGAAGCGGTCGAGTTCTTCCTCGCTCGGACGCGTCGCGCCGGGCCGCACGCAGGCGACCACGATCTCACCCCAGCGCTCGTCCGGCACGCCGAGCACCACCGCCTCGGCAACGCCAGGATGGCGCGCAAGCGTCGCCTCGACTTCGTGGGGGTGCACGTTCTCGGCACCGGTGATGATCATGTCGTCCACGCGGCCGCGCACTTCCAGGTCGCCGTCCTCGCGCCGCACCGCGATGTCGCCGGTACGATACCAGCCGCCCTGCATCTTTTCGGCGGTCGCCTCCGGCCGGTTGAGATAGCCGAGGAAAGTCGCATCGGCGGTGGAGTCGACGAGCAGCTCGCCTTCCTCGCCGATGCCGGCTATGTCGTTCACGTCGCCGCCGATGCGGCCGACGCGCACGTCCGAGTAGAATCCGGGCCGGTATACGTGCGGCCGCCCCGCGGGCTGCGGCATGTACAGCCCGTTCATGATCTCGGTGGTGCCGTAGATATTGACGACCTTGCGCCCCGCGAACGCGGTGTTCAGGCGATCGAGCACCGGCTCCGGCATCGCCGCGCCGGCGTAGATCACGGTCTGCACGCTCTTCATGCGCCCGGGCGAGAAGTTCGGCGCCGACAGGATGCCGTGCAGATGCGTGGGCGAGCCGTACAGCAGCGTGATGCCGTCGCGCTCGATCGAATCGACCGCGCGCGCCGGATCGAACGCCGAGCACACGAAGTACGTGCCGTCGTACGCGAACGCGCCGAGGATCCCCGAATAGAAGCCGACGGCGTGGAACATCGGCATCAAGCCGATCACGCGATTGTGGGTGCCGTGCGTCAGCGCGCATTGCATCGACAGGTAGAGCACGCGCGCGTCGGTCGCCCGGTGCGGGATCATCACGCCCTTGGGCAGTCCGGTGGTGCCGGAGGTATACAGGACGAGCGCGAGGCCCTCGGGATCCGGGCTTTTCCAGGGGGCGAGCGATTTCGGGTCGCCGCGGCAGCTCTCGAACGTGCGCGTGCCCGCGGGTCCCGCTCCGATGGTGATCAGGGGTGCGCCGATCGGCAGCGCTTCACTGACCGCGCGCACCACCGCCTCGTCGGGCAGCGTCACCGCGCCGGCCATGCCGCCCTGGCGGACGAGGCCCGCGGCCTCCTCCGGCTTGAGGCGGGGATTGATCAGCGCCGGTACCGCACCCGCGCGATGCAGCGCGAGGATCGCAAGCGCGTGTTCGTAGAGGTTCGGCAGCACGGTCGCGACGATCTTTCCAGGTCCAATGCCGAGGGCGGCGAATCCCGCCGCATACGCATGGATCTCCTCCAGCAACTGTCCGTAGCTCAGCCGCCGATCGGTGCGATCGTCCACCATGGCCGCGTGGCCGGGATTGCGCGCGGCTGCCAGCCGCACTAGGTCGTGAATCGCCTGCATGGCTGACTCTGCTCTCCCCTGAGTGTCCGCTTTGGGTCGAAAGCGGTCATTCAAACTGAGGCACTGCCGGCGATTATCTTCTCCCGGTGGCGGGCTATGAAGGGAAGCCGCACCACTTTGGCGTGGATCAGGGCGGCGGGCTCGTCCGAGAATCCGCCCCAGCGCACCTGCACTTGAGCGCCGTCAGCGATGCCGCGGTCCACCCGGGCGAGCGAGATCATGCGCCGCAGCGTCGGGCTGTAGGCATAGCCGGACGCCCAGCCGGCGTGCGCTTTCTCCTGAAGGACTTTTGCAAAGAAGACCCGAAACTGCCCAGAAGGCAGGTCCGGCGGGGGTGCCGCGGGCGCGTCGCCGAACTGCGCGGCGTAGAGCTCGGCCATGTCCTCGCTGGACCATTCGAGGCCGACCAGGCGGCGCTTCTGGGTTTCGTTCAACAATGCAGCGCGTCCGTGAAAGTCCCCCTTGTCGAGGTTGACGGTGTGCGCCCACCCGAGCTCTGCCGGCGAGCACAGGTGCTCGGACACATCCCAGTCCGCCGCGGCGAGCTCCTCGGCCGACATCCAGTAGCGCAGCATCTTTCTCAGCTGCTCCGGCGTGCCGCGCGCCGGGATGAAGTCGCGGATCACCGTGGCGATGCCGGTCTCGGTGTGGCCGATCATCTGCGCCTTGAAGCCCAGCTCGCGCAGGCCGAAGTCGCGGCCGACCTCGCGCACCTTGCGCCACAGCTCGTGCGCGCGGCCCGACTCGGTGCGCATCAGGAACTCGTAGCCGATCTCGCCGGTGACGCCCTGGCGCGCTACCAGGGTTTCCGAATTGAAAAGGGAAGTCTTGCGAAAGCGGGAAAACTTCAGGTCCTTCCAGCTCTCGCCGGTCACGGCCTCCAGCACCTCGGTAGACCGCGGTCCCTGCAGCGCGTAGCAGGTGTAGTCGGGCGTCACGTCTTCGAACGTCACCTTCATGCCGGTCTTGTCGCGCAGGAACTCGAGCCACTTGAGCCCGGCCGACTGCGTGAAGAGGAAATCGTCGTCTGAGAACTTGAGCGTCAGCCCCTCGATCGCCACCTTGCCGTTCTCGTCGGTCATCGGCGTGTACAGGATCTGTCCCGGCTGCTGCTTCGACAGGTCCTTTACCGTGGCGTAGTTCAGCAGGCGCGCCGCGTCCGGCCCGCGCACGCGGGTCTTGTTGAGCCAGCTCCAGTCGCCGATAACTGCACTATTTCGCAGCGCGGCCGATTCCTTCCACCAGCGCGTGTACTCGTAGGCGATGAGGTAGCCGGCGTTGAGGTGGCCCCAGATCTGGCTGGCGTTGGTCTCGGCCTGCGCCGGCGCGCCCGGCGAGCCGAAGTAGGGCCGCTCGACGAAGGCCAACTTGCCAAGCTGAGTCGCTTTCTCGTACTGTTCGCGCAGATTTGCAGCCATGAAGCGCAGCATAGTCGATTACATCGCGGACCACGCGGCTCGCAGCCCGGGCCAGGTCGCGATTTTTTTCAAAGATCAAAAGATCTCGTACCGCGAGCTCGAGGACGCGGCGGCGCGCTGCCGCGGAGCACTCGCCGCTCAGGGCATCAAGCCGGGCGATCGCGTCTCGCTGGTGATGAGCGATTCGCCCGAGATGGTGATCGCGTTCCTCGGGATCATGGGCTCGGGTGCGATCGCGGTGCCGTGCAGCACGCTGCTGCCGCCCGAAGGATTGTCGTACGTGTTCAAGGACAGCGAGGCGAAGCTGGTGATCGTTTCGCCGGAGCACCTGGAGAACGCGGAGGCAGCAGTGCCTTCAAAGCTTGTTCTTTTTTCTGATTTCACTCAAGACGCCAAACCCGCCCCGCTGGCGAAGTTCGACCGCGACACGCCGTGCCTCGTGCTCTACACGTCGGGAAGCACCGGCCAGCCGAAAGGCGCGGTGCACCGGCATGGCCACATGCCGTTGACGGTCGAAAGCGTGGCGCACAAGGTGTACGGCCTCAAGCCCGACGACCGCCTGTTCTCGGTGCCGCGCCTGTTTTTCGCTTACGGCTTGGGCAACAGCCTGTCGATTCCCCTCGGCGCCGGCGCATCCTCCATCCTGGTGAGCGACAGGCCGACGCCCGCGCTGATCGCGGAGACCTTCGCCCGGTACCGGCCGACCGTGTTCTTCGCCGTGCCTACGGTGTTCCGCATGCTGCTCGAGCACGTGCGCCAGGGCAACGCGCTCGACGCCAGCTCGCTCAAATTCGCCGTGTCCGCGGGCGAGGTGCTGCCGGTCGCCACCTGGAACGAGTGGAAGGCGCTGACCGGCACGGAGATCGTCGAGACCATCGGCACCACCGAGCTGCTGCACGCCTTCATCCACAACTACCGGGACAACAACCGCCCCGGCAGCTCCGGGGTGGTGCTCGACGGTTACGAGGTCAAGCTCACGGACGAGCAGGGCAACGAGGTCAAGGGCGCGGGGCGCGGAGCCCTGCACGCCCGCGGCGGCTCGGCGATTCCCTACTACCTGAACAAGCCGGAGAAGACCGCCGAGACGATCCGCGACGGCTGGGTGCGAACCGGCGACGTCTACCGGCGCGACGAGGAAGGGTTCTTCTGGTTCGAGGGCCGCAGCGACGACCTCTTCAAGTGCTCGGGCCTGTGGGTGTCGCCGGGCGAGGTCGAGGACGCGGTGAGCAAGCACCCGGCGGTGCTCGAAGCCGCGGTGATCGCGGCGGCCGACCAGCAGGGCGGCACCATCGCCGCGGCCTACGTGATGCTGCGTCCCGGCCACTCGCCCGGGGACGCGCTCGAAAGAGAAATAATGGAACAGGCGGCGAAGACGCTGCCGCGCTACAAACGGCCGCAGCGCGTCTACTTCATGGAGCAGCTGCCGCGCACGCCGACCGGCAAGGTGCAGCGCTTCAAGCTCCGGCAGATGGCGCGAGGTGCTTAGGCTCGACCGGGTGACGAAGCGCTTCGGCGAGCGGATCGTCCTGAACGACGTATCGCTCGAGGTCGCGGCGGGCGAGTACATCGCCATCCTCGGCGAGTCCGGCGTAGGCAAGTCGACGCTGCTCAACGTCATCGCCGGCCTCGAGCCGGTGGATTCGGGAAGGGTCTTCTTCCAGGATCGCGAGATGACGGCGCTGGACGACGACGCGCTCACGCTGCTGCGCCGCGACCATTTCGGCTTCGTGTTCCAGGCCTTCCACGTCCTGCCGCAGCTCAGCATCGAGCAGAACGTGGGGCTGCCTTTGCTGCTCAGGGGAATCAATTCCCTTGAAAAAACGAGAGCGGCGATCGCTGCGGTCGGTCTGGCCGGGCGCGAGGCGAGCCCGCCGCGCGAGCTCTCGGGCGGGGAGCTGCAGCGCGTCGCCATCGCACGCGCGCTGGTGGGCGATCCGAAGCTGGTGCTGGCGGATGAGCCCACCGGCAACCTCGACCCGGACAACGCGCGCCAGGTCCTGGCCCTTTTCAAGGCTCAAGTAAAGGAAAGGGGCGCGGCGGCGATCCTCGCCACGCACTCCGAGCAGGCCGCCGCGGGCTGCGACCGGCGCTACCGGCTCACCGCCGAAGGTCTCGCGCCGCTGTAGTCAATTCAGCGCGACAAGCCGCGCACGATGCGCAAGACGATGTAAATCAGAACGCCGCTCATCAGGACCTTGAGCCAGTTCGGTCCGACGACGACGAAGAAACCAAGCAAGCCCGGGACCATCAGCACGACGCCGGCGAGCATCATGAGCCGCCGGCGCCAGACCGGGTCGTGAAGCAGCAGCCCCTGCCTCAAGGCCGGGCCGATTTCTACAGCACGTCGCCGGCATCCGCAGACTCGCTCATGCCGCCCACACGCTGCTCTCGGGATTGCCGGGATCGAACAGCACCGGACAGCGGTCACCGGAGCGCCAGCGAGTCGCTTCATGCCTGGCCAGGAACCCGCTTTCACCATGGTAGCTGGCGCCCGTGCCATCGGTGTAGGAGTAACGCACGATCCAGCCTATTGGAATATCGAACAACTTCCCCTTCAGAACTTTTTTCTCCACTGTGGTGACCGCAGCTTTCGCCGCAACGCCAACGCGCAGCACGCGCTGCCGTTCCGCCACCTCGCGCAGGCCCGACCTGAGCTTGAACAGGCCCGCGGCGAGCAGCGACACGACGATCAGCGCATAAAAGAGATAGCCGCCGACATCCTCGCTCGAGCCGGTGACGAGTCCGACCGTCATCACGGCGAGCGCCAAAGCGGTGAACATGAAGAAGGGGAAAATGATGAATGCGTAGCGTATGGAGCGCGACCGCCAGATGAGCGTCGACTGCGTCGGCAAGGGCGCAGCCGCGGGCTGCCGTGGCGCTGCGCTGACGCTCGCGGCGGGCGGCGCCGCAGGGCGCGCGACGGGCTCCCGGAGAAAATTGGGTGTGCCGAGCCAGGCGCTCTTGGCGGAATCCCCAGAGTCGAAACGGACCTCGCCCTCGTCGCCTTCGCGCCACTCGAACGCATCGACCTGCGAAAGGAATCGGCGGCCCTCGACCTCGGCGCCGGAACTGTCGCGAAAACGATAGCGCAGCGCGTAGCTGGTGGTCGGCCACAGGCGCGCGATCCTGGTGACGCGGCCGCGCACCTCCATGCCGTCTCGCGAGACACGGGTCGACACCGCGGCGTGCCTTAGCGAGAGGCCGACCAGCAGCAGGCCGGCCAGCCCGAGACCGGATGCGACGTAGTCGAGCGCGGTCATTTCCCCCGGCGTGCCTTTCAGCCAGAGAAGCGCGCCCACGCCCGCCGCGATAGCCCCCGCCTGCCAGCGAGGGTCCTCCACGAAAACGGGAAAAAACGAATGTTCTTCGCTCAAGCTGGAACGCTCCCGAATCTGGGCAGCATCGCCCTGTTACCGCGCGATCAGCGACGCCCCCCCCAGATCCTTGATCATCTTCTCGGCTTGCTGGCGCATTTCGGGCGTGATCCTCAGCGGTTCGCGCTGCTCGCCGCCCATCTGCTTGGCGCTCCACCTGATGATATGTTTGTCGCCTTTCTCCTCGAATGAGGCAGTGTAGGGTCCGCCCGGACGCTTTTCCACGATGCCCGGTGCGTCGCTGAAGGGACTGAACGGCGTCATTGGGATCTTTTGCAGGATCACGTTGCCCACCTTGCCGACATCAGCGCCGGCCTCCCGGGATTCAATTCCCCCTGCACCCGCCTGGCCGCTGACCTTGCCGTCGGCGTACTTGACCGAACCCGCGGCACCGGAAAAGCCTCCGCTGACGCCGGGGTCGGCGCGAATGGTGAATTCCATCGGGGCATTGAACGGCTTCTCACCCTTGGCCTCCTTGTCCATCTGCTCGCTTTTCGACCCGGACGGTTTTGCATCGAATTTCTGCAGCAGGAGCGTCCCCTTTCCAGACTTGGGATCCAGCAGCAGAACGCCGACGATCGCAAATTTTCGCCGGTTGTCCGTTTCGGTGAGCTTGCCGCCCACTTGCGGCTCGAACTTGATGGTGCCGCCGCCGGGAGTCGGAGCTGACACGGTTGGCAGGTGATCCACCTTCAGCACGGCGTCGTAGACGGCCTCGGCTTCACCGGCCACGATGCCGCTGCCGCGCACCTTGTCCCATTCGACGGTGAACCAGAACTCCGCCTTCGCGGTGCGCGTCAAGGTCCGGACGGCGTCCTTCATCGGCGTCTCGCTGGAACTCACGCTGCCTTCCCAGTAGCCCGCCGGAGTGGGAGCGCCTTGCTGCGGCTGCTCACCGCATCCTGCCGCGGTCAGCGCCAGCAGGGCTGCCGCAGCAGCCGGCCAGAAACAGGGCACCGCTCTAGGTTTATCCATGCCTAGCGCGTCTTGACCGTGATTTCCACGCGGCGATTCTTCTGCCGCCCCTCGGGATCGTCCTTCCCGTCGGGTTTGGTGTTGGGGGCGACGGGCTTGGTTTTCCCGTAACCGCGCGTGCTCAAGCTGGTGGTGACGCCGTTTGCGGCCAACCACTTCTGCACCGATTGAGCCCGGCGCTCCGAGAGCTTCTGGTTGTACTGGTCGTTGCCCTTGGCATCGGTGTGGCCCTCAACGGTTCCCGAAGCTTTCGGATAGGCCTTAAGAACGCTCACCACCTTTTCCAGGGAGGGCCTCGCTTCCTTGCGCAGATCGGCCTTGTCGAAATCGAACAGCACGTCCGCGGCGAGCTCGATCTTGATCTCCGTCTCGGTCACCTTGGCGCCGAGATCGCGCAGGGCTCCTTTGAGGTCGATGACGGCGCCTGTAACGCCAAGATTGATACCGACGATCTCGAGCGTCTTGCCTTCGATGCCGAGTACCTGGGCGTTCTTGAGTGCCGCGCGCGCGGCCGCCTGGGTCGCGGGCGCATCGGGGTCCGTGTGCGTGGCAGCCGTGGCCGGCCCGCTCAACGCGGCGGCAAGCACGGCGACCGCTATCCAAAGCCCAAACATGGCGCGTCCCTCAGTCGGTAACCGGGACATCCTCGAAGGGTGGCGTGTGTGGCGTGTAAAAATTGACTTTCTTCACCTCGGGCCCGGGCGCCGGAAATTTGACCCACCAAATCGTGCTACCGCCTTTGGGTACCGCTAGCTGGCCATGAGCGGCAAGCGCGGTCTGACCCGTATCGCGCAGGACCAGATATTTTTGTTTTCCGGCGGTAACGTATATTTCGCCCCAGTTACTACCGTGAGCCCCTTGGCCAACGACCATTGCTTTGTCCGCGCTCGAGGAATTGACCAGCCTGAGCCGAATGTTTAATACGCCCTCCTTGCGCCGCATTTCGATGATCTCGATGGTGACGCCGGAAATGTTCGATTCCTGGCTCTGGATCGCCTTGCTCTGGGCCCAGGCCGCGCTGCTTCCGAAAGATGCGCCCGCAATGAAAAGTACGCCGGCCAAACGCGAGATGCTTGCCATCATGGTGCCCTCCCTCTGAGTCAAGGTACGCTATACCCTGCGCCAAACGAGGTCAACCCAGGCGAACCCCCATGCTCCGAAAAGTGTCGAGTGGATTCCTGGTCGGGATCGTATTCGCGCTGGTCGGCATCGCGCTCGCGCTCACCGTCGTCAACAACGCCTGGGAGCAGCGCCAGTACGCGGCTGAAGGCCAGGTCGGCGAAGGAACCGTATTAGACAAGCGAAAGGAACGCCAGAACAGGAGAACTCACCATCTGATCAGCTATCGTTTCACGACCGCCGACGGGCTGGTGGGGGAGGGCGAGGGTGAAGTGCTGAGCGTTGCCTGGGATACCCTCGGTCCGGGAAGCCCGGTACGCGTCGAGTACGTCGCCGGCAGTCCACGCATCAACCGCCCGCACGAGGGGCCGCGGGACGAATGGTGGGTACAGCTCATTTTCTTTGGCGCCGGGACGCTGTTCGCGGCTGTCGGCGCCGGCATTGCTTACCTCGCGCGTAGACAGGATGCCGCGGCTGATGCGGCCGTCGCCGTCGCGGTTTCTCCCGGGCGGCGCAGCCAGCCGGCTCCGTCATCGAAGATGCAGCCGAACAAAAACGCAAGAGTGATTATTCCGCTCGCGCTTGCCGCCCCGCTGGTGGTGTTCATCCTCGACAAGACAGAAGCGCCGAAGGCGATCTATGTGGCGTTTTTGGTCGGCTTTGCGGTCGCCGTACCGCTGGTCGTGTTCTACCTCATGGCGGAGGCAGGGTGGAGCACGCTGGCAAAGCGCTTCCGGCAGATCAAGCCGTTCAATGGCGCCTGGCAGCCATGCCCCACGGCATATATGGCACTGGTCGGCATGGATGATCCCGGCTACCAGAGCGGCAAGATGGGATTCGTCAGCACGCTGCGCGTCGGCACGACGGCCGAGGCGCTCTATCTGTCGATGCTGTTTTCAAAGATCCCGATCCTCCGCCTGTTCTTTCCGAACGTGCAGATTCCCTGGCCCACGGTCAGGAAGGCCAGAGCCTTCGATGCGCCGGGCTTTTTCAAGAAGGGAGACGTGGCGCTGGTGCAGGTTAACTACGACCCCAACTACACGGGGTCGTACATCGAGCTGGAAATTGGCGAGCCGCCGGTGTTTCTTCAGCTGCCGGCCGGCATCCTTGGCGATGCGATAGCGCGCCTGCCGTTCGCGGCGCGGGAGGCTACTTCTTCGGACTGATTGCGAACGGAATCGCCGTCACCGGCTGGCCGTTTTCCAGCAGCTCGACCCGATAGTTCCCCGCCGCCAGCGGGCCCACCGAGAAGCTGCCAAATCCGGTCGCGGTCGCGATGGTGTACGCTTTTTCCAGGACCACCGACTTGTCCTGGTACAGGCGCGCCTCCACGCGCAGCCCGCTCGCCGCACCCTCCCAGACGTAATAGACGACGACCCAGCGCACGCCTTCCGCAAACTGCGTTCCCACGCGCCTGGAGTCGAAATCGTCATTGTCGCTCGCGCTCAGACTCACGGCCTTGATCGCCGCGCCGGCTGCTTGCGGCTTGTACTTGTCGAGCATCACGACGCCGGCGCCGCCGATCAGAAACGGAATCGCGGCCACGGTTCGCCCGTTCTCGAGGATATCCACCCGGTAGCTTCCGGCCGGAAGCGGTCCCCCGCCGGTCTTCAGGACCCAGGCCTCCGCCCCCGCCGGTTTGCCGAGCGGCTCGCCCTGCTCGAGAACCTTCGCCCCCTCGTGAAACCAGTGGACATTCACTTTGTGTCCGGTCTTGGCGCCCTCCCAGCGGTACCACGCCACGATGTGGGTCACGCCCTCCGGAAAATGCGTACCAACGCGTTTTGGGTCCAGGGCATCGCGATTGCTTGCGCCGAGGCTGACCGCCTTGATCACCGCCTGCGGGTCTTTGGGCTTGTACTGGTCGAGCGTCAGGTGCGGCTCGGCCGCCGTCGCGATGGACGCGAACAGCATTGGCAGGAAGACGGCCCTCATGCCGGGAGTTGTCATGACTTCGGCACGCGAATCACCACCGTGCCGGCGACCCGGTCGCCGAGACGCTGCTTCTTGCCGGAAGTCCACACCAGGATGGCGCCGACCAGGTAGAAGAACAATCCGTCCACCAGGCGCAGCAGGTTGCGCACGATGGCGGCCTGCCAGTCGACGGGCGCGCCGGCGTCGAGCTTGACGACCTTCAATCCGATGAGGCGCTTGCCGATGGTCGCGGCGAATTGCGCCTCCATGACGATGTAGTAGGCGAGGGCGATGACCAGCCAGAGAAGGAAAGGCCCACCTTGAAGCTCGAAGCCCGCTGCCGTGGTGCCGCCGCTGAACATCGCGATGAAATAACCGATCACCATGAGCAGGGCGGTATCGATGATGGTTGCCACCGCACGCAGCCCGACGCCGACGTGTTCCATGAGCGTATCCCCTTCCACACAGTATGGGCACGCGGTCAACGACGGGTCAAGCGCGGGTCGCCACTTGCCGAACACCCCTTATTTACCATGCTACGGAATCGAAAATCATTCCGAGAAAGAACAGGACGATGCCCGCGGGAAGAATAACCAGCCAGGCATCGATGCCAAAGCGCTTGCGATAGCTCTTGCGGAATCGGAAGAAGACCGGAAGAAAACCCGAGGCCGGCGAGCCGAAGTGCTTTCTCCGGAGGTCTGGATCGGCCGAAACTTTCACCGTCATCGCCAAAAGCGAAATCAGGACAAGAATGGCACCCAGGATCAGAAAACGCGCCGACAGAGTGAATGACCGATCGAAAGGCAGGAGAACCGTGAGCGCACAAGCGACGATCAGCAGGAAAGCCAGAATGGCACGCCGCACGAACCCGAGTCTGATTTCATTAGTCGGCATCATTCAATGGGGGCTGAGGTAGCCCCGTGCTTCCTTCGCGCCTGCCTGATTTCCCACCAGACCAAGCCGCCGGCGTAGATCGGCACCGCGCCGCTCATCGCTCTACTTCTTGCACGCGCCGGCCCAGCGTGCATCGGCATCGGCGACGACAAGGGCAGATTCCGTCTTGGTTTTCGTATGCATCCGCAGGGACGCGGTGAAATGGCGTGAGCTCTCGATCGTCACGGTCGCCGTAATGTCAGTGGTAAAGCCCGAGCCGGTGCACTGCGTTCGATAGATCAGCTTCTTGGGATCGCTCGAAGGCAGCCGCGTCTTCTTGCACTTGGCCTTGACGCCCTCCAGGTCCGGTGCGAAGTAGGCGCCCAGGTCCTTCAGCTCGTCGACGAGACACTCCTCCGTATTCTGCACGGGTTCGGGCTTGCCGTTGGTCGTGCTGACCACGTGCAGCTTCCAGTTGCCCGGTTCCAGTTCGGGCGTGGCAGCCCACGCGGTGCACGCGGCAAAGGCCGCGGCTGCCAGGAATTGAAACGAGCGGCTCATGGATCGAACCTTACGCCACTCGGTTGAGCAGCCGCTTGCCGGTCGCCAGGCGCCGGACGTTCGCCAGCGCCGCGGTCAGGCTGCGCTCGAGCGTTTCCTGCGTCAGCCAGGCGAGGTGCGGGGCGCAGACCACGTTGGGCAGGGCGAGGAGCGGGTGGTCCGGCGCCAGCGGCTCGGCCGCGAACACGTCCAGGCCGGCCGCCCCGAGATGCCCCGTCTTCAGGGCTTCGATCAAGTAGTGCTCGTTCACCAGGCCGCCGCGCGCGGTGTTGACCAGGATCGCGCCCGGCTTCATGCGGCGCGGGTCTAGGATGCCGTGGGTTTTCGGCGTCAGGGGAAGGTGCAGCGAGACGATGTCGGACTTCGCGACCAGCGCCTTGAGCTGCGCGTTCTTGCGGCGGCGCGACCAGTAGAGGACTTTGGCGCCCAGCGCCTTGAGCATCGGCGCGAGGATTTTCGGCACCGCGCCGTAGCCCACCAGCCCCACCGTCCTGCCGCCGAGCTCGCCGAAGCTGTCCTGGAGCCGCCAGGCGGCTTGCCAATCGCCGGCCCTGATCAAGGAATTGAGTTGTGAAAGACGACGCAGGGAGGCGAGCATCAGCAGCAAGGCCATCTCGGCCACCGCGCGGCTGTTGGTCCCCGGAAGGTTGCACACCGCGATGCCGCGGCGCTTCGCCGCCGCGACGTCTATGGTGTTGACGCCGCTGCCGATTTTCTGGATCAGCCTCAGGTTTTTCGCATTCTCGATGTGCGATGCGGTGACGGGCTTCAGCACATGCCAGAGAACCTCCATCTCGGGCAGCAGCCGATCGAAGGCGTCATCGTCGGTTTCGGAGCACATCTCCACGCCGAGCGCCGAGACCTTCGTTCTCAGCGCCTCACTGCCGTCGAAGCGGAAAAC
Source organism: uncultured Enterobacteriaceae bacterium (assembly GCA_964576525.1). GTDB lineage: Bacteria > Pseudomonadota > Gammaproteobacteria > Burkholderiales > SG8-39 > SCGC-AG-212-J23. The sequence continues at coordinate 15,523 of CAZNVH010000062.1, forward strand.
GACTTTCACTTGAACAGCTTGCGCGCGGGGAAGGGCAGGGCCTTGCCGCCGAGCGCCTCCTCGATGCGCAGCGCCTCGTTCCACTTCGCCATGCGCTCGGAGCGCGCGAAGCTGCCGACCTTGAGCTGCGGCACGCCCCAGCCGACCGCCAGGTGCACGATCGCCACGTCCTCGGTCTCGCCCGAGCGCGCCGAGACGATCGCGCGGTAGCCGGCTTCGCGCGCCGCGTTCCAGCAGGCGAGGGTCTCGGTGAGCGTGCCGACCTGGTTGGGCTTCAGCAGCACCGCGTTGCACGCTTGAATTGAAATTCCTTCCTTTAGCTTCTTTTCATTCGTCACGAAGAAATCATCGCCGACGATCTGAATGCCCGCGGCCTTGGTGAAGTCGCGCATGGCTTCGGTGTCGGTCTCGGCGAACGGATCCTCGATCGAGACGATCGGGTAGCGCTCGATCCAGCGCAGCAGCATGGCGTGGAGCTGGGCGGAAGACAGCGTGCGGCCCTCGAGCGCCAGGTGGTAGCTGCCGGCGCGGTAGAACTGGGTCGCGGCGATGTCGAGCGCGATGCCGATGTCGGCGCCGGGCTCGAAGCCGGCGTCGGAGATCGCGCCGAGCAGCTCGCCGAGCGCCTCCTCGTTCGACTTGAACGCCGGCCAGTAGCCGCCTTCGTCGGCGACGCCGCGCAGCGCGCCGCGCTTCGCCAGCCGCTTGCCGGCGGCGGCATACACCTGCGCGGTCCACTCCAGGGCCTCGGCGAAGCTGCCGGCGCCGGTGCACACGATCATGTAGTCCTGGACGTCGCAGCCGCCGCGCGCATGCGCGCCGCCGCCGAAGATCTGGATCTGCGGCACGGGCAGCGCCACGCGCCGCTCCCCGGCCAAATAACGCCAAAGCGGTTTTTTTGAAACAGCAGCGGCGGCTTGCGCGCAGGCGATCGACACCGCGACCATGGCGTTAGCGCCGAGCCGGCTCTTGTCCGGCGTGCCGTCGAGTTCGATCAGGCGCTGGTCCACCTTCGCCTGATCCGACACGCTGAGCGTGCGCAGGCCGTCGCGGATGCGGGTCTGGATGTTGTGCACCGCCTCGCGCGCCTCGACGGCCACCGCTTCGCCCGCGCCGGTCGAGGCGCCCGCCGGCGCGATCGCGCGCCCCACGGCGAGCGGCGTGCTGCCGCGGCCGACGATCACCTCGGCCTCAACCGTCGCCCGGCCGCGCGAGTCCCAGACCTTGCGGCCTTTTATGTCGAGGATCTTTGCCATGCCTTGCGTATTTCCGGGAGTGTCACCGGCCCTTGCAGAAGACGCCGTGCCGTTTCACGGACAAAGAGCTTGTCATCCCCGGTCAGGTACTCGACCGGCGACTTGCCGTCGACGCGGGCCAGCAGCAGCGCGGGCAGGAGCGCGGCAACCCGGGCTTCTATTTTTTCAAAGGAAACCCCTTGGAAATAGGCCCGGGAAAGCGCGTCAAAACAATCCAGAAACCCGGCGCGGGCGCGCGGCACCCACAGGCACTTCAGCAGCAGGTGGTTCAGGCAGAAGGCGACGTCGAAGGCCGGGTCGCCGTACCAGGCGCATTCGGCGTCGAGGAACACCGGCCCGCCGGGACCGACCAGGATGTTCTTCGGGCTGACGTCGCCGTGCACCAGACAGATTTTCGTTTTGAAAGTGACATCGACCAGGGCGTTGAACCGTTCCTGCAGATCCGGATGCTTCGCCGCGGTGGCCAGAAGGTAGGGCTCGAGGCGGATGGCGTGGAAGATGGCGTCGGTCGGGAAGCGCTCGGCGACCTCCGCGCGTCCCGCGGTGGCGGCGTGGATCGCGGCGAGCGCAGCGCCGACCTGTGCGGCGAAGCCGGGATCGGCGCGGCCCTCACGCAGCAGCGTTTTCCACAAGGGCAGGTCGAGGTATTGCATGGCGAACAGCCCCGCCGCATCGTCGGCGGCAACCAGGCGCGGCGCGGCCCCCGGGACGGCGGCCTGCGCGGCCTCCAGCCACAGGCGCTCGTAGCGGTTGCGCGACACCGGCGCCTCCCAGCGCTGCGCCACGCGCAGCCGCGGCAGGGCGCGCTTCACGCACACCGGGCCGCCGGCGAGATCGATCCTCCAGATCTCGGAGGACACGCCCCCTGTCAGCTCTTCGAAAGCAGGCATTTCATGGGGCGAAGCGAGGCCGGCGCCCCTGAGGAGGCTCAGGACCTGCTCAGGGAGCGAGGCGCGCAAGGGTCCACGGCGCGTGTTCCGAGCCTGCGCTGCGCCGGTACAGCAGCCGGTCGTGCAGGCGGTCGGCACGGCCCTGCCAGAACTCGATTTCCCGCGGCTCCAGGCGATAGCCGCCCCAGTGCGGCGGCCGCGGCGGCTGCTCGCCGTGCCGCGCGCGCGCTTCGGCCATCGCCTTCTCCAGGATCCCCCGCGAGGCGACCGGGCTGCTCTGCGCCGAGGCCCAGGCCGACAGCCGCGCCCCCAGGGGGCGGGTCGCGTAGTACGCGTCGGACTCCTCGGCGCTCACTTTCGCCACCGTGCCGTCGATGCGCACCTGCCGCTCGAGCTCCGACCAGAGGAACAGCAGGCAGGCCGAGGCGCGGCGTTCGAGCTCCCGCCCTTTGCGACTGAGGTAGTTGGTATAAAAGAGGAATCCGCCGCGCTCGACGCCCTTCAGCAGCACGATGCGCGCCGACGGCGCCCCCTCGGCGGTCACGGTGGCGAGGCTCATCGCATTGGGCAGCGGCAGGCCGGCGCGCGCCGCGTCCTCGAGCCAGCGCTCGAACTGGCGCACCGGATCGGGATCGGCCTGCGCTTCCGCCAGCCCGGAGCGCATGTATTCCTGTCGTAACTCGGCGATGTTCACTCGGGCAATTCTACCCACCGGTGTGGGCGAAACGCGCCGCCCGAGGGAAAGCTGCGCATTTTCCCTCTGAAAATCGTTGACACGCGTTCGCTTATTCGGCATCTTTGCTCACCGTCGCTCTACGGCGGCGGGACCCGCACCGAATTTCATAGCGTTTTTCAGAGGAGAAACCAAGATGGCGAAGAAAAAAGCGAAGAAGGCTGGCAAGAAGCGCAAGCCAAATGCGGCTTTCATGAAGCCGATGACCCCGAGCAGCACGCTCGCGGCCGTGGTGGGATCGAGCGCGATCCCGCGCACCGAGGTCACCAAGAAGATCTGGGGTTACATCAAGCGCAACGGCCTTCAGGACAAGAAGAACCGCCGCATGATCAACGCCGACGACAAGCTCAAGTTGGTGTTCGGCGGCAAGGGACAGGTCTCGATGTTCGAGATGACCAAGCTGGTGAGCCGGCACCTCAAGTAAAGTCTTCGCAAGAAGGTAAAAAGGCCCCGTTCGACGGGGCTTTTTTATTTCTGGTGGTAGCTCGCGACGCGCTCGACCTCGTTCTTCGAGCCGAGCACCACCGCCACGCGCTGGTGCAGCGCCTTCGGCTGCAGGTCGAGGATGGCCGTGCGCCCGTCGGTCGCGGCGCCGCCCGCCTGCTCGACGATCAGCGCCATCGGGTTGGCCTCGTACATCAGGCGCAGCCGGCCCTCCTTGTTCTTGCTGTCGCGCGGGTACATGAAGATGCCGCCCCGCGACAGCACCCGGAAGACGTCGGCCACCATCGAGGCGACCCAGCGCATGTTGAAGTCCTTGCCGCGCGGCCCGTCCTCCCCGGCGAGGCACTCGTCGATGTAGCGCTTCACCGGCGGCTCCCAGCGGCGCATGTTCGAGGTGTTGATCGCGAACTCCTGCGTGTCCTCGGGGATGCGGATGCCCGGATGCGTCAGGACGAAGGTGTAGGTCTCGCGGTCGAGCGTGAAGCCGTGGACGCCGTCGCCCACGGTGATGACCAGCACCGTGGTCGGGCCGTAGACCGCGAAGCCGGAGGCGACCTGGCGGCGCCCCGGCTGCAGGAACGCGGACTCGTCGGGCTCGCGCAGCTTGCCGTTGCCGTCGGTCGGGCAGCGCAGCACCGAGAAGATGGTGCCGACCGAGATGTTGACGTCGATGTTGGACGAGCCGTCGAGCGGGTCGATCAGTAGCAGGTACTCACCGCGCTTGTGGGGCTCGGCGATCGGCACCGGGTGCTCCTCCTCCTCCGAGGCGAACGCGGCGAGGTTGCCGCCCCAGACGTTGGCCTCCATCAGGATCTCGTTGGACAGCACGTCCAGCTTCTTCTGCGTTTCTCCCTGGACGTTCTGCGAGCCCGCCGAGCCGAGCCCGTCGGCCAGCGCGCCCTTGTTGACGCGCGTGCTGATCGCCTTGCAGGCGCGCGCGATGGTTTCGAGCAGGAGGCGCAGATCGGCGTTGATCAGGTTCTTGTCGCGCTGCCGGGCGACCAGGAACTGCGTGAGCGTTACGCGCCGCATGGGGCTAATTCTAATTCGGGGTCAGGGTCGTAATTAGGTTGCCGCGTACGCGCAATCATAATTACGACCCTGACCCCGAATTCGACCGCCGGCGGGCGAACCAGGCCCCGGCGAGCAGGGCGGCGCCGAGCACCCAGAACACCGGCTGCAAGCCGACCGCCACCGAGGCCGCGCCCGAGGAGAGCGGGATCAGCGTGTGGCTGCCGTTGAGCAGCGAGGTGCGCAGCCCGACCGTCTCGCCCTGGCGCCCGGGCGGCGAAGCCTCGTAGAGCAGCGACATGATGGTCGGCTGCGCGCTGCCCAGCCCGAGGCCGAGCGCGAACGACAGCAGCAGCAGCGGCGGCACGGTGCTGGCGAACGGGAACAGCAGGAAGCAGATTCCCGACACGCCGAGCGCACCGACGATCACCATCCATTGCTGCAGTCGCCGGATGACGTAGGGCATTGCCAGGCGCACGGTAAAGGTGGCGAGGGCGAAGGTCGACAGGATCATGCCGATGCTCGCCGCCGGCAGGCCGATGCGCGCGCCGTACAGCGGGATGATGAAGGTGTAGAGGTCCCAGCCGGTGGCGAGCAGCAGGCTGACGAAGAAAGCGTGGCGCAGCTTGGGGATGCGCATCAGGTCGAGCAGGCCCGAGCGCTTCGGCAGCGGCACGTGCTCGGGGCGCGGCAGCGGCTGCTTGCGCCGCCACAGCAGGATCAGCGCGACGGCGGGAAACAGGGCCAGCACGGCGAACGCCTGGGCATGCCCCAGGCCGTCGATGGCGTAGCCCGCGACCAGCGGGCCGATCGAGTTGGAGATCGAGAAGCCGAGCGCCAGCCAGGAGAAGTTGACCGCGCGCTGCTCGGGCGAGCCGTGCGCGCCGAACACGCTGTTCATCGCGATGTGCACGTACATGAAGGCGACGCCCAGCAGCGTCGTCGACAGGAACAGGATTTCCAGGAAGGGAAAGGCAAAAGGCAATCCGGTCGCCACGACCAGGGCCGCGAGGGAGATCATCAGCGGCCGCCGCGGCCCGACGCGGTCGATCAGCCGCCCGGCGCTCACCGAGAGGAAGGTGGGCAGCAGCGCGAACAGCGACATCAGCAGGCCGACGGTGAGCTCCGAGGCGCCGAGCTGCAGGGCGAACAGCGTGGTCGTCATCCTGGCGCCGACGAAGGCCAGGTGTCCGAGCGCGTTCAGGACGACGAAATAGACGATCTCCAACGACGGCGATTCTAGCCGGCGCCGAGCCGGCGCCTGACGCCGGTTAGGCCGCGGGGCTCTGCAGCGCGGCGATGCGCCGCTCGAGCGGCGGGTGGGTGGCGAGCAGGCCGGCCAGGCCGCCGCTCGGTCCGATGCCGAAGGCTTTTACCGCGTCCGGCAGGCCGCCGGACTGGATGCTGCCCAGGCGCGACAGCGCCGCGATCATCGGTTGCGGCGTGCCGAGCAGGTCGGCGGAGCCGCGGTCGGCGCGGAACTCGCGCTGGCGCGAGAACCAGGCGACGATGCACGAGGCGAGCAGGCCGAACACGATCTGCGACACGAACACCGCGGCGTAGAAGCCGAAGCCGACGCCGCGCTCGCTCTTGAACACCACGCGGTCGACCAGGTAGCCGACCACGCGCGACAGGAAGAACACGAAGGTGTTGAGCACGCCCTGGATCAGGGTGAGCGTGACCATGTCGCCGTTGGCGATGTGCGCGATCTCGTGGCCGAGCACCGCCTCGACCTCTTCCTTGCTCATCGAATCGAGCAGGCCGGTCGACACCGCGACCAGGGAGGAATCACGGAACGCCCCGGTGGCGAAGGCGTTGGCGGGGCCCTCGTAGTAGGCCACCTCGGGCATGCCGATGCCGGCCTTGTCGGCGAGTTTTTTCACCGTCTGCACCAGCCAGTACTGGGTGCTGCCCTCGGAGCCGTCGATCGGCTTCGCTCCGGTCGACCACTTGGCGATGGTCTTGGACATGAGCAGCGAGATGAACGCGCCGCCGAAGCCGAACAGCGCCGACAGGACGAGCAGCGCGCCCAGGTTGAGGCCCTCGGCGGTCAGCCATTCGTCGATGCCGAGCGCGCTGGCGACGACCGACAGCAGCAGCAGGACCGCGAAGTTGGTGGCGAGCAGCAGGATGATGCGTTTCATGGCTTCTTTCGTCTCCTTGCACGGCCGAGATTGGGGCCGATTCTAGGCTTTCAAGATGGCGCGCGCACCCTTTTCGGCGATGACATAAGTCGGCGCGTTGGTGTTCCCGGAGGTGATGCGCGGGAACACCGAGGCGTCGATCACGCGCAGGCGGCTCACGCCGTGCACGCGCAACTCGTCATCCACGACGGCCATCGGGTCTTTCCCCATCTTGCACGTGCCGACCGGGTGGAAGATGGTCGTTCCCAGTTCTCCGGCTGCTCTTTCGAGATCTTTTGGGTTTTGAACTGCCATGCCGGGCCGATACTCCTCCGGCTCGTACTTCGCCAGCGCCCTGGCCGACATGATGCGGCGCGTGAACCGCATCGCATCCACCGCAACCCTCCGGTCGGCTTCTTCCTTCAGGTAGTTGAGCTTGATCTCCGGATAGTCCGCAGCGTCCGGCGACTTGATGCGCACCCAGCCGCGCGAGGCCGGGCGCAGGTTGCACACGCTCGGCGTGATCGCGGGGAAGCGGTGCAGCGGCTCGCCGAACTTGTCGAGCGACAGCGGCTGCACGTGCCATTCGATGTTCGGGGTGGGCTGCGACGGATCGCTCTTCGCGAAGGCGCCGGCCTGCGACGGCGGCATGGTGAGCGGGCCGGTGCGGAACGCCAGGTATTCGAGCGCCATGGCCGCCTTGCCCCACAGGCTGTTGGCCATGCCGTTCAGCGTCTTCACGTTCTTCACCTTGTACTGCATGCGGATTTGCAGGTGGTCCTGCAGGTTCTCCCCGACCCCCGGCAGCTCGTGAACCACCGGGATCCGGTTTTTCTCGAGCAGCGCTCCCGGCCCGACCCCGGAGAGCTGCAGGAGCTGCGGCGAGCCTATCGCTCCTGCTGCGAGGACGGTTTCCCGCCTCGCTTCTGCTTGATATGTCTTTCCCTGGTGGGCGAATTGAAGGCCGACGCAGTCTCTCCCACTGAAAGAGAGCTTTGAGACTGAAGCGTTGGTGAGCACGGTCAGGTTGGGGCGATGCATGACGGGGCGAAGGAAGGCATTCGTCGCGCTCCAGCGCCGGCCGCGCTTCTGGTTCATCTGGAAGTAGGCGCAGCCGAAGTTGTCGCCGTTGTTGAACACCTTGACCGGCGGGATGCCGCACTCGGCCGCGGCCTCGCGCCAGGCGTCGATGATCTCCCAGCGCACGCGCGGGTCCTCGACGCGCACTTCGCCGCCGGCGCCGTAGCCGTCGGTCGCGCCGCGCTCATAGTCTTCCAGGGATCGATACAGGGGGACGACGTCGTCCCAGGACCAGCCGCGGCTGCCGAGCGAAGCCCAGCGGTCCCAGTCCTCCTTCTGGCCGCGCATGTGGATCATGGCGTTGATCGACGAGCAGCCGCCCAGCACGCGGCCGCGCGCATAGTGGATCGAGCGCCCGGCGAGGTGCTCGTCGGGCTCGGTCTTGTAGCACCAGTCGGTGCGCGGGTTGCCGATGGTGTAGAGGTAGCCGACCGGGACGTCGATCCAGAACCAGTCGTCCTTGCCGCCGGCCTCGAGCAGCAGCACCCTGTTTTCAGGGTCCTTGCTCAATCGGTTCGCAAGGAGGCAGCCGGCGCTGCCCGCGCCGACGATCACGTAGTCGAAAGCGCCGAAGCGCTGCAAGCGCTAGGGCTGCTTCGACAGCACCTTGCCCGAGATGTCGTAGAGCTGGAGGTGGCCGGTGCCGCTCTGGGCGAACAGCCCGGCGGCGGTCTTGCCGTCGCGGTTCTTGATCTGCAGGTCGCCGCCTTCGCCGTCGTCGCGCGCGAACAGCGCGCCGACGGTCTTGGCGTCCTTGTCGCTCACCGCGAGCTCGCCGCCGCCGTCGGTGCGCGCGAAGATGTCGATCACGCCCTTGTCGGCGCCGTTGTACAGCGTCAGGTAGCCGCCGTTGCCGTCGTTGCGTCCCTGCAGGTTGGCGACGCGCTTGCCTTCCTTGTTGAACACCGTGAGGTAGCCGCCGCGATCGTTGCCGCGCGAGGCGAACTCGCCGACGTTCTTGCCCGCCGGGTTCTTGATGATGACGTTGCCGCCGTCCTTGTCGGCCCAGATCGCCACCGCGGTTTTCTGCTCCGAGCTGTACAGGCGCAGGTAGGGTCCGTCGGTGTCGACGTCGATCTCGATCAGCTTGCGGCCGTCGCGGCTTTCGACCTTGAACGGCGCGCGCACGGTAGTCCCGGCTTCGCGCACTTCCTGAGTGATTGCCGGTCGCGCCCCCGCCAGCACCGCGGCGGCGATGCCGAGCGCGCAGGCGCCCCAGGCGAAGCGCACCTGCGTGCGGCCGCGGCGCTGCCCGGACTTCAGGGTTTCGATGGCTTGCTCGGCGGCCGCCAGCCGGCGCTCGAGCGCTGCGAGATCTTCTTTCATGGCTCCCCTCCCGTTATTGACCCTCGCGAGATTATGCCCATTGGCGTCGACTTGGGCATCCTCCCGAGGGGGCGCTACACTCGTTCGGATCCCGGCATCCGTCGGGAGCGACGGGGAGAAAAAATGCTTCTGGGATTCAAGGCGGTTGCAAAGACTGCGGCCACTCTGGCGGTTTCGTTGTTCGCGGCGCAGGCGCTGGCCAACGGCGCGCTGGCGATCGACAGCAATCAGGGCGGCCGCTACGGCTTCTCGTACAACTTTGCGAACATGAACGGCGCCGAGCAGCGCGCGCTGAGCGAGTGTGGCGGCGGCTGCCGCGTCGTGGTCCGCTTCCAGAGCGGCTGTGCCGCCTACGCCGCGGACCAGGCGAGCGGCTCGACCGCCTACGGCTGGGGAACCGACGGATCGTCCGGCGCGGCGCAAAACCGTGCCCTGCAGGAATGCCGGTCGCGCGGCGGAGCGCGCGCGAACTGCATCGTGCGCGTATGGGGCTGCAACTCGCGCTAGCCGCGGGCAGTCGCCCTTGACCCTGCGCGTAGGGATCGACCTCGGCGGCACCAAGATCGAGGCGCTCGCGCTCGATGGCGGCGGGCGCGAGGTTTTTCGCAAGCGGATTTCCTCGCCGCAAGGCGACTATGCGGCCACGATCGCCGCGGTGACGTCGCTGGTGAACGAGATCGGCGAAGGCAGCGTCGGGGTGGGGATTCCCGGAGCGCTGTCGCGAGCCACCGGCCTAGTAAGGAACGCCAACTCGACCTGGCTCAACGGTCGGCCGCTCAAGGAGGATCTGGAGAAGGCGCTGGGCAGGCCAGTGCGCTTGGACAACGACGCCAACTGCCTTGCGCTGTCGGAGGCGGTCGATGGCGCCGGCAAGGGTGCCGAGGTGGTGTTCGGAGTGAACCTCGGCACCGGAGTCGGCGGGGGCATCGCGGTGGGCGGCCGGATCGTGGTTGGGGCGAACGCCATCGCGGGGGAGTGGGGCCACAACCCGCTGCCGTCGCCGACGGCGGCCGACCTGCCGCATCCAGCCTGCTACTGCGGCCGTAGGGGATGCATCGAGACCTACCTGTCAGGTCCGGGCCTGTCGCGCGACCATGAGAAGGTGACCGGCGAGCGCAGGGAGCCTCAGGAATTGGTTTCCCATGAAAAAACAATGGCACGGTACGAGGAACGGCTGGCGCGGTCGCTCGCCGGCGTGATCAACATCCTCGACCCGGACGTGATTGTGCTGGGCGGCGGAATGTCGAAGGTCGCCCGACTGTACACTGAGGTGCCGCGGCTTTGGACGCGGTACGTGTTCTCGGACCACGTGGCGACGCGACTCGCGCCGCCCGTCCACGGCGACTCGAGCGGCGTGCGTGGCGCGGCTTGGCTTTGGGAGAAGTCATGAAACTAAGAATCGTCCTGCTGTCCGGCGTGGTGGCGTCTTCCGCGGCGTTCGCGGGCCCCGAGAAGATCAAGTACCCGTCCGACTACCTGAAAGGCGTGCTCTACCAGACGCTCGACCGCCCGGACACCAAGCAGTACCGCGAGCTCTACACGACGCCCGAGGCGCTCGACGCGGTGCGCAAAGGCCGGCCGATCCCGAGCGGCACGGTGCTCACCCTCGTGCAATGGAGCGTCTACCAGGATGCCCAGGGTAACCCGCTGAAAGGGCCCGACGGGCGCTTCATCAAGAACACGATCCTCGCGCACACCGTGATGGAGAAGCGCACCGGCTGGGGCGCCGATTACCCCTCCGACTGGCCGCACAACGGCGAATGGGAGTACGCGGTGTTCACCCCCGAGGGCCTGCCGAACGCGAAGGCCAACGCCAACAACAAGGCCTGCTTCACCTGCCACCTGCCGCACGCCAAGCAGGACTTCGTGATCTCGCTCGCCAAGCTGAACAACAGCTTCCCGGCGGCGCAGGCCGCGGCCAAGGCGAAGCCGGTGTCGAAGGGCGAGGTCAACATCGCCTCGTTCGCCTTCATGCCGGCGAAGATCACCGCGGCGGCCGGCAAGCCGCTCACCTTCGTCAACACCGACGACACGCCGCACCAGGTCACGGTGGCCAACGGGCCGAGGAGCGCGGTGTTCCTGCGCGGCCAGCGTGCCTCGATCACCCTCGACAAGGCGGGGGAGTACAACTACATCTGCGGGCTGCACCCGAGCATGAAAGGCGTGATCGAAGTTAAGTAAGCACTCGAATTCGGGGTCAGGGTCGTAATTCGTTTCCGCGTACGCAGAAACGAATTACGACCCTGACCCCGAATTCCGTCCCTATGCAGATTGTTCCCGGCCTGAGCGGCGCCGCCGAGCTGACGGTGGGCGAGGAGCACACCGCGCCGAGCATCGGGTCGGGCAAGGTGCGCGTGCTGGCGACGCCGGTGATGATCAACCTGATCGAGGCCGCGGCGCTCGCCGCGATCGAGCACCTCCTGCCGCCGGGCTATCAAAGCCTCGGCACCCACCTCGACGTGCACCATGTCGCCGCGACGCCGGTGGGCATGAAGGTGCGCGCGACCGCGGTCGTGGAGAATTTTTCCGAAAGAACAGCTCGTTTCCGCGTCGAAGTGCGCGACGAAAAAGATCTCATCGGGCACGGCACGCACGAGCGCGTGGTGGTGAACGTCGCCAAGTTCGACGCCCGTGTGCAGCTGAAGCTCAGGGGTGGAAAATAAGGATCGCGAAAAAAACCGCCAGCCCGGCAAGCGGCAGCTTCCAGCCGATCTCGCGCCAGTCGAGCCGGTTGCGGCCCTGGGCGATGGCGACGAACGGGACGTGCGAGGTCGCCGCGGCGAAGCGCGGCCAGTCCGGGTTGGCCTGCTTGCGCGCATCCATCGCCAGCGTGCCGACCACGGCGAGGACGATGAAGCTGCCGAAGAACACCAGCGCCTTCAGGTCGCCGCTCGCGGCGATGTGCGAGGCCGCCCACAGCATGATTCCCCACATGATCGGGTGGCGCGTGACGCGGATCATGCCGCGCGCCGGGTCCTCGCTCTTCAGGAGCTTTTCGGCGCCGACCATGGTCGGGTTGCGCCAGTAGCCGCAGGCGATCAGCACGAAGGCGACCGGCATCGCGAAGTACGGCGCCTCGCGCCATCCCGCAAACACCAGCTCGCGCGGCGCTACGGTGTAAGCCCAGCCCATCCATCCGAGCGTGACCAGGGCGACGAGGGAGTAGGCGATGCGGTAGGGCCATTCGCCCAGCCTGTTCACCAGCAGCGGGCGCAGCGGCGTGCTGGTAATGAAGTGCGTGACCAGGAACACGACCGTCGCTGCCAGGAGCGTTGTCATGCCAGCGCCTTGCTGACGATTTCGGCCACATCCTTCGACAGGCTGCGCGCGTCGCGGATGCGCTCGAGCTGGGCCTGCGCATGTGCCTTTCTTTGCGCGTCGAACCTTTTCCACCGGTCGAAGGCGCGCGCCATGCGCGCCGCGACCTGCGGGTTGAGCGCGTCGAGCACGATCACCTGGTCGGCCAGGAAGGCGTAGCCCTCGCCGGTCGCTGCGTGAAAGCGCGCGTGGTTGGCGGCGAAGCTGCGGATCAGCGCGTACACCTTGTTCGGCACCCGCATATCGAACGCCGGGTGCTGCAGCAGCTCCTTCACCCGCGCGAGCGTGCCGGGCAGGCGCGAGCTCGCCTGCACCGCCAGCCACTTGTCGACCACCAGCGGCTCGTCCTGCCAGCGCGCGTAGAAGGCATCGAGCGCCGGCTGCCGCTCGGGGCAGTCGAGGCCCGCGAGGCTCGCAAGAGCCGCCATGCTGTCGGTCATGTTGTCCGCGCCCTTGAACTGCTCGTAGGCCAGCGCCGACATGCCGAGCTCGCCCAGGTAGCCGAGCGCCAGGTTGCGCAGCGCGCGCTTTCCTGAGGAGACAGGATCAGGTGAATAGGGGCCTTTTACGCGGTTCCCCTCATAAATCGATTCGAGGTCCTTTTTCAAAGAGCTTGCAAGCTCCTTCCGCAACCTGTTCCTGGATTCGTGCAGCCGGTCGGGGTCGACCACCGCCATCTGCTCGGCGAGGAAGGTTTCGGCCGGCAGGCTCAGCACTTCGGCGGCGAAGGCCGGGTCGGGGTGGGCGAGGATTTTGCGCGCCGCCTCGAGGAAGGCAGGCGAGGGCTTGCCACCCTTGTCGAGGATCGCCTCGGCGGCGAGGCGCTGGCCGGCTTCCCAGCGGTTGAAGGCGTCGTCGTCGTTCGCCATCAGGTACAGCAGCTCGGCCTCGGTGTACGGGTACTTCAGGATCACCGGCGCCGAGAAGTTGCGCAGCAGCGACGGGACGGGTTTCTCCTTCAAACCCTCGAATGTGTATTTCTCCTCCGGACGCTTCACCGACAGCATCTCTTCCCGTTCTCCGATCTTTACGGCGAAAGGAATATGGAACGGTGGATTCATGGACTGCTTGACGGTGAGCGTGAACCTGTTTTTCTCAAAAGAGCCGGCAACCTCCAGCACCGGAGTGCCGGCGACGTCGTACCAGCGCCTGAACTGCGCGAGGTCGACGCGGGAGGAGGCGTCCGCTCCGCTTGCGTCCTCCATCGCCTGCACGAAATCGTCGCAGGTCACCGCCTGGCCGTCGTGGCGCTTGAAGTAGAGCCTCATCCCGGCCTGGAACTTCTCCTCGCCGAGCAGCGTGTGCTGCATGCGCACCACCTCGGCGCCCTTCTCGTACACCGTCATGGTGTAGAAGTTGCGGATCTCGACATAGGACTGCGGCCGCACCGGGTGCGCCATCGGGCCGGCGTCCTCCGGGAACTGCGCGCCGCGCAGGCCGCGCACCTCCTGGATGCGCGTCACCGCGCGCGAGTAGGTGTCGGCGCCGTACTCCTGGTCGCGGAACACGGTCAGGCCTTCCTTGAGCGAGAGCTGGAACCAGTCGCGGCAGGTGACGCGGTTTCCGGTCCAGTTATGGAAGTACTCGTGCGCCACGACGCGGTCGATGTTCAGGTAGTCGACGTCGGTCGCGGTGTCGGCGCGCGCCAGCACGTACTTGGTGTTGAAGATGTTGAGGCCCTTGTTCTCCATCGCGCCGGAGTTGAAGTCGCCGACCGCGACGATCTTGTATTCTTTGAGGTCGAGCTTCAGGCCGAAGCGCTTCTCGTCCCAGGCGATGGCGCGCTTCAGGCAATCCATCGCCCACCCGGCCTGGTCCAGCTTTCCCGGCTCGACGTAGATGTAGAGATTCTGTTCCTGGAGGACCTCGAGGTTCGCCGCCACCAGCGCGAACAGGTACGACGGCTTCGGAAACGGATCCTCGAACTTCGCCCAGCCCTTGCCCGACGCGACCCGATTGCCGTTGGAGAGCAGCACCGGATACTTCTCGGGGTCGGCGCGTACGGTGGTCGTGTAGCGCGCCATCACGTCCGGCCGGTCGATGAACCAGGTGATGCGGCGGAAGCCCTGCGCCTCGCACTGCGTGACGAAGCCGTGCTTCGTGGCGTAGAGGCCTTCCAGCTTGGTGTTCTTCTGCGGGCAGATGCGGGTGACGGTTTCCAGCGTGAAGCCGTCGGGAACTTTCGAAAGAATCAGTTGTTCGGTCTTGAGTTCGTGTTCGACCGGCTTGCCGTTCAGGGCGACGGAAACCAGCTCAAGTTCCTCCCCGTCCAGCACCAGCGGTCCGGGGGCGTTGCGGCGGATCTCGAGCTTCGCGCGCACCAGCGCGTGGTCGTCGCGGATGTCGATGTCGAGGTCGACGGTCTCGACGCGGAACGCGGGCGGCGAGTAGTCCTTGAGATGGATCGCGCCGGCCTGGGGTTCTCTCATGGGCTGGATTGGAAGATAGGCAGCCAGCTTACGCCGCTGCGGCGCACCAGCAAGCTGCCTTTGCCTCCGAGCTTCGCCGCCTGGTCTTGGCCTGAGCGGTGGCTAAGCCCTAGCGCTTGTTCCCGATCCCCGCGCCGAGCTGAGGCTCGTAGCGGCGCGTGCGCTTGCCGGGTGCGGCCGGCTTTTCGCCCTCCGCGGCCATGCGGGCGCGTGCTTCCTGAACCTGGGCGTCGTGCTCCGCGGCGATCGGCGCCGGAAGGCGGGCGTGCTGCTGCGTTTGCTGCCCGTGCCGATGCTGTGAGCGCGGCTGCTGCTGCTGGAAGCGACGCGCTTCCGGCCGCTTCTGCTGAGGCCTTTGCTGCGGCCTCTGCTGCGGCCTCTGCTGATGTCGGCGCGGTTCACGCGGCTCCTCGGGCTGGGCGCGCGATGCGCTGCCGGGCTCGAAGCCGGCGATGACGCGGCTTTCCACGCTGCGGTTCATCAGCCGCTCGATCGCCGCCATTAGCGGGCGGTCTTCGTGGCTGACGAGCGACACGGCTTCGCCTTCGACGCCGGCGCGGCCGGTGCGGCCGATGCGGTGCACGTAGTCCTCGGCGACGTGGGGCATGTCGTAGTTGACGACGTGGGGCAGGGCCTCGATGTCGAGGCCGCGCGCCGCGATGTCGGTCGCCACCAGCACGCGCAGCTCGTTGTCCTTGAAGCTCTTGAGGGCGCGCGTGCGGGCGTTCTGGCTCTTGTTGCCGTGGATCGCGTCGGCCTCGATGCCGCTCTTGTCGAGCTGCTGCGCCAGGCGGTTGGCGCCGTGCTTGGTCTTGCAGAACACCAGCACCTGCCGCCAGTCGCCTTCCTTGATCAGGTGGGCGAGCAGCTCGCGCTTGCGGTCGTGGCTCACCGGGTGCTGCACCTGCGCGACCAGCTCCGCCGGCGTGTTGCGCCGGGCGACCTCGATGGTCACGGGGCTCTTCATGAACGAGCCGGCGAGCTTGCGGATCTCGTCGGGGAAGGTGGCCGAGAACAGCAGGTTCTGGCGCTGCTTCGGCAGCAGGGCAAGGATCTTGCGGATGTCGTGGATGAAGCCCATGTCGAGCATGCGGTCGGCCTCGTCGAGGACGAGGATCTCGACCTGCCCGAGGTCCACGGTCCTCTGCTGCACGTGGTCGAGCAGGCGGCCGGGCGTGGCGACGACGATGTCCACGCCGCGGCGCAGCGCATCGACCTGCGGCTGCATGCCGACGCCGCCGTAGATGGTGCAGGACTTGAGCGACAGGTGCTTGCCGTAGGTGCGCACGTCCTCCTCGACTTGCAGCGCGAGCTCGCGCGTCGGCGCGACGATCAGCGCTCGCACCTTTCTGGAGTGGCCCTTCTGCGAAAGGAGCTGCAGCAGCGGAAGCGCGAAACCGGCGGTCTTGCCGGTGCCGGTCTGCGCCGCGCCGAGCAGGTCGCGGCCTGCGAGGATTACGGGAATGGCTTGCGCCTGGATGGGGGTGGGCTGGGTGTAGCCCTGATCGGCGACGGCGCGCGTCAGCGCGGCCGCAAGGCCGAGTGAATCAAACGACGGTGTAATGGATTTCTCCTGCACTCGGCCTGGGAAGGCGTTGCCTTCGACCGGTTCAGGCAGATGCGATTGCTAGCTTGTTATTCGAGGCCCAGGATGGGCCGAGACAACGAACTGGAACGCTAACCGGAAGTACGCGTAACAGAAGCTTGAGGCGCATTATAGCAGCAATGCGGCAGCTCGTTCTGCTGGTGCTCGGCATCGCCGTGGGCATCCCGGCCCACGCGCAGGAAGTGCGCGGCACGGTGTTCGAGATCCAGAACCCGGACGCGCCGCGCGCCGAATGGCAGCGCGCGCCCTCGGCCGGCGCGTTCGTGATTGTGCACTGGACGGGTCGCAGGCCGGGCCTGTTCCACTACGAGTCGGTCTGCATCCAGGCGGCGATCGCGCGCACCGATGGGCAGGGACGGTTCGAGATCGCCGAGCCGCCGCCCTTGCGCTCGACGTTCCTGGTGTTCCGGGACGCTCCGGCCGTGGGGATCTACAAGCCGGGCTTCGACGGGCGCAGCGAGCTGCGCGTGGCGGGACGCGAATGGTCGCTCGCGCCGACCCGGATGGCCGCGCCGCTGCGCGCGGCCTTCGTCGAAGGCATGGCCGACATGGGTTGCCGGGATGAACGCACCGGGCTTGCGGCCCTGGTCGATCCGCAGGGCGTGCTGCCCGCGTTTCAGGCCGCGCTCGCGGCGGAATCCCGCGTCAAGGCGCCCAAGACCGAAGTCAGGGTGCTGCGGCCTTCCGGCCCGCTGCCCGCAGCGCCATAAGCTCGTTGCCGGCCAGCGCCGCGAGCACCACGCAGCCGCCGGCGAGCGTAGCGCCCGCCGGCTCCTCGCCGGCGCCGAGCCATACCCACAGCGGCCCGAGCACCACTTCGAGCAGGCCGAGCAGCGCGATCTCCGGCGCGGGCAGGGTGCGGCTCGCGATCACCAGCAGCATGCACGGCAGGCCGAGCTGGGTGATGCCCAGGAAGGCCAACAGGACAAAATCTCTTGGAGTGGAAGAAAAAGGCAAAGCAAATGGAAGGGCGATCAGGCAGGAGAGTGCGCCGCCGAGCATTACCGCGGGAATCAAGTCCAGGCGCGCGGCGCTCGCGCGCAGCACCACGACGTTGATCGCTGCCGCGACCGGGATCAGGAAAGCGATCGCCATCCCCGTGAGGTGCGCCGACAAGCCGGCGCTGAACATCCAGGCGATGCCGGCGGCGGCTGCGCAAGCCGCAAACCATGTTCCAACTTGGACCTTCTCTCTGAGAAAAACGCTTGCGAAAACCGCAGTGAGCAGCGGGCTCACGCTCATCATCACCAGCGTATTCGCGGTGGTGGTGAGCGAGAGTGCGAACAGGAAGGCGGTGAACATGATGGCCCACATCAGCCCCGATGCGAGGCCGGGCCATCCCGCGGCACGCACCGCCTTCCACGGGTTGGTTTTCTGAAAGAGTAGAACCGCAAAAACGAACAGAAAGGCGAACAGGCTGCGCCAGAACACCTGCTCGAACGGCGCGGCGCGCTCGATATGGCGCGTCACCACCCCGGCGCTGCTCCACAGCACCGGGGCGACCACCATCAGGGCTACCGCCGTTGCGCGAGAAATGGCGACAGCGCCTCGCCGGTATGCCCGGTCTTCATGTTGTCGGGGGTGCCCGCGTAGACCACGCGGCCGCCGCCGCCGCCGCCTTCGGGGCCGAGGTCCACAATCCAGTCGGCCTCGGCGATCACGTCCAGGTTGTGCTCGATCAGCACCACGGTGTTGCCGGCGTCGACCAGCCGGTGCAGCACGCGGATCAGCTTCTCGACGTCGGCCATGTGCAGGCCGACGGTGGGCTCGTCCAGGACGTACAGGGTCTTGACCAGAGTCGTTTTTGCCAGTTCATAGACCAGCTTGATGCGTTGCGCCTCGCCGCCGGACAGCGTCGGGCTCTGCTGGCCGAGCGTGAGGTAGCCGAGGCCGACGTCCTGCAGCAGGAGCAGCGAGCGGTGGATCGAGGCATGCGCCACGAAAAATCCGACCGCCTCGTCGACGCTCATCGCCAGCACCTCGCCCACCGTCTTGCCGCGCAGCCTGACCTGCAGGGTCTCGGGGTTGAAGCGCGCGCCGCCGCAGGCCTCGCAGCTCACCTTGACGTCGGGCAGGAAGGACATCTCGATCTTCTTCTGCCCCTGGCCTTCGCAGTTGTCGCAGCGCCCGCCCTTGGTGTTGAACGAGAAGCGGCTCGCGCTCCAGCCGCGCACCCGCGCCTCGCTGGTGTCCGCGAACAGGCGCCGGATGGAGTCCCAGAAGCCGACGTAGGTCGCCGGGCAGGAGCGCGGCGTCTTGCCGATCGGGGTCTGGTCGACTTCCAGCACGCGCTCGACCCGCTCGCGGCCTTTGATCGCCTTGCATCCGATGGGTTTTTTTTCAAGCAAACTACTAAACAAAACATCACGGGCGAGGGTAGATTTGCCCGATCCCGAGACGCCGGTCACCGCGACCAGGCGGCCGAGAGGGATGCGTACGTCGATTCGCTTGAGGTTATGAAGAGAAGCCTTCATTAGGTGCAAAGCATCGGTCTTCCCCGTGACCGGGCGCCGCGGCTGCAGCGGGTGGCGCAGCGGCTCGCGCAGGAAGCGGCCGGTGAGCGAGGCGGGCGCGCGCATCAGCTCCTCGGCGTCGCCTTCGGCCACCACCTCGCCGCCCAGCTTGCCGGCGCCCGGGCCGAGGTCGACCACGTGCTGCGCGCGCCGGATCGTGTCCTCGTCGTGCTCGACGACGACCAGGGAATTGCCCTTCGCCCCGAGCTTCTCCAGCACGTCGAGCAGAATGCGGTTGTCGCGGTGGTGCAGGCCGATGGTCGGCTCGTCGAGGATGTAGCACACGCCGCGCAGGTTCGAGCCGAGTTGCGCCGCGAGGCGGATGCGCTGCGCCTCGCCGCCCGAGAGCGTCGGCGCCGAGCGGTCCAGGGTCAGGTAGCCCAGGCCGACCTCGCCGAGGAAGGCGAGCCGGGAATTGAGCTCGGCCAAGATGTCGCGGGCGATTTCTTGTGCTCTTCCAGAAAGATTGACCGACTCGAAGAGATTTTTCAGGTGATCGATCGGCTGCCCGGCGTACTCGGCGATGTTCCTTCCCTGCCAGCGCACCGCGAGCGCTTCGCGGTTGAGGCGCCGGCCGTCGCATTCGGGGCAGGTCTCGTCGACCTCGAGCCATTCGATCCAGGAATCGAGGATGTGGTCCTCGGTGCCGGTGCGCGCGCGCTCGTCGCTCCACTCGACGTCGTCGATCTGCAGGCCGGTGCCGTAGCAGGCGGCGCACCAGCCGTGCTTCGAGTTATACGAGAACAGGCGCGGGTCGAGCTCCGGGAAGCTGCGGCCGCAGGAGCGGCAGGCGCGCTTGGTGGAAAACACCTGGACATCTTTTCCGGCCAGCACATGCACTACGCCTTTTCCGATCTCCAGGGTCTTGGCTAGCAGTTGTCGCAACTCAGTTTCGCCCTTGGGCCTGATGCTTACCTCTCCCACGGGCAGCTCGATCGTGTGCTCCTTGAACCGGTCGATGCGCGGGAACGGGCGCGTCGGCAGCAGCTTGCCGTCGACGCGCAGATGCCAGTAGCCCTTGGCCAGCGCCCATTTCGCGAGGCCGGTGTACACGCCCTTGCGGTTGAGCACCAGCGGCGCCAGCAAGGTGATTTTCTGGTTTTTAAAGGACCGTAAAACCCTGGCGGCAATCATGTCCTCGCTCTGCGGCTCGATCGGCAGGTCGCAGTCGGGGCAGTGCTGGGTGCCGAGCTTGACGTACAGCAGGCGCAGGAAATGATAGAGCTCGGTCAGCGTCGCCACGGTGCTCTTGCGGCCGCCGCGGCTGGTGCGTTGTTCGATCGCGACGGTCGGTGGGATGCCGTAGATTGCGTCGACATCCGGCCGCGCCGCCGGCTGCACGAACTGCCGTGCGTAGGCATTCAGCGACTCGAGATAACGGCGCTGTCCTTCGGCAAACAGCACGTCGAAGGCGAGCGTGCTCTTGCCGCTGCCACTGACGCCGGTGATCACCGTCAGGCGATCGCGGGGAATGGCGAGGTCGATATTCTTGAGATTATGCGCACGCGCATGGTGTACGCGGATCGCGCTGTCGACCCGCGCTGCGGATGCCGTGGCCTGTTCGGGCGGGATGGGGCGCGCGGTGCGCGCGCGCAGCGCCTTGCGGTGCTGCTCAAGCGCCTGGCCGGTATGGGATGCCCGGACGGCAGCCACCTCACGTGGCGTGCCGGCCGCGACCAGTTGCCCGCCCTCGTCACCGGCTTCGGGCCCGAGATCGATGACCCAGTCGGCGGACCAGATCACGTCGAGGTTGTGCTCCACCACCACCAGCGAGTGGCCCTGGGCGAGCAACGCGCGGAGCGCTCCGAGCAGCGCGGCGATGTCGTGCGCATGCAGGCCGGTGGTCGGCTCGTCGAGCAGCAGCAGGTTGCGCGCGCCACTGGTCCGCGCCAGCTGGCCCGCGAGTTTGAGTCGCTGGGACTCCCCGCCGGATAGCGTGGTCACCGGCTGGCCAAGGCGCAGGTACCGCAGGCCGACGGCGGCGAGCGGCCGCAGGCCGCGCAGGACCTCGGCGTTCTCCGCGAAAAAGGCGAGCGCTTCCGTCACCGTCATGTCGAGGACGTCGGCGATTGACTTGCCGGCGCCCGCACCGCGCGGGCCGGGGAGGTGGACCTCGAGGATCTCGGGCCGGAAGCGCCGGCCGTCGCAGTCGGCGCAGCGCAGGTATACATCGCTCAGGAACTGCATTTCCACGTGCTCGAAGCCGTTGCCGCCGCAGCTCGGGCAGCGGCCGTCGCCGGAATTGAAGCTGAACGTGCCCGGCACGTAGCCCCGGACCTGTGAGGCGGCCAGATCCGCAAATGCCTTGCGTATCGGCGGCAGCGCACCGACGTAGCTCGCGGGATTGGAACGCGTGGTCTTGCCGAGCGGCGACTGGTCCACCATCAGGATCTCGTTCACCTGCTCGTGGCCGACGATTTCCCCGTGCGCGCCTGGCGTCTCGGTGGGCTCGCCCTTGAGTTTCTGCAGTGCCGGGTAGAGCACGTCCTCGATCAGCGTCGATTTACCGGAGCCGCTGACGCCGGTCACGCAGACCAGTCGCTGCAGCGGGATGCGCACGTCGAGCGATTTCAGGTTATGCGCCGCCGCGCCGCGCACTTCGAGCCAGCCGGTATCGTCGTCGGGCGGCTTGCCACGGCCGGATTGGTCGGCGCTCACGCGGCGCTCGCCGCGCAGATAGGCGCCGGTCAGGGAGGTCTCGCTGGCAGCGATCTCCCGTGGCGTGCCGAAGCACGTGACCTGCCCGCCGGCGTCGCCGGGCCCCGGGCCCATATCGAGTATGCGGTCCGCTGCCTGCATGACCTGGTGGTCGTGCTCCACGACGAGGAGGGAGTTTCCCGCATCTCGCAGGCCATGCAGCACGCCGATGACCCGGTCCATGTCGCGGGCGTGCAGGCCGACGCTGGGCTCATCGAGCACGAACAGCGTGTTGACCAGCGAGGTGCCGAGCGCCGTGGTCAGATTGATCCGCTGCACCTCGCCTCCCGAGAGGGTGCGCGATTGCCGGTCAAGCGTGAGATATCCCAGACCGACGGTGACCAGGTAGCCGATGCGCCCGCGGATTTCCCGCAGCACGAGTTCCGTTGCCTCGTCGAGCGGCGCGGGCAGGCGCAGGCGGGCGAAAAACTGCTGGCTGCGCTCGAGCGGGAGCAGCATGACATCGTGAATGCCGAGACCCGGCAACCGGTGCAGGACGGCGTCCGCACACGTCATTCCAGCCGGCCGGAATCGCTGTGCGGCTGGCAATGCGGCCGCGGCGTCGTCCGCGCCTCCGAGCCGCCACAGGAGCGGCTCGGGCTTCAGCCGGGCGCCGTCACAACCCGGGCACCGCGTATAGGCGCGGTAGCGCGAGAGCAGCACGCGCACATGCATCTTGTAGGACTTCGTCTCCAGCCACGCGAAGAAGCGCCGCGCGCCGTACCACTTCCCTTCGGACATCCGCCCTTCACCGTCGATGACCCACTGTCGTTGCTTGTCGGTGAGTTCCCGCCATGGCGTACGGGTCGGAATTGCGCGGCGCCGGGCGAAACGCATCAGGTCGTTCTGGCACTCCTGGTAGCTCGGGCTGCGGAACGGTTTGACGGCGCCATCGGCGATGCTGCGGTCGGCATCGGGGATCACCAGCCCGTAGTCGATGCCCATGGTGCGGCCGAAGCCGCGGCAGGTCTCGCAGGCGCCGACGGGTGAGTTGAACGAGAACGATCCTGGTGTGGGGTCCCGGTAGTGAATGTCACAGGCCGCGCAGTGCAGGTCGGCGGAAAAGGGCAGGGGATCTCCGCTTGCATCGCCCTGCACCGGGTACACCGTCAGTCGGCCGCGGCCGAGCTGGAAGGCCTTTTCCAGCGCCTCGTCGATCCGGCCGCTTTCGGCGGCGCTCAGCCGCACGCGGTCCTGCACGACTTCGAGCAGGTTGCCCTGCTGGCTGTGCACGCGGGTATAACCCTGACGCAGCAGCAGGTCGCGGATTTCTTCTGCCGTGAAATTCTCCGGCACGCGGACGGGGAACGTGATCAGCATCCGGGTGTCGGCGTCGAGCCGCTCATGCAGGCCGTGCAGCACCGTTTCCGGACTGTCACGCCGCACGCGCTCGCCGCAGCGGCCGCAGTGCAGTTGCGCCGCCCGTGCGTACAGCAGCTTCAGGTGATCGGCCAGTTCCGTCATGGTGCCCACGGTCGAGCGCGATGTCCTGACGGGATTGCTCTGGTCGATCGCGATGGCTGGCGGAATGCCGTCGATGCGGTCCACCAGCGGCTTGTCCATCCGGTCGAGGAACTGCCGCGCGTAAGGCGAGAACGTCTCGACGTATCGGCGCTGGCCCTCGGCGTAGACGGTATCGAATGCCAGCGAGGATTTGCCCGAGCCGCTGACGCCGGTGACGACGATGAGTTCGCCGAGGGGCAGGTCGATGTCGATGTTCTTGAGGTTATTCTGCCGCGCGCCCCGTATCGCGATATGCCCGGGACCGGCCGCACGGGCGGCTGCCACTCCTGGCTTACGGGACCTGGTGCTGCGTTGCTTGGGCATGAATTTTCGTTCGGCCGAATCCTCCGATATTACGGACCCACTGCGCTCTTTTATATGGCTTACCTTCGGATACACGGTGCCTGGGGGCGCAAGCGTCAGGCGGCCGCTCGACGGCATGTCTTGCATTCGCCGCCGGAGCTCAGCGCGGGCCTCCCTCTCGGCGGGGTAACCCGCTCCCCGCCGGGCCCTGTAGTTGGGATAACGGAAACGGAGCGCTCATCCCTATTCCAATGACCGCCCGGCTCCGAGGCATATTCGCCCCGTACTCGTCTGGGGCACTACTGAAGTTCGGAGCCCAGCTACTGTTGCGGCGCTTTATGGGTCGCCGGGGCTCCGCCCCGCCTACGGTCGGCCGACGCATTGGCGTGGGTTTGGTAAATGCACGCTGCCGCGCAGGCGGCCGTAGACGGTATGTCCTGCGGAGCCGGGTGCCCATCGTGGGGAGGGATGTGCCCCCTGTTGGCGATATCGGTTGCCAAAGAGACCGGCGGGAGCAGGACATGCCGTCGAAAGGCCGCCCGGCGCCGCCGCTTATTCAAGTACAGAAGGCCGGTGTCTAGAATGGGTACACCGCGCCAAACAGGCCAAACCCCGCCCCTTCAAATGACCGAAGCCGCAATCCATCAGCACCTGCCCCCCGGGCCCGCCGAACGTCACACGCTCAACGCGGACCCCGCGAGCCTCGACGTCTTGCGCCGGCTCACGGCCGAGTACGGTGACCTCGTCTGCATCCGGTCGAAGGACCGCCCGCATCCGAGCCTGTTCCTCAACGATCCGGAGCACATCCGCCAGGTGCTGGTCGGCAATCACGGGAACTACGTCAAGGGCGTGGGCTTCGAGCGGGTGAAGATGCTGCTCGGCAACGGCATCATCACCAGCGACGGCGAGTTCTGGCGCCGTCAGCGCACCATGATCCAGCCGGCCTTCAGCCGGACCAGCGTGGCGCGGCTGTCGGAGAACGTCCGCGCCCGCAACCTGGAGTTGCGCGAGGAGTGGCGGGGCATTGCCGACCGCGGTGGGACCATGAACGTCACCACCGCCATGAGCCACTACGGGCTCGAGGTGATCCTGCGCTCCATCTTCAGCGTGGACCTGCCGCGGCTGGTGCGCGAATCGAGCCCGTTCGCCTTCCTGGCGGAGGATCCCACGCGGGACATCCGCACGGTGCTGAAGGTGCGCGAGCTCGGCCGCGTCATCCTCGGCTGCGTCGCGGACCGCCGCCGCTCGGACGAACGGCCCTATGACTTTCTCTCGCTGCTGATCGACGCCCGCGA
>CAZNVH010000063.1:0-20462 GCA_964576525.1 uncultured Enterobacteriaceae bacterium
CGTGCCGCCGGTCTGATAGACCTCGGTGATCGACGTACGGCAGGCGCTCATCGCGAGAATGACCTCGGACATCTTCGCGCGGATGGTGTAGTCCTGGTACGCGGGCAGCGCGACGGCCGCCAGAATGCCGATGATCGCGACGACAATCATCAGTTCGATCAGCGTGAAGCCCTTTTGCAGGTGTTTCATTCGATGACTCCCTATCGGTTGAGGATGAAAACGCGGTCGGGGTTATGCCCCGGCCTGCCCCGTCTCATGCAACAGGCGTGCCAAGCCCCAGGAGTCTCCCAGGGGCCTAATTTCCGTGAAGAATTTCGCAGCCCGTCCGGGGCGGCTGCTCATTTTGGGCCGGGGGGCTGCCAAATTCCGTCACTGCGGGGGAGCCTTGCCCTCGGCAGCCACCCGGTCGGCCTGGCCGAACAGGAAGCGGAACATCGGAGCCCAGTCTCCCCGCGCGCTGCCGAGCCTGGAGCGATGCTTGACGTGGGCGCGTAGCGCCGCGGGCGAGTCGCCCATCAGAATCGCTCCCGCCATATAGGCCGACAGCACCTGCGCGAGCAGGCGGCCGCCCAGCTCGGGCTCGGTCTCGAGCACCGCCTCCGCGGCCGCCACCATCTCCCGCGGCTGGCCGGCGGCCACGGCGCGATGCAGCCGCAGCCAGCGGCGGTCGGCCGGGGCGAACCGCGCGGCGCAGGGCCCGCGGCCGATGTCGTTCCAGAATGCGGCTGCGGCCGCCGGCTTCAGGTGCGAGCTGGCGAAAATCGACAGATCGGCAAGCTGCGAGCGCAACGCGCCGGCGGGCAGGCGGATCTTGCACTCCACCAGCGCGGCGCGCAGCAGCACGAGGTCGGTGCTGAGCTCGGGCGCGATGTCGGCGAGCAACGCTTCCTTGCCGGTACGCATGTACTTCTGCACCCCGTCCGCGCGCTGCAGCCAGGCGGCGCGCTGCCACCAGTGCCGCGGCCCCGGGGTCACGCCCGCCGGGTCGGGCAAGCGCTGCTGATCGTCGAACAGCACCACCAGCGCATGCGCGGACTCGATCAGGCGCAGCACCTCGCCCGCGTTCGCCCGCATGAAGCGCGCCTGCGGTGCCTTTTGCTCCAGCACCGGGAAGAAGTCGGAGTTCGGCTGCACGCCGAACGAGGCGAAGTACGGCCCGAGCGAATTGCGTCCGCCGAGGCGGTGCAGCCGCAGGTCGTCGAGGGTGCGCAGGCGGAAGCGGTCGATCTCGGCGCGCAGCTCGGGGTTGGCGAACGCCCTCGCGTCGGGCTGCGGCACGCGGCCGTTGTGCGAGGCGACGATCAGCATGTCGCCGTCGTTCGACAGCCAGAACTCGTAGTCGGCAAAATTCTCGTCGAGCGCCTTGACGATGGTGGCCAGCAGCGCCGGGGTGATCTCGTAGAGCTGCACCCACTGCAGGAACAGCCCGCCGTCGCGCAGGTAGCGGCGCACGTCGCGGTAGAACTCGGTCGAGAACAGGCTCGCCACGCCGCTCACCCAGGGATTGGAGGGCTCCGACAGGATGACGTCGTAGGTCGCCTGCTGCGCTGCGAAGTAGGTTTTCGCGTCCTCGTAGTGGATGCGGCTGCGCGGGTCCTCGAGCGCGCGCCAGTTGAAGCGCCGGAACTGCGCGGCCGCCTGCACGATCGCCGGCTCGATCTCGATGGTGTCCACGACCTCGAGCGTCGGCGAGGCGAGCAGCACGTGCGTGGTGATGCCGGTGCCGAAGCCGATGTTGGCGATGCGCCGGGCGTCCGGCGCGAGGAACAGCGGCAGCGCCCCGAGGAAC
Organism: uncultured Enterobacteriaceae bacterium; assembly: GCA_964576525.1. Taxonomy (GTDB): domain Bacteria; phylum Pseudomonadota; class Gammaproteobacteria; order Burkholderiales; family SG8-39; genus SCGC-AG-212-J23. Next base: position 1,790 of record CAZNVH010000063.1, read on the forward strand.
GTCATGGTGACCTCGTCGGTGACGGGCGGGCCGTCGTCGAAGCGCACCGCGCCGTCGGTCTTGCCGTTGGTGCGCAGCGAGACGATCTTGTCGTCCCCCGTGACGCTGATCGTGGCGGTCTTGCCGTCAATCTGCAGCTTTACCGCATCCTTCTCCCCGATCAGGTGGGCGTGGCGATATACGCCCGAGGCCATGTGATGGGCGTCGAGCCGCACGCCGAACAACGCCACCGCGACCGCCGCCAGCGAGGCGGCCACTGCCGTCCAGACCGGCGCCCGCGTTCCGGCGCCCAGGCCGGCGAGCAGCCACACGCCGAGCGCGAGGTCGATCGCCGCGCCGGCGACGATCAGGCCCTTCAACCCGAGCAGCGGAAAGCCGACGTGCACCGCGATCAGCACGCCGGCTATCGCACCCGCGGTGTTGGCGGCGTAGACCTGGCCGATGGCGCGCTCGCCCGCGCCCTGGCGCAGGAGCGAGGCGGTGATCAGCGGCAGCGTCATGCCGGCGCAGAAAGCCGCCGGGAACATCACCGCCAGGCACAGGGCGTGGCTCACCAGGTTGAACGCCAGGTAACCGTTCTCGGTCGCGGCGAGCGTCGTCAGGGTCGCCTGCATGACGCGGAAGGTCTGGCCGTAAACCGGCAGCGTGACGAGCGCGGCGATGCCCATCGCGAGCTGCACCAGCGCGAGCAGCCGCACCGTGTCGCGAGCGACGTCGATGCGCCGCCGCACCCACAGGCCGCCGAACGCGATGCCGAGGATGAACGCCGAGAGCATCAGCTCGAAGGCGTGGCTCGAGCTGCCCAGCACCAGCGACAGCATGCGGATCCAGCCGATCTCGTACATGAACGACGACAATCCGGTCAGCGCGGCGATCGTGAGCAGCAGGCCGAACTGCGGCGTCGCCCCCGGCCGCGCGGCAAGCGGCGGCGCCGCTTCTGCCCCCCCGGGCGCGGACGCCTGCGCGTGGCTGCGGCGCGGCAGCAGCATGACCGCCGCGCCGACCGCGAGGTTGACGATGCCCGCCGCGACCAGCGTGCCGGGCAGGCCAACCGCATCGATGAAGTAGAAGCCGCTCGCCAGCACGCCGACCGCGGCGCCGAGGCTGTTGGTGAAGTACAGCATGGCGATGGCGTAGCCCGACCGCGCGGGGCGCAGCCGCAGCAGGCCGCCGGTCATCAGCGGAAAGGTCATGCCGAGCAGCACCGACTGCGGCAGGATCAGCGCCGCGGCGAGCGTCCACTTGAAGGCGTGCACCGCGGCGGGCGCGCCGAGCGCGGGGATCACGCTGTCGAGCGCCAGCGCGGTGGCGGCCACGAACACGTCGTGGAACACGAGCGAGGCGGCGCCGATCAGCCCCTCGATCACCGCGTACGCGAGCAACAGGTCCTTCCAGCGCGCCGACAGGCGGCTCGCCGCCCAGGCGCCAATCGCCATGCCGCCCATGAAGATCGCCAGCACCAGGGTCTGCGCGTACGCGGCGTGACCGAGGAACAGCTTGAGGTAGTGGCTCCAGATCGACTCGTAGACCAGGCCGGCGAAGCCCGAGGCGGTGAACACGACCAGCGCGAGCGGCAGCAACGCCGGTCCGGTCAGCCGCTCGTAGCGCGCGCGCAAATCGGACAGCAGGGTCATGAAGCCTGGGGCTTGCGCGGGGCGAGAGCCAGCTGCGTGACGAGCTCGTGGGTCATCACGTCGATGAACACCTGCGGGTACTTCGCTTCCTTCAGCGCCCACTTGATGCGGCTGCCGAAGCGCGCCTTCTTGTAGAGGTTGAGGCGACGCTCGCGCGCAAAGTCGGCCACGCGCAGCATCAGGCGGTCGACGTTCTTCAACACGCGCTCCACCGCCTTCTGCGTCGACAGGTCGACGCCCGAAGGCGGAAAGCGCTGCTGCAGCTCCGCCACCACCGAGTCGGCGAATGCATCGACTTCTTTCGTGTTGAGCCAGTTGAACAGCATGCGCGTCGGGCGAGCGGATTATACGCACATCGTTTCGGGGGCGACCGTTAAAATGTCCGCATGTTCGGCTGGCTGTCGAGGAGAAAAAGCGCCGCGGACGTCGAGCGCGCGCTGGCCGGCGCGATCGCGCATCACGACGCCGGCCGCCTCGCGCAAGCCGAGGCCGCGTACCGCGAGGTGCTCGACGCCGAGCCGCAGCACGTCGACGCGCTGCACTTCCTCGGCTTCCTCGCATTCCAGCGCGCCGAGCACCGGCGTGCCACCGAGCTGATCGCGCGCGCGCTCGCGCTCAATCCGTCGAACGCGCGCGCGCAGCACAACCTCGGCAACGCGCACCTGGCGCTCGGCGAGCATGAGCGCGCCGCGGCCTGCTTCCGCCAGGCGCTCGAGCTGCAGCCCGACTTCCTCGAGGCGCGCTACAACCTCGGCATCGCCTGCCGCAGCCTCGGCCGGCGCGACGAGGCGGCGGCGTGCTTCGCCGAAGCCATCCGGCTGCAGCCGCAGGCCGCCGAAGCCCACTACGCGCTCGGCCACCTGCATGCCGACGACGACCGCGTCGACGAAGCGCTGCGCTGCTTCCGCGAGGCGCTGCGCCTGCGGCCCGACTACGCGGAAGCACGCTGGTCGATCGCGATGGCGCAGCTGCCGCAGGTGTGCCAGGCCGCCGACGAGCCGGCGCGGCGGCGCAGCGCGTTCGCCGACGAGCTCGCGGGCCTCGAGCGCTGGTTCGACGACTCGCGGCCGGCGCAGGGGCATGCGGCGGTCGGTGCGGCGCAGCCTTTCAGCCTCGCCTACCAGGAGGAGCCGAACCGCGAGCTGCTCGAGCGCCACGGCCGCCTGTGCGCCCGGCTGATGACGCAGTGGCGCGAGGCGCAGGGGATTCCGGCGGCGCGGCCGCGCCGCCGCGGCGCGCCGTTGCGCGTGGGCGTGGTGTCGGCTCAGTTCCACAACCACTCCGTGTGGCACGCGCTGGCGAAGGGATGGTTCGCCGAGCTCGACCGCAGCCGCTTCGCCCTCTACGCCTTCCACCTCGGCACGGCGCGCGACGCCGAGACCGAGTTCGCCGCGCAGCGCTCGGCGCATTTCGAGCAGGGCGCGCGCGATCTGCGCGACTGGGTCGAGGCGATCGAGCGGCAGCAGCCCGACGTCCTGCTCTATCCGGAGATCGGCATGGACCCGATCGCGCTGCGCCTCGCCGCGCTGCGCCTCGCGCCGCTGCAGGCCGCGAGCTGGGGGCACCCCGAGACGACCGGGCTGCCGACCATCGACTGCTACCTCTCGGCCGAGGACCTGGAGCCGCCCGGCGCGCAGGCGAACTACTCCGAGAAGCTGGTGATGCTGCCGCACCTCGGCGGCCATTTCGCGCCACGCGACGGCGGCATGGCCCGCGGCGACGCGCCGGAGGTGCCGGGCCGCGGACCTCTGCTGGTGTGCCCGGGAGTGCCGTTCAAGTACGCGCCGCAGCACGACTGGATTTTTCCGGAGATCGCGCAGCGGCTGGGAGAATGCCGCTTCGCCTTCTTCACTCACTCGGCCCTGGCGCAGCGCCTGCAGCAAAGGCTGGGCGCTGCCTTCGGCGCCCGCGGCCTCGACGCCGGGCGCTTCGTCGTGTTCCTGCCCTGGCTCAGCAACGCGGCGTTCCAGAGCCTGCTCGGGCGCGCCGACGTATATCTCGACACCATCGGCTTCTCCGGCTTCAACACCGCGCTGCTCGCGGTGCAGAACGGGCTGCCCGCCGTGACGCGCGAGGGCCGCTTCCTGCGCGGCCGCCTGGCGAGCGGCATCCTGAAGCGCCTCGGCCTCGCCGAGCTGGTGGCCGCGAGCGAGGCCGGCTACGTCGATCGGGTGGAGAAGCTGGCGTGCGACGCGGCGTACCGCGCCGACGTCGCGGCGCGGATGGCCGCGGCGCGCGCTTCGCTCTATGGCGACCGCGCGCCGATCCTGGCGCTCGAGAGCTTCCTCGCGTCATGACCGAGGCCACGCGGCTGATCGCGGAGGGCCGGCGCGCCGAGGCTTCGGGCCGCCTGCAGGAAGCCTGCGAGCGCTACCGCGAGGCGGTGCGCGCTGCGCCCAGCGACGCGCAGGCGCACCTCAACCTCGGCATCGCGCTCGAGGCACTGGGCGATGCCGCCGGCGCGACCGGCAGCTACGAGAAGGCCCTGGCGCTCGATCCGGCCGAGCCTTACGCCGGCTACAACCTGGGCAAGCTGCGCTATGTGCAGGGCGCGCTGGCGCCGGCCGAGCGGCTGCTGCGCGAGGCGCTGCAGCATCGGGCGGATTTTCCCGAGGCGCGCGTGGTGCTCGGCTGCGTGCTGCGCTCGCAGGGCAGGCTGGAGCCCGCGGCCGCAGAGTTCGAGGCCGCGTTGCGCGGCCGGCCGCAGGACTTCTCGGCGCTGTTCCACTACGCCGGCGTGCTGCGCGAGCTGGGGCGGCCTGCGCAGGCCCAGGAACCGCTCGAGCGGGCGCTGGCGCTGGAACCCGGGAACCTCGACGCGCGCGCCGCCCTTGCCGACGTGCTCCTGGCGCGCAACGACCAGGAAGGGGCGGTGCGCGAGCTTGAGGCGCTGCTGCGCCTCCGGCCGGACTGGGTCGAAGCGCTGCACAACTACGGCACCACGCTGCTGACCCTGGGGCGCGACGTGCAGGCGGAGACCGCGCTGCGCCGGGTGATCGAGCTGGATCCGGGCTTCGCCCTGGCCTACCGCATGCTCGGCAACCTGCTGCACCGGCACGGGCGCGTCGCCGAGATGCTGGAGCTGTGCCGCGCGGCGCTCGAGCGCGACCCCGGCCGGCTCGAGCTGGCCTCCTTCGAGCTGTTCCTGCTCAATTTCAGCGACGCCATTTCCGCTGAAGCGCTGTACGAGCGGCACCGCTCCTTCGGCGAGCGGCTGGAGCGCGCGCACGCGCCTGCCTTCGCCTTCGCGCGCGCCCCCGACCCGGAGCGCCGCCTGCGCGTCGGCTACGTCTCGGGCGACTTCAACTCGCACCCGGTGGCGCTGTTCCTGCAGCCGCTGCTCGAGCGCCTCGATCGCAGCCGCTTCGAGGCCTGCTGCTACTCGACCAGCACCCGGTCCGACGAATTCACGCGCCGCCTGGCGGCGCGGGCCGACCTGTGGCGCGACGCCGCGGCGCTTTCCGAGGCCCGGCTGGCCGAGGTGATCCATGCCGACCGCATCGACATCCTGGTCGACCTTGCCGGGCACTCCGGGATCGCGCGCCTGGGAGCGTTCGCGCTGCAGCCGGCGCCGGTGCAGGCGGCCTGGCTGGGCTATCTCAACACCACCGGCCTCACCCGCATCCGCTACCGCATCACCGACGCGGTGAGCGATCCGCCGGGCGCGGAGCGGCTGCATACCGAGACCCTGCTCAGGCTGCCGCACAGCCAGTGGTGCTATCGCCCGTTCGTGCCGGTCGAGCCGGCCGCCGCCCCGCCCTGTCTGGCGAAGGGCCATGCCAGCTTCGGCTCGTTCGTGCAGACGGGCAAGCTCTCGCCCGCCACGCTCGGCCTGTGGAGCGCGATCCTGCGGCAGCTGCCCGACGCCCGCCTTGCGGTGCACGGCGTATCGCCGGGACGCGCCGCCGACGAGCTGCTGCGAGGCCTGGCCGCCGCCGGGGTCGCCTCGAACCGCGTCACCCTGGCGCCGTTCGCGCCGCTACGCGAGTACTACGCCGCGTTCGGCCAGGTCGACATCGCGCTCGACAGCACCCCCTACAGCGGCGGCACCACGACCTGCGACGCGCTGTGGATGGGCGTGCCGGTGATCACCCTGCCGGGCTCGCGCCCGGCGTCGCGCAGCGCCGCCAGCATTTTGACGAGCGTCGGACTGACTGACTGGATCGCCGCGGAGCCCGAGGATTACGTCCGGCGCGCGGTCGCTTTTTCCCGGGAAAAACAGCAACTCCAGGACCTGCGCACCTCGCTGCGCTCGAAAATGCAGGCGAGTTCGCTCATGGACGAGGTCGCCTTTACCCGCGACATGGAGAATCTCTACCGCCAGATCTGGCGGCAGTACTGCACTCAGGGCTGATAGCCCGGGATCTTGGTCTCGTCCACGTCGTCGATCTGCTCCTTGTCGAGGAACATGTCGGCGTAGCGGCGGTAGACCTTCTGGCGCACGAAGACGTCGAACAGGTCCGGGTCGACGTGCGAGTTGAGCCTCATGCGCCCGAGGATCTCGAGCGATTCGGACAGCGTCTTGCCCTTCTTGTAGGGCCGGTCGCGCGCGGTGAGCGCCTCGAAGATGTCGGCGATGCCCATGCAGCGCGCCTGCACCGACATCTGCTCGCGCTTCAGGCCGCGCGGGTAGCCCTTGCCGTCCATGCGCTCGTGGTGGCCGCCGGCGTACTCGGGCACCTTGGTCAGGTGCTTGGGCCAGGGCAGCGCCTCGAGCATCTTGATGGTGGCGATGATGTGGTGGTTGATGACCTTGCGCTCGTCTTCGGTGAGCGTGCCCGCGCGGATGGTGAGGTTCTTCGTCTCGTCGTCGGTGAGGAAGCTCGCCTCGTGGCCCGAGACGTCGCGCCAGCGGTAGCCGGCAATGCGCTTGACGCGCTCGATGTCCTCGTCCTTCATGCGCTCGCCGCCGATGTTGCAGGCGTGCAGGAAGCGCCGGTCGTCGTCCAGCTCGCGCAGGCGCTGGCGCAGTTTCTGGGGCTCCAGGGTGCCGCGCAATCCTTCGATCTCCAGATCCCTTTTCAGGACCTCGAAGCGCGTGTCGACGAGGTGGATGCGGTCGTAGAGGGTCTCGAGCTTGGTCGCCTTGTCGACCACGTGCACCGGCGTGGTCACCTTGCCGCAGTCGTGCAGCAGCCCGGCGATCTTCAGCTCGTAGCGGTCCTTCTCGCTCATCTGGAAGTCCGACAGCGGCCCGGCGCGCGTGTCGTTCACCGCCTCGGCGAGCATCATGGTCAGGGTCGGCACGCGCTGGCAGTGGCCGCCGGTATAGGGCGACTTCTCGTCGATCGCCGAGTTGATCAGGTTGATGAACGACTCGAACAGCTGCTCGAGCTGGTTGATCAGCATGCGGTTGGTCAGCGCGATCGCCGCCTGCGAGGCGAGCGACTCCGCGAGACGCTGGTCCGAGGCCGAGAACGGCACGATCGCGCCGGTCTGCGGGTCCTGCGCGTTGATCAGCTGCAGCACGCCGATGCTCTCGTGCTCGTGGTTGCGCATCGGCACGGTGAGGAAGGACTGCGAGCGGTAGCCGGTCTTCGAGTCGAAGGCGCGCGTGCCGCTGAAGTCGAAGCCGTCGGCGACGTAGGCGTCGGCGATGTTGACCGTCTTGCCGGTGAGCGCGGCGTGCGCCGCCACCATGCTGTGGTTCGGCTTGCCGTCCTTGTACAGCTGGATCGGGTAGAACGGCACCGGGTTGCCGCTGGTGCCGCCGAGGTAGTACTTGAGCGAGCTGGTGCGCACGATCTCGAAGCGCAGGGTCTTCTCGTCGGTGACGCGGTACAGGCTGCCGCCGTCGGCGCGGGTGATCGATTTCGCCGCCGTCAGGATCAGCTCGAGCAGGCGGTTGATGTCGCGTTCGGCCGACAGCGACGCGCCGATCAGGTTGAGTTGCTCTAGGCGCTGGCCGAGGTCCTCGGCCGGGGTGGCGCCGGCCGGGGAGGTGAAGCGCAGACCCTGCGTCGTGTCGATGAGGCTCACCGCAGGGTCACTTCACGCAGACGGCTCGGACTTCCTTCATGTGAGTTACGCCCATCAGGCACTTCTCCATGCCGTCCTGCTTCAGCGTGCGCATGCCGTCCTCGAGGCACTGGGCGAGCATGTCGGCGACGCGCGCGTGCTCCTGGACCAGCTTCTTCAGCTTGTCGGTGGCGATCAGCAGCTCGTGCAGGCCGCAGCGTCCCTTGAAGCCGGTGTTGCCGCACTTGTCGCAGCCGACCGGCTTGTAGAAGGTCAGCTGGCCCTTGTCGTTGCCGTAAGTCTTGACCCAGTCCTTGTACACCGCCTCCATCGAGCCTTTCGGGTCGGCCTTGAATCTGGACGTGGCCATCAGTTCCTCGCAGTACTCGCGCAGGAACGCGGTGATCTCGGCCCCCTCGGGCGTGTAGGGCTGCTTGCAGCTGCAAATGCGCTTCGCCAGGCGCTGCGCCAGGATGCCGAGCAGCGCGTCGGAAAAGTTGAACGGGTCCATGCCCATGTCGAGCAGCCGCGTGATCGATTCCGGCGCCGAGTTGGTGTGCAGCGTGGCGAACACCAGGTGGCCGGTGAGCGAGGCCTCGATGCCGGTGCTGGTGGTTTCCTTGTCGCGCATCTCGCCGACCATGATGATGTCCGGATCGGCGCGCAGGAAGGCCTTCATCACCACCGCGAAGTCGAGTCCCGCCTTCTTGTTGACCTGCACCTGGCGCAGGCCCTTCTGGGTGATTTCGACCGGGTCCTCGGCGGTCCAGATCTTGGTGTCCGGGGTGTTCAGGTACTTCATCACTGAATGCAAGGTGGTCGTCTTGCCCGAGCCGGTCGGGCCGCAGACGAAGAACAGGCCGTAGGGCTTGCTGACCGTCGTCTGCAGCTCGGCGAGGTTGCGGGCGGTGAAACCCATCTTCTCGAGAGGGATCGGCTCGCCGGCGGCGAGAATCCGCATCACGATGTCCTCGACGCCGCCCTGCGTCGGGATGGTCGCCACCCGCAGCTCGATGTCGAGCGGCCCGAACTTCTTGAACTTGATCTTGCCGTCCTGCGGCCTTCTCTTCTCCGAGATGTCCAGGTCGCACATGATCTTGAGGCGCGCCGCGAGCGCCGCGCGGTAGCTCGCCGGGATCTCGATGTAGGCTCCGAGCGAGCCGTCCTTGCGGAAGCGGATCTCGGTCTTGGCCTTGCCCGGGTAGGGCTCGATGTGGATGTCGGAGGCGCCCTGGTTGTAGGCGTCGACGATCACCTTGTTCACCAGCTTGACCAGCTCGTTGTCGGCCGCGGCAGAGACCTCGTCGGCGGCGTTGGCGTCGAGCGCGCCCTCGGCGCCTTCGTCGCCCATCGCGCCGAGGAGGTCCTCGACGTTGCCGAGATCGCCGCCGCTCGTGTCAGCGCCGTAAAAATGGTTCAGCGTGTCCTTGAAGTCCTTCTGCGTCGTAACCTTGTAGACGAGGCGCGCCTTCGGGAATACGTTGGCGGCGATGCGCGAGGAGCGGATGCGCTCCGGGTCGAGGCACAGCACGGCGAGGCCTTCCTTGCTCTCGTCGATCGGCAGCCACTGGTTGGCCTCGACGTACTCGCGCTTCAGGTTCTTCAGCAGGTCGGCGGGCTTGACGCGGTCGGGCTTGAACGCCTCGTAGGGCACGCCGAAGAACTTGGACAGCGCGCCGCCGATCGCCGGGATCTTGACCTGGAACTCATCGGCCAGCACCTGCTCGATGTCGAGCGCCTTCTTGCGCGCCTGGCGCGCCGCCAGCTCGAACTCGCCGGCCGACAGCACCGCGTCGGCGATCAGGTAGTCGTACTTGGTCTTGGCGAGCTGCGGCTTCTGGCGCTGCTTGAAGGCGATCGCCAGCGTCTGCGACAGCTCGCCGACGCCTTCCTCGGCGAGCACGCCGAACGGCACGCCGGCCTTGTTGTTGATGATCTGGATGACGCCGATCAGCTCGTTCGAGCCCGCCTCGAGGATCGGCGACACCAGCATCTGCTTGGTGCGGTAGCCGGTGCGCTTGTCGACCTCCTGCAGGAAGCGCAGGTTGGCGTTCAGCGAGCGCAGCTCGCCCTCGTCGTAGACGTCCTTGAGGTTGGCGGTCTTCTTCGACAGCGCGACGTAGCCGGCGATCGAGTGCTCGGCGATCGGCAGCTTCAGGTCCTTGAACGAATTGAGGCCGGTCTTGACCTTGGAGATGATCGACTGCCGGTCCTCGGCCATCGAGTAGATGGTGAGGCGGTCGGCGTTGAACAGGGCGCAGACGTCGGTGCTCACCTCCAACATGATCTCGTCGATGTTGTTGGTGGCGTGGATCTTGTTCGTCACCGCCTGCAGCTGCTTCTGGAACGCCAGCCGCGCGCCGACATCGGTCTGCGCCGGCGCCTGCTGGCTCAGGACTGCGCTCATCTCCGACCCTCCCTGCGACGGCCTGCTGCTCGATCTTTAATAGTAGCCCCAGACTGCCTGATTTTCAACGAAATTACTGTTTTTCAACCTCTTTCAGGCCGCCTTCCAGCACCCAAACCTTGAAGCCGCGCTGGGCGAACAGGAAGGCCGCCGCCGCGCTGCGGCGGCCGCTCTGGCAATACGCCACGTATTCCTTGCTGCGGTCGAGCACCGCGAACATGTTGCGCACCTCGGCCAGCGGCACGTTGATCGCCCCCGGCAGCTTGTCGTACTGGTATTCCGAGGGATAGCGCACGTCGAGCCACAGGGCGCCCTTGCGCACCCGGTCCGAGGCCTCCTCGTAGGCGAGGCGCCGCAGCAGCGGCTCGCGCAGCATGTCGATGAAATGCTGGCGGCTGAGGCGCAGCAGGGTGCCCTCGGTCAGCGCGGTGACCGTGGCGTTGCGCTTCGCTTCGGAAACCAGCGCCTCCTCGCCGAAGGCTTCGCCGCTCTTCAGCTCGGCCAGCACTACCTCGGCGCCGCCGACCAGGCGTCCGACCTGGAAGCGCCCGGATTCGATGACGTAGTAGTAGTCGCCTTCATCGCCCTCTTTGATCACCGCCTCGCCGCGCGCCGCCTTGACGCGCTCGAAGCGCCGCAGCAGCTCGTCGATGCGTGCCGCCGGCAGCTGGGCGAAGGCGCCGCCGCGCAGGTTGCCGAGCGAGAACGGCCCGCTCGAGCGCAGCGGGTCGCCGCGCAGCGCGCGCGCCATGGTGCCTTCGGCGCCGCCGGCCGCGCTCACCTGGTCCCAGGTCGCCAGGATATCGAGCAGGTCGTCGTCGACCTTGAACAGATCGACGTCGGTGATCGCCTTGGTGCGCGCCAGGCGCTCCTTGCGGCGGTTGAGGGCGTAGCGCGTCTCGTCGCTGCCGCCGACCACGACCAGCGTGCCGCCGCCCTGGAAGGCGAGCAGCAGCTCGCCGGCAAGCAGGAACACCGACTGCGCGCCCTTCAGGTGCTCGCTCAGCGGGTCGCTGCCGCGCGGCGCGCGCTCGACCACCGCGACCTCGGCGAGTTCGGCCAGCCGCTCGGGCGACAGCCCGGCAAGCGGCGCAAGCACGGAGAGTTGTGCGGGATCGACCTTCAGAATTCCAGCACCAGGTTGTTTTGCAGCATGCGGGGGCGGAAGTTCCCCGCGCATTCCTCGATCTCGAGCATGGTCGGCTCGATCTCGCCGGGCTTGAGGTGGGTGATGTAGATCTCGGCGTTGCGCTCGAGCTTGGCCAGCTCCTCGGCGAGGGTCGCCGGGCACAGGTGGCGCGACACCTCGGCGAGCTGGCGCTCCTTGTTGGAGAACGCGGTCTCGATGATCAGGTACTTGAGGTTGGAGATGCGGTTGACGACGCGCCACAGGGCGTCGTTCTGGCCGGTGTCGCCGGTGAACACCAGGCTCGCGGCGCCGCTGTCCAGGTGGTAGCCCACTGCCGGCACGGTGTGGCGCGCCGGGATCGGCGTGATCTTGCGCGCGCCGAGCGTGAGCGGCTTGCCGACCTCGATCTCCTGGTAGCGCAGGAACGGCGCTTCCGGGGTGGGGATCTCGGTGAAGTCCGGCCAGATCGCCCAGTTGAACAGGTGGTTCTTCAGGATCTCCACCGTGGGGCGCGTCGCGTACACCGTCAGGGGCTTGGAGCGCATGCCGCCGACGGTGTCGACCAGGAACGGGATCGAGGTGACGTGGTCGAGGTGCGAATGCGTGATGAAGATGTGATCGATCTGCGACAGCTCGGCGAGCGTCAGGTCGCCGACGCCGGTGCCGGCGTCGATCAGGATGTCGCCGTCGAGCAGGAACGAGGTGGTGCGCAGATGACGCCCGCCGATCCCGCCGGAGCAACCGAGCACGCGCAGGCGCATCGCCGGCTTACTTCTCGTCGAACGCCGTCACGCCGTCCCAGTCCGGCGGCGGCGGGTCGCGGCGGCTCGCCGCGACCTTCACGGCGTACGCCGGGTACAGGGCGCTGGCGGGATTCATGCGCTGCAGCTTGAGCAGGCTCACGTCGGCTTCGTCCCAGTTCCGGGCGCGGTAGGCGCGCAGCGCCTGGCTCCACAGCCGCAGCTCGTCGCGCGCCGCGGCGAGCTCCGCTTCCAAGCCGAGGGGCTCATAGATCGTGACGGCCTCGTCCTTGCCTTTGACCTTGATGCGGTCAATTTCCCTGAATACCACATCTTCGACCCGGTTGCGCGTCGCCTCGCCGACCAGGATGCCGACGCCGTATCCCTTGGTGCGGCCCTCCAGCCGCGAAGCGACGTTCACCGCGTCTCCCATCGCAGTATAGGCGCGCCGCAGGCGCGAGCCCATGTCGCCGACCCGCACCGTGCCGGAATTCACGCCGATGCCAATCTTTAACGAAGGCCAGCCGCGCGCGGCGAAGCGCCGGTTGAGCGGCTCGACCTCGCGCTGCATGGCGAGCGCGGCAAGCACCGCATTGCGCGCGTGCTGCGGGTCGTCCACGGGCGCGCCCCAGAACGCCATGATCGCGTCGCCGATGTACTTGTCGAGCGTGCCGCGGTACCGGCTGCGGATGATCGTGCTCATCTCGGTGAGGTACTCGTTGATGTACTCGCGCAGCGCCTCGGGGCTGAGCGTTTCCGAGATGCCGGTGAAGCCCCGGATATCCGCGAACAGGATGGTGAGCTCGGCGCTCTTCGGCTTGTCGTACCGGTCCGGATCGAGCTCCATCTGCGCCACGACTTCGGGCGGCACGTATTCGCTGAAGCGCCCGGTGATGCGGCGCCTGACGCGCGACTCGACGAAGTAGCCGTACGCCATGTTGAGGATGTAGATCGCCACCACGATCAGCAGCGAGGAGGCGAGCGGCAGCACCAGGCCGCCCTGCCACACCGCGAAGTTGAGGCCGCAGGCCGCCGCCAGGCCGGCGAGCGTGACGAGCGTCGCCCACAGCGCCGACAGCATCGGGATCAGCAGGGCGAAGGCGATGCCGCCGGCGAGCAGCAGCACCACCTCGGCGCCGATCACGTACAGCGGCTTCTGCTTGACTTCGCCGTCGATGATGCCGGCGAGCAGGTTGGCGTGAATCTCGACGCCGGGGAATACCTCGGCGATCGGCGTCGCGCGCATGTCGAGCAGGCCGGGAGCGGTGGCGCCGAGCAGCGCGATCTTGCCCCTGAGTTCCTCGGGCGCGATGCGCTCGCCGGCGACATCGGCCAGCGAAATGTAGCGGAAGCTGCCGCGCGCGCGGTACGGGACCAGCGCCGCGGCGGCGGCATCGACCGGGATCTGCAGGCCGTCGAGCTTGAGCCACTCCAGGTTCGGGTCGTCGGGCGGAAAGCCCGGCTCGACCGCGGGCGCCGGCGCGCCGGTCTGCCGCGCGAGCAGCGCGCGCACCATCGCGAGCGACAGCGACTCGTAGTACTCGCCGTCGTACTCGACGATCAGCGGCACGCGGCGCAGCACGCCGTCGAAGTCGACCACCGGGTTGATGTGGCCGGCGCCGGCCGCGCTCTCGAGGTAGATCGGCAGGTTGCCGGTATGGCCGTACCAGCGCGGGAACTCCACGCGGCGCCCGGAGAACGTGCCCTTGGGCAGCACCGGCTTGGGCAGCGCGTTCGCCTTCGCCGCGCGCGGCTCGCTGTTGAAGTAATGGCCGAGGACCACCGGCCGGTTGCGGAAGCTCGCCGCCAGGCGCTGGTCGAAGTCCAGGCCCGGCCGCAGCCTGGCGTAGGCGCCCTGGAAGGCGGCGAGCTCCTTCAACTCGCCGCGCGCCAGCGCATCGAGCGTCTCGACCCCGGAGCTCGGGTCGCGCTCGGCCCACACCACATCGAAGCCGAGCATCGCGATGCCGTAGCGGTCGAACAGCTTGTCGACCAGCTCGGCCATCAGCTTGCGGTTCCACGGCCAGCGCCCGAGCTCGCCGAGGCTCTTCTCGTCGATGTCGAGGATGACGATGCGCTGGTCGACGCCGCGCGGCATGGTCATCTGCAGCCGCGCGTCGTAGATGATGTTGTCGAGCTGGGAAACGAAGCGGAGCTTGCCGTCCGCCGTGGGGTACCACTCCGCCGCGTGGCCGATGAAGCAGAGGGTGATCGCAAGGCCGACCAGGATCCTTACGACGCGTTGGCTCAAAACTCAGCCCTTCAGGAAGAACTCCATCTTGACGCCGGCGATCTCGATCACGTCGTGGTCCTTGAGCGCGTGCGGCGCGGCGCCGATCTGCTGGCCGTTGATCGTGGGGCGGGTCGCGCCCTCGACGTGGGTGAGGAAGTAGCCCTGCGGGCGGCGGGTGAGCACCGCGACCTGGACCCCGGGCTTGCCGAGGGTGGTGAGGGGTTTCGTCAGCTCGAGCTCCTTGCCGGCGTTGGCGCCGGAGAGCAGCTGGATCGAGCCGAGCGGGTGGCCACCGGGCTTTGCCGCGGCTGCCGCAGCAGCCGGAGCCGCGGCGACTGCCGCGGGTGCGGCCGCCAGCGCCGGCCTGGGCGCGGGCGCTGCAGCAGGCGCGGGCGCTGCGGCGACGGGTGCGGGGGCGGGCGCTGCGGCAGGCTTGGGCGCGGGCTTTACCGCGTCCTTGTCGGCGATGCCGGTGGCCGCGGCGCTCAGCCCGGCCTGCTGCACGGCGGCCTGGCGCTGGGCCACGGCCGCCTGGGCGCCGCCGCCCCCCATGGCCTTCGCCTGCTCCGCGGCGGCCTTCATCGCCGAGGGGCGCAGCACCATGGTCTTCTCGAAATCGGCCTTCTCGCCGCCGGCCGCGGGCGCGGCGTCGCCGACGAACTTGAGCTTGTACTTGCCGAGCTCGACGACGTCGTTGTTCTGCAGGAAGTGCTTCTTGACCGGGTTGCCGTTGACCACCGTGCCGTTGGTGCTGCCCAGGTCCTCGAGGAACGAATCGTTGAGGATGGTGACGATCACAGCATGCTCGCCGCTCACCGCAAGGTTGTCGATCTGGATGTCGTTGTGCGGCTTGCGGCCGAGCGTGGTGCGCTCCTTCGTCAAGGGGATCTCCTTGAGCACCAAGCCATCCATGCTGAGAATCAGTTTCGCCATTTAGCGGGTCCCGGGGATTATTTTAGCCAGCCGAACACCTTGCCCATGACCCCCTTCCGGCCGGGGTACTCCCGTAGGACGCGGACCAGTATAACCGAAACGTTATCCCGCCCCCCGTTGTCGTTGGCCATCTGCACCAGCTGCTGCGCCGCCAGCTTCAGGTTGCCGCCCAGAGTCTGCAGCGTCATGCCGATGTCCTCGTCCTCCACCATGTCGCACAGCCCGTCCGAGCACAGCAGGTAGATGTCGCCCGGCTTCGTCGGGTACTCGTGGATTTCCGGCTCGACCGTCGGGTCGATGCCGAGCGCTTTCGTCACCAGGTTCTTGTGCTGCGCCTTCTTCGCCTGCTCGGGCGTGATGATCCCCGAGTCGATCTGCTCCTGCAGCAGCGAATGGTCGCGCGTCACCTGGCTGAACTTGCCTTCGCGCAGCATGTACATGCGCGAGTCGCCGAGGTGCGCGGCGAGCAAGCGGTTGTCGTAGAACAGGCCCACCACCAGCGTGGTGCCCATGCCGGCGTACTGCGGCTGGCTCTGCGCCGCCTGGTAGATCGAGCTGTTCGCCTTCAGCACCTGCTCGCGCACCATGCGCGCGGCGATTTCCTCGCTGGTCGCCTGGTCGACGTCGTAGGGCTTGGCGCTGCCGAGGATCTGGCGCATCTCGGTGATGATCACCGTAGTCGCCATGCCGCTCGCCACCTCGCCGGCGTTGTAGCCGCCCATGCCGTCGGCCAGCACCACCAGGCCGTTGACCGGGTCGGCGGCGATCGAGTCCTCGTTGTGCGAGCGCACCATGCCCGGGTCGGTGCAGGTGGCGATTTCGAGGATCTGGGTCAGGTCCATGCGGGCCTAGAGCGCGATGTCGAGACAAAGCGCGACCGCGAGCCAAGCAGCCAATCGCTTTTCCAGAAACCGGATTTCAGAGTACCCCTCCCGCTTGTCCCCGAGCCGCATTGTTGCAGTCTAATGCGAGACGAGTCAACGGTTTACCGGTCAATCTCCAAGTAGTGCGCCGGCCTTTACGGCACCCGCCGCAAGCAGCTCGCCGGCCGAGACTTTCTTGCCGTCGCCCAGCTTCGCGCGCAGCACCTCGATGCGCCCGCCCTGGGCCGTGACCTGGAAGCTCTTGTCCGTAACTTCAACCACTTCGCCGATCTTGCCCCGGACCGCGCCGAAAGTGCGCACCGGGAGCTTGCGGGCGTCGGCGATCTGCAGCTCCTGGCCCTGCAGCCGGGTCCAGGCCCCGGGGGCCGGGTTGCAGCCGCGGATCAGGTTGTAGACGAAGTCGACGTGGCTGGCCCAGTGGATGCGCGCCTCCGCCTTGCGGCACCAGCCTTCGTAGGTGGCTTGGGACTCGTCCTGCACGACTTCCTTGTGTTTCGAGGACATCACCAAATCTGCCGCCTCCAGCATCGCCTTGACCCCCATCGGAAACAGGCGGTCGAAGTAGATCGTGCCGAGGGTGTCGTCCGGGCCGATCGCGGTCTCCTTCTGCAGCACCACCGGCCCCTCGTCCAGGCCGTCGGTGGGGCGGAAGATGCTGAGGCCGGTCCTGGTGTCGCCGTGGATGATCGGCCAGTTGATCGACGACGGGCCGCGGTACTTCGGCAGCAGCGACGGGTGGTACTGGATCGTGCCGCGCTTCGGGATGTTGACGAAGTCCTGCGGCGCGAACTGCAGCACGAAGGCCATGATGCCGAGCTCGACGTCGAGGTCTTTCAGGGCCTGCTTCGCCTCTTCACCTTTCAAAGAGGCAAATTGAAACACCCGCACCCCCTTCTCCTGTGCTGCGACCTTCAGCGCGTCGGGCCGCGCGCCGGGCTTCTCGGGCGCGCAGAACACGCCCGCCACCTCGTCCTTGCGCGCGAGGAAAGCCTCGAGCACGGCTTTGCCGAAATCCTGCTGGCCGATGATGGCAATTTTCATGCGGCTTTCTTCGGCGGCGCGCTGAGCGCCCCGGCGCCTTGCAATGCCTTTATTTTCGAATCCTCATAACCCAGAACTTCGCGCAGGATCTGCTCCGTGTGCTCCCCCAGCGTCGGCGAGCGCTCGATCTTCGCCGGCGAGGCCGACAGCTTGATCGGCATGCCGACGTTCCACCACTTGCCGCGCTGCGGGTGGTCGAGCTCGACCCACATGTCGCGGCCGCGGATGTGCTCGTCGGTGGCCAGGTCCTCGGTCGACATGATCGGGCCGCAGGGCACGTCGATCGGGTTGAGGATCGCCATGAACTCGCGCTTGGTGTAGTCCTTGGCGAAGTCCGTGATCAACTTCCACATGGCATTTTGATTTTTTCTCCTTTCGCCGATGGCGGAAAACCGTGCATCTTTCAACAACGCATCTCCGCCAACCAGCTTGGCCAGGTCTTCCCACACGGCTTCCTGGACCACCACGTACAGCCAGTCGTTCGGGCCGTGCGGCTTGCAGTGGATGGCGTTGCCGAGCTGGCCGCCGCCCGAGTCGTTGCCGGCGCGCGGCACATCGCCCATGCCCTGCCGCGTCGGCACCGAATATTCCGACAGTCCCTGGCGCGTCAGCCGCTGATGGTCGCGGAACTTGACCCGGCACAGGTTCATCACGCCGTCCATCATCGCCACTTCGACGTACTGCCCTTTGCCAGTGCGGTCCGCCTGACGCAGCGCGGCGAGCAGCCCGATGGCGAGATGCAGGCCGGTGCCCGTGTCGCCGATCTGCGCGCCGGTGACGAACGGCGGACCCTCGGGCACGCCGGTGGTGCTCATCGCCCCGCCCATCGCCTGCGCCACGTTCTCGTAGGCCTTGAACTCGGCGTACGGCCCGCTCGAGCCGAAGCCCTTGATCGAGCCCATCACGATCTTCGGGTTGATCGCCTGGATCTTCTCCCAGGTGAAACCGAGCCGGTCGAGCACCCCGGGGCCGAAGTTCTCCATGATGATGTGCGACTTCTTCAGCAGGTCGACGAACACCTGCTTGCCCTCCTCGGTCTTCATGTTGACCGTGATCGAGCGCTTGTTGCAGTTGAGCATCGTGAAGTACAGGCTGTCGGCGTTCGGCACGTCGCGCAGCTGGCCGCGCGTGGCGTCGCCCTGCGGCGGCTCGAACTTGATCACGTCCGCGCCGAGCCAGGCCAAAAGCTGACTGCAGGTCGGACCGGCCTGCACGTGCGTCATGTCGAGGATGCGGACTCCTTTGAGGGCTTCCATATCTATTTTTTCTTTGCGCTGGGGTTCAAGCTGGTAATGCGACCGCTTTCGGTGCCGGCCGTCTCGTCGATCACGGCGTTGATGAGCGTCGGCTTGCGCGAGCGGACGGCTTCTTCCATTGCCTTGCGCAGCTCGGCCGGGGTGGCGGCGTTCACCCCCACTCCGCCGAAAGCTTCCATCAGCTTGTCGTAGCGCGCGCCCTTGACGAACACGGTGGGAGCCACGTCGGGGCCGCCGGTCGGATTCACATCGGTGCCGCGGTAGACGCCGTTGTTGTTGAAGATCACCACGCACACCGGCAGGTTGTAGCGGCAGATGGTCTCGACTTCCATGCCGGAGAAGCCGAAAGCGCTGTCGCCTTCGATCGCGATCACCTGCTGCTGGGTCACCACCGCGGCGGCGACGCAGTAGCCCATGCCGAAGCCCATGATGCCCCAGGTGCCGACGTCGATGCGCTT
>CAZNVH010000064.1:0-16768 GCA_964576525.1 uncultured Enterobacteriaceae bacterium
TTCGCCGCGCCGATCATGATGTGCAGGATCTGGCCCTTGCGGATCGCTCGGCCGCCGATCTCGAAGTCCTCGCGCGCGGTGCGTATGCCGCGCTGGGTGGGCGCGTCGTAGCGCAGGAATTCCTCCGCCGCGGCATCGATCAGGCCCGGGTCGGCCCGCAGCTTCTCCAGCTCGGCGGGAAAACTCTTCAAGTGCATCAGCGAAAGCGATATCGCGCTGCGCGAGGTGCCGCCGCCGGCGGTGACCATCATGTTGCAGTTGGCAAGCACCTCGAGTTCGGTCAGGCGCTCGCCGTTCACCTCGGCCTGCACCATGGCGCTGATCATGTCTGCGCCGGGGCGTGCGCGCCGCTCGCGGATGAAGGCGCCGAAGTAGTCTTCCTGCGCATCCAGAATCGCCTTCTGCTCGGCGGCCATCGCCTCGCGGTCAGGGGCCACTGGCTGGAACAGGAAATTGGAGCAGCGATCGCTCCAGGTGCGGATCAGGTTCTCGTCGGCGTCCGGCAGCCCCAGCAGATCGATCATCACCAGCACCGGGATGCGCGCGGCGAACTCCAGGTAGGCGTCGAAGCGAGCGCGCCCGCGCAGGCCGTCGAGCACCTGAGCGACGCGCCGCCGGATGCGGGGGCGCATCTCCTCGATGGCGCGCGGCGACATCGCTTTCAGGAACAGCGCCTTCAGCCGGTCGTGGTAGGCGTCGTCGCGGTACAGCAGCCAGCGGGTGTAGTGCTCGACGATGGAGCTGAACCGCTCGCGGTTCGCGCGCGGCAGGTAGGAATACAGCGTTTCGACCCGGTCGACGCTGAGGTCTGGCCTCACCTGCAGGTCGTACACGTCCTGATAGCGCGTGAGCATCCAGGCCCCCGCCTTTTCCGACCAATGCACCGGGTCCCGCTCGCGCATCCGCTGGTAGAACGGATACGGGTCATAGACGGCATCGCGCGTGAAGAAACCGAAGTCGTCGCCGGGAGATTCGCCCGGTACCACTTTGCGGACGCTGAACGCGCTCACCATCCTTCACTCGGCAAGGCAGAATTGCGTCATTTCAGTGCTCTCGGCAGGGCAAGGGAGATTTCGGGAAACAGGGCCAACAGCGCCAGCAGCACCAGATCGGCGACGATGAACGGCACCACGCCGCGGTAGATCGTGCGCAGCGCGATCTTCGGCGCCAGGCCGTGCAGGATAAACACGATGATGCCGATCGGCGGGATGATCATGCCCAGCTCGATCACCACCACGTTGAGGATGCCCCACCAGATCGCGTCGTAGCCGAGCCTCTCGATGATCGGCAGCACGAACGGCAGCGTGATCAGCATCGCGGCGATCTCGTCGAACACCGCGCCGAGAATCAGGTACGCCACGAGCAGCGCAAAGATGATGGCCATGGGCTGGATCTCGAGCCCGCCGATGAGCGCGATCAGCGCTTCCGGCACGCGCGCGAGGGTCATGAAGTAGGTGAACACCGAGGCGCCGATGATGATGACGTAGATCATCGCGGTGGCGGCCGCGGACTCGCGCAGCCCGCGCCACAGGCTTTCGCGGTCGAGGCGCCCCCGCGCGAAGGCAAAGGCGAGCGACAGCACCGCGGCGACCGAGGCGGCCTCGTTCACCGTGAACACGCCGCTGTAAAGGCCGCCGAACACCGCGATCATCAGGAACATCACGGGCGCCGCGGCTTTGAAGGCCTCCAGCCGTTCCTTGAGCGCCACTCTTTCGCCGCGCGGCGCATATTCCGGATGCAGGCGCACGATCACCCAGATGGCGATCAGGTTGAGCGCGATGGCGAGCAACGCCGGCACCAGCGCGGCGACGAACAGATCGAAGATGAAAGTCCGCGATACGATGCAGTACAGGATCATCACGATCGAGGGCGGGATGAGCGACTTGAGCGTGCCGCCCGCCGCGATCGTCCCTGCGGAGAAGCCCTCGGCGTAGCCCCGGCGCAGCATCTCGGGCAGCGCCGCCTTGGCGAAGGTTGCGGCAGTGGCAGTGGACGAGCCGCACACCGCGCCGAAGGCGGCGCAGCCGCCGATCGTGGCGTAGGCGAGCCCGCCGCGGCGGTGGCCGAGCAGCGCCGCGGCGGCGCTGTAGATATCCTTGGAAAAACCGGCAGCGGTCGCGAAGGTCCCCATGAGCAGGAACAGCGGCACAGTCGCAAGGTCGACGCTCGACAGCAGCCCGGAGGGTTCGGAGGCGAGGAGGGTGAGCGCCGGCGCCCAGCCAGCCTGCAGCGCATAGCCCACAACCCCGACGATGATCATGGCGATGCCGATCGGCACTTGCAGGAAGATCAAGACGAACAATGCGGCGAGGCCGAGCGCGCCGATCAGGAGCGGGGTCACCGTTTTATTTTTCCAACTTCGAGAATCACCACGATCGCCTGCACCACGACCGCGATCCACAGGATCGTGGCCACGGCGTACCAAAAGGGATAGGTCGAAATCTTCAGCACCCAGGTGGTCTCGCCGGCGCGCGCGATCTTGCCGGCATAGAGAGTGAACTGCCAGGCCATCGCCACCATCACCACCTCGACGACCGCAGCGGCGAGCGCGTCGAGCACGCGCCCGGTGGCGGCGCCGCATACCGTGCCGGCGATGCGGATCGAAATGTTGGCGCGCTCCATCAGGCCGACCGGGATGCAGCAGGTCACCGCCACCGCGACCACCACCGCGCCCACATCGCGCACGCCTTCGATCGGGCGGTTGGCGAGCCAGCGCATCAGCCCGTCGGCGAGCGTCATCGCCGCGAGCACCATCAGCAGGAACAGTCCGACCACCGAAAGGGAGCGGGTCGCCCCGAGGCCGAGCCGCTCCAGCCGCTGCAGCATCCAGCGCTTGCCGGCTATCTTCCGGCGCGAACGTTCGCGATCTCGGCCTGCACCAGGGCGAGCAGTTCCCGGTTGCGCGGGGTCTTCGCCGCCCAGCCGTCGATCACCGATCTGAACGCGGGCTGCATCGAGTCGAGCTCGGCCTGCGAGGGAAACACTACCTTGCGCTTCGGATCGGCCTGCAGCTGCTTCACCAGCGAATCGTTGTAGTCGCCGATGCCCTTGTTGAAGCGCGCCGCGGTCCACTCACCGCTGTACTTGCGGATCGCGGCCTGACCGGCAGGCGGCAGGCTGTCGAATTTCTTCTTGTTCATGAGAATCGCGAGCGGCACGATGCCCAGGCGCGTGAAGAAGTGCGAGCTGGTGACGCGCGCGATGCCGAAGTCGAACAGCGGCGAGGGGTGCGAGGTGGTGCCGTCCACGGTGCCGCGGCTGATCGCCTCGGGGATCTCGGTGACCGGCATGCCGATGGGCACCGCCCCCAGGGCCTTCAGCGTCTCGCCCTCGATCGCCCCGGAGGAGCGGATCTTCTTGCCCTTGATGTCGGCGATGCTGTTGATCGGGTTGCGCGAATGCAGGCTGTAGGGCGCGGTGCCGAACAGGCCGATCGGATGGTAGTCGTCGTAGCCCTTGACCCTGCCGGAGAGCACCAGGCGCGTGAACACCGTGGTCGCTTCCTGCAGGTCGCGGAACTGTCCCGGCAGCTCGAACACCTCGTTCTCCTGGAAGCGGCCGGGCGTGTACGAGGCGATGATCCAGCCGATGTCGGACACGCCGTCGAGCACCATCTGCGCCTGCTGCAGCGGGCTGCGCCCGAGCGCGCCGTTGGGGAACAGCTCGATCTCCACCGCGCCGGCGGCGTCCCTGTTCACCGCCTCGGCGAACGGCTTCATGACCGTGATGAAGGTCTGCTCCTTGTCGGGAGTGAAGATCGCGAACTTGATTTTGACCGGCTGGGCTGCGGCGCCGGACGCCACGGCCGCGAACAATACCGCCAATGCGAAACGCAGGGCTTTCATCGTTTCCTCCTCTCGGGTAAAAATATCATATCCTGAGATTTTTGGAGAGCCTTATGGCATCCCGCCCCCGGCTTTCGTTCAGCCATTTCGGCTTCTACGTGCGAGACGTCCCCGGAATGGAGGATTTTTACACCCGCGTGCTGGGCTTCACCGTCACCGACCGCGGTGAACTCGACACCCCGCGAGGAAAGGTCTTCCTGGTGTTCATGACGCGCGATCCGCGCGAGCACCACCAGATCATCCTCGCCAGCGGGCGCCCGGCAGGCGAGGCGTTCAACCCGATCAACCAGATCTCCTTCCGGCTGGAGGACTTCGCCGGCCTGCGCGAGATGCACCGCCTGGTGCAGAAGGAGAAGGGCGTCAGCGAGATTTCCCCGGTGTCGCACGGCAACGCCCTCTCAGTCTACTTCCGCGACCCCGAAGGCAACCGCATCGAGCTGTTCGTCGACACGCCCTGGTACGTCGACCAGCCGCTGCGCATCCCGATGGACATGTCGCTCTCCGACCGGGAGATCTGGGACTGGGTGGCGAAGCACGCCAGCGAGCTGCCGGGCTACCGCCCGGTGGAAGACTGGCGCGCCGACCTGGCTAGGCGGATGCAGAAGTGAGCTACGACATCGCGATCGTCGGCTGCGGCCCGACGGGCGCGACGCTCGCCAACCTGCTCGGTCTGCAGGGCTTCCGCGTCGCGGTGCTCGAGCGCGAGCCTGCGGCCTCGCCGCTGCCGCGCGCGGTGCACTTCGACGGCGAGGTGATGCGCATCTTCGAGACCGCGGGCCTCGCCGCGCAGGTTCTGCCGATCATCCGGCCTTCCGGCGGCATCCGCCATGTGAACAGCGCCGGCCACGTGATGATCGAGCGCAAGCCCGCCGGGGTCGTTGGTCCGCACGGCTGGGCGAACAACTACCTGTTTCATCACGCGGACCTCGAGCGCGTGCTGCGCGACGGGATTTCCCGGTTTCCGCAGATCGAGGTTTTTCTTTCGGCGGAAGTTCTCGCCGTTTCCCAGGACGCTGATTCAGCCACGCTCCAAACGAGTACCGGCTCCATCACGGCGAAATACATCGTCGGCTGCGACGGCGCGCGCTCGATCGTGCGCCAGGCGATCGGCTCGGGCCACCACGATCTCGGGCTGCACCAGCCCTGGCTGGTGGTGGACGTCCTTCTCGAGCGCGAAGTCGATCTTCCCGCGCAAACCGTCCAGTACTGCAATCCCGCGCGCCCGGTGACCTACGTCAAAGTCGGCGGCCAGCGGCGGCGCTGGGAAATCATGCTGATGCCGGGCGACACGCCGGAGGCGATGACGCGCCCGGAGACGGTCTGGCGCCTGCTGGAGCCGTGGCTGCGCCCGGGCGACGCCCGCATCGAGCGCAGCGCCCTCTACACCTTTCACTCCCTCATCGCCACCCGCTGGCGCGACCGGCGCCTGTTCATCGCGGGCGACGCCGCGCACCAGACGCCCCCCTTCCTCGGCCAGGGAATGTGCGCCGGGATCCGCGACGCCGCCAACCTGGCGTGGAAGTTCGCCGACGGGTTTCCCGGCGGTCGCCTGCTGGATACCTACCAGTCGGAACGCGAGCCGCACGTGCGCGTGTACATCGAGGAGGCGCTGCGCCTAGGCGCCATCATCCAGACCACCGACCCGCGGATTGCGGCCGAGCGCGACTGCAAATTCCTCGAGGGCGGCAAGGAAGAGATGGTCAACCTCTCCCCGCCCCTCGGCCCCGGGTTTCATTCCGGCGGGAGCGAGATCTTCCCGCAGCCGGTGCTGCCCGATGGCCGGCGTCTCGATGAGGCGATCGGCGGTTATCGCTTCGCCGTGCTCTCGCCTTTTGCAATCGATGTTCCGTACATTCCGATCGAAGGACCGCAAGCCGTCGTCCTGCGGCCGGACCGCTACGTCTACGGCACTGCCCGCAACGCCGCCGAACTGAAGACGCTTCTTGGAGGATTGAGCCATGAATCGCGCACCCCTGAACTCCATCACTGACCAGCAGATCGCCGAGTTCAAGCGCGACGGCGTCGTCTGCCTGCGCCGCATGTTCGACCCGGAGTGGATCGAGCGCATGAACCGCGCGGTGAACCGCATCATGGACGCGCAGCACCCGCTCGCGCGGCCGCGCGAGGTGACCAAGGCCCTCGGCGGCAAGAGCGGCCGCTACCACATCAACTCCTTCGTCTGGCCCTGGGACGCGGATTTCCGCGACTGGGTGATGGACTCGCCGATGCCGCTGATCGCCGCGCGCATGATGGGCGCCGACGAGGTGCGCGTGTTCTACGACCAGGTGTTCGTCAAGGAGCCGCAGACCGCCGAGATGACCGACTGGCACCAGGACCTGCCTTTCTGGCCGATGCGCGGCACCGACATCATCTCGATCTGGGTGGCGCTGACGCCGGTCAACCACGAGAACAGCGCCGTCGAGTACCTCGCCGGCTCCCACAAGTGGGGCAAGTTCTACGCGGCGGTGACCCCGGACAAGGATGCCAAGTTCAAGACCGAGCTCGAGCCCTGCCCCAATTTCAGCCAGCGCAAGGGCGACCCGGGGCTGAAGTTCCTCTCCTGGGAGCTCGCGCCGGGAGACTGCGTGCTGCACCATCCGCTCACGGTGCACGGCGCGGAAGGCAATTTCTCGCCGAGCCGCCGGCGCGTCGGCATCTCCACCCGCTATTTCGGCCGCGACTGCCAATGGGACCCGCGGCCGGCGACGATGAAGATCACCGGCGACCCGCAGCTTGTTCCGGGCAAGCGGCCGGAGCACGATCAGATTTTCCCGATCGCCTATCGGGTCTAGCCTTTCCCGCATGCTGGCGGTCCTCGATCTGTTCACGGAGAAGCAGCCCACCCATTCCGCGGAGGAGATCGCCGGGCGACTGAAGTACACGCGCCCGACCGGCTACCGCTATGTGCGCGAGCTGGTCGGCGCCGGGCTGCTGGTGCGCGCCGCGGGCGGCTACGCGCTGGGGCCGCGCATCATCGAGCTCGACTGGGTGATCCGCAAGGGCGATCCGGTGCTCACGGCGAGCCGCGACGCAGTGCAGGAACTGGTGGCGAAGACCGGCTGCGACGTGACCCAGATGGGACTCTACGGCGAGCGCATCGTCACCATCCGCCACGAGCCCGGGGCCGAGCCGCTCGAAATCGGCTTCGACCGCGGTCGGCCGATGCCGCTGTTCCGCGGCGCCCCGTCGAAGGCGATCCTCGCCTTCCTGCCGCGCGCACGTCTGGAGCGGCTGTACCGCAAGCACCGCGGCCGCGGCTTCGCCCGCTTCGCCGAGGAGATGCAGGCCGTCCGCAAGGCGGGCTACGCGATCAGCTTCGGCGAGCTTGACGTCGGCAAGGTCGGCATGGGCGCGCCGGTCTTCCACCGCGACCGGATGGTGGCTGGAAGCGTGTGTCTCGTGCTGACCAAGGCCGCCGGTGAAATCGGCGATGCCATCGAACCTGTCGAGCCCGAGCCGCGGCCGCGCCGTAGAATCAGCGCACCCTCCACGCGCCCGGTTGCCCGCACATGAAACTCGCTACGTACAAGACTCCCCAGGGCGCCAGCTACGGCGCCGTCACCGGCCAGGGCATTGTCGACCTCGGCCGGCGCCTAGGCGGCCGCTTCCCCGACCTGAAGGCCCTGATCGCCGGCAACGGCCTTGCCGAAGCGCAGAAGTTTCTGAATGAAAAACCGGATTTCCAGCAAAGCGATATCACCTGGCTGCCGGTGATCCCGAACCCCGACAAGATCGTCTGCGTCGGGCTGAACTACCAGGATCACGTGGTCGAGACCGGCCGCGACAACACCGAGCAGCCGGCGATCTTCCTGCGCGTGGCCGATTCGCAAGTCGGGCACCGGCAGCCGATCCTGCGGCCGCGCGAATCCACCCACCTCGACTTCGAGGCCGAGATCGCCGTGATCATCGGCAAAAGCGGCCGCAGAGTTTCGCAGGCGGACGCCTGGGGCCACATCGCCGGCTACAGCTGCTACAACGACGGCTCGGTGCGCGACTGGCAGCGCCACACCATCCAGTGGACCGCGGGGAAGAACTTCGCGCATACCGGCGGCTTCGGGCCGTGGATGGTGACCGCCGACGAGATCCCCCCCAACACGAAAATGACGCTCTCCTGCCGGCTGAACGGGCAGCAGATGCAGCACGCCACCACCGAGATGATGATCTTCAAGATCCCGAAGATCATCGAGTACGTCTCGACCTGGACCACGCTGCTGCCGGGCGACGTCATCGTCAGCGGCACGCCGGGCGGGGTCGGCGCGCGACGCACCCCGCCCATCTGGATGAAGCCCGGCGACAAGGTCGAGATCGAGATCGACAAGGTCGGCGTGCTCGAGAACAACATCGCCGACGGCTAGCGGAATTCGGGGTCAGGGTCGCAACTCGTTCTTACGTACGTGAAAACAAGTTGCGACCCTGACCCCGAATTCAGTCGGCGCAGACCCGCCCGACGATCTTCCCGCCTTCCACGTGAGTAAAGCAGCCGAAGGTCGTCTTCACCGGGGTGCAGCGCCCGATCGCTTCCGCTCCTAGGGTCGCGGGGCGGTCAGTGACGCACAGGTGCTCGCAATCCCCACGGCTGGTGCAAGGCTTCCCCGCATCCCTGGTGCGTTCAGCGCAGCTGTAGACATTGCAGAGGTGGGCGTGGACGCCGAACCTGGACCATTCGCCGCCGGCGGCGCGGCATTGCTGCTCCCTCGCCTTTTTCTCCTGCAGGTCGACTGGCGGACAGCTCTGCCCGTACGCCGTGCCGGCCAGAAGTCCCAGGAAGATCGCTTCAGTAGCGCGGCGCCGCCACACGTTCGATCATCACGTTGACCAGCGCCGGTTTCGCTGCCGCCGCGGCGCGCCGCAGGGCGCCTTCAAGACCTTCGGCCGAAGCGACATCTTCGCCGTGCGCGCCCAAAGCCGCGGCCACCGCGCCGTAGCGCGTCGGCAGCAGGTCGAGCCCGTGCGCGCGCGCGGCACCGTAGGCGCGCAACTGGATCTGGTGCTCGGCGTTCCAGCAGGCGTCGTTGCCGATGACCGCGAGGTATCCGAGGCCATAGCGCACCGCGGTGTCGATCTCGGAGAGGTGGAATCCCAGGGTGCCATCGCCCATCAAGGCGACGACCGGCGCTTGCGGGAACGCGAGCTTCGCCGCCGCGGCGAACGGCAGCGCCGAGCCGATCGACCCGGCGGGGCCGTTGATGATGCGGCGCGGCGCCTGGAGGCAGGCCTGCGCCCACTGGCCGAACTCGCCGCCGTCGGACACCAGCACCGCATCCTTCGCGAAGAGGAGCTTCTGCACCTCGCGGCACAGCTCCACCGGATGCAAGGGTCCGCCGGGCTTCGAGCGCAGCGTCCCCCACTCCGCCGGGCGGTAGCGAAGAGCAGCGCCGACTTCGTCCAGCCACGCCCGCTGCGACGCCCGCGGCTCCGGAAGCTCCACGTCGCGCTCCACCCGCAGGATGCGGCAGTCCGGGGCGAAGGCTTTGCCGAACCTGAGCGTGAAGTCGAGCCGCTTGCCGAGGAGCAGCACCACGTCGGCTTTCGCCAGAACCTCGGCCAGCTTGCCGAGACTCGGGTCGTTCACGCCGCGCGGGCTCTCCATGCCGATCACCGGCATGCCGCCTTCCCTGCCCGCGTGAGCGCGCATGGCCGCCGGGCCGGCGATGACCAGCGGACGTTTGGCATCCAACAAGGATTCTATTTTCTTCGCTGGTTCGAGCTCGTCATTCTCAAAAAGCACTTTTGAATCGGTTCGGGCGTCCAGCACATCGCTCGGCACGCTGAGATGCACCGGCCCCTTGCGCGCCTCGCGCAGCGCACGGGCAACGTCCGCGCCGAGCGTGTCGGCCGACTTCGCGGTCCACGAGGCCCGGGTGAGCAGCGCGGCGAGATCCGCCTGCAGCATCTCCTGGAAAGCACCCCTGCCCAGCTCGTCCAGCGGCGCGTGCCCCGAGATGAGCAGCATCGGCGATTCGGCGGCCAGCGCGGTGTAGAGGGCGCCGAGCGCATTCGCGTGGCCCGGCCCGCCGGTGACAAGCGCAATGCCGGGCGCGCCGGTGAGCCGGCCCCAGGCGTCGGCCATGTGCACCGCCGCGGCCTCGTGCCGCACGTGGACCAGGGACAGCTTCGCTTCGAGCGCGGCGTCGAATACGGGCATCACGTGGTTGCCGGAGAGCGCAAAGACGTTGCGCACGCCGGCGGCGGCGAGGGTGCGCGCCAGCACGTCCGCGCCGCGCAGGCTCACAGCTTCAGCTCGCGCAACGCGTGCTCGCGCAGCTTGTTCTTCTGCACCTTGCCGCTGGCGGTCATGGCTTGAACCGTTGCTGAGTGGCGATCGTCATTCTCCTCTTCGTCCTTCATTCCGTCATTGCTCTGTCATCGCCGTCGTGCGGCGGCTAGAATCTGCGCGTGAACAAGCTCGCCGGGTCGGTCTACGAGCAGCTCAAGGCCGACATCTTCGAGTTCCGGCTGATGCCGGGAACGCGCTTCTCCGAGAACGAGGTCGCGCGCCGCGCGCGCGTATCGCGCACGCCGGTGCGCGAGGCGCTGTTCCGCCTGGAGCGCGAGGGCTACCTGGAAGTGCACGCCAAGAGCGGCTGGAGCGTGCGGCCGCTCGATTTCGCGGCGCTGGACCATCTCTACGACGTGCGCGTGATCCTCGAGTGCGAGGCGGTGCGCAAGCTCGCCGCCGGCAGCCCGCGCCTGGCGCTCGCCGGGCTGGAAAAAGTCTGGCTGGTGGCGCCGCGGCAGCGGCTGACCGACGGCGCGCGGGTGGCGAAGCTCGACGAGGAGTTCCACGGCAAGCTGGTCGCCGCCGCCGGCAACCCGGAGCTCTCGCGCCTGCACCAGGGCATCACCGAGCGCATCCGCATCGTGCGCCGGCTCGACTTCACCCACCCCGAGCGTGTGGTCTACACCTACATTGAGCACGGCCAGATCCTGCGCGCCATCCTCGGGCGCAAGCCCGCGCGCGCCATCGAGCTGCTGCGCGGGCACATCGAGGCGAGCAAGGCGGAAGTGCGCAAGATCAGCCTGCACCGGCTGCACCTCGCGCACCTGGACGCCCGCGGGAGCTAGTTCGCTACTCTTCCTTGGGCCAGACGAGGTTGAGGAGCATGGCCAGCAGGATGCCCATGACGATGCCGTCGGTCACCAGGATGCGCAGCGCTGGCGGGATCACCTCGAAGGCGCCCGGCGGCGCGGCCTGGATCCCCAGGCCCACGGCAAGCGATGCCGCCACGATGACCGCGTCGCGGCGCGAGGTCAGGTTGCGCCCGATGATGTCGATGCCGACCGAGGCCACCATGCCGAACATGAAGAGCAGCACGCCGCCCAGCACGGCGTTGGGCATCAGCGCGATGATGGCGCCGACTTTCGGCACCAGGGCCATCAGGATCAGGAAGGCGCCGCCGAAGGCGACCACGAAGCGGCTGCCCACGCCGGTCAGCGAGATCACGCCGATGTTCTGCGAGTACGAAGTCAGCGCCATGCCGCCGAAGAACGCGGAGATGGCCGAGCCGAGGCCGTCGTTCGACACCGCGCCGCGGATGCGCCAGCCCTCCTGCGGCACGCCGACGATGCGCGATACGGCGAGCGTATGGCCGGTGGTCTCGACCGCGGTGGCGAAGAAACACACCACCACCGTGATCACCGCGATCAGGCCGGGCCACTCCAGCCCGCCGTAGGGAAACACCTTCGGAACCGTGATCCAGTCGGCCTTCGCCACCGTGCCCATGTCGATCAGGCCGAAAGCCGCGGCGACCAGGTAGCCGATCACCATGGTGATGAACAGCGACAGCGCGCGGATGAAGCCCTTGGAGAAGCGCGTGATCACCAGGATCATCAGGATCATCAGCGCGGCGAGACCGATGGTCAGCGGCTTGGCGAACGCCGGCGTGCCGAACCCCGTAGCGACGTTGATGCCGATCTTCATCAGGCCCGTGCCGATCAGCAGGATGGTGGTGCCGGTGACGATCGGCGGGAAGAAGCGGTGCAGCTTGCCGATCAGCGGGCTCCAGGCGAACTGCACCACGCCGCCGATGATCAGCGCGGTCATCGCCGCGGCCAGGCTCAATTCCTTGGCGATCGCCACGATCGGACCGATAAAGATGTAGAACACGCCCATCACGATCGGCAGGCGCGGGCCGATGAAGCCCAGGCCCAGGGCGGAGATCATGGTGGCGACGCCGCAGCCGATCATGGTGCCGCTCAGCATGGCGATGCGCGTCTCCTCCGGCAGGTTGAGCAGCCGTGCGACGATCAGCGGGCCGCCGACCATGGCGGTGAACATCACCAGCACGTGCTGGATGCCGAACAGCGAGGTCTTGAGCGGCCCCGGGTAGTCGTTCAGCTCCAAATCGAGCTTGGCGAATCCGCGGTCGCTTCCGTGCACTGCCGATGCCTGGTCACTCATGTCGTTACCCCCTTGATGAACTGCCGCCAGCTGCCGAGGCTGGTGATGTCCCGCGCCCCCCTGGTGGCGTGGGTCTCGCACAGAAAGCCCTTCACCTGCAGCCCGTCTTCCAGCGTCACGGTGCCGATGCCGAGCGGCGCCGGGATCCCGTCCACGAAGCTGCCGAACGCGGCCGGCGGCACGTCCCAGACTTCGACCTCGATGGCCGCACCTTCATCGGCGCGCACCATCCCCGGACGCGGCGGGTTGAACTCGGTCAGCGCGTACAACCGGTAGTTTGGCGCCGTGCGGCACTTGCGCGAAAGGCGCGCGCCGCGCTCGACCAGCTGGCCGTTGAGCGGCAGGCCCGCCATGTGGGCACCGCACACCGCGACAGCGATGGTGTCTTGTGCCTTCTCGAGAGAAATTTCATTCGGAAATGGCAGGCCTGTAGCCCCCATGGTCCTGACCATCGCCCTCTGCGCTATTTCTCCAAGCGTGCACAGCGCCTCATCGGCGAAAGCCGGCGCGGCGAGCGTGGCGCCGAATGGCAGGCCGTTCTTCTGGAAGCCGGCCGGCACGGCGATCGCGGCAAGGTCCAGCAGGTTCATGAAATTGGTGTAATAGCCGAGGTTGCTGTTCAGTTTGACCGGGTCGGCTTCGACCTCGGCGATCGTGTAGATCGTGCCTGCGGTGGGCGTCACTAGGACGTCGATCGAGTCCCACACCGGAGCGCTCTGGCGCTGCAGTGCCTTGAGGCGGTAGTAGGCCGAAAAAGTGTCGATCGCGCTGTGGCGCGTGGCACCGGCGGTGATGGCGCGGGTCACCGGATGCAGCGCTTCGGGCTTCTTTTCGAAGAACTCGCGGATCGCGACGTAGCGCTCGGCCACCCAGGGTCCTTCGTAGAGCAGGCGAGCGGTCTCGAGGAAAGGGGCGAAATCGACAGGGACTAATTCCCCCCCGAGCCCTACAAGCTTCTCTAGAAATGCCTTAAACAGAAGCGGCGTTTCCGGGTTGCCAAAAAATTGCAGCTGGTCGTCGCGCGGCACGCCGACGCGGCAGCCGGCGAAAGAGCGCGGCATGGCGTGCGCCGGCGCTGCGGCGCGGCGCGAGAAAGGATCGGCAGCGTCGTAGCCGCGCGCGCTGCGCAGGACCCGCGCGGCATCCGCCGCGGTCAAGGCGAAGATCGAGACGCAGTCGAGCGAGCGGCAGGCGGGAACCACGCCACTGGTGCTGAGCAGGCCGCACGTCGGCTTGAGGCCCGCGAGGTTGTTGAACGCAGCGGGCACGCGCCCCGAGCCCGCGGTATCGGTGCCGAGGGCGAAGCTCGCCAGCCCCGCCGCGACCGCCACCGCGGAGCCCGAACTCGAGCCGCCTGGCACGTACTCCGGGTTGAAGCTGTTGCCGGGCACGCCGTACGGCGAGCGCACGCCGACCAGCCCGGTGGCGAACTGGTCGAGGTTGGTTTTGCCGACGAGGATCGCCCCGGCGTCGAGCAGCCGCTGGACCGCGAACGCGTTTTTCTTGGCGACAAAGGAGAATTCCGGGCAAGCTGCCGTGGTCGGATGGCCCGCGGAATCGATGTTGTCCTTGATGGCGAAGGGAATGCCGTAAAGCGGCAGTCCTTCGGCGCCGCGGCGCTCGAGTTCCGCGGCGCGCGCCTCGAGCTCAGGCTGCGGCAGGCGGTGGATCCAGACGCGGTCCTCGCCGCGCCGCGCGAGGCGCTCCTGGATCCCGGCCACGGTATGCGCCGGCCGCAGCGCGCCGGAGGCATAACGCTTTCCCAGGCTCGTAAGATCGAGGGGGTCGTTCGCTTGCAGCACCGCAAAATCTTACCCTAGTATACAAGCCTGTGTACATCCACAAGGTCGTCGCCAACCTGTACCGCGACTCGGTGTCGCTGATGCAGCTGTCGGCCGCGCTGGCGAAGATGCCCGGCGTCGAGCAGGCCTCCGCCGTGATGGCGACGCCCGCCAACCTGGAACTGTTGCGCGAGGCCGGGCTGATGGGCGAGAAAGTGGCGGCCAGCCCGAACGACCTGCTGGTCGCGGTGCGCGGCAAGTCGGCCGCGACGCTGGCAGCGGCCCTCGCCGCCGCGCTCGCGGCACTCGACAAAGCGCCGCAACCGACCGCCGGCGGCGGACCCGCGTCACAGCCGCTGCGCAGCCTGCAGATGGCGCAGGCACAGGCGCCCGAGGCGAACCTCGCTCTGATCTCGGTGCCCGGCGAATACGCCGCCGCCGAAGCCGAGAAGGCGCTGCGCCTCGGGCTCAACGTGATGCTGTTCAGCGACAACGTCGCGGCCGCCGACGAGGTTTCCCTGAAGAAATACGCCCGGCAGCACGACCTCCTCGTCATGGGCCCCGATTGCGGCACCGCGATCATCGACGGCATCCCGCTCGGCTTCGCCAACGCGGTGCGCCGCGGCGCGGTCGGCGTGGTCGGCGCCTCGGGCACCGGCACGCAGCAGGTGACGAGCCTCGTGCACCGCTACGGCGCCGGGATCTCGCACGCCATCGGCACGGGCGGCCACGACCTGAGCCAGGAAGTCGGCGGCATCACCATGCTCGACGGACTCGCGCGCCTGGCGCAGGACAAGGAAACCCGGGTGATTGTCCTGATCTCCAAGCCGCCCGCTCCCAAGGTCGCTGCCGAAGTGCTGGCCGCGGCACGGCGCGCCGGCAAGCCGGTGGTGGTGAATTTCGTCGCCGCCCCCGCCACGCCTTCAGAAAAGAACATTTTCCATGCGCCAACCCTTGAACAAGCCGCGCTGGCCGCAGTTGCCCTGGCGAATGGAAAAAAGCCGGCACGGCCCGCTGCAATTCGATTCAAAATTCCAAAGAACAAATTCACCAAGAAGCAGCGCTATATCCGGGGTCTCTACAGCGGCGGCACTTTCTGCTACGAGGCCTCGGCTCTCCTCGGCAACGCCTGGTCGAACGCGCCGGTCGACGCGGCGAGGAAAATCCCGGATCCGTGGAAATCCCGGGAGCACACGCTGATCGACCTCGGCGACGACGTCTTCACGCGCGGCCGGCCGCACCCGATGATCGACCACCGGTTGCGCAACGAGCGCCTGCTGGTGGAAGCGGCTGATCCGCAGGTTGCGGTGATCCTGTTCGACGTGGTGCTGGGCTACGGCTCGCACCCGGACCCGGCCGCCGAAATGATCCCCGCCCTGCTCGGGGCGCGCAAGAAGAACCGCTCGGTGGTGTTCGTGGGTTCGGTCTGCGGCACTGACGAAGATCCGCAGGGCCTCGCCCGGCAGGAAGCGGCGCTGCGCGAAGCGGGCGTGCTGCTTGCCGAGAGTAATGCCCGTGCGGTGATGCTGGCCGCGGCCATCGTCAAGGGACTCGGATGAGTTCTCTTTTCGGAAAACCACTCTCGGTGCTCAACGCGGGGATCGCTTCCTTCGCCGACGCCATCGAGCAGCGCGGCGGCGCGGCGACCCGGCTCGAGTGGGCGCCGCCGGCAGGTGGCGACCGCCAGGTCGGAAGCGCGCTGGCGAAGATCGTCAACCATCCCGCCATTGAGGAAGCCAACGCCAAGGCTGCCGAGCTCTACCTTGCGGCGCAGCCCCGGCTGGCGGGAATCGGCGTCGCGCGCGAGGTCCTCGCCGAAATGGGCCAGCGCATGATCCTGCATGCCGGGCCGCCCATCGCCTGGGAGCGCATGTGCGGCCCGATGCAGGGAGCGATCGTCGGCGCGATCCTGTACGAGGGCTGGGCCGCCGACGCCGGCCGGGCGCGCGCCATGGCGCAGGCCGGCGACATCGCCTTCGAGCCCTGCCACCACCACGCCGCGGTCGGCCCGATGTCGGGGATCATCAGTCCGTCGATGCCGGTGTGGGTGGTGGTCAACGCCGCCAAGGGCAACCGCGCCTTCAGCAACCTCAACGAGGGCCTGGGCAAGGTGCTGCGCTTCGGCGCCAACAGCCCGGAAGTCATCGCGCGCCTGAAATGGATGGAAAAAACTCTTGCACCAACGCTTCGAGCGGGTTTGGAATTTCTGCAGGATCTGGAGCTTAAACCTTTAATGGCGCAGGCCTTGCATATGGGCGACGAGGTCCACAACCGCAACGTCGCTGCCTCGTCGCTGCTGATCAAGCGCCTGGTGCCGGCGCTGCTCAAATCCTCCGCGCCGGCGGCGGACTGCGCCGCGGTGATTGAGTTCATTGCCGGCAACGATCATTTCTTCCTCAACATCTCGATGGCCGCCTGCAAGGCGATGCTCGACGCGGCGCACGGCGTGCCGGGGAGCAGCATGGTGACGGCGATGGCGCGCAACGGCGTCGAGTTCGGCATCCGCGTCAGCGGCCTCGGCGAGCGCTGGTTCACCACGCCCGCGCCGGTCGTGGATGGCCTGTATTTCTCGGGCTATGGCAAGAAGGATGCGGCCCCGGACCTGGGCGACAGCGCGATCACCGAGACCGCCGGCGTCGGCGGGTTCGCCATGGCCGCGGCACCCGCGATCGTGAAGTTCGTCGGCGGCTCGGCGCAGGACGCGCTCGCGAACACGCTGGCCATGACGCATATCACCCTGC
>CAZNVH010000065.1:0-22154 GCA_964576525.1 uncultured Enterobacteriaceae bacterium
CCGCCGGTCTGATAGACCTCGGTGATCGACGTACGGCAGGCGCTCATCGCGAGAATGACCTCGGACATCTTCGCGCGGATGGTGTAGTCCTGGTAGGCAGGCAGCGCCACTGCGGCGAGGATGCCGATGATCGCGACGACAATCATCAGCTCGATGAGGGTGAAGCCTTGCTGCAGATGTTTCATATGAATCTCCCGATCGTTGCGGCTTTCGCCGGCCAGGAATTCACGCATGGCTCTACGGCCCCGGAGACCCACTATAGTCCGATTTGCCCTACGCCGCTCCGCGACCGCTCTTGAGATCGAGCAGCCGGGCGAAATTCTCGAGCGACAGCAGGTGCACGTAGATGCGCCCGAGGTAACCCTTGCGCATCAGGTTCTTCAGCTGCGCGGCATTCAGGTTCTCGAGGTTCTTCTCGATCACGCGGTGCATGCCGGTCATCTGCAGCGCGCCGCCGCCCTTTTCCTTCTTCAGCGTCGCCTGCATGCTGAAGGGCTCGAGCAGGCCGTAGTCGGCGAGGATCGCGCACATCTCGCGCATGCGCTCCAGGTCGGCCTCGTACTCGGCGAGCAGGCGCTCGAGGCCCTGCCATTTGGCGCTCGGCTTGCCGGCGGCGTCGAACAGCGCCTCGCCGCCTTCGTCGATGAACGACTTCTCGACGCAGATCAGGCGGTCCTTCTGCTGCACGCGGTTGACCGCCACCTTCGCCATGCAGAATGGATAGCGGCGCGCGTAGGCCGGGATGTAGCTGCCCGCCGCCCAGTTGCCGCCGGCGCAGAACAGGTTCTCGCCCGCGGTCAGGCCGAGCACCGCGACCGCGGCGAAGGCCTTGCCGGAATCGCTGCTGGTGAACACGATCGGGTAGTGGCGCGCCACGGGCTGGAACTCGGTGTGGCTGACCGGCACCGCGTTGCCTCGCTGCACGAACTCCGGGACCTGGCCCGGCGCGAGCAGACGCACTTTCTGCGTCTTGAGGAACGGCACGATCTCCTGGTAGCCGAAGGGCGGCGAGATCTGCATGGCAAAAGCATAATACGGTAAAATCCGCGCCTCGCAGATTCCCGCAGCACCCCGGGGTGGTAGCTCAGCTGGGAGAGCGCCGCGTTCGCAAT
The DNA here is from genome assembly GCA_964576525.1 of uncultured Enterobacteriaceae bacterium. Lineage (GTDB taxonomy): Bacteria > Pseudomonadota > Gammaproteobacteria > Burkholderiales > SG8-39 > SCGC-AG-212-J23. The sequence goes on from CAZNVH010000065.1 coordinate 1,113, forward strand.
GCGGAGGTCGGGAGTTCGATCCTCCTCCACTCCACCACGCTTCTGTTCGCCGTAGTATTCCCCTCCTGAGTGGAACCCTTGCGCCTCCTCGCCGCCTGGCTGCAGCGCCTGGTCGACAAGATCGACCCGCACGAGGGGCGTTTCCGCATGCTGTTCGAGCGCAGCCCGCTGCCGATGTGGGTGGTCGACACCGAGACGCTGCGCTTCCTCGCGGTGAACGACGCCGCGGTGCAGCTGTACGAGTACCCGCGCGAGGAGTTCCTCGCAATGGGCGCCAACGACATCCGGCGCCCGGAGGACGAGGCGCCGTTCAGCGACTTCCTGCGCCGCGAGGCGGACGCGGTGCAGTACGGCGTGTTCCGCCACGTCAAGCGCACCGGCGAGCCGATCGACATCGACGGCGTCGGCCACCGCGTCGCCTGGCGCGGCCGGCCGGCGCGGCTGGTGATGATCAACGACATCACCGATCGCCTGCGCACGCAGCAGACGCTCGAGCGCCTCAACCGCGAGCTCGAGGTGTCGCACGAGCGGCTGCGCGCGCTGTCGCGGCGCCTGTTCGAGGTGCAGGAGGAGGAGCGCCGCCGCCTGGCGCGCGACTTGCACGACGATGTCGGGCAGGCGCTCACCGCGCTGAAGATCCAGCTCGAGTCGCTCGGGCGCCCCGGCGGCGAGGCGGCGCTGCGGCCGCGCTTCGACGACTGCGTCGATACGGTGCAGCACACCCTGGAGCGCGTGCGCCAGCTCTCGCTCAGCCTGCGCCCGCCGCAGCTCGACGACCTGGGTCTCGCCGCCGCGCTGCGCTCGCATCTCGACCGCCAGGCGCGCGTCGCCGGCCTGCAGGCGCACTTCGAGGCCGAGGACGCGCCGCAGGAGCTCGCGCCCGACACCGAGACCGCCTGCTTCCGCGTCGCGCAGGAAGCGATCAACAACGTCCTGCGCCACGCGCGCGCGCACAACCTGTGGCTGCGCCTGTTCACCGCCGCCGGCCGCCTGGCGATCTCGGTGCGCGACGACGGCAGCGGCTTCGACCTCGAGGCGATGCGCCGGCGCGCCGCCGGCGGCTCGAGCCTCGGGCTGCTCGGCATGGAGGAGCGCATGGCGCTCGCCGGCGGCTCGTTCGAGCTGCGCTCGGCGCCGGGGCAGGGCACGGTGCTGCTGGCCACCTTCCCGCTCGCCGCCGCGCAGAGCGAGCGCGCCGCGTGACGATCCGCGTACTGCTCGCTGACGATCATGCGCTGGTGCGCGCCGGGATCCATTCCCTGCTGCAGGGCATGCACGAAGTGATGGTGGTCGCCGAGGCTTCGAGCGGCGAGGAAGCGCTGCAGCTCGCCGAGCGCGAGCGGCCCGACGTGGTGCTGATGGACATCGCGATGAAAGGCATCACCGGGCTGGAGGCGGCGGCGCGCATGCGCGAGCGCCATCCCGAGGTGCGCGTCGTCATCCTGTCGATGCACTCGGGCGAGGAGTACGTGCTGCAGGCGCTGCGCGCCGGCGCGGTCGGCTACCTGCTGAAGGACGCCGCGACCGGCGAGCTCGAGCTCGCGCTGCGCAGCGTGATGCGCGGCGAGAGCTGGCTCAGCCCCTCGGTGTCGCGCCAGGTGGTCGAGGGTTACCTGCAGCGCACCGGCGGCGAGACCGCGCCCGACGTGCTCACCGCGCGCCAGCGCGAGGTGCTCAAGCTGGTCGCCGGCGGCAAGAGCACCAAGGAGATCGCCTTCCTGCTCAACCTCTCGGTGAAGACCGTCGAGACGCACCGCGCCCAGATCATGGAGCGTCTCGGCATCCGCGACGTGGCCGGCCTTGTGAAATATGCCCTGCGGACCGGCCTCGTTCCTCCGGAAGGTTGATCTTTACTCAGGGATTGCCTAGCGCTTTCTAGGGAAGCCCCCGATGTCGCGACACGGGACGCGCGGCTTAATCTCGTTGTCCGATGTCGAAAAAACGCCCGCGCCGCATTGCCATCGCCGACGGCAGCCCTGCCTTCCTGACGGCGGCGGCGAACTACGTCGCGCAGCTCCCGGGGTACGTGCTGGCGGGCACCGCCGACACCGCGCTGCAGGCGCTCACGCTGGTCAGCTCCGCCGGCCCGGACGTGCTGCTGCTCGACCTGGGCCGGTCCTCGGTGCGCGGCCTGGAGATGGTCAAGCGCGTGAAGGCCAGGCCGGGCGCGCCCGCGGTCGTCGCCCTGACGCTGTTCCACACGCCCGAGACGGCCGCAGCGGCGCAGCGCGCCGGCGCCGACGCACTGGTCGGCAAGGAGAGTTTCATCTCCGGCCTGAGCCAGGCGCTAGCGCGGCTGTTTCCCTAGTTTCTCCAGCCTTCGGGCGAACACCGTCATTTCCTTCTCGGCCTGGCGGTCGCCTTTTTTCCTCGCCGCTTCGATGCCTTGTTGGAAGGCGGTGAGCGCATCCCCGGGGAAATTCGAGTCGGCTAGAGCCTTGCCCAGGGCCTTCCAGGCGGCTGAATAGAGCGGGTCGCGCGCCACGGCCTCGCGCAGGTGCTCGACCGCGCGCGGCAGGTTACCCGCCTTCACGTACTCCAGGCCGAGCGAATAGCGCAGCAGCGCGCCGTCGCGCGGCGTGCCCAGCAGCTTCTCGAGCTGCGAAATCATTACGCTAAGATACCCCTCATGAAAACCCCGATCCAGACGCGCGACGCGCCCGAGGCGATCGGCACCTATTCGCAGGCGGTGAGAGTGGGTGGAGAAGGCGGCGGCTCCACGGTCTATCTGTCGGGGCAGATCGGGCTCGACCCGGTGACGATGCAGCTAGCCGAGGGTATCGAGGCGCAAACCCACCGCGTGTTCCGCAATCTCGCCGCGGTCGCCGTCGCGGCCGGGCTGACCCTCGACCACGCCGTGCGCATGACGGTCTACCTCACCGATCTCGCGCACTTCGCGCGCGTCAACGAGATCATGGCGCAGTACGTGCGCGAGCCCTATCCCGCGCGCGCCGCGGTCGGCGTCGCCGGCCTGCCGCGCGGCGCACTGGTCGAAATCGACGCGATTCTCCACGCCAATTAAGGGGGCGCTGGAAAAAAAACTGCACAAGCTCGGGCTGCGCTCGCGCTTCGACCGCGTGCTGCACCTGCCGCTGCGCTACGAGGACGAGACCGCGCTCACCGCGCCGGACGCCGCGCCGCAGGGCAAGCCGGTCCTGGTCGAGGCCGCCGTCAAGCGCGCCGAGAACGCGTTCCGGCCGCGCCGGCAACTGGTGGTCCATGCCGAGGGGCTGGTGCTGCGCTTCTTCAATTTCTACGGCAGCCAGCTGAAGCAGTTCCAGCGCGCCGCCGAGCAGGGCTTGCGGGTTCGGGCGTTCGGCGAGCTTCGCGCGGGCTGGTTCGGCGCCGAGATGGCGCATCCGCGCTACCGCATCGTCGCCGAGGGCGAGCCCCTGCCGCAGGCGCTCACGCCGGTCTACTCCACCACCGCAGGCTTGAGCCAGGCGGATCTGCGTTCCAGGGTGCTGCAGGCGCTGGACGAAGGGCCCATCGAAGACACGCTGCCCGAGGGCCTGCGGCGCGAGCTCGATCTCGCGGACGTCGCGGCCAGCGTCCAGCTGCTGCACCGCCCGCCGCCGGGCGCCGATCTCGCCGCGCTCGCCGAGCGCACCCACCCGGCGTGGCGCCGCATGAAGTTCGACGAGCTCCTCGCGCAGCAGCTGTCGATGAAATACGCCTACCGGCGGCGCCGCACGCGGCAGGCGCCGGTGCTGAAGGTGAACGGCCCGCTGTTGCGGAAGTTCCTCGCCGCTTTGCCCTTCAAGCTGACCAGGGCCCAGACCCGCGCAATGAACGAAGTGCTGCGCGACCTGCGCGAGCCGCATCCGATGCAGCGCCTGCTGCAGGGCGACGTTGGCAGCGGCAAGACCGTGGTCGCGGCGATCGCCTGCCTCGCCGCCGTCGACTCCGGCGCGCAGGCCGCCGTGATGGCGCCGACCGAGATTCTCTCGGAGCAGCACTACCGGAAGTTCAGGGAGTGGCTCGAGCCGCTCGGCGTGACGATTGGCTGGTTGCATGGAGGTACCAAGAAGAACCAGAGAAAAGAAATGCTCGGCCACCAAGTCGTGATTGGCACTCACGCACTCGTCCAGGAGAACGCCGAGTTCGCCCGCCTCGGCCTCGCGGTGGTCGACGAGCAGCACCGCTTCGGCGTCGAACAGCGCCTGCAGCTGCGCAAGAAGGCAGCGGGCGCGGTGCCGCACCAGCTGATGATGAGCGCGACACCGATTCCGCGCACCTTGTCGATGACTTACTTTGCCGACCTCGACGTCTCGACCATCGACGAGCTGCCGCCGGGGCGCCTCCCGGTCACGACGCGAACCTTCTCGGCGGACAAGCGCGCCGAAGTGCTGAAGCGCATCCGCGAGGCCTGCGCGGAGGGGCAGCAGGCCTATTGGGTGTGCCCGGTGATCGAGGAATCGAAGGCCGGGCTGCAAACGGCGCTGGATACGCACGAGAAGCTGAAACGGGAGCTGAAAGGGCTTCGGGTGGAGCTTCTGCACGGCCGGCTGGCGCCCGCGGAGAAAGCGCGCGTCATGCAGGGCTTCCAGGAAAACCGCACCCAGCTGCTGGTCTGCACCACCGTGATCGAGGTCGGCGTCGACGTTCCCAACGCTTCGCTGATGGTGATCGAAAGCGCCGAGCGCTTCGGCCTGGCGCAGCTGCACCAGCTGCGCGGGCGCATCGGCCGCGCCGGCGGCAGGGATGCGCGAGACAGCTTCTGCATCCTGCTCTACGGCAAGCTGTCGGGCAGCGCCGGCGAGCGGCTCAAGGTGATCCGCGAGTCCACCGACGGTTTCGCGATCGCGGCGCGCGACTTGCAGCTGCGCGGGCCGGGCGAGGTTCTCGGCGAGCGCCAGAGCGGCGCGCCGCTGCTGCGCTTCGCCGACCTGGAGCGCGACCGGGATCTCGTGGAAGCGGCGATGCGCGCCGCCGCCGACCTGATCGAACGCGATCCCGAAGCGGCGCGCGCGCATGTGGAGCGCTGGCTCGGCTCAAGGCAGGAGCTCACGCACACGTGAGCCCGGACCCGACCCGAGCCTGAGTTATCCTCCGCCCATGGACCTGGCGTTCATCGTCAAGCGTCTCGACGCCTACGAGCGCCTGATCCGGCTCGACAAGCCGATTGGCGCGCTGCTGCTGCTGTGGCCCACGCTGTGGGCGCTGTGGCTCGCCTCGGACGGGCGGCCCGAGCCGGGCATGGTGCTGATCTTCGTGCTCGGAACTTTTCTCATGCGCTCGGCCGGCTGCGCGATCAACGACTACGCCGACCGCGGCTTCGATCCGCACGTCGAGCGCACGCGCGCGCGCCCGCTCGCCGCCGGCGAGATCCGCGCGCCCGAGGCGCTGGCGGTCGCCGCGCTGCTCGCGGCCGCCGCGTTCGCGCTGGTCCTCCTGCTCAACCGGCTGGCGATCCTGCTATCGTTCGCCGCGCTCGCCATCGCCGCGATCTATCCCTACACCAAGCGTTTCTTCGCGCTGCCGCAGGCCTGCCTCGGCATCGCCTTCGGCTTCGGCATCCCGATGGCCTACGCCGCGATCCAGGAGCGTCTGCCGCCCGAGTGCTGGTGGCTGTTCGCCGCCAACCTGTTCTACTGCTTCGCCTACGATACCGAGTACGCCATGGTCGACCGCGACGACGACGCGAAGCTGGGCATCCGCACCTCGGCGCTGACGCTCGGGCGCTGGGACGTCGCCGCGGTGATGGCGAGTTATGCAGCCATGGTTTTGCTTCTGTTTTCTTTAGGACTAGAACGATCCCTTGCTTGGCCGTATTACCTTGGCCTGAGTGCAGCGGTGGCGATGATGGTCCATCACTGGCGGCTGATCCGCGGGCGCAGCCGCGAGGGCTGCTTCAAGGCGTTCATGCACAACAACTGGGTCGGCGGGGCGATCTTCGCCGGCATCGTTTTCAGCTTCCCATGAGCGAAGCCGGCCCGGCGATCACGCGCTTCGCGTTCGCGAACGGCACGCTGCGCGGCTCGCACCTGACGCTGTACCCGACCTGCCTGGTGCATCGCAGCGACCGGCACCTCGAGACCCTGCCGCTCGCCGGCGTCACCGCGGTGCGCGTTTCCTTCCAGCGCGACGCGCGCAAGCTCGGCTGGGGCGTGACGCTGGTGCTCGCCGGGCTTGGCCTGCTCGCGGTGTCGGGGCCGGTGGCCGCGTTCGCGGGCGGCGCCGCCGGCGAGATGGCGGCGGCCGGCGCGCAGGGCACGACGCGCCTGCTGCTCGGCTTCTTCCGTTTCCTGGAGGCGCTGGCGAGCCTGATGCCGGCCGCGGCGCTCGGCGCGGCGATCGGCGGCGGCGCGCTGTGCACCTTCGGCTGGATGGGTAGCACGCTGCTCGCGGTCAGCCTGCCCGGCTCGGAGCGCGAGTTTCCTTCGCGCGGGCGCGACGCGGCGCTGCTCGAGTTCTCCGAGGCGCTGGGCGAGCGCCTCATGCTCCTCAAGCGATGAGCTACGGCGACCTGCGGGAGTTCATGTCCCAGCTCGAGGCGAAGGGCGAGCTCAAGCGCATCGCCGCCCCGGTTTCGCCGCGCCTGGAGATGACCGAGATCTGCGACCGCGTGCTGCGCGCCGGCGGGCCGGCGCTGCTGTTCGAGCGCCCGGCCGGCCATTCGATCCCGGTGCTCGCCAACCTGTTCGGCACCACCGCGCGCGTCGCCGCCGCGATGGGCGTCGCCGACGCGGGTGCGCTGCGCGAAGTCGGCCGCATGCTCGCCTTCCTGCGCGAGCCCGAGCCGCCGAAAGGCCTGCGCGATCTCTGGGAAAAGTTTCCGCTGTGGAAGCAGCTCCTGAACCTGCCGCCGAAAATCCTGTCCGCCGCAGCTTCTCAGGAAATCGTCCTTGAAGGGAAGGACGTGGACCTCGCTCAGCTGCCGGTGCAGACCTGCTGGCCGCAGGATGCCGGCCCGCTGATCACCTGGGGGCTGACGGTGACCCGCGGCCCGGCCAAGCCGCGGCAGAACCTCGGCATCTACCGCCAGCAGGTCATCGGCCGCAATCGCGTGATCATGCGCTGGCTCGCGCACCGGGGCGGCGCGCTCGATTACCAGGATCACTGCAGCGCCTCGAGCGAGCCCTTCCCGGTGGCGGTCGCCCTGGGCGCCGATCCGGCGACCACGCTCGCGGCGGTGACGCCGATCCCGGATGCGCTGAGCGAGTACCAGTTCGCCGGGCTGCTGCGCGGCGCGCGCACCGAGCTGGTCAAGTGCCTGGGCAGCGCCCTGGAAGTGCCGGCGACGGCCGAGATCGTGCTTGAAGGCGTGATCAAGCCGGGCGATGCCGCGGACGAGGGGCCGCACGGCGATCACACCGGCTACTACAACGAGGTCGAGCGCTTCCCGGTGTTCAGCGTCGAGCGCATCACCATGCGCCGCTCGCCGATCTACCACTCCACCTATACCGGCAAGCCGCCCGACGAGCCCGCCGTGCTCGGCGCCGCGCTCAATGAGATCTTTGTTCCCTTACTGCAGAAACAGTTTCCGGAGATCCTGGACTTCTACCTTCCCCCGGAAGGCTGCTCGTACCGCATGGCCGTGGTGCGCATGAAAAAGCAGTACCCGGGACACGCCAAGCGCGTGATGTTCGGCATCTGGAGCTACCTCAGGCAGTTCATGTACACCAAGTTCATCGTGGTGTGCGACGCGGACGTCGACGTGCGCGACTGGAAGGAAGTGATTTGGGCGTTGACGACGCGCGTCGACCCGGCGCGCGATACGACGATCGTCGAGAACACCCCGATCGACTACCTGGACTTCGCCAGCCCGGTGTCGGGCCTGGGCTCCAAGATGGGCATCGACGCGACCGACAAGTGGCCGGGCGAGACCGCGCGGCGCTGGGGCCGCGCCATCGTCATGGACGACGCGGTGAAGAATCGCGTGGACCAGATGTGGCGGGACCTTGGGCTTTAGCTCCAGTTCGTATCCACGCTAGGAGCGCCTCAAAGGCAGCGTCGGCCTGCGGCGCGTTGGGATGGTTCGCGATCATCACTACCGCGTAGCGCCGGCCGCTCCTGTCGAGCACGTAGCCGGCCATGGCGCGCGCGTCCGAGAGCAGCCCGGTCTTGATGTGCGCGTTGCCCGCGACCGCCTCGCCGTGCATGCGCTTGCGCATCGTGCCGTCGGCCGCGACCACCGGCAGCGAGGCGACGAACTCCGGCATCACCGCGCTGCGCCAGGCCGACTGCAGCAGCGCCATCAGGGTGGCGGCGCTGGCGCGCTCGAGGCGCGACAGCCCCGAGCCGTTCTCCATCACCAGCTCGGGCGCGGGGATGCCCTTGAAGGTGAGCCACTGCGCCAGCGCGCGCGCCGCCGCCTCGGGCTGCGCCGGCGCGCCGCCGCGCTCGGCGGCGAGCGTGAGGTAGAGCTGGCGCGCCATCACGTTGTTCGAGAACTTGTTGATGTCGCGCACGATCTCGCCTAGCGGCGCCGACTCGTGCGTGTAGAGGAGGCGCGCCATGGGGCCGGTCGCGCCTTCGCGCAAGTTGCCCTGCCAGGTGCCGCCCATCTCGGCCCACAGGCTGCGGAGCATCCCGGCGGCGTAGTCCTCGGGGTGGTGCAGCGCGACGTTGAGCTCGCGCTCGCCGCAGGAGACCGGGTACAGGCCGGTAAACGCGGCGCGCGGCGGGCGCGACTGGAAGCCCGCCTGGATCAGGGCGCGGAAGGCGCTGCCTTCGGGGCAGGGACCCTCCGCCGGGCGCAGGGTATTCACCAGTTCCAGGCCGGGCAGGCTCGGCTCCACGAATACGCGCACCTTGCCGTCCTCGGGCAGGAAGACGAAGCGCAGCGACTTGAAGTTGACCAGCAGCGCGTCGGGCGCGACGTTGTACGGGCGGAAAGCCTCGTGGTCGATCGGCGTGGCCGCGACCGCGGCGAAGTAGCTGCGGTCGAGCACGATATCGCCGCGGATCTCGCGCAGGCCGCGCCCACGCAGGCCGCGCAGCATCATCCAGAAGCTCTCGTAGTTGAGCTTCGGGTCGCCGTAGCCCTTGAGCACGAGGTCCTCGCCGTCGGCGTAGACCTCGGTCTTCCAGCGGTACGCGGGGCCGAGGAGCTCGAGCGCCGCGTAGGTGGTGAGCAGCTTCATCACCGAGGCGGGGTTCCTCGGCGTCGCGGCATTGAACGACAGCGCCGGCGCGCGCCCTCCCGCTTCCTGCACCACTACGCTGACCGCCGCCGCCGGGATGCGCGCCTCGCGCAGCCCTTTCCGCACGGCCTCGGGCAGGTCTGCGCCCAGGGCTACAGCCGAAGTGAGCACTGACAGAAGCGCGAAGCTCTTGAAAAACCAAGGCATAGGGGCTATTATTAGCACTCGCAGTACTTGAGTGCTAAATACGGATCCCCGGCTTGGATTCATCCAAGCCATTGTAATACATCGAAATTTTGAAATGGGAGTCACAGTATGAAAATCCGTCCGCTGCATGACCGCGTGATCGTCAAGCGCATCGAGGAAGAGCGCAAGTCCGCGGGAGGCATCGTCATCCCCGACACCGCCGCCGAAAAACCCGACCAGGGCGAGATCGTCGCCGTCGGCAAAGGCAAGAAAGACGATTCCGGGAAGCTGATCCCGATCGATGTGAAGGTCGGCGACCGCGTGCTCTTCGGCAAGTATTCCGGGCAGACCGTCAAGGTGAAGGGCGACGAGCTGCTGGTGATGCGCGAGGAAGACATCATGGGCGTCATCGAAGGCTCGTAAGCCTCACAACCCTTTCGCAATAGGAGAAGAAACAAATGCCTGCCAAAGAAGTACGTTTCCACGAAAGCGCGCGCGCCAAGATGGTCCATGGATTGAACATCCTGGCCGACGCCGTGAAAGTGACGCTGGGGCCCAAGGGCCGCAACGTCGTGCTCGAGCGCTCGTTCGGCGCCCCGACCGTCACCAAGGACGGCGTATCGGTCGCCAAGGAGATCGAGCTCAAGGACAAGTTCGAGAACATGGGCGCGCAGATGGTGAAGGAAGTCGCCTCCAAGACTTCCGACGTCGCCGGCGACGGCACCACCACCGCGACCGTGCTGGCCCAGGCGATCGTGCGCGAGGGGATGAAGTTCGTCGCCTCGGGCATGAACCCGATGGACCTGAAGCGCGGCATCGACAAGGCGGTGCTCGCCGTGGTCGAAGAGCTGAAGAAGATCTCCAAGCCCTGCACCACGACGAAGGAAATCGCGCAGGTCGGGTCGATCTCGGCCAACTCCGATTTCGACATCGGCAAGATCATCTCCGATGCGATGGAAAAGGTCGGCAAGGAAGGCGTGATCACGGTCGAGGACGGCAAGACGCTGCAGAACGAGCTCGACCTGGTCGAAGGGATGCAGTTCGACCGCGGCTATCTGTCGCCGTACTTCATCAACAGCCCCGAGAAGCAGATCGCGGTGCTCGAGGATCCCTACATCCTGCTGCACGACAAGAAGATCTCGTCGATCCGCGAGCTGCTGCCGCTGCTCGAGCAGGTGGCGAAGGCCGGCAAGCCGCTGCTGATCATCGCCGAAGAAGTGGAAGGCGAGGCGCTCGCCACGCTGGTGGTGAACAACATCCGCGGCATCCTCAAGACCGTCGCGGTGAAGGCGCCCGGCTTCGGCGACCGCCGCAAGGCGATGCTGGAGGACATGGCGATCCTCACCGGCGGCACGGTGATCAGCGAGGAGCTCGGCCTCAAGCTCGAGAACGCCACGCTGAAGGACCTGGGCAAGGCGAAGAAGGTGGAGGCTGGCAAGGAGAACACCACCATCATCGACGGCAGCGGCGTCAAGAAGGACATCGAGGGCCGCGTCAAGACGATTCGCGTGCAGATCGACGAGGCGACCAGCGACTACGACAAGGAGAAGCTGCAGGAGCGCGTGGCGAAGCTCGCCGGCGGCGTTGCGGTGATCAAGGTCGGCGCCGCCACCGAAGTCGAGATGAAGGAGAAGAAGGCGCGCGTCGAGGACGCACTGCACGCGACCCGCGCCGCGGTGGAAGAGGGCATCGTCCCGGGCGGCGGCGTGGCGTTCATCCGCGCCAAGCAGGCGCTCGAAGGCAAGCTCAAGGGCGACAACCAGGACCAGGACGGCGGCATCAAGATCGTGATGCGCGCGCTGGAAGAGCCGCTGCGCATGATCGTCGACAACAGCGGCGCCGAGCCCTCGGTGGTGCTGAACAAGGTGCTCGAGAACAAGGGCAACTACGGCTTCAACGCGCAGACCGAGGAGTACGGCGACATGGTGGCGCAAGGCGTGATCGACCCGACCAAGGTCGTGCGCTTCGCGCTGCAGAACGCCGCTTCGGTGGCCGGCCTGATGCTCACCACCGACGCGATGGTCGCGGAGCTGGTGGAAGAGAAGAAGGGTGGCGGCGGCCATGACCACGGCGGCATGGGTGGCATGGGCGGAATGGGCGGAATGGATATGTAGTTCCGCAGCAAGCAGTGCAGGGAAGGGGCCCGAAAGGGCCCTTTTCTTTTGTTAGACTGAAAACCATGAGGATCCTAGTCGCGGAGGACGACGCGATCCTGGCCGAAGGCGTGATGCGTACGCTGCGTCAGTCCGGCTATGCGGTCGACTGGGTCGAGAACGGCGCGGAAGCCGACAGCGCGCTCGAGACCGACGACTTCGACCTGCTGATCCTCGACCTCGGCCTGCCGAAGAAATCCGGCCTGGACGTGCTCAGGCGCCTGCGCATGCGCGACTCGCGCGTCCCGGTATTGATCCTTACGGCCCTGGACGGGGTCAACGACCGGGTGCGCGGCCTGGATGCGGGCGCCGACGACTACCTCGCCAAGCCGTTCGAGCTCGCCGAGCTGGTGGCGCGCGTGCGCGCGCTGATGCGGCGCGGCATGGCGGGAGGGCCAACCCTGCTGCGGCACGGCTCGCTCACCTACGACCAGGTCGGGCGGGTCGCGCGCCTGAACGGCGACGCGCTAGAGCTGTCGGCGCGCGAGGTCAGCCTGCTCGAGATCATCCTGCAGCGCGCCGGGCGCCTGGTGTCCAAGGACCAGCTGGTGTCGCACCTGTGCGAGTGGGGCGAGGAGGTGTCGCCGAACGCCATCGAGGTGTACGTGCACCGCCTGCGCAAGAAGCTCGAGCCCGGCGGCGTGCGCATCGTCACGGTGCGCGGACTGGGCTACAGCCTCGAGAAATCCGAGCCCCGCTAGCCCGGGCTATAATCCGCGCCTTCCCGCAGTAGCCCGGCAGGCCAAGTAGCTCAGTTGGTAGAGCAGCGGACTGAAAATCCGTGTGTCGCTGGTTCGATTCCGGCCTTGGCCACCACAATTTCGCGCGCAGCGCAAAATCGCCCGCCAAGGCCGATTCCGGCCTTGGCCACCACAGCTTCCCTGCTAGGCGCGGACGGCAACCAGCACGACGTTCGAGCCGCCGAAGGCGAAGGAATTCGACATCACCGCGCGCGGCGGGTCGATGCGCTCGGCCTTGAGTGCGACGTGGCGCAGCTTGCACTCCGGGTCGGGGTCCTGCAGAAAGCCGGTGGGCGGCAGCACGCCCTGGTCGAGCGCGAGCAGCGCCGCGGCGAATTCCAGCGCGCCCGAGCCGCCGAGCAGATGGCCGTGCAGCGACTTGGTCGAGCTGACGCGCACCTCGCGCGCCGCATCGCCGAACGCGGCGTTGATCGCCTCGGCTTCGACCACGTCGCCGATGGCGGTGGCGGTGCCGTGGGCATTGATGTAGCCGATGGCCGCAGGCGGCAGGTCGGCTTCGGCGAGCGCCGCGCGCATCGCACGCACCTGGCCGTCGCGGTCGGGGCGCGACATGTGCACCGCGTCGCACGAGTTGCCGTAGCCGGTGAGCAGCCCGTAGATGTGCGCGCCGCGCGCGCGCGCGCGCGACTCCTCTTCGAGCACGAAGGCGGCGGCGCCTTCGCCGAGCACCAGCCCGGCGCGCCGCTTGTCGAAGGGCTTGCAGCTCGCCGTGGGATCGGCCGGGTCCGCGGGCGCGAGCGTGCGCAGCGCCTGCCAGGCGGCGAGGATGCCCGGGGTGAGCAGCGCTTCCGCGCCGCCGGCGATCATCGCGTCGGCGCGGCCGCCGACGATGTTGCGCATCGCCTCGCCGATCGCCATCGCCGACGACGAGCAGGCGGTCGAGTAGTTGGCGAACGGCCCGCGCAGGCCGTGGCGCACCGCGACGTTCGCGCCGGCGGCGTTGCTCATTCCCATCACCACGGTCAGCGGCCGCACGCGCCATTCGCCCGCGCCGTAGACCTGCTTGTAGCTTTTCTCCTGGGTGTGGGCGCCGCCCATGCCGGTGCCCCAGGACACGCCGATGCGGTCGCGGTCCTGCGCCGCGAGGTCCAGGCCGCTGGCGGCGAGCGCTTGCGCGGCGGCGCTGAGCGCGAACTGCGTGACGCGGTCGAGGTTGGTCGCCTCGGGACCCTTGAACAGAACGCCCGTATCCCAGTCGAGCGTCGCGCCGACCTGTACTCCGGAATGCTCGCTCAGCTCGGGCGGCAGCCGGCGGATGCCGGAGCGGCCGGCGGCGAGCGAGCGATGGAACTCCTCCAGGGTGGTGCCGAGCGCCGAGACTACGCCGGCTCCGGTGACGGCGACGCGGCGCGCGGCCATGCCGCCGGGTCAGGCCTTGCCGGCGGCGGTGAGGGCGGCGGCGACGTGGCGCTCGAGGTCGGCGAGCGTTCTGATCGACTTCAGGTCCTCGTCGGAGACGCTGACGCCGAACTCCTCCTCGACCTTGAACATGAATTCGATAAAGCTGAGCGAATCGATGCCGAGAGTGTCGAGGGGCGCGGCCGGGTCCAGCCCGTCGGGATTGATCGAGAACTCCTTCGCCGCCAACTGCCGGATGCGCCCGAGCGTGTCCATCGAGGACGAATTATAGTCTGTCCTATAATCAGCGACCTGTGGCCGCATCGCTGTTCACTCTCGGACTGAACCACCAGACCGCGCCGCTCGCGGTGCGCGAGCGCGTGGTGTTCCACGTCGAGCGCCTGCGCGAGGCGCTCGGCGAGCTGAAGCGCGACTTCGCCCAGGAAGCGGCGATCCTGTCGACCTGCAACCGCACCGAGCTCTACGTCTCCGGCGAGCAGCCGGCGTCGCTCGCCCGCTGGCTGGCGCAGTACCACCGCCTCGGGCCCGACGAGTTGCAGCCGTATCTCTATACCTTGCCCACCGAACAGGCGGTTCGTCATGCCTTCCGAGTCGCCTCAGGGCTCGACTCGATGGTGCTCGGCGAGCCGCAGATCCTCGGCCAGATGAAGGAGGCGGCGCGCGCCGCCGAGTCGGCCGGAACGATGGGCAGCGTGCTGCACCGCCTGTTCCAGCGCTCGTTCGCGGTGGCGAAGGAAGTGCGCTCGACCACGCCGATCGGCGCGGCGAGCGTGTCGATGGCCGCGGCGGCGGTGAAGCTCGCGGCGCGCATCTTCCCCAGCCTGAAGGACCAGAGCGTGTTGCTGATCGGCGCCGGCGAGATGATCGAGCTGGCGGCGACGCACTTCGCGGCGCAGGCGCCGGCGCGCATCACGGTGGCCAACCGCACGCTCGAGCGCGGCCAGCGGCTCGCGTACCGCTTCAACGCCGGCGCCATCGAGCTGAGAGCGCTCGCCGAGCACCTGCACGAGCACGACATCGTGATCTCGTGCACCGCCTCGTCGCTGCCGATCCTCGGCAAGGGCCTGGTCGAGCGCGCGCTGCGCGCCCGGCGCCGGCGGCCGATGTTCATGGTCGACCTCGCGGTGCCGCGCGACATCGAGCCCGAAGTGCGCGAGCTCGACGACGTGTTCCTCTACACCCTCGATGACCTGGGCGAGATCGTAGCCGCCAACCTCGACTCGCGCCGCTCGGCGCTCGAGCAGGCCGAGGCGATCATCGACACGCAGGTCGGGCGGTTCATGAGCTGGATGCAGGTGCGCGAGAGCGTGCCGCTGATCCGCGCGCTGCGCGAGCAGGCCGAAGGCACGCGCCGCGAGGAGCTGCAGCACGCGCTCAGGCTCCTCGGGCGCGGCGAGGATCCGGCGAAGGTGCTGGAGGCGCTGTCGCAGTCGCTCACCAACAAGCTGATCCACGCACCGACGCAGGCGCTCAAGAAGCCCGACCAGTGAACCCGCGGCTGCGCGCCAAGCTCGACGCCATGGTCGGGCGATTGGGCGACCTCGACGGGCTGCTCGCGGCGGAGAACGCCACCCGCGACATGGAGCAGTACAAGAAGCTGTCGCGCGAATACGCCGAGCTGTCCCGCAGCGTCGCGCTGTACGAGCGCTGGAGGCAGGCCGAGCGCGACGCCGGCGCGGCGCGCGACATGGCGGCGGACGCCTCGATGAAGGCCTTCGCCGACGAGGAGCTGAAGTCGGCGCGCGCCAACATGGACCGGCTGGAGAGCGATCTGCAGCGCGCGCTCCTGCCGCGCGACCCCAACGACGATCGCAACATCTTCGTCGAGGTGCGCGCCGGCACCGGCGGCGACGAGTCGGCGCTGTTCGCCGGGGACCTGTTCCGCATGTACACGCGCTACGCCGAGCGCCGCGGCTGGCAGGTCGAGATCATCTCCGAGAGCGCCTCCGAGCTCGGCGGCTACAAGGAGGTGATCGCGCGCTTCGCCGGCCAGGGCGCCTACTCCAGGCTCAAGTTCGAGTCGGGCGGGCACCGCGTGCAGCGCGTGCCCAAGACCGAGGCGCAGGGCCGCATCCATACCTCGGCCTGCACGGTCGCCGTGCTGCCCGAGGCCGACGCCATCGACGAGGTGGTGCTCAACCCGGCCGAGCTGCGCGTCGACACCTTCCGCGCTTCGGGCGCCGGCGGCCAGCACGTCAACAAGACGGACTCCGCGATCCGCGTCACCCACCTGCCGACCGGCATCGTGGTCGAGTGCCAGGACTCGCGCTCGCAGCACAAGAACCGCGAGAAGGCGCTCGGCGTGCTCGCGGCGCGCATCCGCGACAAGCAGACGAGCGAGCGGCAGGCGAAGACCGCCTCGACGAGAAAGCTCCTGATCGGCTCGGGCGACCGCTCGCAGCGCATCCGCACCTACAACTTCCCGCAGGGCCGGGTCACCGACCACCGCATCAACTTCACGCTCTACAAGATCGAGCGCATCATGGACGGGGAGCTCGACGAGCTCCTGGACGCGCTTGCCGCCGAGCACCACGCCGAGCAGCTCGCCAGTCTCACGGAAGAAGCCGCTTGAACGTCCAACAGGCGCTCGGCGCGAGCGGCATCGACGCGCGCGAGGCGCGCCTGCTGCTCGCCGCGGCGACCGGCTTTTCAGAAGCCAGTGTTCTGGCTCACCCTGAAAGGCAGCTGCCTTTTCAAGTTGAAGAGTCTTTTCTTCAAATGGCAGCGCGTCGCGCCGCCGGCGAGCCGGTGGCCTACATCCTCGGGCGCAAGGAGTTCTACGGCCTCGAGCTGGCGGTGAATCCCGCCGTGCTGATCCCGCGCCCCGAAACCGAGCTGCTGGTCGAGCTGGCGCTGGCGCGCCGCCCGGCGTCGGTGCTCGATATCGGCACCGGCTCGGGCGCCATCGCCCTCGCCCTCAAGCGCCACCTGCCCGGCGCGCGCGTCGTCGCCACCGATGCGAGCGCCTCCGCGCTCGAGGTCGCGCGGCGCAACGCCGTGCGCTTCGGCCTGGAGGTCGAGCTGCGTCACGGGCGCTGGTTCGAGCCGGTCGCCGGGGAGCGCTTTGAAGCGATCATCTCCAACCCGCCTTACGTGGTGGTGGGCGATCCCCATCTGGCCGACCTGCCGCACGAGCCCCGGCTCGCGCTGCTGGCGGGGCTCGACGGCCTCGACTCGTTCCGGGTTCTTGCGCGCGAAGCGCCCGCCCACCTTCTCCCGGGCGGCTGGCTGCTGCTCGAGCATGGCGCGGGGCAGCACGAAGCGGTGCGCGTGCTTCTCGAATCCGCGGGCCTTGAAACGACCGCAAGCTGGCCCGATCTGGCGGGTATCCCCCGGGTGAGCGGTGGAACGCGATAAAATGGCTCCCATGGATACCCAACAGCGCATCAAGGAGCAGGTCACGGGCAACCGCGTCGTGCTCTACATGAAGGGCACCCCCCAAGGCCCGCAATGCGGTTTTTCGGCCCTCGCGGTCCAGGTGCTGAATGCCTGCGGCGTGCAGGACTTCGCCGCCGTCAACGTGCTCGCCGATCCGGAGATCCGCGAAGGCATCAAGCACTACGCCAACTGGCCGACCATCCCGCAGCTCTACGTCAACGGCGAGTTCGTCGGCGGCTCGGACATCATTAAGGAGATGTACCAGTCGGGCGAGCTGCAGAAGGTGCTAGAGGCGCAGAAGGCGTAGCGTTTCCTTCACCTGGCCAAGGTAGCCTGAGCCGAACAGGTTCAGGTGGTTGAGCAGGTGGTACAGGTTGTAGAGGTGCTTGCGCTTCTCGTAGCCCGCCGCTAGCGGAAACGCCGCGTCGTAGGCCTTATAGAACTCCGGCGGGAATCCCCCGAACAGCTCGGTCATCGCCAGATCCGCTTCGCGGTCGCCGTAGTACACCGCCGGATCGAAGACCACCGGACCCTCCGCGGTAAAGCCCGCGTTGCCGCTCCACAGATCGCCGTGCAGCAGCGAGGGCTGGGGCTCGTGGTTTTTCAACTCGAAGTTGAACTCAATGTCGAAGCCGTTTCGCCGCGCGAGGTCGAGTTGCGGCTTCATGCGCCGTTCGCGCCAGAACTCCGCCCAGTCGTCACACCAGCCGTTCTGCTGCGGCGTGGCGCCGATGTAGTTGTCGCGCGGCCAGCCGAAGCGCGCGCCGGTCTGGCGATGCAGCGCGGCCAGCATGCGTCCGAGCGTGGCAAAATCGCCATCGCTTTTTAGCTCGAGAAACTGGAGCAGCAGGAATGCCTTGCGTTCGGCGACGCCGTGCGAGACCGACTGTGGAGCCTGCATGGCGCTTGCCCGGATTGCACTCAAACCGTCGGCTTCAGCGGCGAAAGCATCCGCGTACTGGGCATCGTTCACCTTGAGGAACAACGAGCGACCACGGATCACGACGCGATAACACTCATGGATACAGCCGCCGCGCACGGCCTCGGCGCGCTCGATGGAAAGTTGCTTGGCGAGCGATGCGGGGATCAAGCGGACCGAATCCGGTCGAGCTTCCTTAACAGATCACGCACGTGGCAGCGCTCGCGCCTCGTCGGGCCGGTCCGCGGAGAACTCCAGGTCTTGAAGCAGGCCATCGTTGAGTCCGTAAATCCAGGCGTGGACGGCGAGTTGCTGATCGCGCTTCCACGCGTCTTGGGCAACGGTCGTGCGGCAGACGTTGCGGGCCTGGTGCAGCACATTCAGCTCGCAGAGACGATCCAAGGCTTTTGCCTCGTCGCCGACGGCATCGAGCTCCATGCGGTGGCGTTCCTGCGTATCCTGGATATGGCGAAGCCAGTTGTCGATCAGGCCGAGGGGCGCGGCGCGGTGTGCCGCCGCGATGCCGCCGCAGCCGTAATGGCCGCACACAATCACGTGCTCGACGCGCAGAACATCGACCGCGTATTGAAGCACCGACAGGCAGTTCAGGTCGGTGTGAACCACGAGGTTGGCGACGTTGCGATGGACGAACAGCTCGCCCGGAAGCAGCCCCACGATCTCGTTGGCGGGAACGCGGCTGTCGGAGCAGCCGATCCAGAGGTAGCGCGGCGCCTGCTGGCGGACCAGTCGTTCGAAGAAGTCGGGCTGGCGCTCCGTCATGGCGGCCGCCCAGCGGCGGTTGCTATCGAAAAGCGGGGTTAGCCGCTGAATTCGCGTGATGCTTCTCTCCATAGGTGTAAAAAAGCCGGAAGCGAGCAGGGAGGGCCTCGCTTCCGGCGTACTGCTGCTGCGTCAGGATTTCTTGTCGTCGTCCTTGGGTTCTTTCTTCTCGTCTTCGTTCTTGCGCTCGGTGTCGGTGGGGGGATCCTTTGCGTCGTCCTTCTTCTCGTCGGAGTTGTAGACGGCGCTGCCGGCGGCCGGAACGGCCGCGTAGCTGGCGACGGAGGCTAGGGCGAACAGGGCTGCAAAGATGCTTGCGAAGAGTGCTTTCATTTCATGTCCTTTGTGCGGTTGGTCGGAGACAACGGGAAGCGAGATTGTTTGGCGTCGAGGTCGTCAGTCCACTGCCCCCGCCACCAGCAGCGCAAAAGCGGCGCCCAAGCCAGCGGGAAGGCCGTAGCGTTCGAGTTTCGAGATCGCTTCGCCGGCAATCACCTCGACTGGGACCGAGGTTTTCTCAAGCACTTTGTTGGTGGTCGAATCCTCCAGCATCCGGGTGAGGGAGTTCTTGCGCGCGGTGCTCATCACGATCCGGTCGCAGTGCAGGCGCCGCGCTTCGTCCACGATGGCCGCGGCCTTGTCGCCGACCCGGACGTGGGCCGAATAGGGCACACCGAACTTCTCGACCAGTTGTCTGGCCGGTCGCAGCGCTTTTTCCGCCTCGTCATGGTGGAACGAATCGCGCGTTTTCTTGCTGAGGAACTGCCCGATGTGACTCGACAGAGGCGGCTGGACGTTGAGCAGATGGATCTCCATCCCGGGGCTTTTCATGAATCCGTTGACGACATGTCGCAACGCGTATTCCGAATTGCGCGAGCCGTCGACGGGAACGAGCACTCTCAACATGGCGTCTTCTCCTTGCGGTGCGACAAAGGGTTTCCGTTCTGGATTGCGTTCCGCCTCGATCTGGCGGGCCAGCACCGCGAGGCGCGCGGAGATGCGGGACTCGAGCCTGCGGTGATTTTTCACGAAACCGGCCCACAGCACGCCGCCGATCGCCGCGAGGTAAAGAAGTGCCGCCGCCGCGCCGTTGGCGGCAAACACGTCCTTCAGGTACGGTTCGCTGGTGATCATCTTGACCGCGGTCCAGGCGAGCACGCCGGCGCCGAAATAGACGATCCCCGGGTAGCGCTCAACCCAGCGCAGCATAATCGTGCTGCCCCAGATCACGATCGGGACGCTGATCAGCAGGCCGAGGACCACGAGGAGGTAGCTGCCTTGCGCCGCGCCGGCGACGGCAAGGACGTTATCCAGCCCCATCACCATGTCCGCGACCACGATGGTCTGGATCGCCCCCCAGAAACCGACCGCAGTGTTGACCTTGCCGTCTTCGCTTTCACCGTTCTCCGGCAGGAGCAGGCGGTAGGCGATCCATATCAGAGCCGCGCCGCCGACGAGCAGCAGCCCTGGAATCTTGAGCAGCCAGACGACGACGAGCGTCATCGCGCTGCGCACCACGATCGCCCCGACGGCGCCCCAGACGATCGCCTGCTTCTGCAGATGCCGCGGCAGGCTGCGCGAGGCAAGCGCGATCACGATCGCGTTGTCGCCCGCCAGCACCAGGTCGATGACGACGATCGCGAGCAGCGCGGTGAGAAATTCGACGGAAAGGATTTCCACGGCGTGGTCTCTTGCAGTTCAACTCACTCGTTGCTGTTGCCGATGCCCAGCAGGTGCAGCAAGCTGGTGAACAGGTTGAAGATGGAGACGTACAGCGTCACCGTCGCCATGATGTAGTTGGTCTCGCCGCCGTGAATGATCTGGCTGGTCTGGTAAAGAATCAGGCCGGCCATCAGCAGCACGAAGACCGCGGACACTGTGAGGGCGAGCGCCGGCACTGCGAAGAAGATCGCCCCCAGGCCGGCCAGGAAAGCCACGATGATGCCCGTCATCAGGAAGCCGCCCATGAAGCTGAAATCCCGGCGGCTCGCCGTCGCGTAGGCCGACAGCCCGAGGAAGATCGCGGCCGTGCCGCCCATCGCCATCATCACCACCTGATGCCCGTTCGGCATCGCCAGGTAGTGACTGATGATCGGCCCCAGCGTGTAGCCCATGAAGCCGGTCAGAGCGAAGACTGAAACCAGGCCGAGGCCGCTGTTGCGCAGCCGGACGGTCAGAAACAGAAGGCCGAAGTAGCCGATCAGCGCGATGACGATGCCCGGATGCGGCAGCTGCAGGGCCGCCGTCACGGCCGCCGCACCGGCGCTGAACAGCAACGTCAGCGACAGCAACCAGTAGGTGTTCCTCAATACGCGGTTGGCGGATTGCGGCGGGGCAATCGCCCCGGTATCGCGGGTCAAGACAAGCGTTTCGGCAGGTTTCATTTTCCCGGGCTCCTTCAGTTGCTGGAAAGCTCA
>CAZNVH010000066.1:0-16679 GCA_964576525.1 uncultured Enterobacteriaceae bacterium
GGCGAACCTGCACGCCATCTAACTCCGCCATGGTCTTGCACCTACGCCCTCTCTCGCGTCCGGGGATTTCACCGTCGAGATGGAGACCGGCACCGGCAAGACCTACGTCTATCTGCGCACGGTCTTCGAGCTGAACAAACGCTACGGCTTCACCAAGTTCGTCATCGTGGTGCCGTCGGTGGCGATCAAGGAAGGCGTCTATCACACCATCGAGATCGCAGCGGAACACCTCAAGGGGCTCTACGCTGGCGCACCGTTCGACTTCTTCCTCTACGACTCGGCGAAGCTCGGCCAGGTGCGCAACTTCGCCACCAGCCCGCAGATCCAGATCATGGTCATGACGGTGGGCGCCATCAACAAGTTCGGCGACGAACAGCAGGCGCAGACCGAGGAGGCGGACGAGGCCGCCCGCCGTGAGAAATCGAAAAACGTGATGTATCGCCCGAGCGAGAAGACGGGCGGGGAGAAGCCCATCGATCTGATCCGGGTGACGCGCCCCATCCTCATCGTGGACGAGCCGCAGAGCGTGGAAGGCGGGCTCGACGGCAAGGGTAAGAAGGCCATGGAGCGGATGAATCCGCTGTGCAACCTGCGCTACTCCGCGACGCCGAAAGAGGCACACCACATGGTGTTCAAGCTCGACGCGGTGGACGCCTACGAACGCAAGCTGGTGAAGCAGATCGAAGTGGCGGCGGCCTCCGTGGAGGGTGGGCACAACAAGGCGTATCTGCGATTGCTCTCCGTGAGCAACAGACGCAGTGTCATTACGGCCAAGGTGGCGGTTGACGCCCAGACGGCCACCGGCGTGCAACGCCGCGAGATCACGGTGCAGGATGGCGACGACCTGGAAATGGCCACCGGGCGGGCGATGTACCGCGATTGCCGGGTGGGCGAAATCCGCGTGGCCAGGAACGATGAGTTCCTGGAACTGCGTTACCCCGGCGGCGAGCAATACCTCCGCCCCGGCGAAGCCTACGGCGACGTGGACCCGCTCGCCGTACAGCGCCAGATGATCCACCGCACCATCAAGGAGCACCTGGACAAAGAGAAGCGCCTCTCCCCGCAGGGCATCAAGGTGCTCAGCCTGTTCTTCATCGATGCCGTGGATAAATACCGGCAATACGACGCCGACGGCAATCCGGTGAAGGGCGACTATGCCCGCATCTTCGAGGAGGAATACCGCCGCCTCGCCAAACACCCCGATTACCAGAGCCTCTTCAAAGAAGTGGACCTGACGACCGCCGCCGCGGACGTGCACAACGGCTATTTCTCCATCGACAAGAAGAAGGTCGGCACCAGGACGGTCGAGGTTTTCAAAGACACCAAAGGCACCACCCAGGCCGACGACAACACTTACGGCCTGATCATGCGAGACAAGGAAAAGCTGTTGAGCTTCGACACACCGCTGAAGTTCATCTTCTCCCATTCGGCCCTGCGCGAAGGCTGGGACAATCCGAACGTCTTTCAAATCTGCGCCTTGCGGGAGATGGCTTCCGAGCAACAGCGCCGCCAGACCATAGGGCGCGGCTTGCGCCTGTGCGTGAACCAGAAAGGCGAGCGCCTGCGCGGCTTCGAGGTGAACACGCTGACCGTGATCGCGACCGAGAGCTACGAACAGTTCGCCGAGAACCTGCAAAAGGAAATCGAGCAGGACACCGGCATTCGTTTCGGCATTTTGGAGACGCACCAATTCGCCGGGGTGAGCGCCACGGGAGCCGACGGCCAGCCCGCGCCGCTGGGCTTCGAGCAGTCGAAGGTGCTCTGGGAGCATTTGTGCGCCGCCGGCCTTGTGAATGCCCAAGGCAAGGTGCAGGACACCCTGCGCCAAAAGCTCAAGGACGGTACGCTGACCCTGCCGGCGCCGTTCGCCGCCCAATTGCCGCAGGTGACGGAAATTCTGCGCAAGCTGGCCGGGCGCCTGGAAATCAAGAACGCCGACGAGCGCAAACAGGTGAAGAGCCGCCAGGCAGTACTGCAAGGCGCGGACTTCAAGGCGCTGTGGGACCGCATCAAGCACAAGACTACCTACCGCGTGCAGTTCGACAACGAGGGCTTGCTCTCGACCTGCATCCAGGCCACCAAGGACGCGCCGCCCATCGCCAAGACCCGTCTGCAATGGCGCAAAGCCGACCTTGCCATCGGGCGCTCTGGCGTGGACACGAAGGAGACGGCCGCCTCCGCCCCCGTGACGCTCGACGAGGGCGACATCGATCTGCCCGACATTCTCACCGACCTCCAGGACAAGACCCAACTCACCCGCCGCAGCATTCACCGCATTCTCGTGGAGAGCGCCCGGCTCGATGACTTCAAGCGCAACCCTCAGCAGTTCATTGAGCTCGCCGCCGAGATCATCAACCGCGCAAAGCGCCTCGCTCTCGTGGACGGCATCAAATATCAGCGCATCGGCACGGACGATTACTACGCCCAGCAACTGTTCGAGACCGAAGAGCTAAGCGGCTACCTCAAGTCCATGATCGACGCCAACAAGTCGGTCCACGAGCAGGTGATCTACCAGTCCGACACCGAACGCACCTTTGCCGAGCAACTGGAAGGCAACGAGGCGATCAACGTTTACGCCAAGCTACCGGGCTGGTTCCGCGTTCCCACGCCTCTCGGCCCCTACAACCCCGACTGGGCGGTGCTGGTGGAGAAAGACGGTGCCGAGCGCTTGTACTTCGTGGTCGAAACAAAGAGCAGCCTTTTCACCGACGACCTCCGCGACAAGGAGAGCGCGAAGATCGAATGTGGCAAAGCCCATTTCAAGGCGTTGGCCGTCGGCGAAAATCCCGCACGGTATGAAGTGGCCCGTACAGTGGATGACTTGCTCGCGAAGGCTCTGGCAGGGGCGGGACAGGGGCAAAGCTGAGTATTGACTTGGACCGCCCGTCACGCCGCTTGCAGGTGCAACGGCGCAAGCGTCGCGCCGGGCTACGTCGTCGCGGACTCGACCGCCGCCAGCGCGCATAAAGCCGCGCCCTGGCTCTGTGCCTTCGTTTGGCGCCGTCCCTGCTAACCCGCCGCCGCTTCGCCACTGCGGGCTTCATGCTGCGCATCAAGCCCTTGCGGCTCGCAGGCGGCTACGGCGTCGCGTGCTCCACCGCGCCAGCGCGCGAAAGCCCGCGCCCTGGCTTTGTCGCGTTGGGCAACCGCTGTCCGGGCACCGCCGACTTCTGCGCTGTTCGGGCTTGGGTGCGTGCTGCCCGCCGCCTACGCCGTCGGCCATAAAGCCGGCCCACGGCTTCGTCGGCTACACCGGGCAACACCAGTCAGGGGCGCTCGCGCGCCCGTGGCACGAACGCTGGCCTGGGGTAAATCGCAAGCGATTTAACATAACCGCGCATTGCCTGGCAGTGCCGCGCTCGCAGCTTAGCTGCTCCGCGCAGCACGACCCGCGCGCCGTTTGCGCGCGGTGCATGCAATGGCCGGTTATGTCTTGCGCCCCAGCCCAGCTACCGCAACGTCCGCTGTGCGCACGTTGCTCAACAGCCTGATCGGCGCACTCGCGCTTGCGCGCCAGTGCGATGGTCTGGTCAGGCGCTGCGCGCAAGGTGGAGTGTGGTCCCCCCGCCCGCCCAGCGCGTCTGCCTGCGGCGGCTCGCACTGCGTGCTCGTTCCCGCCTCGGCACCCACGCTTCCCGTCCGCCCCCAAGGGGCTCCCCGCAAATCTTTACCAGTTCGCCGGCTTGTGGATCGTGGTGCCCGGAATGGGGTTGGGTAGCTGGCTCGACTTCAACATCCAGGTGCGGATGGGTTTCACGAAGTCCGCATGCTGTTTGAGCTGGCGTGAAGTCTTGCGCTTCGGCGCGCCGGGCGTCACCAGGCCGATGAGCTTGCGATTCTGTGCCTTCACGAGCCGCAGGGATTCCGCGAGATCGGAGTCGTTGGACACGATCACGGCGCAGTCGTAGGCATTCTGCCAGGCGTCGTTGAGGACGTGCAGGGCAAGGTTCACGTCGGAACCTTTTTCTTCGTTCCTCCACACCTCGACACTGGGCGGCGGCGGAGTGGCATGCTCCATGGAAATCCGGTGGCGCAGGAAATGCCCGTAGTACAACTCGACCACGGGACAATGGGCCTGCAAGGCGCGCAGATAGGCGTCTTGCCGGTCCTGGACGGTGGGATCGTTCGGCGAAGGCTGGATGCGGGCGGTGAAATACTTGATCTTCACCAGCGTGTTCTGCCGTCCCAGCACTTTCTGGAACAGCGCCACCGGGTCGAGCCACTTCCATGGCGTGCCCCGGACCGCGCCGTAGTAGAAGTTGAAGCCGTCTACGTAGACGATGGTGCGGTAGGGGCCTTTCGCCATGATTGTTCATCCCCCGAAAAAGCAAGGGCCTCCGAAGAGGCCCCGCGCCCGGCAGCGGAACCACCGGGGTAGTAGTGCTGGATTCTAGCAAGATATGGCGGCAAGGGCCAAGGGCTTTCTTGGGATGGGTTATCCCGAACGACGGAGCGGAATCACCTCCGCGCCGACCTTCGATGCATCCAGATAATTCCCCCACGCCTGCATCAGCTTCCTGCGCTCGGCCAGATACTCCGAATGGTGGTAGGCGGCGCGGACCTTGTTCGCTTCCTTGTGCGCCAATTGCCGCTCGATCACGTCCGCATCCCATCCCTGCTCGTTCAGGATCGTCGAGGCCGTGGCGCGAAAGCCGTGCCCGGTCGCGCGCCCGCGATAGCCCATGCGGTAGAGCGCGAAAAGGATGGTGTTCTCGCTCATCGGCTTGAGGGGATGGTGTTCGTTCGGGAAAACGAGTTCGCGCCCGCCGGTGATCTCGTGCAATTGTTTGAGCACCGCAAGCGCCTGCGTCGAGAGCGGGACAAGGTGCTCGGCGCGGGACTTCATGCGTTCGGCGGGAATGCGCCATTCGCACTTGTCGAGGTCGAATTCGCCCCACTTCGCCGCGCGCAACTCGCCCGTGCGAACGAAGGTCAACACCAGCAGCTTCATCGCCAGCTTGGTAAGCGTGTTGCCGTCGTAGCCATCGAGCTTCGCAAGGAACTCGGGCAGGTCCGCTTCCGAGAGCCGGGCGTAGTGCTGCTTCTCGCGCGTCTTGAGAGCGCCTTTCAGGTCGCGCGAAGGATCGTGCTTCGCGCGTCCGCTCGCGATGGCGTAACGAAAGACCTGGCCGGCGATGACACGGCACTTGGCGACGACTTCGAGGGCGTCGCGCCGTTCGATACCCCGCAGCACGTCGAGCAGTTCGGATGCGTCTAGTTCGGCAATCGGGCGCGGGCCGAGCGCCGGGAACAGCTCGCGCTTCAGTCGAGTCATGACGGCACCAGCGTGCGCCTTCGACCATTTGCCGCGCTGGTTCTCGTGCCATTCCAGCCCTATCGCCTCGAAGGTGTTCTTGGCGAGCAGCCGCGCGGTCCGCTTCTCGCCTTTTCGCTCCGCTCCGGGGTCCATGCCGTGCGCAAGCAGTTCGCGCGCTGCCATGCGGCGCTTGCGCGCGGATTGCAGCTTGATCTCGGGATACACGCCGAGCGCGAGCAGCTTTTCTTTCCCGGCGTAGCGGTACTTCAGCCGCCAATACTTCGCGCCGCCCGAATGAACCAGCAGATACATGCCCTCGCCGTCGGCGAGCTTGTAGGATTGCGCCGTGGGCTTGGCATTCCTGATTGCGGTATCGGTAAGAGGCATTGGGGGTATCTCCCGATGGACCGGGGGTATATGCCCCTAAAAGTACCCCCAAATACCCCCGGCTGTCTACGGATACCCCCGGATGGCTTTGGATCTCGTCAGCGCCGTTTACAGAGGGAAACTACGGTACTATGCGGACTTGGCTGAACGCTGTTGGATGAGAATCTGGTGCCGAGGAAGGGACTCGAACCCCCACAGTGTTGCCACCGCTAGGACCTGAACCTAGTGCGTCTACCAATTCCGCCACCTCGGCAGGGGAGGCGCGATTTTAGTTGCGGGCCCCTAGAGTGTCAAAGAAAAAGCCCAGAAGAACCGCACTGCGCCGCAGGAATCGGGACGAGCGCGACGCCGCGCCGGACGCGCGCGGCATTCTCGCGGCGCTCGAGGCCGCGGGCGCGCCGCTGACCGAGGACGAGCTCGCGTCGCGCCTGCGCGTCGCGCGCCACGCGCGCCGCGCGTTCCACCAGGCGCTCGGCGCGCTCGAGCGCGCCGGCGAAGTGGTGCAGAACCGCGCCGGGGCGCTGCTGGTGGCCAAGCGCATCGCGCTGGTCGCCGGGCGTGTCGAGGGCCATCCCGACGGCCACGGCTTCCTGATTCCCGACGACGGCGGCGCATCGGTGGTGCTGCCGAACGCCGAGATGCGCGAGGCGATGCACGGCGACCGCGTCGCGGTGCGCGTCGGCGCGCGCGACCAGCGCGGCCGGCCGACCGGCGCCATCGTCGAGGTGCTGGAGCGCGCCAACCGCCGCATCGTCGGGCGCCTGCACGCGGAGCACGGCGTGCTGTTCCTGGTGCCCGAGGACCGGCGCATCGCGCACGACATCCTGGTCCCGCCCGCCGAGGTGGGCAAGGCGAAGCCCGGCCAGGTGGTCACCGTCGACCTGGTGGCGCAGCCGAGCAAGCACGCGCAGCCGATCGGCCGCGTCGCCGAGGTGCTCGGCCACTACGCCGACCCCGGGATGGAGATCGAGATCGCGGTGCGCAAGTTCGACCTGCCGCACGAGTTCTCGAAGCGGGCCATGGTCGCCGCACGCGCTATGCACGAAAGTGTTGTTGAAGAAGAAATTCGTGGGCGGCGCGACCTGCGCGAGCTGCAGTTCGTGACCATCGACGGCGAGACCGCGAAGGACTTCGACGACGCGGTGTACGGGCGCCGCGAAGGCAGGGGTTTTCGCCTGTGGGTGGCGATCGCCGACGTCAGCCACTACGTCAGGCACGGCGATGCGCTCGACGCCGACGCGCGCGAGCGCGGCACCTCGGTCTACTTCCCGCGGCGCGTGATCCCGATGCTGCCGGAGAAGCTGTCGAACGGCCTGTGCTCGCTGAATCCGAACGTCGATCGGCTGGCGATGGTCTGCGAGATGGCGATCAGCGCCGAAGGCCAGATCGAGCGCTACGACTTCTACGCGGCGGTGTTCCGCTCGCATGCCCGGCTCACCTACAACGAGGTGTGGCACAAGCTCTCCTCGGGAAAGGCGCCGGAGCACCTCGCGCTCCTGTATGCCCTGTTCAAGGTGCTGGCCGAGCAGCGCGCGCGCCGCGGCGCGATCGACTTCGAGACCACCGAGACGCGCATGCTGTTCGACGCGCGCGGCAAGATCGAGAAGATCGTGCGCGAGGCGCGCAACGACGCCCACCGCCTGATCGAGGAGTGCATGCTCGCGGCGAACGTCTGCGCCGGCAATTTCCTCGCCGAGCGCGACCACCCGGTGCTGTACCGCGTGCACGACGTGCCGGCCGCCGAGAAGGTCGGCGCGCTGCGCGAGTTCCTCGCCGAGCTGGGCCTGCAGCTTCCCGGCGGCGAGATCCCGCGGCCCCAGGACTACGCGCAGCTCCTCGAGCGCATCCGCAAGCGCCCGGACTTCGCGCTGCTGCAGACCATCCTGCTGCGCTCGCTCAAGCAGGCGGTCTACAGCCCGGGCAACCTCGGCCACTTCGGCCTCGCGTTCGAGGCCTACGTGCACTTCACCTCGCCGATCCGGCGCTATCCGGATCTTCTGGTCCACCGCGCGATCAAGGCCGTTCTCGCGAACCAGAAATATTCCGGCGTCGACTGGGATGCGCTCGGCCGGCACTGCTCCGAGACCGAGCGCCGCGCCGACGACGCCAGCCGCGACGTCGAGAACTGGCTGAAGTGCTACTACATGCGCGACCACGTCGGCGGCACGTTTCCGGGCACCATCACCGGCGTCACGCCGTTCGGCGTGTTCGTCACGCTGGATGACTATTTCGTCGACGGCCTGGTGCACATCTCGGAGCTCGGCCGCGACTACTGGCAGTTCGACGCCGCCCGCCACACGATCATGGGCGAGCGCACCAAGAAGCGCTTCCGTCTCGCCGACCGCATGACGGTGAAGCTGGTGCGCGTGGATCTCGAGTCGCGCAAGATCGACTTCGTTCCTGCCTGAGGGCCGGGCCCATTGACCCGCAGAGCGCATGCGCATAAGCTATGCGCATGAAGCGGCCCGCAAATCTCACGATCGATGTTCGGTTGCTTGAGGAAGCAAAGGCGCTCGGCGTAAACCTTTCACGACTGCTCGAGGAGAGCTTGCGGGAGCGCGTGGCGCAGGCGAGGCAAGCACTTTGGCTTGAAGAGAATGCCGATGCCATCGACCAGCACAACGAGCGTGTCGCGAAGAAGGGCGTGTTCAGTGACCGTTTGCGCCGGTTCTAGTGGCGCGCTTCGATGTCTACCGAAATTCAAATAAAGCGAGCCGGGACGAGTTTCCTTACTTGCTCGATGTGCAGGCGGACCTGTTCGTAGACTTGCGCTCTCGTGTGGTAGTTCCATTGATGCCGCGAACTGCAGTGCGCTCGCCGATGACCCGCCTCAACCCCGTGTTCACGGTCGAGGGCAAGTCGGTCGTGATGGCCACCACCGACCTCGCGGGAATCCCCGTTGTGGCCTTGGGCGCGAAAGTCGGGAACTTGGCGCGGCACGCAAGCGCGATCATCGGCGCCGTCGACTTCCTGCTGACAGGCGCTTGAGCCGTACGTCCAAAAAGGAGCCGCGCGTTGTGTTCGGCTTCCACGCGGTCCTCTCCAGGCTGCGCGCGGACCCGAAATCGGTGGTCGAAATCTTCCTCGACGAGGCGCGCAACGACGCCCGCGGCAAGGACCTCGCTGCGGCGGCGGAGCGCGCGGGCGTGCGCCTGATGCGCGTGCCGGTGAAGCGCCTCGACGGCTTCTACGGCGGCGGGCGGCACCAGGGCGTGGTTGCACGGGTCGAGCTTCCGAGCCTCGACCAAAGCCTGGACGAGATCCTGGAAAGCGTCGAGAAGCCGCTGCTCCTGGTCCTCGACGGCGTCACCGACCCGCACAACCTCGGCGCCTGCCTGCGCGTGGCGAACGCCGCCGGCGCGCACGCGGTGATCGCGCCCAAGGATCGCGCCGCCGGCATCACCCCCGCGGTGTCCAAAGTCGCGAGCGGCGCGGCGGAGGCGACGCCCTACCTGATGGTGACCAACCTCGCGCGCACGCTGGCCGAGCT
Organism: uncultured Enterobacteriaceae bacterium; assembly: GCA_964576525.1. Taxonomy (GTDB): domain Bacteria; phylum Pseudomonadota; class Gammaproteobacteria; order Burkholderiales; family SG8-39; genus SCGC-AG-212-J23. The sequence continues at coordinate 9,135 of CAZNVH010000066.1, forward strand.
GAAGGAGCGCAACATCTGGATCGTCGGCGCGGACGAGCGCGCCGAGAAGACGATTCACCAGGCCGACCTGCCGGAATCCATCGCCTGGGTGCTCGGCGCCGAAGGCGAGGGCATGCGGCGCCTCACGCGGGAGAGCTGCGACCTGCTGCTGCGCATCCCGATGCGGGGCGAAGTCGAGAGCCTGAACGTTTCCGTGTCCGCAGGGATCTGCCTGTTCGAGTCGGTCCGGCGCGCTCCAAGCCGCTGATTCTTTATCCCGTTGTCCCAAGCCCGGGCTGGGTTGTGACCTAGCGCACATTCGTGCGCAGGCGACACCCCGGTCTAATCCGCTAGTTCTAGAACCTGACATGAACGGGACTACCATGGACCCGTGCGCGCGCTCGTGATCGATGACCATCCGTTGATCAACGAGATCATGCCGGCGGTGTTGCGCAAGGCGCTCGGCGAGGTCTCGGTGTCGACCGAGATCACGCTCGAAGGCGGCATGGAGCAGGCTTCGGGTGACGATCGGCCGGACATCGTGCTGCTCGACCTCGGCCTGCCGGGCTGCATCGGCCTGGACGCGCTGTCGCGCTTTCGCGGAAAGTTTCCGAAGCTGCCGCTGATCGTGCTCTCCGCGACCTGCGACCGCGGCTCGATCCTCGCCGCGCTCGAGGCTGGGGCCTCGGGCTATATTCCGAAGACCTCGAAGCCCGACGTGATGGTCGCCGCGCTCAAGCTGGTCGCGGCGGGCGGCACCTACGTGCCGCCCGAGGCGCTGGAGGAGCCTGGGAAAGGCGCGCCGCGCCGCCGGGGCGCCACCACCCTCGACCTGACCGAGCGCCAGAGGGACGTGCTGCGGCTGATCCTCAAGGGCTACAACAACGAGCGTATCGCCGCCGAGCTCTCGATCGCACCGAATACCGTCAAGCAGCATGTGCATGCGGTGTTCGCCGCGCTGGGCGTGTCGACGCGCGCCGAAGCCGTGGTCGCCGCCTCGCGCCTCGGCCTGGCGCTGGGATAGGCAGTTAACACAAGATGACAACACCAGTGGCGGCGCGCCTCGGGCTGGCGGTCAGCTAGTACCGCAGTTCTAGAACCGGCGGGGGATTACAGGGCTCCTCCTTTGGGCGTACCTTGGCGTCCAGGGGGATCCCATGGACGCGCAAGCAGCGCGGCCTGTGGCACGCGACGCCGTACTCACCGAGGGCTTTATCTGGGCCTTGGCGAGCCTTTGCCGGCTGCACCGCGTGCCGTTCGATCCCGAGCTCGTCCTCAAGCAGTTTCCGCCGCCCTACGACCTGCCGACGCTGCTGCGCGCCGCCGAGGCCTGCGGCCTGAAAGCCGGCCTCGCCGGCGCCCGGTCCGACGCGCTCGACACCCTGCCGCTCCCCTGCCTCGGGTTCGTACGCGCGCTGGATCAGTCCGCGAACGACCCCACGCCGTCCACGCCGGCGCTGCTGGTGCGCGCCGATCGCGAAGGGCTGCTGTACCTCCTCGCAGGCGAGGAAGCGCCGCGCACTGTCGCGCTGCGCGACTTCGCCGCGCGTTTCGAGGAGACCGTGCTGCTCGCCGCGCCGGCGCTGCCGGCGCTCGACGACCCGGATGGCGCCGAGAAGCGCAGCTTCGGCTTCCGCTGGTTCGTCCCCGAGCTCGCCCGCCACCGCGGCATCTGGCGCGACGTGCTCGCCGCCTCGCTCGCCCTCCAGATCGTCGGCCTCGCCACGCCGCTCTTCACCCAGGTGGTGATCGACAAGGTGGTGGTGCACCAGACGCAGAGCACCCTCATCGCGATCGCCGCCGGCCTGGGCATCTTCCTCGTCTTCAACGCGGCGATGACCTGGATGCGCCAGTACCTCGTGCTGCATACCGGCAACCGCGTCGATGCCGTGCTCGCGACCCAGGTATTCAGCCATCTCTTCCGCCTGCCGCTGCCGTACTTCGAGCACCGCCCGACCGGCACCACGGTGGCGCGCCTGCAAGGCGTCGAGACGATCCGCGAGTTCATCACCGGCGCGGCGATCTCCTTCGTGCTCGACCTGCCGTTCCTGGTGGTGATCCTCGCCGTGATGTTCGTCTACAGCTGGCAGCTCTCGCTCATCGCCCTCGGCATCGTAGTCACGCTCGCCGCGATCAGCCTCGCCGTCACGCCGCTGCTGCGCGAGAAGCTCAACCGCCAGTTCCTGCTCGGCGCCCGCAACCAGGCCTTCGTCACCGAGTACATCTCGGGCGTCGAGACGGTGAAGTCGCTGCAGTTCGAGCCGGTGCTCGAGCGCCGCTACGGCGACTACCTCTCGGCCTACCTTGCCGCGAGCTTCGGCACGCGCAGCCTCGCCAACAGCTACAACGTGGTGGCCAACGCGCTCGAGCAGCTGATGACCCTCGCCATCCTGGTCGCCGGCGCGCTGCTGGTGATGCGCAACGACGGCTTCACCATCGGCATGCTGGTCGCCTTCCAGATGTTCGCCGCCCGCATGGCGCAGCCGATGCTGCGCATCGCCGGCCTGTGGCAGGAGTTCCAGCAGGCCAACATCGCAGTGAAGCGCCTCGGCGACATCATGAACGCGCCCGCCGAGCCCTACTCGCTCGCGCCCTCGCGCGCCCCCGGCGGCGCCGGCGCGATCGAGCTGCAGGGCGTCTCGTTCCGCTACAGCGAGCGCCACCCCTACCTGTTCCGCAACGTCTCGTTCGCCATCAAGCCCGGCGAGCTCGTCGTCATCAGCGGCGTCTCGGGCAGCGGCAAGAGCACCCTCGCCAAGCTGCTGCTCGGCTTCTACCAGCCGAACGACGGCCGCATCCTGCTCGATTCCCGCGACCTCGGCCATCTGTCGGCCAACGAGTTACGCCAGACCTACGGCGTCGTGCCGCAGGAGACGCTGCTGTTCTCCGGCAGCGTCTACGACAACCTCGCCATGGCCAACCCGCACGCGAACTTCGAGGAGATCGTCACCGCCTGCAAAGCCGCCGAGATCCACGACACGATCGAGAGGCTGCCGCAGGGCTACCAGACCCCGCTCGGCGAGCACGGCGTCGGCCTCTCCGGCGGCCAGAAGCAGCGCCTCGCCATCGCACGCGCGCTCCTCAAGCGCCCGAAGGTCCTGATCTTCGACGAGGCGACCAGCAACCTCGACCCGAAGACCGCGGAGAGCTTGGCGCAGACCGTCAACAAGCTGAAAGGCACCGCGACCGTCCTGTTCATCGCCCACCAGGTTCCGCCCGGCCTGCAGGTGGACCGGCACATGAGCTTTGGCACCCCTCCGCGGCCGCCGCTTTCGACAACATCCGAGGCAGGGAGGAATGTGTGATGGGAACTACAAGTAATGGCCTGAGGATCGCCATGCGGGTTAGTTCGAAAGGCCAGCTATGACAGGGACGTACGTATTTTACGTGTACGTTTTCTTGCCCATAGCCGCTATTGCGTACGTATTTCTCGCGGCGTATCTCACGTACCGAGTCCTAAAGAGCGAAAGAACACTGGCTTGGCGCGTAAGTGTAGCCCTCGCTGTCTTCTTGATCTTTGCCGCAGTTCTCGTTGGGGACGAGGTAGTTGGACGGGCCTGGTTTGTTCGCCTTTGCGAGAAGGAAGCTCTCACGAAAGTTCATCGCGTCGTTCGGCTCGATCAGAAGTACTTGAGAGCTGACGGTTCTCCGATCACTGAGCCGTCGCCGGCGCGCGATGGATTCAGGATTGCTAGTCGCTACACAACGAAGTTCACAGAGGCCCAGATCTCCGGTTGGCCAAAGATCACCGTGCTGCGCACGGTAATCGCGGATGAGCACGACCACAGCATCCTCGCCGAAGCGGTGGAGGTGATGTATTGGGGCGGATGGCTGGTCGACTGGTTGCCCGGGCATCAACGCGCGAAGACCTGCGCGCGATCTGAGGACAGACGCATCTCTCTGGAGCAATCCGTATTCACAAAATGAACTCAAGACTCCGCAATTCGGTGAACTTGTTCTCGGCGGCGGCGGGAGAACATCATGACTGCTAGCGCAACTGCGTTCTTTGATCATTCTCAGTACGCATTCGCGGCTTACGCGGAGGGTCTTCCCCAAGGTTCCGTGAACACCGCGTTGCTGGTGGCTGCCGGCATGTCGGCTAGCCAAGCCACGGCCTTCGCGGCAGAAAATCAGGTGGTTGCCCACATACCCAACGATCTGGTTGGTTTTGCGGCAACGCTGTTTTTCAACACGACGACGAATCGATACACGCTCGGAATTCGAGGGACCGAAGGGTTTACCTTCGATGTGATAGCCGATGGGAACATTATCTCGGCCGGTTTTGAGCGTTCGCAGACGATAGCGCTGGCGAATTGGGTGAGGAGACTGCTCGCTCCCACTACCGAGCTCGTTCCGCAGTTTCAAGTTGGCGGAGCAGGCGCTGAGCGAATCGCTGACGCGCAGGGCCTGAACCTCGTACCAGCGGGCACGTCGATCGCCGTAGCCGGCCACTCAATCGGCGGTTACTTGACATTGATGGCAACGACGCTTTTCCCGAGCAGGATAGATGAGGCCTATACCTTCAACCGCCTCGGCTTTCGCGATTCGCCACAGTTCCAGAGCTTCATTCAATCGATCGGCGGCACAGGGACGTTCCTTCCGGGGCGGACTTTCAACCTTGTTGCAGACGCGGGTCTTGATGGCGCAGCACTTCAAGGAGACTCACCTGGCACCAACGTCAGGATCTTCTCCGAGTTTCGGATCAATCCCGTCAGCAATCATCGCATCGGCACGCTTTCCGAAGCGGCGGCTCTTTATGCGCTATTCGAAGCCATCGATCCGTCTGTCACCGCTGCGGCCTATTCGCAGATCGCGGATGCGATGGCTGCGCCGGTAAATGTTGAAAAGACGATCGAGACGGGCGTAGCCGCCCTATACAAGATATTCAAGGGCACTTCAATAGAAATCCCGCCAACCGACAGAAACGCGTTCTACACCCGCGTTCTTGAAGTCCGGGACGCAATTCAAACCTTCGGTATATCGGCGTTGCAGCTCAAGAATCTGACATCGGGCGCGCTCTCGGCTTCTCTGGCTAAGGGAGACATCGGCTATAGGTACGCCCTCAGAGAGCTCAACCCCTTCGCGGTTCTCGGGGCCAGCTACAGCGCCTACGAGACGGCGTTGGAGCTCTACGACCCGAACACGGATCGTGGCTTAACAGATAGATGGCTTGAGGCTCGCGCCGAGGCGCTGGCGGTTAAGGTAAGTCTCAATCTCGGAAACGGCGCGTTCAAGCGTGTCGATGATCGCATCACGTCACTGGATATCGGCATTCCGCTCGATGAAGCTCTCGTGTTCGGCGGAGATGGCACTGACAGCGACCTCAACGGGTCTCCTTTCGCCGACAAGATCTTCGGGGGCGCGGCAGGCGACACCATTTCCGGCGGATGGGGCAACGATTACATCGAGGCCGGTTCCGGCGATGACACAGTGGATGCGGGCGGCGGGTCGGACGAGATCCACGGCGGCAGCGGGATCGACACGATAAGAGGCGGTGCCGGCGACGATGTGATCGTCGGAGGCAAGGGCGACGACAACGCTTCGCTCTATGGCGGCGAAGGAAGCGATCGCATCTGGGGAGACGAGCAGCAGGAGGGCATAAGCGCGGCCCGCTACGCGGGCGCGAACTACGCCGGCGCGGACAAGCTCTATGGCGAGGACGGCAACGACTTCCTCTATGGCGGTGGCGGCAACGACCGTTTGGAGGGCGGCAAAGGAGACGATCAGCTCTACGGGGATGGCGTTAACCCCAATGACACCGAGCGCACCGGCGAGGACAGGCTGATTGGCCAGGACGGTGCTGATCAACTCTTTGGCGGTGCCGGTAAGGACGTTCTCTGGGGAGATCAAGAAAACAGCGACGACGCGATCTTTGGTTTCGCCGATACGCTTCGCGGCAATGCGGGTGAAGACGAGCTGCACGGTGGGGCGGGAGAGGACTTTCTATACGGCGGAGACGACAGCGACGACTTCAAGGATGTCCTGGTGGGAGGCGTACACAAGGACTTTCTGTTTGGCGGCGCGGGCGGTGACTTCCTGTATGGGGGGCGAAGGGAGGTCGACGATGAGTTCGATACTTCGGACGACCAGCTATTCGGTGAGTTCGGGGACGATTTCCTCTACGGCGGCTCGGGCAAGGATTTCCTCGACGGCGGCCCCGACAATGACCTGCTGCGCGGCAACAAGGGCAATGACAGGCTAGAAGGCGGCGCAGGCTTCGATACCTATGTCTATCGCCTGAACGGTGAAGACGACGGCTACGACATCATCAGGGGTGAGACCGGCGGGGGGCATGACGCCGGGAAGATCGAGTGGCAGGGGACGACCCTTACCGGGGGGCGCAGCAAGAACGAGGACGATCTCGTCTGGTATGACGACCCGGACAACTGGCGCTTCTCGTACACGGCGACGGGCGACCCGGACGAGGGGCCGGTCACACTCCTCGTAGAGAGCCGCCAAGGCGGCAAGATCGAGATCCGGGACTTTCTCAATCACGATCTAAAACTCGACCTGAATCCCGGCAGCCCGAACCAGCCGCCCTTCCCGAAACCGAAGCCGGGCGGTCCCACCGGGAACGCGCCGTCGGATCCACCGCCGCCGAACCCGATGGGAGCGCCGATTCCGCGCCGCGGCGACCCGCTGGTGCTGGACCTCGATGGGCTGGGGATCTCGACGCTGGGCCTGGGCGCCCGGCTGCACTTCGACCACGACGGCGACGGCTTCGCCGAGCGCACCGGCTGGGTGGGGGCGGGCGACGGGGTGCTGGTCCTGGATGTGAACGATGACGGCAGGCTCTCCAACGGGCAGGAGCTGTTCGGGGACTTCACGCGCCTCGCGGGCGGGCAGTTGGCGGTGAACGGCTTCGCCGCGCTCTCGGCGCACGACCGCAATGCGGATGGGGCGATCACCTCCCTGGATCCGATCTGGTCGAGCCTGCGGGTCGGCAGCTTCGACACGGAGTCCGGCCGCCTGCTGCTGGCCGATCCTTCCACGGGGCTCACGCCCCAAAGCCTGGACGAGCTCGGCATTACTTCGCTCAGCCTCGGTTCGGCGATCGTGAATGTGTCGGACGGGCTGGGCAATACCAAGACGCGCACCGGCACGTTTGCGCTCGCTGACGGCGGCACGCAGGAGATCGCCGAATACCGCTTCGCGCGCGACCCGATGCAGTCGGTGCCGGTCGATGCGCCGATCGTGTCGGAGGCGATCGCGGCGCTGCCCCAGCTTCAGGGCGGCGCCAAGGTGCTGCGGCTGCAGGAGGCGCTCGAGCTCGATTCGCGCCCGGAGGGCTATCTTGGCAAGCCGGCGGGCACCCTGCGCGCGAAGCTCGACGCGTTCATGGCGGAGACCAGCGTCTCCGCGTTCTACGCAAAATTCGAGAGCCTGCTCGCCGCGTGGGCGGGGGTGGAGGGAATAGCGCCGGGACAACTGCGCGGCGAGATCCCGGCGCGGCAGGTCGCGATCCTCGAGCGCTTCTACGGCCAGACGCTTGCCGGCAACCCGCACCACTGGCAGAGCTTCCTGTGGCAGAAGAACTACCGCGACCTGGCGGAATCGCTCTACGGC